>CAYZEA010000014.1:0-97332 GCA_964477575.1 uncultured Methyloversatilis sp.
TAGATGCGGGCGAAGGTCGATTCCGGCATCACGGCCTTGCAGTCGTAGGGCTTGCCGTCGGCACCCCACATCTTGCCGCCGCCACGGATCATCGCCGGCATCGAGGCATCGACGATGATGTCGTTCGGCGAGTGGAAGTTGGTGATGCCCTTGGCCGAGTCGACCATGGCCAAGCGCGGGCGGTGTTCCTGGCAGGAGTGCAGGTCGCGGATGATCTCGTCGCGCTTGGATGCCGGTAGCGTCTGGATCTTCTCGTAGAGCACCGACATGCCGTTGTTCACGTTGATGCCGAGTTCCTTGAACAGTTCGCCATGTTTTTCGAAGGCTTCCTTGTAGTAGATCTTGACGCAGTGGCCGAAGACGATCGGGTGCGAGACCTTCATCATGGTCGCCTTGACGTGCAGCGAGAAGAGGATGCCGGACTGGCGGCAGTCGTCCAGTTCGCGCTCGTAGAACTCGCACAGTGCCTTTTTGCTCATGAACATGCTGTCGATGATCTCGCCGGCCTGCAGCGAGACTTTGGGCTTCAGCACGATGGTTTTGCCGCTCTTGGTGATCAACTCCATCTTGACGTCGCGCGCCTTGTCGAGCGTCAGCGACTTCTCGCCGTGGTAGAAGTCGCCGTGGTGCATGTGTGAGACATGCGTCTGCGACCACTGCTTCCACTCGCCCATCGAGTGCGGGTTCTTGCGCGCATACTCCTTCACCGCCTTCGGTGCGCGGCGGTCGGAGTTACCCTCGCGCAGTACCGGGTTGACGGCGCTGCCGATGCATTTGGCGTAGCGTGCGCGGATGGCTTTTTCTTCGTCGGTTTTCGGGTCTTCCGGGTAATCGGGAATCTGGTAGCCCTTGGCCTGCAGTTCGCGTATGCAGGCGATCAACTGGGCCACGGAAGCGCTGATGTTGGGCAGCTTGATGATGTTGGTCTCGGGCAGCAGCGTGCGGCGGCCGAGGTCGCCAAGCGTGTCTGCCACCTTCTGTTCATCGGTCAGGTGTTCGGGAAACTCGGCCAGCACACGGGCCGAGACGGAAATGTCGGCCTTCTCGATCTCGATGCCGGCGGGGGCCGTAAAGGTGCGCACGATCGGCAGGAAGGCAGCAGTTGCCAGGAGCGGTGCTTCGTCGGTCAGGGTATAGATGATCTTGGATTGCCCAGTCGTCATTGCGGTATCTCTTTCTGATCGCTTGATGTTGTATAAGCTGTGGAATGGATCGGGGAGCGGGTGTGGGTATGGCGACCAATTTATGCGTATCCTTGGTCAAAGTCTCACAGTATAAGCTTCGTCAATATAGGTAAAAGGAAATTCATGGATATATCGGTGAAGTCGGTGGCGGATGCCGATCCAGTGGCGGGCGCACAGGCGCTGTTGATTGCCCAGACTCTGATCGAGGGATTCAACAAACACTATCGGCTCTTCCGCGAAAGTTCTGCCCAGGCCAAGGAGCGTTTCGAACAGGGGGATTGGGCTGCCGTGCAACGGGCGGTGCGCGAGCGCATCCAGTTTTATGATGACCGTGTCGCCGAGACCATCGAGCGCCTGCACCACGACTTCAATGCCGAGACTGTCGATGACGTCGTCTGGCGTCAGGCGAAGCTCTATTACATTGGCCTCTTGACCGACCACAGCCAGCCGGAACTGGCCGAGACCTTCTTCAACTCGGTGTTCTGCCAGATCCTGCACCGTACTTATTTCCATAACGACTTCATCTTCGTACGCCCGGCGATCTCGACCGAATACATCGAGTCGGATCCGCCCACCTACCGCAGCTACTATCCGAACCAGGCGGGATTCCGTGCGACGATTCGCCAGATCCTGATCGATTTCCAGTGGCAGCGCGAGTTCGCCAATCTGGATCGCGATGTCGAGGCCGTCCGCACGGCAGTCCATAAATTTCTGCCCGAACTGCCGGTGCGTGAAGTCAATTTCCAGGTGCAGGTGCTGTCTTCGGCCTTCTATCGCAACAAGGCGGCCTACCTCATCGGCAAGGCCGTCAATGGGGCGGTCGAGTTCCCCTTCGCCATACCGGTGCTGCATGAGCCCGGCGGCAAACTGGTGGTCGATACCATTCTCCTTGACCCGGGCCTTATCAGCCTGCTGTTCTCGCTCTCGCGCGCCTATTTCATGGTCGACATGAAAGTGCCCTCGGCCTATGTGCAGTTCCTGCGCTCGATCATGCCGCACAAGCCGCGTGCCGAACTGTATTCGATGCTTGGCCTGGGCAAGCAGGGCAAGACCGCTTTTTTCCGCGGCCTGATGTCCCATCTGCACCATTCGGCGGACAGGTTTGTCGTCGCGCCGGGTATCCGCGGGCTGGTCATGCTGGTGTTCACCCTGCCTTCCTATCCGTATGTGTTCAAGGTCATCAAGGACAAGTTCGGGGTGACCAAGGAAGTCGATCACGCCACCGTCAAGCGCAAGTACCAGCTCGTCAAGCAGGTGGACCGCGTGGGGCGCATGGCCGATACCCTGGAGTTTTCCCATGTGGCCTTGCCCAAGAATCGTTTCGCGCCCGAAATGCTGGAGGAGCTGCGCCGCGAAGTTCCTTCGCTGCTTGAGGAAGATGCGGCGGAGGATGGAGAAATTATCATCAAGCACCTCTATATCGAGCGGCGCATGGAACCACTCAATCTTCATCTTGATCGGGCCGACAAGACCGGCCGCGAAGATCAGATCGAGCATGCGGTCAAAGAATATGGCAATGCCATCCGCGAACTGGCCATCGCCAACATTTTCCCGGGCGACATGCTCTGGAAAAACTTTGGCGTCACCCGCTATGGTCGCGTGGTGTTCTACGACTACGACGAAATCGAGTTCATGACCGACTGCAATTTCCGCCGCATTCCCCCCGCGCCGAACGAAGAGGCCGAGATGTCCGGCGAACCGTGGTATTCGGTTGGCCGCAACGATGTTTTCCCCGAGGAGTTCGCCTCCTTCCTGCTGACTTCGCCGAAGATCCGCGCAGCTTTTATGCGCCATCATGCCGACCTGCTCGATATCGCGTTCTGGCAGCAGGCGCAGGAAGACATCCGCAGCGGCAAGATCCGCGACTTTTTTCCTTATCCGGAAGCGCTGCGCTTCTGCAACCGTTATGGCAAGGGGTGCCCGAAATGATGCGTCGTCTTTTCCTCTTGCTGAGTTTTTGCGCCAGTCTGACCATGGCGCAGGGGTTGCCGGTCATGGAACTGACTGCCGGTTTCCATCGCATCGAGGCCGAGGTGGCGGCAACGCCGCAAAGCCGTGCGCAAGGGCTGATGCACCGCAAGGCGATGGATAGCCAGCGCGGCATGCTGTTCGTCTTTCCCGATGCCGAGCCGCACTGCTTCTGGATGAAAAACACGCTGATCCCGCTCTCCATCGCCTTCATGGATGCGCATGGGCGCATCCTCAATATCGCCGAGATGAAGCCGCAGAGCGAGGAAAATCATTGCGCTGCGAAACCCGTCCGTTATGCGCTGGAGATGAATGCCGGCTGGTTTGCGCAGCGTGGTCTCAAGGTAGGGGATGTGCTCGGCGGGATTAAACGGGCGCCTCGGGGCCAGTAAGCGCCGTCCCGCCATCGCCGACTTTTCAGCGCAGTTTGCGGGTGCGCTGAATTAACTGAGCGAGGCGCTGTTTCTCCCCGGTGTCCAGACGGTCGATATTCTTTTTCCAGCCGTGGCTGCGGTAATTCGTCCTGACGTACTCCCAGCCCATCGGGCCATATTTTTCGACTTCGCGGCGAATCTCGGGAATGGCCTCGATGACCGCTTTGAACTGTCCCCAGTTCAGGCTCTGCAGTTCCCTTTCGAGTTGCCGGCTGTCGGGTGTGGCGGCGGCCGCTGCCATGCTCGCGCTTAAAGCGAGGGCAGCGGCAACAATGAGGGCGGCGATTGAACGATTCATGGTGCATAGCTTACACCGGCCCAGCTCGGCCTGAACCGCGGTAGGATTGGTCACCCTAACCATTTCGTAACGCCATGTTTCAGCCGACTCGTGACCGCAGCAATGATCGCCATACTGCCCTTGATCTGATCGACTTCATCGATGCCAGCCCGAGTCCCTGGCATGCCGTGGCGACAAGCTCCGCCCGTCTGGCGGCACAGGGTTTTATGCACCTGGATGAAACGGACCGCTGGCAACTGGTGCCGGGAGGGCGTTACACCGTCACGCGCGGCGGCGCCTCGCTGATCGCCTTTGTGATGGGGAGTGCGCCGCTGGTGGAGCGTGGTCTGCGCATCGTCGGCGCGCATACCGATTCGCCCGGCCTGCGTCTCAAGCCCCGGCCAGCCTCTGGCGGCAATGGGTTGGCGCGTCTGGCGGTGGAAATCTATGGCGGGCCGATCCTCGCGACGTTCACTGATCGCGATCTGAGCCTGGCCGGACGCGTGGTCGTGCGCACCGCCGCCGGAATGGAGACGCGCCTGCTGCGCTTCGACCAGCCGCTGGTGCGCCTGCCGAATCTGGCGATCCACATGAACCGCGATGTCAATGAGCAGGGCCTCAAGCTCAACAAGCAGACCGAACTGCCGCTGATTCTCGGGAATCTCGCCGAGGGCGAAGATGCCGATGCTTATCTGCGTACCCTGCTGGCGACGCAGGCCGGGATAGCGGCGGCCGATCTGCTCAGTTGGGAACTGGCGGTGTACGACACGCAACCCGGTAGCCTGTGGGGCATGCAGGAGGCGTTCATTGCGGATGGCCAGCTCGACAATCTGGCCTCGTGCCACGCCGCTATCACCGCCTTGCTGGCAACTTCAGCACCGCATGCGACTTGCGTAGTCGGCCTGTTCGACCATGAGGAAGTGGGCAGCGAAAGCGCCACCGGGGCGGGCGGCAGCTTCCTCGCCGATGTGCTGGCGCGCATCGGACTTTCGGCCGGGCTGGATGGCGAGGACACGCGCCGCGCCATGGCGCGCAGTTTCTTCATCAGCGCCGACATGGCGCATGCCTATCAGCCGAATTTCCCCAACGCCTATGAGCCGGGCCACCAGGTGCGCGTGAATGGCGGGCCGGTCATCAAGCGCAATGCCAACCAGCGCTATGCCACCGATGCGGAAACCGCCGCGCGCTTCATGCGCCTGTGCGAGCAGGCCGGCGTGGCTTGCCAGCAGTATGCCCATCGCAGCGACCTCGGCTGTGGCAGCACCATCGGGCCGATGATCGCCGCCAGTCTCGGCATCGCCAGCGTGGATGTCGGTTCGCCGCTGTGGGCGATGCACAGCGTGCGTGAAAGCGCCGGTGTGCAGGATCATGCCGACATGATTGCGGCGCTGGCTGCTGCTTTCCAACCTTAGACGCCGTCTTGCCAGCGCCGACTTTTCCCGAACATGGTAGGCTTCGCTCAAGAGGAAGGGGAGTCAGTGGCGCAAGACCATAAGAAACTGCAGTATTCAGCCCGCATGATTATTGCGGGCTTTGGTGTGGTCGTTGTTCTGTTGGTCACCATGACGGCGGCCACCATGGTTCGCCTTGAGCGCATCCAGACGCTGGTCACCAGGATCAATGCACAGCATGCCAGGCACGTCCAACTCGCCCACCAGATGTATCACGCCTCACGTGGGCGTTCGTATCTGCTGGTCAAGTTGGTGCATGAGAAGGATGCACTGGTGGCCGATGACTATGCCATGCGCTTCTGGGCGCTGGGGCACGAATTCGTCGAGGTACGCCGCGAACTGATCAAGGAAGACCTGATTCCCGAAGAGCATGCTTTGCTGAATCAGCAGGCCCGTGCAACGGCACGGACGGTGCCACTGCAGGAGCGCGTCATCGAATTGAGCGGTGCCTACCGGCAACGTGATGCGATGGCGGTCCTCGCCGATCAGGTCATGCCCGCCCAGGAGGATGTGCTGAGCGCGCTGACAGCTTTTATTGCCCTAAAAAATCGCGAGATCGAACGAACCAGTGAGCGGGCGAGTGAGCAGGTGCGAACTGCCCAGGTGGTGCTGTTAAGCGCGATGCTCCTGACCGTGCTGGCCAGCCTAGTCATCGGATTTTATGTTCAGCGCAATATGTCCCGTCTGATGCGCGGGCTGACGGACAAGACCTGGCAATTGAATGCCAGCCTGCGTGACCTCGACTTCCAGAAACAGGCGCTTGATGAACACGCCATCGTGAGCATCGCCGATCCCCAGGGGCGCATCACCTACGTCAATGATCGTTTTTGTGCCGTCAGCCAATACGCGCGTGAGGAGTTGATTGGCCGCGATCACCGCATCGTCAATTCTGGCCTGCACCCCCCCAGTCTGTTTGCCGATATGTGGCGCACCATTGCCAGTGGCGCCACCTGGCAGGGTGAGGTGTGCAACCGCAAGAAGGACGGCAGCCTCTATTGGGTTAGCACCACCATCCTGCCCTTCCTCGACGCGGCAGGGCGGCCCGAGCACTACGTCTCGGTACGTACCGACATCACCTCCATCAAGATGGCCGAGATGATGCTTGAGTCCAACCAGGAGCGACTCGAAGAGCTGGTCGCACAGCGCACCGCCGAACTGGCCGAACGGGAAGCGGCATTCCAGCGCCTATCCGAAACCGACATGCTCACCGGTGTCGCCAACCGCCGCAAGTTCGACGAGACTCTGCTGGTCGAAACCAGCCGCGCCCAGCGTCACGGTTTGTCGCTGATGCTGGTGATGCTGGATATCGATCACTTCAAATCGCTCAATGACACCTATGGTCATCAGGTGGGTGACTCCGTGCTGGTTGAGTTTGCCCAACTGCTGGCGTCCAACATTCGCGCCCATGACTTCCTCGCCCGCTGGGGCGGCGAGGAATTCGCCGTGCTGGCAACCTTGAGCGAAGGCGAAGATCCCCGGCAGTTTGCCGACAAGTTGCGGGCACTGATCGCAGCCAATGATTTTTCCGCAGTCGGGCACATTACCGCCAGCCTGGGCTTGTCCCTCTATCGGACGGAAGAGGACATCGATGCCTTGCTCTCGCGCGCCGACAAGGCACTGTATGCGGCCAAGTCCAATGGCCGCAACCGCGTCGAAGTGACGCCCTAGCCTGCAGTTCGGGTCAGGCGTGCGGCAATGCCGGTGATGACCACGGCGATCGCCATCAGCCCGAAGGCGATGCCGATCTGGCTGACGCGTTCGGGCGCGAAAAGCAGCAGCGCGCCGAGACCGAGCATCATCAGGCCGGACATCAGCTTGAGCAGCCGCCCCTCGCGTTCCGTCAGCTTGCGGGCGCCGAGCGTGTGGGTAAACACGGCGACGATGGCGGCCAGCGGCAGGACGTAGATCAGGTTGTAGAGGGCGAGATAGCCGTAGCGGCCGCTGGCGGAGAGATCGGCCAGCGTCAGCAGGCGCGTATAGACCATCGGGAAGCCGGCCGTGCACAGCAGCTCGTAGAAGTTCGCCGCGATGGCGAGAAAGGCCGTGGCCGCCAGCATCGCCGGCAGATGCTCGGCCACCAGAATGGCGCGGGCGCGGCGGAACAGGTCGGGCTTCTTCGCCTCGGGAATCGACAGCGAAATGCCGCGTTCGAACCAGAAGAAATCCTTGACGTTGATGACCCCGACCAGCATGGCCAGCGCGCCGGCCGCCAGCGTCACCCAGCCGAGATGGCCGAAGAGCTGGAAGACATTCAGCCATGCCGCCATGAAGGCGAAATACATCAGGCCGGAAATGGCCACGAAGACGCCGCCGATCAACAACATGCGGGCACGGCTTTTCTGGTGCGCCATCATCGACAGCAGGAACAGCAGTACGAAGAAGGCGCACGGGTTGAAAGCATCCAGCCCGGCCAGCACCAGCGTCAGCGCTGGCAGCGAGAGGCTGGCGGCATCGATAGGCCCGATCAGGGGAAGCTCGATGCGCTCGCTGGTGGCCGGCTGGCTTTTGATGGGCGGTCTGCCAGCCTGCACACGCGCATGACAGGCATCGAGACGTTGCTGGAGTTGGGCACCCATATTTGCCGGACCGTCCCAGCCGAAATGCAGCTCGCCGCAGAACAGGAAGGCGGGCACGCCAGCCTGCCCCTGCGTGGCCAGTTGCTCGACAAGGGCCGCGAACTGGCGGGCATTGTCGGCATTGCGCGACAACTCCAGTTCGTGCAGCCGAACCCAGGGCCGCGTCTGCGGCAGGGCCGTAATGTGCGGGTGGGCATCGGCACAGTGCGGGCAGGCGAGCGACCAGAAGAAATAAAACTGGATCTGCGGCTGACCATCCGGGCCGGCCACCACCCAGCGCTCATCGGCGCGCGCAGTGCTGGCAGAAAGCAGTAGCAGCGCGCTCAATAATGTCAGCAGACAGTAGCGCCGTCTCACTTGCCGTCCTGCCAGCGTCGACTTTTCACGACGCAACAATGGTTAGAAACGAAAACGGCCTTCCATCTGGAAAGACGCATGAATACTTGGAGGCGCGAGCCGGAGTCGAACCGACCTACACGGATTTGCAATCCGGTGCATAACCGCTTTGCTATCGCGCCAAAGGCTTCAGTCCTGCCAAGGCAGATCATCGCAAGCGGCTGCAATTGTATCCAATCCACGCGGGGTTGTGTGGCAGAGAACCAAAAGTAGTATCGACAATCGAATCCAAGCTTGCTTGACAGGTGTTCCGAAGAACACTAGCATGGAGTTCGTCTGAACACTGATGATGTATGGAGCCTGCGATGCCCCCCGCCGATCCTTCCCGCGATACCGAATACCTTGATCGACTGCGCGATTACTATGCGGAGGCGCGTCGTATCCCCACGCAGCAGCGCATCTGCGAGCTGATCGGTTTCGCATCGAAAACTGCGGCCAAGAAACTGCTGGAGCGACTGGAAATGGCAGGTTTCGTCGAGCGGACCCCGGATGACGATGCCTGGATGCCGACAACGCGTTTCTTCGAACGGCCGCTGGCGGATATGGCCGTGCGTGCCGGGGCGCCCGATATGATCGAAGCGACTCAGGGGGAGATGTTCCTTATCGACCAGTATCTCGTTCGTCAGCCTTCCCGGACGCTGATGGTGCCGGTCAAGGGCGACTCCATGATCGATGCGGGCATCCGCGATGGAGATCTCGTGGTTGTCGAGCGGACCAAGGCGGCCAAATCTGGCGACTTCGTCATCGCGATTGTCGACAACGAATTCACCCTCAAGGAGTTGATCCTCGCAAAGGGCAAGTTTGCGCTCAAGCCTCACAATCCGGCCTATCCCGTCATTCGTCCCCAAGGACAACTGGAAATCTTCGGCGTAGTTACCGGTCTCGTTCGCCGTTACCAAGGCTGATATGTTCTACGGCATTACCGACCTGACCACCTTTATTCTTGGAACGATCTTTATCGTTCTGCTGCCCGGGCCAAATTCCCTTTACGTCATGACGGTTGCCTCGCGCTGGGGCGTTGCCGCAGGCTATCGCGGTGCCGGCGGGATATTTCTAGGCGATACGATCCTGATGATTCTTTCCGCCACGGGCGTGGCCTCGCTGTTGCAAGCTACGCCGGCCTTGTTCATGGCGCTCAAGTATGCGGGTGCCGCTTATCTGGCCTGGCTGGGCGTTGGGTTGCTGCGTTCGGCCGTTCGCACCTGGCGCAAGGGCCGGGAAAGCGAACCATCCATGGTGCCTGTCGATGCATCGCGGCCATTTCGGACGGCCTTGTTGATTAGCCTGATGAATCCCAAGGCGATCCTGTTCTTCATCTCATTCTTCATCCAGTTTGTCTCTCCGGAGTATGCGCATCCTGAATTGTCATTCGTGATCCTCGGCGTCATCGTTCAGGTCTGCAGCGCCCTCTACTTGTCGGCACTGATTTTTGGCGGTGCCCATCTGGCACAACAGTTTAGCCGTCGCAGGCGCCTTTCCGCTGTGGCAACGGGCGGGGTGGGCGGACTGTTCATCGGCTTTGGCGTCAAACTGGCGGGCGCGGTACTTTGATTCCTGCCGATAAGGGGGTAGGACGCATTATTCTTGCCCCGATGGAAGGCTTGGTCGATGACATCATGCGTGATGTCTTGACGGGAACTGGCGGTTACGACTGGTGCGTGACAGAGTTCGTGCGTATCAGTTCGACGGTTTTGCCGCATGGCGCCTTTACCCGCATCAGCCCGGAATTGAAGCAGTTCTCGCGGACAAAGACGGGAACGCCGGTGCGGATCCAATTGCTGGGTTCGAATCCCGCACTGCTCGCCGCCAATGCAGCCAAGGTTGCGCAGCTTGCGCCAGCGGGTATCGATCTGAATTTCGGTTGCCCAACGCCCTTGATCAATCGCAACCGCGGGGGGGCGATATTGCTGGATGATCCTGAACTGTTATTCCGCATTACCTCTAGCGTGCGGGAGGCCATGCCCCGGAGGATTCCCCTGACGGCCAAGATGCGCCTGGGTATCGACGATACTGCTCGGGCGCTCGATTGTGCGCAGGCACTTGAGGCAGGCGGGATTGAAGCACTGGTCGTCCATGCCCGCACCAAGGAGGATGGTTACCGTCCGCCGGCCCGCTGGGAATGGCTCGCCCGAATCCGGGAGTCGGTGCAGGTACCGGTCATTGCCAACGGCGAAGTCTGGTCAGTGTGCGACTATCACGCCATACGTGCGGTTAGCGGTTGTACCGATGTCATGTTGGGTCGTGGAGCAGTCGCCGATCCCCTGCTGGCGCAAAGAATTCGCAAGGGAGGTCCGCAGTCTGCCGAGCATGATTGGCCGCTGGTTGCCAAAATGATTGATGACTATTGGCGACAGGTACAGGGCAAGGTTTTGCCGAGTCAGTCGCCGGGACGGCTTAAGCAATGGTTAATGTTGATGCGAAAGTCCTACCTTCAGGCAGATAGGCTGTTTCATTGCATCCGGCCATTACGTCACGCAAACGAGGTGACGTCCGTCTTGCAGCAGATGTCTGTTTGATGTTCTACAAACAAAAAACGCCCCGGAGGGCGATTTTTGTTAATTCTGGAGCGGGAGAAGAGTCTCGAACTCTCGACCTATACCTTGGCAAGGTATCGCTCTACCAACTGAGCTACTCCCGCAGAATAGGGGCGCATTTTAGCGGCGAATTTAGTTGTGTCAAGTAACACTTTCATAAAAGTGTTGCGATACATCCGATCCGACAATGGCCCTGAGTTTGTCAATATTTTTAAGCTGGATGTGTCGTCACGACCAGCATCCGCTTGATCTCGGGCACGCAGGAGCCGCAGGAGGTACCGCACTTGAGCCTCTCCTGTAGCGTCGGCAGGTCGGCGCCTGCGGCGATCTCGCGCTTGATGTCCGCCTCGCTCACGTCGAGGCAGTTGCAGATCACCTTGCGCGGTGCGGCGGCGGCGACGGGCGGTTCGGCGCGCGGGGCGAAGATCCAGCGGCGCAGGGTGTCGATGGGGACGCCGTCTTTCATCGCGGCGCGCAGCCAGTTGCTCGCCTGATCCTCGCCGGCGAGTAGGATGCCGGCGAGTCGCGCATTTTCGTTATCTATTTCGATCTTGGCACGCTTGATGACGTTTCTGGCGGGATCGCGGTAGGCGAGGCAGGCGTCTTCGGGCATGTCGAGCGCGCGGGCGATGTGCTCGATGCGCTCGGGCAATAGGGGAGCGGCGAGCGCGAGGCGCAGGGCGACGAGGGGACGTTCGCGGCCATCGAGGGTGAGTGCGGCGTAGTCGAAGCCGACCAGTAGCGGCGCGAGGCGCGTGCGCCAGGCCAGCACCGTTTCGTGGGCGTCGGCGGCCAGTCCCGGCGAACGTAGTACGACCATGCGCCAGGGCAGGGCGGCGGGTTCGATGCGCAGGGCGGCGTGCTTGAGTTCGGGCTGTTTCGAAACGGGATCGAAGGCCGGGATGGTCAGTGTATTCACGCCGTCATGTGACAGGCTGCGGCTGCCCCAGTGCATGGCGACGAAAGTTTGGCCGGGTCTGACTTCCTCGCTGGCGGCGGCGGGCAGCACGATTTCGCCGCGCTGGCTTTTCACGCGCATTAACTGGCCTTCCTGCCAGCCGCGCCGAGCGAGGTCGGAGGGATGCATCTGGATGTGCGGCTCGGGCTCGTGGCTGTAAAGGCGCGGAATGCGGCCGGTGCGGCTCATGCCGTGCCACTGGTCGCGCAGGCGGCCAGTGAGCAGGCGGAAAGGATGGCGGGCGTCGGGTGCCTCAGCGGTGAGGCGCGTGTCGATGGCGATGAATCTCGCCTTGCCGTCGGGGAAGGCGAAGCGGTGGTCGGTGTAGAGGCGATCAGTTCCGCTCAAGTTGCCTAGATCGCCACGCACCGGCCATTGCACCGGGCCGAGGCGGTCGAGGGCTTCATGCGACAGGCCGCCGATGTCGAGGTCGCGGCCGACGGTGGTTTTGACGTACTCGGCGTAGACCGCTTCGACGCTGTGAAAGTCGAACAGTGCCGTCTTGCCAGCGTCGACTTTTTGGGCGAGCTTCAGCGCGAAATCCCGAGCGATGCGCCAGTCGGCGCGTGCCTCGCCGGGCGGCGGTACGGCCGCACGCACACGTGAAATACGGCGCTCGGAATTGGTGACGGTGCCGTCTTTCTCGCCCCAGGTTGCGGCGGGCAGTAGCAGGTCGGCAAAGGCGGTGGTTTCGGTGTCGGTCCAGGCATCCTGTACGACGACAAATTCGGTCTTGGTGAGCGCGGCGCGTACCTTGGTGAGGTCAGGCAGCGATTGCGCCGGGTTGGTGCAGGCGATCCAGATTGCCTTGACGCTGCCGTCGGCGAGTGCGTCGAATAGCTCGACGGCGGTCTTGCCGGGCTTTTCCGGCAGGGCGGAGATGTTCCAGAGCTGCGCGAGTTCGGCACGATCGGCCGGATCGGCGAGGTTGCGGTGGCCCGGCAGCAGGTTGGCCATGGTGCCGGTTTCGCGCCCGCCCATCGCATTGGGCTGGCCGGTAAGCGAGAAGGGGCCCATGCCGGGTTTGCCAATTTTCCCGGTGGCGAGGTGCAGGTGGATCAGCGCGGCGCCGTTGGCGGTGCCATGGATCGACTGGTTGAGACCCTGACACCAGAAAGAGAGCGGAGCTTTCGCGTTACCGAATAGGCGTGCGGCGGCGATGATTTCTTCCGCTTTCAGCCCGCAGGCGGCGGCGACGGCGCCGGGGGTGAATTCGGCCAGTTGCGCGCGCAGTGCGTCGAAGCCACTGGTATGCGCGGCGATGAAGGCGTGATCGGTTAGGCCCTCCCAGAGCAGCACATGGAGCATGGCCGAATAGAGCAGCGTGTCGGAACCCGGCGCGATGGCGAGGTGCAGGTCGGCACTGGCGGCAGTATCGGTGCGGCGCGGGTCGACGACGATCAGCTTGAGATCGGGATTCTTCTCGCGTGCGGCTTCGATGCGGCGAAAGACGATGGGGTGCGCGAACGCGGTGTTCGAACCGGCGATCAGCATCAGGTCCGCGAGGTCGATGTCCTCGTAGGAGCACGGCACGGCGTCGCTACCCAGCGTGGCCTTGTAGGCGGCAACGGCCGAGGACATGCACAGGCGCGAGTTGGAGTCGATGTTGTTGGTGCCGACCAGCGCGCGCGCCAGCTTGTTGAAAACGTAGTAGTCCTCGGTCAGCAACTGGCCGGAGACGTAGAAGGCAACGGCATCCGGCCCGTGTTCGGCGATGATGCGCGCAAAGCGCTCGGCGGCCACGTCCAGCGCATAGTCCCAGGAAACAGGTAACGATTGCGCTGGCAGGACGCCGCGTCCTGTATTGCTCTCGCGCAGGACCGGCACGGTGGCCCGACCAGTCTGTACAGCGGCCAGATGTAGGGTGTTGCCCTTGGAGCAGAGCCGGCCGTAGTTGGCCGGATGCTCCGGGTCACCCCGCACGCCAATCAGGCGTGTGCCCCCACCTTCGCCAATGATGCGCTCGCCGGCCGACTGGATGATGACGCCGCAGCCGACGCCGCAGTAGCAGCAGATGCTGCGGGTTTCGGTTACAGAGCGATCCACACCAGCCCGCCTTCGACCTTGGCCGGATAGGTTTTGGCGCAGCCCTTGTCGGGTGCGACGGCCTCGCCGTTCTCGAACTGGATCTTCCACGAGTGCATCGGGCAGGTAACGACCTTGCCGGCCACCAGGCCCTGCGAGAGCTGGCCGCCCTTGTGCGGGCAGCGGTCGCGCAGGGCGAAGACTTCGTCGTCCGCCGTGCGGAAGACGGCGATCATGCCGCTCTCGGACTTCACCTGGCGGCTGCCGAGGCGGGGGATTTCATCCAGGGCACAGAGTTTTTTCCAGTCGGCCATTTAGTTCATCTCCAAAGCAACATATTCGGGCGCGCGCGTCGACACGGCATTCGCCCACGGGTCTTCGTAGCCTTGCAAGGTGTAGAGCAGGCGCTCGTAGAGTTCCTGGCGGCGGGCGGCATCGTCGACCACGATCTTCTTGACAGTGTCGAGGCCGACGCGGGCAACGTAGTGGCAGGTGCGTTCGAGGTAGTAGGCTTCTTCGCGATACAACTGGAGGAAGGCGCCGGAATACTCCATCACCTCCTCGTCCGATTTCACCTTGCAGAAGAAGTGCGCCACCTCGGTCTTGATGCCGCCGTTGCCGGCGACGTAAAGCTCATAACCCGAGTCGACGCCGATGATGCCCACATCCTTGATGCCGGCCTCGGCGCAGTTGCGCGGGCAGCCGCTGACGGCGAGCTTCACTTTATGCGGCGCCCACATGCCGAACAACATCTTCTCCAGCTTGACGCCCATGCTCATCGACAACTGCGTGCCGAAGCGGCAGTGTTCTGCGCCGACGCAGGTCTTCACGGTACGGATCGACTTGCCGTAGGCGTGGCCCGATACCAAGCCGGCCTTGCCGAGGTCTTCCCAGACCCTGGGCAGGTCGCCCTTCTTGATGCCGAGCAGGTCGATGCGTGCACCGCCGGTCATCTTGACGGTGGGAATCGCGTACTTCTCAGCCACGTCGGCGATGCTGCGCAACTCGGCCGGGGTGGTGAGGCCGGCCCACATGCGCGGCACGACGCTGAAGGTGCCGTCGCGCTGGATGTTGGCGTGGGCGCGTTCGTTGATGAAGCGCGATTGGGGATCGTCCTCGGCTTCCTTCGGCCAGGAAGAGATCAGGTAATAGTTGAGCGCCGGGCGGCAGGTGGCGCAACCGTTGGGCGTCTTCCAGCCCAGCGCCTGCATGACAGCGGGAATGGAGAGCAACTTCTGCTCGCGAATCGCTGCGCGCACGACGCCATGACCATGCTCGGTGCAGCCGCACACCGGCTTGTCCTGGGCGGTGGTGGGCTGGTAGGCACCGCCGACGGTGGAGGCGAGAATCTGTTCGACCAGGCCGGTGCAGCTGCCGCAGGAACTGGAGGCCTTGGTGTGCTTGCGCACATCCTCCAGTGTAAAGAGACCGTGTTCGTTGATGGCCTTGACGATATCGCCCTTGCACACGCCATTACAGCCGCAGACCTCGGCCGTGTCGGGCAGCGCGGCAGCCTGATTCTGGCCGGCATGCCCCACGTCGCCGACATGGTGTGAGCCGAACATCAGGTGGTCGCGAATCTCGGCGATGTTCTGCTTGTCCTTGAGCAACTGGAAATACCAGGCGCCATCGCCGGTGTCGCCGTACATCACGGCGCCCACCAGCAAATCGCCCTGGATGACGAGTTTCTTGTAGACGCCGCCGGACGGGTCGGACAATACGATCTCTTCCATCCCCGCGCCGCCCATGAAATCGCCGGCCGAGAACACGTCGATGCCGGTGACCTTGAGTTTGGTCGAAGTGACCGAACCGGTGTACAGGCCGTCACCCAAGCCCGCGAGGTGGTTGGCGCAAACCTTGGCCTGCTCGAACAGCGGTGCCACCAAACCATACGCGATGCCACGGTGCGCGACGCATTCGCCAACGGCATAAACCTTCGGGTCGGCGGTTTGCAGCGTGTCGTCGGCGACGATCCCCCGTTCGCAGTGGATGCCGGCGTTTTCCGCCAGCGTGGCGTTCGGGCGGATACCGACGGCCATCACGACAAGGTCGGCGGGGATGCTGCTGCCGTCCTTGAAGCGGATCGCAGCGACACGGCCACTTTCTCCCGCCACGAGTTCGCTCGTCTGCGTGCCGAGCAGGAATTTGAGTCCCTTGGCTTCCAGCGATTGTTGCAACAGGTCGGCGGCGGTCTTGTCGAGTTGGCGCTCCATGATCCAGTCGGCCAGATGCACGACGGTGACGTCCATGCCACGCAGCTTGAGTCCATTGGCGGCTTCGAGACCGAGCAGGCCGGCGCCGATCACCACGGCGTGGCTGTGATGCTTGGCCGCATCGATCATCGCCTCGGTGTCGGCAATGTCGCGATAGGCGATCACGCCGGGCAAATCCTTGCCCGGTACCGGCAGGATGAAGGGCAGAGAGCCAGTCGCCAGCAGCAGGCGGTCGTAATGGGCTGTGACGCGCGACTCCGCATCGCCTTCGGTGGTGACTGTCTGAGCCTTGCGATCGATCTTCACAACCTGCTTGCCGGTATGCAGCGTAATGCCGTTGTCGCGATACCAGGCCAGGTCGTTGAGCACGATGTCATCGAATTGGGTTTCGCCCGCCAGCACCGGCGAGAGCATGATGCGGTTGTAGTTCGGGTGCGGCTCGGCGCCGAACACCGTGATGTCGTACTTCTCCGGTGCGAGCTTGAGCAGTTCCTCGAGAGTGCGGCAGCCGGCCATGCCGTTACCGACCATTACCAGTTTTTGTTTTTTCATGGACATATCCTTAAGCGGCGAGCGGGTGCGATTGCTTGGCGTAGAGGAACTCGATCACCGCCGAGCGGTAATCCATGTACTGCGGATCATGGGCCAAACTCAGACGTGCGCGCGGCCGTGGCAGGTCGACATGCAGAATTTCGCCGATGGTGGCCGCCGGGCCGTTGGTCATCATCACGATGCGGTCGGAAAGCAGCACCGCCTCGTCGACATCGTGCGTGACCATCACCGTGGTGGCCTTGGTCACGTCGCAGATTTTCATCAGCTCGTCCTGCAGGCGGGCGCGGGTGAGGGCATCGAGGGCGCCGAAAGGTTCGTCCATCAGCAGCACCTTGGGTTCCATCGCCAGCGCGCGGGCGATGCCGACGCGCTGCTTCATGCCACCCGAGATTTCGCCCGGGTACTTGTGGATGGCGTGGGCGAGGCCAACCATCTCAAGCACCTTGGTGGTGCGTTCCTTCAACTGGGCTTTCGGCTCGTTGGCAGCAAACACGCGTTCGACCGCCAGATAGACGTTCTCAAAGCAACTCAGCCAGGGCAGCAGCGAGTGGTTCTGAAACACCACCGCACGTTCCGGGCCGGGGCCGGCGATCTCGCGGTTGGCGCAGAGCATCGCGCCGGTGGTCGGCAGCGTTAGCCCGGCGATGAGGTTGAGCAGCGTCGATTTGCCGCAACCCGAGTGGCCGATCAGCGAGACGAACTCACCCTGCTTGATGTTGAGGTTGATGTCCTTGAGGGCGACGAACTTGCCCTTCTTGGTGTCGAAGCTCATGCCGACTTGTTCGATCTGGACGAATTTTTCTAGGTTCATGTCAGGACTCCATGCGCAATTGCTTGGCCAGCAAAAGCAGCGATTGTTCGAGGATCAGGCCGACGATGCCAATGACGAAGATGGCGATGATGATGTGCTCGACCTTGAGGTTGTTCCACTCGTCCCACACCCAGAAGCCGATGCCGACGCCGCCGGTAAGCATCTCGGCCGCGACGATGACCAGCCACGCCGTGCCGATCGAGAGACGAATGCCGGTGAGCATGTAGGGCAGCACGCTCGGGAAGAGGATCTTGGTGACGATCTTCCACTCGGACAGGTTGAGCACGCGCGCCACGTTGAGGTAGTCCTGCGGTACGCGCATGACGCCCTGGGCGGTGTTCATGATCATCGGCCAGATCGAGCAGATGAAGATCGTCCAGATGGCCGCCGGATCGGCCTTCTGGAACACCAGCAGGCCGATCGGCAACCAGGCCAGCGGGGACACCGGCCGCAGCAGGCTGATGATCGGGTTGATCATGCCGGCCATCGTCGCGAAGCGGCCGAGGATGAAGCCGGCCGGGATGCCGACCAGTGCCGCGATGCCGAAGCCGATGGCGACGCGCTGCAGCGAGGAGAGGATGTTCCAGCCGATGCCCTGATCGTTCGGCCCGTTGCTGTAGAACGGGTCGGAGAACAGGACGACGGCCGCATTCCAGGTCTTGCCCGGTGTCGGGATGCTGCCGCCGTTCATCGTCGCCAGGTGCCAGATGCCGATCAGCAGTACCATGCCCATGAGGGGCGGCAGGATGACGCCGAGCAGGGCACGCATGGCGGCGGCATCGGTCTCGGTGCTGGTGGGGCCGGTGAGCTTTGACGCTGCGGGCGGTGGCGGTACCTTCAGTGCCGTCTCGCCAGCGCCGACTTTTACCGCATCGACTGTGACTGCCGTCATGACGTTCTCCTTAGGCCTTGATCTTGAAGCCGTCGGCGTACTTGGCGGGGTCCTTGCCGTTCCAGACCACGCCGTCGATCAGCTTCGATTCGCGCATATCGCTCTTCGGCAGCGGCACCTTGAGTTGGCTGGCCGCTTCCTTGTAGAGCGCGGTCTGGTTGACCTTTTTCGCCACGGCGAGATAGTCCGGGTGGTCTTTCAGCAGACCCCAGCGCTTGTGCTGGGTCATGAACCACATGCCGTCGGAGAGGTAGGGGAAGTTCACCGCGCCGTCATTGTAGAACTTCATATGGTTCTTGTCGGACCAGCTCTTGCCGAGGCCGTTTTCGTACTGGCCGATCATGCGGCTGCGGATCACCTCGACATCGGTGTTCACGTAGGCCTTGGCGGCGATGGTCTCCGCCGTCTTGCTGCGGTTGGCGGCGGAGGCGTCGATCCACATCGAGGCTTCCAGTACCGCCATGATGACCGCCCGCGCCGTGTTCGGATGCTTGGCGACCCATTCCGCCGTCGTGCCGACAACCTTTTCCGGGTGGTCGGTCCAGATGTCCTGCGACGTGGCGGCAGAGAAACCGATCTTGTCGATGATGGCGCGCTGGTTCCAGGGTTCGCCGACGCAGAAGCCATCCATGTTGCCGACGCGCATATTGGCCACCATCTGCGGCGGCGGCACGACAATGGTCTTGACGTCCTTGAAGGGATTGATGCCGTGCGCCGCGAGCCAGTAGTAGAGCCACATCGCGTGCGTGCCGGTCGGGAAGGTCTGGGCGAAAGTGTATTCGCGCTCCTTCTTCGCCACCAGCGCGGCCAGCGAGGCGCCGTCGGTCACGCCCTTGTCCTTGAGCTGGTTGGAGAGCGTGATGCCCTGGCCGTTGTTGTTGATCGTCATCAGCGAGGCCATGTCCTTCTTCGGGCCGCCGATACCGAGCTGCACGCCGTAGATCAGGCCGTAGAGTACGTGGGCGGCATCGAGTTCGCCATTCACCAGCTTGTCGCGCACGCCGGCCCAACTCGCTTCCTTGGTCGGCACAATCTTGATGCCGTACTTCTTGTCGAAGCCCATCACCGAGGCCATGACGACCGAGGCGCAGTCGGTGAGCGGGATGAAGCCGATGCGGACTTCCTCTTTTTCCGGTTTGTCGGAGCCGGCGGCCCAGACGTGGGGGATCGTACTCATGAGCGCTGCTCCGGCTGTAAGGGTGAGACCCTTGCGCAGGAAGTCGCGGCGTGTTGTTTCGGCAGGGGCTGGGGCAGGGGCGATATTTTCATGATTCATCTCGATCTCCAGGGTGACAAACTCGGGACAATAAAAAACGGCGTCGATCGCTCGCCACAGGGGGCTTGCAATCAGACGCCGTTGTCTGGTGGGTCGAACCGCCGTTGGTTCGACACTTGGTTGCTATTCAGCAACGAGCGTGCCAGTACGCTCTAAAAATATAGGATGACTTATGGATCAGTGGCTTGTAACGAAAAGTCGGTGCTGGCGGGACGGCATGACGCGGAACTGGGTGGTTCGTTAGGCGCACTGATGGTGTGCGCTGCATACCCATACCGCACTGCGCTGGTGCGTTATAGCAGCAGCTGCGCCATGTCCACCACGTTGGCCGCGATCTCTCCCATGGATTTCGAACGCTCCATGGCCAGCTTGCGCAGGGCGGCATAGGCGGCATCTTCATCGAGGCCGCGCGACTTCATCAGGATGCCCTTGGCCTTCTCGATGGTCTTGCGTTCGGAGAGTTTGCGGCTGGCCTCGGCCAGTTCCTGTTTAAGCAATTGATGTTCTTCGAAACGCGCGATGGCGACATCAACGATGGGCTTGAGGCGGTCGATTTCAAAGCCGTCGACCACGTAAGCCGCCACGCCAGCCTTGACGGCAGAACGGATCGTCTCACTGTCGCCGTCGTTGGAAAACATCACCACCGGACGCGGCATGGTCTGGTTCATCACGCCGATATGCTCCAGCGTGTCGCGCGAGGGTGACTCGGTCTCGATCAGAATGATGTCCGGCTTGATCTCCTGAATGCGCTCGCTTAGCTCAAATGCCGAGGGCAAGACGGCGGCCACCTGATGGCCGGCCTTGATCAGTCCGGTACAGATTTCGACGGCACGGTGCTGGGATTCGTCAATGACGAGAATATTGGCCATGCCTATGGTGAGCAACATATGCGCCAACGGCCTGAAATGACCATTGGCGCATTGTGGTGTTACTCCTCTTCCTCTTCGGTTCCGGGCTTGCGATAGCCTTTGGGCAGCTTGTGGGCGATGCCCTGGTGACACTCGATGCAGGTCTGGCCGGCGGCCTTTGCCTCCATGTGCTTCTTGTAAGGCGTCTTCTTCTGCATTTCCGGGCTCATCGCATCGAAGTCGTGGCAGTTGCGGCACTCGATCGAGTTGGTGGCTTTCATGCGGGCCCACTCGCGTTCCGCCATGACCAGTCGATGCGCGTCGAATTTCTCCTTGGTGTCGACCACCCCGGTGATCTTGCCCCAGACTTCCTTGGAGGCCTGGATCTTGCGCACGATCTTGTGCGTCCAGTCCTTCGGAACGTGACAATCCGAACAGACGGCGCGTACGCCGGTGCGGTTGCTGTAGTGGATGGTGGTCTTGTACTCCTCGTACACGTTGTCCCGCATCTCATGGCAACCGATGCAGAACCCCATCGTGTTGGTGGCTTCCATGCCGGTGTTGAAACCGCCCCAGAAGATGATGCCGCCAAAGAAGCCGACCACCAGAAGGCCAAGCAGCGAGTACTTTGCGCTTGGTCGCTTGAGTATGGCCCACCACCCGGATTTGTCGTTCTGCTCGTTTGTCATGATCGTGCCACTTACTTGGGCTGGATGGAGAGGATGTACTCGGCCAGGTTCTTCAACTGGGCGACATCGTTGGCGGGCATGGTCTTGGCAACCTTGTGCTTCTCGGTCGTGCCGTCGGCCAGCTTGACCTCCTTGCCCGAGGTCATGTGCTTGACGAGCTCATCAACCGCGCCGGCCTTGCCCTTGTTCTTCTCGGCCGTCTTCATGAAGGAGGGGCCATCCTTGTCCTTGCGCAGGCCATGGCACTGCATGCAGTTGTTCTGCTCGGCGAGTCCCTTGGCGGCCTCAACATCGAGGGCCAGGGCGGCCGTGGAAAAGCCGCCAGCCGTCAAGGCCAGTGCTGCAGTGGAAACGAGTGCGGCGATTGATTTCATTTGAGTGATCTCCAACGGGTGTTAAAAAAATTATTTGGTGACGCCGACGAACTTGCTGTCGACCAATTCCTTGGCGTCAACCTGCGGCACATGACAGGTGTCGCACTGGAAACGGCTCATTTCCAGCGCCGGCTTGCCGGCCTTGGTCTTGGCGGTTTTCGAGAAGTGGCTCTCGCCGATCTGCGGAATCTTCTGGCCGCGGATTTCTGCGGTCTGGTGGCATTCCATGCAGGCGTTTTCCTCCATGGTCAGCGGCACATACTTCTCGACGGTATGCGGCACCATCGGCGGCTGGCCGACAAAGGTGCGGGCAATCAACTGGGGCTGGCCGACACCGGGTACTTTTTCCACATATTCCCTGACCGGCGGCGCACGGTCGGGTGCCGTGACATCCGCGCCGCGCATGGGGGTCGGGCCTGTCGTCGAGGCACAGCCGATAATGGAGGCGATCAGGGTCGCGATGGCGAGGCTGGCAGTCTTTTTAGATAAACCTGCGGTTTTCATGTGAGAACTCCTCCTAAGTAACTTACGTGGGTCATTTCGGTGCAGATTGCGCCACACCGCTGGCGGTTGATGGAATCGACGCGGACAGATTGAAACGTGCGCCAAAGGCGAAAACATCTTTGGAACAGACATCGATGCAGCGGCCGCAGTTGGTACAGGTGGCATCGAGAATGATCGGGGCCGTGCCGTCGATGGCCTTGAGCGCCGGACGGATCACCTGCTGCTCGGGGCAGACGGCATAGCAGTCCATGCAATCGTTACAGGCCTCGCGTTGCGGCAACACGACGCGCATCGCCGAGAACTTGCCGATCAGGCTGTAGAAGGCGCCGACCGGGCAGAGATGGCCGCACCAGCCGTGGCGCATCACGAACAGATCGAACAGGAAGACCGCCAGCACCACCACCCAGGCGAGGCCGAGGCCGAAGAACAGGCCGCGATGCAGCATCGATACCGGGTTGACCATTTCCCAGGCGAGGGTGCCGGTGAGGCCGCCGACCACGAAGGTCATGACCAGCACCCAGTAGCGGGTTGCGCGCGAAAAGTGGGCGCTGCCCTTGATCCCGAGTTTGGTGCGCAGCCAGTAGGCGGCGTCGGTCAGCAGGTTCACCGGGCAAACCCAGGAGCAGAAGCCGCGCCCGCCAACCAGCAGGTAGAAGGCGAGGACGATGGCGACGCCGATCAGCGCGAGTTTCTCAGGTGTGTGACCGGTGACGAGCGCCTGCAGCAGCAGATAGGGATCGGCCAGCGGCAATACTTCGAGCGTGAGGCTGTAGTTGAGGTTGCCCTTGACGATCCACAGGTCGAGCCAGGGGCCGACGAGGAAGGCGGCGAGAATGCCGATCTGGCTGGTACGGCGCATCAGCAGCCACTTGTGGGCCGGAACCCAGCCCTTGGCGTCGACGGCTTCGGCGCCGGGTTTGTGCGGGAGCGCGCTCATAGCTTGCCTCCCTGCAGGGCTTTAAAAGTCGGCGCCTGCGGGACGGCGTCGGCCGTGCCCGCTGTACCGTTGGGGACGGCACTACTTTCCGGTACTGCAGCCCCGGGAGCTTTTGAGAGACCCTTGCCGTATTCGTACTTCATGCCTTCCGGCATGTGGTATTGGTGTTCGGCATCCGGGGCGACCAGACTGCCACCGGCTTTTTCCTTCTCGACCCAGCCGAGGCGGTAGTGGGCCGACAATTGGCCTTTGGCCATGTAGAGCGGGAATATCTTGATGGCGGCGATTTCGGTCGGACAGGCCTTCTCGCATTTGCCGCAACCGGTACAGGCGTCGGAATGCACCACCGGGATGAACAGGGTGTGATCGCCGGTGCGCACATTCCTTTGCGGATCGAGCGTGATGGCCTTGTCGATCACCGGGCAGACGCGGTAGCAGATGTCGCAGCGCAGGCCGAGGAAGTTGAGACAGGTCTCGTGATCGACGAGTACCGCCAGGCCCATCCTTGACTTGGTGATGTCCGTCAGCGAATGATCGAGTGCGCCGGTCGGGCAGGCTTTGACGCAAGGAATGTCCTCGCACATCTCGCACGGCGCCTGACGGGCCACGAAGTAGGGTGTGCCCGTCGACATCGGCTCTTCCGGCTTGGCCAGTTGGAGCATGTCGTAGGGACAATCGCGCACGCACAGTCCGCAACGGATGCAGGCGGCGGAGAATTCGGTTTCCGGCAGGGCGCCGGGGGGACGCAAGGCGGCAGGGGGTAGCGCCGTCGCGTGGCGGGCATACAGACCGAGGCCGACACCGAACAGGCCGACACCACACGCCATGCGTGCGGTATCGGCAAGAAACTGCCTTCTGGTTGAGCCTTTGGCAACTTTTTCGGGTGTCATGATCTTGGGCGGGAAGCCTGCCCCCTGCAGGGCTTCCCGTTTTCCCTGGTTTCCGGCTTAGACCTTCACTACCTTGGCGGCACACTTCTTGAAGTCCGTTTCTTTCGAAATCGGACAGGTGGCATCCAGCGTGAGTTTGTTGACGAGACGATGTTCGTCGAAGAAGGGGACGAAGATCAGGCCTTCCGGCATCTTGTTGCGGCCCTTGGTGTCGACACGCAACTCGATTTCGCCACGACGGGTCGCGACCTTGACGATGTCGTTGCGCTTGAGACCGCGCTTTTCGGCATCCTTCGGGTGCATCCATACGACGGCATCGGGGAAGGATTTGTATAACTCGGGCACGCGCCGCGTCATCGAACCAGTGTGCCAGTGCTCCAGCACGCGACCGGTACACAGCCACAGGTCGTATTCCTTGTCCGGCATTTCGGCGGCGGGCTGATAGGGCAGGGCGAAGATCTTTGCCTTGCCGTCCGGGTAGCCGTAGAACTTCACGCCCTCGCCCTTCTTGACATAGGAATCGTAGCCTTCGCGGAAGCGCCACAGCGTTTCCTTGCCATCGACCACCGGCCAGCGGAAGCCGCGTGCCTTGTGGTACTCGTCGAAGTAGTGCAGGTCGTGCGCTTTGCCACGGCCGAAGCGGGCGTATTCCTCGAACAGGCCTTTCTGCACGTAGTAGCCGAAATATTCAGATTCATCGTTGGTATAGCCGGCCCAGGCGTGGGCGTTGACCTTGGCGGCTTCTTCCTTCGGGAACTTGTTGCATTCGCCGTTGGCATAGAGGATGTCGTACAGGGTCTTGCCGGCAACCTCGGGCTTCTTGGCGATCAAATCGGCCGGCCAGACTTCCTCGACCTTGAAGCGCTTGGAGAACTCCATGTATTGCCACAGGTCGGACTTGGCATCGCCCGGCGCCTTGACTTGCTGGCGCCACATCTGGCCGCGCCGCTCGGCGTTGCCGAACATGCCTTCCTTCTCCATCCACATCGCGGCGGGCAGGATCAGGTCGGCCGACATCGCCGAGACGGTCGGATAGACGTCGGAAACCACGGTAAAACACTTCGGGTTGCGCCAGCCGGGATAAATCTCGCCGTTGATATTGGGGCCGGCCTGCATGTTGTTGGTGGTCGTCGTCCAGAGGAAGCCGATCTTGCCGTCCTTGGCCATGCGCGACTGGGCGACGGCGTGGTAGCCGATCCAGTCCGGAATGGTGCCGGCGGGCAGCTTCCAGATGTTCTCGGAAAACTCGCGGTGCTTCGGGTTCATCACCACCATGTCGGCGGGCAGACGGTGGGCGAAGGTGCCGACCTCGCGCGCCGTGCCGCAGGCGGAGGGCTGGCCGGTCAGCGAGAAGGGGCTGTTGCCCGGCTCGGAGATCTTGCCGACCAGCAGGTGCACGTTGTAGATCATGTTATTGACCCAGGTGCCGCGCGTGTGCTGGTTGAAGCCCATGGTCCAGAACGAGGTGACCTTGATCTTCGGGTCGGCATAGGCCTTGGCCAGCGCTTCGAGCTTGTCTTTCGGCACGCCGGAAATCTCGTGCGCCTTGTCGACGGTGTATTCGGCAACGAACTTGGCAAAATCGTCGAAAGTGATCGGCGTGTGCTTGTTCGGGTCGCCCTTCGGCTTGCCGTCGGCACCGGGGTAACCGTTGTTGCCCGCGGCTTGCTCCAGCGGGTGGTTGGGACGCAGGCCGTAGCCAATGTCGGTGACCCCCTTGAAGAAGCCGACATTCTTGTCCACGAACTCCTTGTTGACCGCGTTGTTCTGAATGATGTAGTTGCAGATGTAGTTGAGGATCGCCAGGTCGGATTGTGGCTTGAAGATCAACTCGCTGTCGGCCAGTTCGCAGGAGCGGTGTGAGAAGGTCGAGAGGACATGAATCTTGACGTGATTGGCGGTGAGGCGGCGATTGGTGATGCGCGACCAGAGGATCGGGTGCATCTCGGCCATGTTCGAACCCCAGAGCGCGAACACGTCGGCATTCTCGATGTCGTCATAGCAGCCCATCGGCTCGTCGATGCCGAAGGTGCGCATGAAACCGGCGACGGCCGAAGCCATGCAGTGGCGTGCGTTCGGGTCGAGGCTGTTGGTGCGCAGACCGGCCTTCCACAGTTTGGCGGCGGCATAGCCTTCCCATACCGTCCATTGGCCTGAGCCGAACATCGCGACGCCGCGCTGACCCTGGTTCGGGTCTTTCAGCGTGGTCTTGACCTTCTCGGCCATGAGGTCAAACGCCTGATCCCAGCTGATCGGCGCGAACTCGCCGTTCTTGTCGAACTTGCCGTCCTTCATGCGCAGCAGCGGCTTGGTCAGGCGATCCTGACCGTACTGGATCTTCGCCAGAAAGTAACCCTTGACGCAGTTGAGGCCCTTGTTGACCGGCGCATCGGGGTCGCCCTGGGTGGCGACGATCTTGCCGTCCTTGACGCCGACGAGTACGCCGCAGCCGGTGCCGCAGTAGCGGCAGGCGCCCTTGTCCCAGCGCACGCCGTCGCCGCCTCTGGCCTGGGCGAGGGCCACGCCGGGCACGCTCATGCCCGCTGTCACCGCGGCGGCGGCTACGGCATTGGTCTTGATGAATTCACGTCGCGTCATTGTTACTTGAGTCATGTCAGGCCTCCTTATCGATTCGGCTTGTGGGTATCGTTGGCAGCGTTACGCTGCCAGCAAGATTTCTGCTTCTGGTTCGGTTTCTTTCTGGTGATAGACCATGGACGCCGACATCACGCCGTCCATTAGGCTGATCTGTTCGTACATCTGGATCGTTTCGCGATCACCCTCGGTTTCGATGAGGGCGATGATCTTGCCCTCGGGCGACACGGCGGCCACTTCGACACCCTCGAGGGTGTTTAGGCCGGCGACGACCGCTTGGGCGCGGTCGGGGCCGGGGATGACGATGACACTCGATATGTTCATGGGGGGTCCTTTTCCTGTGTCGTGAAGCGGGTCGGTCGATCTAGCTGGCTGCATCTTAGGCGCGCGAACAAGTCCTTTCCAGTCCACTGAATTCGGTTATCTACCCCTAAAGCGGTAGTCGTTCGTCAGGTTGAAAACCATTAAAATCAAACAAATGCGCTTTTGACCCGATCCACTATGGGGTTAATTGCCTACCCCGAAAGGGTCCCGGCTTAGTTCTTCTTCGTCTGCCAGAATTCATCTCATGCGGCGCTTTTATCCCACCCTGATGTCCGGCCTGCGCGATTCGGTGCTGTTGCGCGCCGGCATTGTCATGAGTTTGCTGGCGATGTTGTCGGTCACCTCGATCGTGATTTCGACCGTCATCGCCGAGGACATCAGCGGTCGTGCGAATGCGGTAAACGTGTCCGGTTCGTTGCGCTTTCTGACTTACCGCACCTTGAGCGAGGTATTGCAACCGGCCAAGCGGGTGCAGGCGCACGAGACGATCAAACTGTTCGAGCGTCGGCTGTTGAGTCTTGAGCGCTTCATCGAAACCAAATCGAAAAGCGATTCGCCGTCGCTGCTCGCCATTCATAGCGTCGTCCAGCGCTGGAACACCAGCATCCGCTCGCTCGAAATTGCCGCGGCCAACGGCAGCGCCGATGCCCTGCTGCAGTTGGCGCATGAAGTGCCGGACTATGTCGACCAGATCGACCGCGTGGTGCGCCTCATCGAGGAAGAACTCGAAAGCAAGGCGCGTCGCCTGCGCATCACGCAACTGATCCTGCTGGGGCTAATCGTCACCATCAGCCTGGGGACATTGTGGCTGTTGCGACAGCAATTGATCATTCCGCTGGCGCAACTGCTGCAGGCTGCCAAAACGGTCTCGCAAGGCTCGTTCTCGGCGCGCGTCAGCCATGTCGGCAATGACGAACTCGGCCAGCTGGGCAGTGCGTTCAATACCATGGTGAGCGAAATCGCCAGCATGTATGCCCACCTGGAAGACAAGGTGAAAGAAAAAACCCATGAACTGATGCGCACCAACCAGTCGCTGGAGTTGCTGTACTACGTCAGCCAGCAGTTGTCGGCCAGCGATCTGACGCTCGACAAGCTGCAGGACATCCTGCGCGAGGTCGAGGGAGACCTCGCCCTGGGGCATAGCCAGATCTGCATTAGCGAGAATGGCCAGTTGCCGGCGCATACCATCACCACCGACCTGACCAAGGAGGAGCTCAAGCAGCGCTGCGAACGCATGGATTGCCAGCACTGCTTCGAGCAGGCCGAATTGCCGCTCACCGAACAGGCCCTGCGCGATCATGTGCAGGCCGTGCCGATTGGCGATGGCGACCGTTTCCGCGGCATCTTCCCGGTGCTGCTGAAGGATGGCACCCCCCTGCCGCGCGAGAAGGAACGCGTCTTGCAGACGGTGGGCCACCATGTGTCGAATGCGCTGATCAACATGCGCCGTGCCGAAGAAAAGCACCGTCTTGCCGTGCTGGAGGAGCGGACGGTGATTGCGCGCGAACTGCACGACTCGATTGCCCAGTCCCTGAGCTACCTGCGCATCCAGGTAACGCGCCTGGAAAAGTGCATCGACCAGGGCTGCGATCCGCGCACCATCGCCGAGGAACTGAAGAACGGGCTGGCCGGCGCCTATCGCGAACTGCGCGAGTTGATCACCACCTTCCGCCTGCGCATCGACGAGCGCGGCTTCAATGTAGCCCTGCAGGAGACCGTGGCGGAGTTCTCCGAAAAACTCGGTTTCCCGTTGCAACTCACCAATGCCATGTCCGGTATCGTGCTCTCGGCCAACGAAGAGATGCACGTCATCCGCATCGTCCGCGAGGCACTGTCGAACATCGAGCGTCATGCCGAGGCCAGTTCTGCCAGCGTGACGATTGCTGTTGATGCCTTTCAGGCGGTGACGGTGCGCATTGTCGACGACGGCAAGGGCTTTGACCTGCGCCACACGCCGGCCAATCACTTTGGCGTGAATATCATGCACGACCGTTCCGCCATCCTCGACGGCCGACTTGAAGTGGCGTCGGCGCCGGGACAGGGGACGGTGATCATCCTGCAATTCCTGCCGCAAAAAATCCGCCAGGCCGTGCCTGAGCTGAGCTGAAAGGACCGCCATGACTGCCTGCACCGAAACCTCGCGCGTACTCATCATCGACGACCATCCGCTGTTCCGCCGCGGCGTTCGCCAACTGCTAGCGCTCGACGAGAGTTATGACGTGGTCGGCGAAGCGGCGAGCGGCCAGGAGGGCATCGAACTGGCGAAGCTGCACGACCCCGATCTGATCCTGCTCGACCTCAACATGAAGGGCATCAACGGCCTCGAAACCCTGCGTACCTTGCGCGACATGGGCTGCGAGGCGCGCATCGTCATGGTCACCGTTTCGAATGCACCGGAAGACCTGATGACGGCGATTCGTTCCGGTGCGGATGGCTACATCCTCAAGGACAACGATCCCGAGGAAATCCTGCGCATGGTCTGCAGCGTGATGCAGGGGCAGACGGCGATCAGCCCGGAATTAACCAGCCTGCTAGCCAGCGCCTTGCGCGAAGAAAGCGTGACGGAAAACCGCAGCCATGCCAGCCTGACCGAGCGCGAGACGGCGATCCTCAAGTGTCTCGCCGCCGGCAAGTCGAACAAGCTGATCGCACGCGAACTCAACATCATGGAAAGCACCGTCAAGGTGCATATCCGCAACCTGCTGAAGAAGCTCAAGTTCCGTTCGCGCGTCGAGGCCGCCGTGTGGGCGGTCTCCAACAAGCTACAGTAGCAAGGTTGCAATCTGAGGTCGGTCGGAAAAAATGGATTCCAACAGCAGGTAACTGAGTCGAGCAGTCTCTCGGCGCGACTTCTTTACTACGGTTCGTCGGCCAAGGGCTGCCGGTGACCTAAGCCTTGTCAGGCGGCAGGTATATGTCAGCAAACGGACTGTGGCACAGCTCCGGTCAGTTTGGGCAAGTGATGACTCGCCAAAACTGACTCGAAGATGAAATCTAAACCCTCGCTGAATTCAGAAACTCTGGAAAGCTCAGCCCGGTCAGTTCTCGTGTTGTGCGGGACAGGTAATAGATCACCAAGACCATCATCACCATCGATGGCAAGGCTATGAAGGGGTAGCTGACTAAGGTGAGGCGCCCAAGTTCCTCGTTAAACGCGGGTGTGCCGGCGGGGCTGACGACAATATAAGTTGCCAGGAAGTAGTTCATTGCCGACGAGAAGAAAAAGGTGCCACTCAGCATCCAAGTGGCCCGCAGCAGGCGCTCCTCGAACACTCTGGTTGCGCCATGTGCTGCCAATCTTTCCTGCAAGCGGGCAACGTCGATAATGGCCGGGTTCAGCAAGATTATCTTTACCAGTGGATAGCGCGTGTAGGTCGAACCCAACACAGCCAGGCCGATGAGGCCAGAGACTGCCGCCTCCTTGACGGCGAGCCATTGCGCATCGAGTTCCAGTAGCCCGATGCCACCGGTAAGAACGGTGCTGACAACGCCAAGCGCAGCGAACAGATTGATCTTCCGCCGATTCCGGAAATCGCGTATGCCCCATGCCAGCGGGAAACTCAGCGCCAGCGCCAACGCGTTTGTCGCACCCAAATCCTCCGGACCGGATAGCTTCATCAGGATCAACGCTGGAACGATCAGGGTGATGGTCAGTTCAACCAGCGGGTTTGGTTTTGCAGCGTCTGCCATGTTTGTTTGCGGGTTCATCGTCGCTTAGAGTTTCGAGGCTGCAATCCCCAGTACGACCAATAGCAATAGCATCAAGATTCCGGCTATCCCCACGGCAATCTGAATGATCCGCGATCTTCCTCCTGCTTCGTGTTTGGCGTCATCATGGTTGTCGCTTGTCATGGGGTACTCCATAGAAACGAAGTATCCATGTCACTTCTTCTTGAAATCATGATGGCAGGACTGGCAGTGGTCATATACCTTCGAGTAGGCGCCGGTCACATTCTTAAGTTCCTTTGACTGGGCCGCGATCAGCAATGCATCCGTTGATTTGATAAATGCCTCGCGTCCCTTCTCGAACTCGGCTTGCTTCTCCCAAACTTCAGGTTTGGCCTTGGTAGGTGGATAGTTGGTGTCGGAACCGAAATACGTCCATGGGCCATCGCGTTTGGTGATCAGATCGGCGGCCAGGATCTCAAACTTGCCGGCATCGTATTTGCCATCACGCAGCATGGTTCCCATTGGCTCGAAAACCCGCAGCATCTCCTTGAACGCTGTCTGGCGCATCTTCACGGGCTGGCCCGGACGCGAGTCCTCAACCGGCTTGCTACAGGCTGACAGGCCGATGGCGAGTGCCATCGGCAGAATGAGTTTTACATGCATATTTTGGGTAAAAAGACGGTGCCGACCAGTGGGGGACAACACTGGTGCGGCGCCGGGAGGCGGCACAAAAAATCCGCTGAGATTTATTGAACTTGCTGAATGCCTGCCAGCAACCAGCCGCTGTTACCATGGCGCGGCTTGACCAGATGCCAGATTTCATCGACGCTTTCGGCGGGGCCATTGTCCTCGCGAACCTGTCCGGTGAAGCGGGCGCTGACGACATAGCGGTTGTCTTCTGCAGCCACGTCAATGACATCGGCTTCGATGGCAACCACGTCCGTTACCTGGGTCTGGCCGGCACGCTCGGCGATGGTCAGCTTGATCTCGGCAAACATCTCGGGGGTGGTGAACTCGCGGATGTCATCCAGATTGCCGGCATCGTTGGCGGCCTGCAAGCGGATGTAATACACCTTGGCATTGCGCACGAAGCCAGCCACATCAAAATCTGCCGGAATATTGGCAGCTGCCGGGCTATCGTCTGCGATGCGGGTACTGGCCGACGCGGCAGGCATCGAAACATCGTAATCACGCGATGCGGATTGGCTAGGTTCAACGCGATTGGCCGCGTACTGGAATGCGTTCTGTGCGCCGCCCGCACCGGCACCGGCCATAGCGGGCTGTTGTTCTGCAGCGCGCTTGCGCATGAAGAAGCCGATCGCCGCGATAACGACAAACGCCAGCAGCGCCATCATCATGAAGGAGGCCAACTCTTCGCCGAAGCCGAAGTGAGAGGCCAGGGCCGCGAGACCAAGACCGGCAGCCAGACCGGCGACGGGGCCCATCCATGACCGACCGGTTTGAGCTGCGGCGGCAGGTGCCGCAGCAGCGGCTGGAGCAGCAGCGGTAGCAGGAGTGGCCTGCTTCGGCGATAAGGCGGCATCCGGCGCTTTGACTGGCGGGGTCGCCTGTCGCTGCATGCCAGAGGACTTGCCAGAACCGAGGCGCTTGGCCGCCTCCGCGTCACCAGTACCTATGCTTAGGCCGAGTGCGACAACAACTGCGAGCAGTGAAAGAGATTTCATCGAGGTCTCCTGTGGGTATGGGGTTTGACACGATGAAGGATAGTGGCTGTCGATTCAAAAGAAAAACAGAATAAAGCGTATCCAATGATCCGGAAATACTTATTGTTTGTCTAGCCAGGTTTCGTCGGGTCATTCCCGTCAGCGACTTTAAGGATGACTTTGGCATGAGCATCCGTTCAGGCGATATCCCCTCTGCTTTTGTCGCCCAACAGATGTTCGATAAGAGCTTTGGCAACAGCTGAAAGATGCTTGTCCCTGGGATAAGCGACATACCACTTTCGCTTTAAGGGAAACCACTGACATCGAGTGGCCGTAATAAGTCGCCGGATCCTTCCAGTGTAAGCGTGTGCAGAGACAGCACGGAAACGCCAAGGCCGCCGGCTATCGCCTGCTTGATGGCCTTGTACTACCCAGCTCCATGCGTACCTTCGTGGGGTCGATGCGGTCCGTCTGGCCGTAGCCACCGAGGTGGCCCGTACCCTGCAACTGTTCGGCGCCAGCGGGCAGGGCGTCGGGGCACTGGGTAGTGCCTAAGCCAAAAAATCAGGCTGACTTGAGCGCCGGCGCAAACAACCTGCCCCGCGCATGTTCGCTGACCGCCCGCGCGGCAGGATGATTCAGCCGCCGCTCGGCGGAAATCAGGAAAAAGCGTTCGCGTATCTCGTCCGTTTCGCCCAGGATGACGACCTTGTAGTGCGCTGTCACGTCCGGCACGCTGGCGGTCGGTGCGGGAAACACGCCGGCGCCGGCCTCGCCGAAGGCTTTCATCAAGGCGCTGTCGTCAAATTCGCCCACGATATGCACCCGTTTGCCTTGACGTTCTAACCAACGCGGCAACGAAGCATGGAGCGCGCTGTCGCGGCCGGATAGCAGCAACGGTGCGCCGTCCAGACAATCCGGGAAACTACCTGTCAGCCGCTCAGCCAGCGCGGGCGCAGCCAAGAAAGTAACCCCCGTTTCGCCCAGTGGGTGGCTATAGCCCTTGATTTCGGTACCCGGCGGCATGGGGCGGTCGGCCAGCACCATGTCGAGTCGGTGGATGGAGAGATCAGCCAGCAGGCGATCAAGGCGGTCTTCCTGACAGATCAGGCGCACCGCCTCGGGCAGCGCCAGCACTGGCGCGAGCAGGCGATGGGCGATGAACTTAGGCACCACATCGGCGATACCGACGCGAAAGGTGATGAAGCGCTCCTCGGCGCCGTTCTTCAGCAAGTCCTCCAGTTCGGTTCCGGTCTGAAAGATTTCCTCGGCGTAGGACAGCGCCAGCTTGCCCGCTTCAGTCAATTCGAGCCGTCGCCCGACGCGCTGAAACAGCGCGACGCCCATGCGTTCTTCGAATTGCGAAATTTGTCCGGAGAGCGTCTGGGGCGTCAGATGCAGGCGCTCCGCCGCGCGGATGACGCCGCCCGCCCGCGCGATGCTGACAAAGTAATGCAGATGTTTGTAGTTGAGCATGGCGGCAACTAATTGTTCGTGTTTTTCGATCATAACTCATCTTTATATCTGTTTGTATCGAATCTTTTGCGCACCCATAATCCGGGTGTCGTCTTCCACTTCAACCAGAGGAATGCCATGAACCTTCAGATACAAGCTCAAGATTTCACCCTGACCGATGGACTGCGCCAGCATGTGGCTACCCGTCTCGATTACGCACTGAATCATGGTCGTGACATCGTCACGCGCATCGTCGTGCGCTTGTCCGATATCAATGGCCCTCGCGGCGGTTTGGACAAGTGTTGCGGTATTGAGGTACGACTCAAGGGCGCGCCTGCCCTGGTCGTCGAGGATACTCAGTCCGATCTTTACGTCGCCATCGACCGCGCGTCCGAACGCATTGGCCGTACGCTTGACCGCCGTCTGGCGCGACAGCGTGACTTTCCCGCCGTGTCGATGGCCCGGCAGCCCATGGTTACGGAGGAAACGCCATGAAGCGCCGTGTCGAAACAGCGCCCTTGATTGGCGTCGTCATGGGTTCCGATTCGGATTGGCCAACCCTGCAGGCGGCGGCGCGCATGCTGGAGTACTTCGGCGTGCCTTACGAGGCGCGCGTGGTTTCCGCGCACCGCACGCCGGACCTGATGTTCGAATACGCAGCGGCAGCGCAGGAGCGCGGACTGCGCGCCATCATTGCGGGCGCGGGCGGAGCGGCGCACCTGCCGGGCATGCTGGCCGCCAAGACCATCGTTCCGGTGCTCGGCGTGCCGGTGCAATCGAAGGCACTGGCGGGCAAGGATTCGCTACTGTCCATCGTACAGATGCCGAAGGGCATTCCTGTCGCCACCTTCGCCATCGGCGAGGCCGGGGCGGCCAACGCGGGACTGTTCGCCGTCGCGCTGCTGGCAGCGACCGACCAAAAACTGGAGAAAAAGCTGGTCGAATTCCGCGAAGCGCAGACGGCGAAGGTACTGGCAATGAAACTGGCATTGCCGAAATGATCCTGCCGCCCGCCACTCTCGGCCTGCTTGGCGGCGGTCAGTTGGGTCGCTTCTTTGTCGTGGCGGCGCATGAGTTGGGTTATCGGGTCATCGTGCTTGACCCTGACCCTGACAGTCCGGCCGGCCGCATTGCCGACGAACATCTCGCCGCCGTCTACGACGATCCCGCCGCCCTCGGCTACCTGGCCGAGTCCTGTGCCGCCGTGACCACGGAATTCGAGAACGTGCCGGCCAAGGTCTTGCATTTCCTTGCCATGTCCGGGCGCGTGCGACCCGGCGCTGAAGCCGTGGCTATCTGCCAGAACCGCAGCGTTGAAAAGGAATTCCTGAAGCGCAACGGTTTTCCTCATGCGCCCTACGCCGACATCCGCAACGAGGAGGATGCGCAGAAAGCCGATGCCGGCCTGTTCCCCGGCATTCTCAAGGTCGCGTGTTTCGGCTATGACGGCAAGGGCCAGGCCCGCGTCAAGAATAGGGAGGAAGCTCGGGCAGCCTTCCGTCAATTCAGCTTCGAGCCCTGCGTGTTGGAAAAAATGCTGCCCCTGGATCATGAGGTTTCGGTGGTGCTGGCGCGCGATGAGACGGGCGAGGTCAAATGTTTTCCGGCAGTCGAGAATCATCACCTGCACGGGGTTCTCGATATTTCTTCGGTACCGCCGGCGCGCGCGTGCCTCTCCGAGAGCGCCGAGAACATGGCCGCGGAGATTGCCCGCAAGATCGACTACGTCGGCGTCATGGCCGTTGAATACTTTGTTGTCCGTGGCCAGCTTTACGTCAACGAGATGGCGCCGCGACCCCACAACTCGGGGCATTACACACTCGACGCATGCGTCACCGATCAGTTCGAGCAGCAGGTGCGCGTGCTCTGCGGCCTGCCGCTCGGCGATACCCGACTGCATTCGGCAGCAACGATGGTCAATCTGCTGGGTGATCTCTGGTATCTGGACGCCCCAAGCCATGCCCGCGTGCCGGAGTGGCAAAAGTTGCTGGCCGTGCCCAATCTCAAGCTGCATCTTTACGGCAAGCGGCATGCCAAACCTGGGCGGAAGATGGGGCATTTCACGGTGGTCGGCGAGGATGCAGGCGACGTACAAAAGTCGGCGCTGGCGGGACGGCGCGCCATCGGTATTCAGGGCCCGGTTAAGGAGATGACATGAGCAAGCCTGCTTTGGCCGCGCTGCTCGCACAGTTCGCTCCCCGCTTCCTGCAAGTCCGTCGCGGCACCTGGATTGCCATCGGCCTTGGCCTATTGACACTGTTCGTCCTGCTGATCTGGGCCGCAGTCTCGCTGTTCGGGTGGCTGTGGGGCCAAGGCAAATCGCTCACCGAGGGCGCACCGGAGGCAGTGCGCAGCATCACATCGCAGGTAGAACAGGCCGTTCCCGGCGCACGCGAGACGCTGGGCGAGTTACTGCCAGCGCTCAAGTCCGAGCCGCTTCCGCGCGACGTGTCGGGCACCGACGTCGGGCCGGTGGCCCGCTATCCCGGCCTGGCGCGCTCGCACTGGCACCGCGACGGCCGCGAGATCACGGTGCGCTACGAGGGACGCGCTGACTACGTCGCTGTCCTCAACCACTACGCCCAAGCTTTCGCCGCGCAGGGCTATGCGCAGAATGTCCTGTCTGCTACACCCGATGGCGAGGAGCATGACTACCGCAAGGGCGACGAACGGGTTCGCTTCAGGATCGCGCAATTACCGCAAGGCAAGGTCAAGGCGACGATCATTGCCGTCCTGCCATAACCGACTTTTCAGGAAGAGACACATGACTCCGCAGGAACAAAAAGCCATACTGGCCATTGCCATCCATGCCGCTTTCGCCGATGGTGCGAAGGACGAACGCGAGCGTGAGGAAGTGCGCCGCGTCGCCGAGAACCTCGCCGAAGAGCGTAACGCCCCCGACCTGGCGCGTCTGTATCAGGACGTGCTGCTCAAACGTCTGCCGTTGGCCACTCTCGCAGCGATGCTGACCGATACCGGCCAGCGCCAGTTGGTTTACGAAATGGCTCTGTGTGTTTGTGAGGCCGACGGGCGACTGGCGGATGCCGAACGCCGTTTCCTTAATGAACTGAAACGCCTGCTTGCCATGCCGGCGACGGAGACCGATCTGATCGAGGGCGAAATCGGGGTGCTGGTCGACCAAACCGAATTCGTCCCGCCGCAGCCAGCAACCACCACCGCGATTCCCCTCACGGCAACCGTTTCGACTGCCGAGCAGGACAAGTCCATTCTCAATTACGCGCTGCTGGCCGGTGCGCTGGAACTGTTGCCCCAGTCGTGGGCCTCAATGGCGATCATTCCGCTGCAGATCAAAATGGTCTACAGCATCGGCAAAGACCATGGTGTTGCCCTCGACCAGGGCCACATCAAGGAATTCATTGCCGCCGCCGGGGTCGGGCTGACTTCACAGTATCTGGAACAATTTGGCCGCAAGTTGTTGGGTGGGCTGCTCGGCAAGGCGGCGGGCAAGACTTTCGGCAAAGTGGGTAGCGCGGCGACCAGCATGGCCTTCTCCTTCGCATCCACCTATGCGCTCGGTCAGGTTGCCCGGCGCTACTACGCTGGCGGACGGACGATGAGCACCGCCTTGCTGCGCGAGACTTTCCAGGACCTGATCGGTCCCGCCAAGCAGTTGCAGACGCAGTACCTGCCGCAAATTCAACAAAAGGCCGCGACGCTCGACGCCGGCCAGGTCATGGCGCTGATGCGCGCCTGAGGACAATTTCATGAACGATGCCGCTTCCACTGCTGTCGTCAGCTTCGCCACCGGCCCGATGTGGGCCGGCTTCATCGTCTTCGTGCTGGCCATGCTGGCGCTCGACCTGTTTGTTTTCGGCGGACGCAAGGCACACCGCGTCCATGTCAAGGAAGCGGCCGCCTGGGTCGCCGTCTGGGTCAGCCTTGCGCTCGCCTTCGCCGGCCTGCTCTGGTGGTATCTCAACGACACCCAGGGATCCGAGATTGCCCGGACCAAGACCCTCGAGTTCCTTGCTGGCTACCTGATCGAACAGTCATTGTCGGTGGACAACATGTTTGTCTTCGTCATGATCTTCAGCTACTTCGCCGTGCCGCCGGAGTTGCAGCGCCGCGTACTGCTCTACGGCGTGCTTGGCGCCATCGTCATGCGCGCCGGCATGATCCTTGCCGGCGTCTGGCTGGTCCAGCAGTTCGCCTGGGTACTCTACGTTTTCGGCGCCTTCCTCGTCGTCACCGGCATCAAGATGCTGATCTTCGCCGAGGCCGAGCCCGACCTGGAAAAGAATCCGCTGCTGCGCTGGTTGCGTGGGCACCTGCGTATCACCCCGGACTTTCATGGCGAGAAGTTTTTCGTCCGCCAAAACGGCATCCTCTGGGCCACGCCGATGTTCCTCGTCCTGGCGCTCATCGAGGCCAGCGACCTGGTGTTCGCGGTGGACAGCATCCCGGCCATCTTCGCCGTGACGACCGACCCGTTCATCGTGTTCACCTCGAACATTTTCGCCATCATGGGCCTGCGTGCGCTCTACTTCCTACTCGCCGACATGGCCGACCGCTTCCATTTGCTCAAGTACGGGCTCGCCATCGTACTGGTATTCATCGGCGGCAAGATGCTGGCCATGCCGTGGTTCCACATGCCGATCCAGTGGTCGCTGTCGATTGTTGGTTGCATCATACTGCTGTCTGTGATCCTGAGTCTGATCATGACCCGCAACACAAAGCTTGTTCAAGAGGAGGCATCATGAACCTGCAACGTCAAAGGCCAGCGCAGATTCCCATCGATACGATGCGGGATACGGATGGTCGCCTTGTTGGCTTGACCATTGACTGCGGTCTTGGAGTTACCTCCACAAGCAGCAACACCTGGCTGGTGGCTGTTGACGGTTCTGGGCACAGTCAGCACGCGGTCGCCGAGGCGATCCGGCTCGCCACCAAAATGAAGGACTGCACGCTGCATGTGGTGAATGTCCAGCACTGGATGAGCAAGGAAGCGGCAGAGTCAGACCTGATGAACCAAGGCCTCGCGGCAACGGATGACGCCTGGGCCTTGCTCGACAAGGCCGGAATACCCTGGTGTTTGCATATCGTGATGGGCGAGGCGGCGGACAGTATCGTGGCGCTCGCCGACACGCTTGGGTGCCATGGCGTCGTGATCGGCAGCCGCGGACTGGGTGCCGCCGAAAATCTTCTTATTGGTTCGGTAGCCTACAAGGTGATTCATTTGAGTCGTATCGCGGTACTTGTTGTTCGCTGAAGTCAGTGCCATTTATTTTTTACGTAGTCATTTTCGAAGGAGAGCAGACATGAATCCGATCCGATCCCAGGCAATTGCCTTCCCACACGGTGGCGCCGAATCGATACTGGCAACCAACAAGGTGATCCGCAACACCTACATGCTGCTGTCGATGACGTTGGTCTTTGCGGCGGTCGTCGCCGGGATTTCCGTTGCGCTCAAGCTGCCCCACCCGGGCATCATTCTGACCCTGGTTGGTTTCTTCGGACTGCTGTTCGGGATCACCAGAATGCGCAACAGCGCCATGGCCATTCCGCTCGTGTTCGTGCTGACCGGCTTCATGGGTTATACCCTCGGCCCGGTCATCAACCGCTACCTTGGCATGCCCAACGGCGGCGAGATCGTCATGCAGGCGATGGGCGCCACCGCCGCGATCTTCATCAGCCTTTCGGCCTACGCGCTGACCACGAAGAGGGATTTCAGCTTCATGGGTGGCTTCCTGATGGTCGGCATTCTGGTTGCCTTTGTCGCCAGCCTGGCGGCGATCTTCCTCGATATCCCTGCGCTGTCGCTCGCCATCTCCGCCGCCTTTGTGCTACTGATGTCCGGCGTGATTCTCTATGAGACCAGCAACATCATCCACGGCGGCGAAACCAACTACGTGATGGCCACGGTATCGCTGTTCGTTTCGATCTTCAACCTCTTCACCAGCTTGCTGCACCTGCTGGGTTTCGCCAACAGCAGCGATTGATGAGGCTGTTCTCGCCGCTTTATCGCCGGGCCATGGTCTGGGCCCGGCACCGGCATGCCCCCTGGTACCTGGGCGGGATGAGCTTCGTGGAGTCCTCGTTCTTCCCGGTACCGCCGGACGTAATGCTGGCACCGATGTGCCTCGCGCAACCTCAACGTGCTTGGCGTCTGGCCCTGCTGACGACACTCACATCCGTGGCAGGCGGGCTCCTTGGATATGTAATCGGCTACTTTGCCATTGACATCCTGCTGCCCTGGCTGCAGGAAAGCCGGTACTGGCCTGCTTACCAGAAGGCGGTCGATTGGTTTGGAGAGTGGGGCTTCTGGGCCGTGTTCATCGCAGGATTTTCGCCGATTCCCTACAAAGTGTTCACCATTGCCGCCGGCGCCCTGTCGATGGCCCTGCTGCCATTTACGCTCGCATCGCTGGTCGGTCGCGGCGCCCGCTTCTTTCTCGTCGCCGGCCTTATGAAGTGGGGCGGTGCGCGCATGGAGGAAGCGCTGCATCGCTACGTTGATCGCTTAGGGTGGGCAACGGTTGCGTTTCTTGCGCTTGGCTTCCTCGCCTATCGCTAGTCAGATGAATAATTCAACCATCGATACGTGTTCGAAACTGGATTTTCGTCAGCGCGCGCGCTGTTGGGTCGAAAATGGCCGCGTCCAGAACTTCATCATTGCCCTGATCCTGGTGAATGCGGTCTTGCTGGGGCTGGAAACATCGCCGGCCGCAATGGCCGCCGCCGGCCAGTTCATCGTCGGTCTTGATCGAGCCATCCTGGTCGTGTTCGTCGCTGAAATCACGATTCGCCTTTTCGTGTATCGATCCGCTTTCTGGCGCGATCCATGGAGCGTCTTCGATTTTTTCGTCATCGCGATTGCACTGGTGCCGGCAAGCGGCCCGTTTGCGGTCCTGCGTGCTCTGCGCGTTCTTCGGGTACTGCGACTGCTGACCATGGTTCCTTCGATGCGCCGGGTCGTCGGTGCATTGCTGGCAGCCATCCCCGGCCTCGGGTCGATAGCGCTGGTGTTGCTCATCATCTATTACGTCTTTGCCGTCATCGCGACCAACCTCTTCGCGGCCAGCCATCCGGAATGGTTTGGCAGCATCGGTCGTTCCCTCTATACCCTGTTCCAGATCATGACCCTGGAAAGCTGGTCGATGGGCATTGCACGGCCGGTCATGGAACACTTCCCCCATGCCTGGATATTTTTTGTTCTGTTCATTCTGGTGGCGACCTTCACCATGCTCAACCTGTTCATCGCCATCATCGTTAATGCCATGCAAAGTTACAGCGACGAGGAGCGTTCAGTAGCGACACAGGCTTCCGACCAGGCGCGGGCTCACATTGAGGCCGAGATGCACGCCGAATTCCGCGCGATGCGGGAGGAGATGCGCAAGCTGCGCGAGGAACTTGGCCATTTGCGTAATGATGACCGTGCGGCAGAAAAGGCCGTCAGCACGTGACGGATGCCCTCCAGCGTACCCACGCGCCAGGAAAGCTCCCCCTCTCGGTTGTCCTGCGGATCCTTTCCAGCGACTTGAGTCGCGAACGGATCTCGGTCGGTGATTTGCTCTCAGCCTTGGGGGATCGGGCGCTCGGGGCCTTGATGTTCGTCTTTGCGATTCCGAACGTATTGCCGACGCCGCCAGGGACGTCCGCCGTATTGGGAGCGCCCCTGATCTTCCTGGCGACGCAGGTCATGTTTGGCCGCAAGCCGTGGTTGCCTGCCATCATTACCCAGCGCTCGATGTCCCGGGAGGACTTCCACGTGGTGATTCGTCGTATTGCCCCATGGCTCGAGCGCGCCGAAAAACTCCTCAAGCCGCAGGCGAGTGTTCTGGCGATGCCGCCGATGGAATACGTGGTGGGCCTGGTCTGCCTCGTACTGGCTCTGGTCCTGGTCCTCCCCATTCCCCTGGGCAACATGTTGCCGGCGCTGGCGATCAGCCTGATGGCGCTGGGCTTGCTGGAGCGGGATGGCGTTTGGATCAGCGCAGGCGTTATCATGGCGGCGGTTTCGATGGTCGTGGTGTCAGGGGTTGTGTTTGCCCTTGTCAAGGCAACGATCTTCTTCTTTACGCAAGTTCTGCAATGAGCGTCAGCCTGCATATGCGGATGGTGCCAGGGAGTGAATATTGATAGCCGATGCGTGTTCAGCATCCCCCGTTCTTGGGTTCGTCCGTTCCCGCTGGCAGGGTGACATCTCGCTACGCAGGCTGTTCTGGTGGGATACCCTGGCGGTCGCGACACTGATCAATGCGTGTGTCGCGATGTTCTCGATGATTTTGCTGACCAAGGGAATGGCCGATGGCGGCCTTTGGTTCCTGCTGCACCTGATTCTGCTGCCTTACAACCTTTTCCTGGTCATGGCGGTATGGCGCCATGAAAAATCCCAGGACATATTGCGTTGGGCCACGCTGGGGTGGCTGGGTTTGACCCTGATTGCCTGAATGATCGCGTTATTCAGCAGCGGTGGCTAACATCACAGCAATCAGGCTACCCAATCCAATGCGGTACCAAGCGAAAACGCTCAAGGTGTGCGTGGCAATGAAGCGGATCAGCGCCTTGACGACCAGCAGGGCACTGATAAAAGCGGCGGAAAATCCCACGCTGATTGCGACGAGCTCATCGGCACTTAGCAAGTGCTGGTGTTTCCATGCATCGTAGGTTGCCGCGCCCAGCATGGGCTGGCATCGCCAGAAAAAACTTCGAAAGTTCCACTGTCCAACCTTAGATTGCTAATAGCCATAAGAATAAAGCCCCTCATGGGGCTTTATCGCTTCTTTACGCATGGGCAACTGCTAGGGCAGACTGGCTGATTTTAAGTAGTTTCTATTAAAATCAGCCAGTTACCTCAGTTTGCTGGCGTCCCCACGGGGATTCGAACCCCGGTTCACACCGTGAAAGGGTGTTGTCCTAGGCCTCTAGACGATAGGGACTTCGTCGTGTTTGAGGTAACGGGGACAAGACTTTTGAAAAAATCCTGCCCGATTACCTACAAAATAAGCAACTCCGCTGTCTTCAATTTCCATCATACTGCTGGAAGATCGTAAGCAGCGATAATCAAAGCCGAGCATTATATCAGTACTACAAAATCTGTCAATAGTATATTGGCTAAAATTAGCATTAGCTATTTGAGTTACGAGTTACGCCTGCAAAGCAGGGCTGCGCAGCGGCTGGATGGTTTGCAGCAACTGGTTGAAGACCTTGGGGGTGCCACCAACGATGTTGCCGGTTTGCAGGTAGTTGCTGTCGCCGGCAAGATCGCTGACCAGACCGCCGGCCTCGAGAATGAGCAATGCACCCGCCGCCATGTCCCAGGGTGATAGGCCGAATTCCCAAAATCCATCGATGCGACCGCATGCTACCCAGGCGAGGTCGAGCGAGGCGGCTCCGGGGCGGCGTATGCCGGCAGTGCGCTTGGTCATTTCCTTGAAAATAGCCAGATAGGTGTCGACATGGTCGAACACGCGATAGGGAAAGCCGGTGCCGAGCAGTGACGCTTCAAGCTTGACGCACTTGCTGACGCGGATGCGCTTGTCGTTGAGGAAGGCACCACCGCCCTTGGTGGCGGTAAACAGTTCGTTGCGGTTGGGGTCATACACCACGGCTTGGGTCAGCACACCTTTGTGCGCGAGAGCGATCGAGATCGCGTATTGCGGAAAGCCGTGGATGAAGTTGGTTGTCCCATCGAGGGGGTCGATGATCCACTGAAACTCGGAGGTCTGCTCGGACAGGCCGGACTCCTCGGCCAGGATGGCATGGCTGGGATAGACTTCACGCAGGGTTTCGATGATGGTGGCTTCGGCGGCGCGGTCGACTTCGGTGACGAAATCGTTTTGTTGCTTGACGCCGATGGTCAACTGGCCGAGATCGAGGCTAGCGCGGTTGATCACGTTCCCGGCACGGCGGGCGGCCTTGATGGCCGTGTTAAGCATGGGGTGCATGGGGCTGAGGAGTGAAAGTGAGACGATTGAAAGGCAATGGATTCTAAACGGTTGACATCCCCTGCGCTGGAAAGCCTGCAACGCGTGCGTGTCGTCTTATGTGCCACCAGCCATCCGGGCAATATCGGCGCAGCGGCTCGCGCGATGAAAACGATGGGGTTGACTCGCCTTGTGCTGGTCAATCCAAAAATATTCCCCGATCCGCAAGCCGAGGCCATGGCCTCGGGCGCGGATGATGTGCTGGTGAAGGCAAAAGTCTGTGCGAGTCTGGCAGAAGCGCTGCAAGGCGTGGTGTTGGCACTGGCGATGACGGCTCGGCGGCGTGAACTGGCGACGGCGCCGTTGTGGGTGCGCGACGGTGCGCTGGAGCTCGCCGGCATGGCAGCGCAAGGCGAAGTGGCACTGGTATTCGGCAACGAGACATCAGGGCTTTCCAACGAGGAATTGGCGCAGTGCGGTTGCTGGGCGATGATTCCGACCAATCCGGATTTCTCGTCATTGAATCTGGCGGCGGCCGTGCAGGTGATGTGCTACGAGTTGCGCATGGCCCTGCTGGGTACGCAAGCCGTACCGACAATTGCAGATGCGGGGCAACTGGCAACGCATGACGAGGTCGAAGGCGTGCTTTGCCACTTCGAGCAATCGGCCATCGAAAGCGGCTTTCTCGATGTGGCGAGTCCGGGGCGCCTGATGTTGCGTTTGCGGCGTCTGTTTGCGCGTGCGCGGCTGGAGCGTGAGGAGGTCAACATCCTGCGCGGTTTTCTGGCCTCATTCCAGCGCAAACGCGGTTGACTAATTGGTTCCGGATAATAAGTTGACCGTGGTTATCGGGAATTCTAAAATGACCCCGATATCCCCTTTCCCATGTCGAAATTAGTGCCATTCCATGTTTGCCCGTTTGCGTGAAGACATTGCCTGCGTTTTTGAACGCGATCCGGCCGCCCGTTCTTTTTGGGAGGTGCTGACCTGCTATCCGGGTTTTCATGCGCTGACTTTGCATCGCCTGTCCCACTGGTTGTGGGGTTTGCGTTTACGCTGGCTGGCGCGTCTGCTGTCGCACTTCACGCGCATGCTCACCGGTATAGAAATCCACCCCGGGGCGACGATTGGTCGTCGCGTATTCATTGACCATGGCATGGGCGTGGTGATTGGCGAGACGGCGGTGATTTCCGATGAGTGCACCCTTTACCATGGGGTAACGCTGGGCGGAACTTCCTGGAACAAAGGCAAGCGTCATCCGACGCTGGAGCGCGGCGTGGTCATTGGCGCCGGTGCGAAAGTGCTGGGGCCGATCACGGTGGCCGAAGGTGCCAAGGTAGGATCGAATGCGGTGGTGGTGCGCGATGTGCCGGCCGGTACGACCGCCGTAGGCATTCCGGCGCGCATCGTCGAGCCTGGCCGCGAAGCAGCACGCCATGAGAAAGCCGAGAACCTGGGTTTTTCGGCCTACGCCGTGACGCGCAGCGAGGATGATCCGCTCTCTATGGCCATCCATGGCCTGCTCGATCATGCCGTCGAGACCGATCGCCGGATTGAGGCGCTGCTCAAGACCATCGAGCGGGCCGGAGTTTCAGTTGAGGATGACGTGGCGACGGCCGACAAGTTTGATCCAAAATATTTGTCCCAAATTGTTGACTAAATTAATCGGATACATATATAGTTGACTAAAGCAGTCTAGTAATTGGATTGCTCATCTCCTGAAGCCTAATCTGACCGAAGAGGAAAATCATGAAGCTGACCACCAAGGGGCGTTTTGCGGTAACCGCGATGATTGATCTCGCCTTGCGCCAGCACGCCGGCCCCGTCACGCTGGCTGGCATTGCCGAGCGCCAGAAGATATCGCTCTCCTATCTGGAACAACTGTTTGGCAAGTTGCGTCGCAATCAACTGGTGGCCAGTACGCGCGGCCCTGGCGGCGGCTATACCCTTGCCAAGCAGCTGACAGCCGTTTCCGTTGCCGACATCATTCGCGCCGTCGATGAGCCGCTGGATGCCACCAACTGTGGCGGCATGGGCAATTGCCATGACGAGCAGCCCTGCATGACGCATGAGCTATGGACCAGCCTGAACAAGCGCATGTTCGAATACCTGAGCTCGGTCAATTTGGATGAACTGGTGCGTCAGCAGCGTGCGTCGGTGCCGGTAGATAGTGTTCCAGTCAAAAAGACCGCTACGGGTCAGGTGCGCCGCGTCACCATGATGGCGGCTGCCTGATCGCTCACATTGCCTGCTGACATGTTCGCGCCTGCCTATCTCGATTACAACGCCACGACGCCGGTTATCCCTGCGGTGCTGGCGGCCATGCTGCCCTATTTCGCTGAGCAGCACGGCAATGCGTCGAGTCGCCACGAGTTTGGTCGTGCCGCGCGGCGGGCGGTCGATGAGGCCCGTCAGCGGGTCGCCCATGCGGTCGGCGCACACCCGACCGAGGTGATTTTTACCAGCGGCGGATCGGAAGCCAACAACCTGTTCATCAAGGGAGCGGCGCAGCGGCTCAAGCCTGGGGTGATTGCCGTGTCGGCCATCGAGCATCCCTGCGTGCGCAAGCCGGCGCAGGCCTTGTCGCGGCAGGGCTGGCGGGTGCGCGAGATTGCCGTCGATGCGGCATGCCGTCTTGCCAGCGCCGACTTTTCGGCCGCGCTGGCCGATCGGCCTGCGCTCGTTTCCGTGATGCTGGCCAACAACGAGACAGGCGCACTGCAGGATATCGCGACGCTGGCGGCCGAGGCGGCCACGGCGGGTGCTTGTTTTCATACGGATGCCGTGCAGGCGCTGGGCAAGATTCCCCTCGACTTCCGTTCGCTGAATACGGCGGGCGTACGCGCCATGACCCTTTCCGCGCACAAGTTGGGCGGGCCGAAAGGCGCGGGTGCGCTGGTGGTCGACAAGCGTGTCGATCTGGCGCCGCTGATCGACGGCGGCGGTCATGAGCGCGGCTTGCGCTCGGGCACCGAGAATGTCCCGGCCATCGTCGGTTTCGGCATTGCCTGCGAAGAGGCTGTGATTCGGCTGGCTGAATCGGTCGTCCAGTTGCGTTCGCTGCGTACGCAACTCGAAGGCGGATTGGCTGCACTCGGAGCGATGATTTTTGCCTGGGGAGCCGACCGTCTGCCCAATACCGTTTATTTTTCACTGCCCGGCATCGATGGCGAAACCCTGGTCGGCAAGCTCGACCGTGCCGGTTATGCCGTGGCCAGTGGTGCCGCCTGTTCGGCTGCCAATCCGGAACCTTCTCATGTGCTGTTGGCCATGGGCGTTGCGCCCGAGATGGCGCGCGGCGCCGTGCGCGTCAGCCTTGGCGCCACCAATACCGAGGCGGAGATTGCCGGCTTCCTGCAGGCGCTGTCCGCCATCCATACCCAATTGAAATCCATGACCGCAATGGTCCATTAAGATCCAGGAGTTTTTTTCATGCTCAAACTGCCGATTTACCTTGACTACTCCGCCACCACACCGGTCGATCCGCGTGTTGCCGCGAAAATGATCCCGTATCTGACGGAGCATTTTGGCAATCCGGCCTCGCGTTCCCATCCGTTTGGCTGGGAAGCGGAAAAGGCGGTCGATGAAGCCCGTGAAGCAGTGGCCAAGCTGGTCAATGCCGATGCCAAGGACATCATCTGGACATCCGGAGCTACGGAGTCGAACAACCTGGCGATCAAGGGTGCCGCGCATTTTTATGCCGAAACCAAAGGCAAGCACATCATCACCGTTTCGACCGAGCACAAGGCGGTATTGGATACCGTCAAGGAACTGGAGCGCCAGGGCTTCGAAGCAAGCTATCTTGAACCCGGTCCGAATGGGCTGATTACGGTCGAACAGTTCAAGGCGGCGCTGCGCAAGGACACGGTGGTGGCCTCGGTGATGGCCGTCAATAACGAAATCGGCGTGATTCAGCCGATTGCCGAGTTGGGTGAAATCTGTCGTGCCAACGGGACGATCTTCCATGTCGATGCGGCGCAGGCCACCGGCAAGATGCCGATCGACCTGACCCAGCTGAAGGTTGACCTGATGTCCTTTTCGGCCCACAAGACCTACGGCCCGAAGGGTGTCGGCGCCTTGTATGTACGCCGCAAGCCGCGCATTCGTCTTGAAGCGCAGATGCACGGCGGCGGTCACGAACGCGGCCTGCGCTCCGGTACGCTGGCGACGCACCAGATCGTCGGCATGGGCGAGGCCTTCCGCATTGCCCGCGAGGAGATGGCGACCGAGAATGAGCGCATCCGCATGCTGCGGGATCGCCTGATGAAGGGCCTGCTCGACATTGAGGAAACCTATGTGAATGGCGATATGGAGCAACGCGTGCCGCACAACCTCAACATCAGCTTCAACTACGTCGAGGGCGAGTCGCTGCTGATGGCGATCAAGGACATCGCCGTGTCGTCCGGTTCCGCCTGCACCTCGGCCTCGCTGGAACCATCGTACGTGTTGCGCGCCATCGGTCGTTCCGATGAGTTGGCGCACAGCTCGATCCGTTTCACGCTCGGCCGCTTCACCACCGAGGAGGAAGTCGATTTCACCATCAAGCTGCTCCACGACAAGCTCGGCAAGCTGCGCGAACTCTCGCCGCTCTGGGAAATGTTCAAGGACGGCATCGATCTCAATACTGTCCAGTGGGCAGCGCACTAATCTGTAATTGAAGGAGTAGCACATGTCATACAGTCAGAAGGTCATCGAGCATTACGAAAATCCCCGCAACGTCGGCTCCTTCGGCAAGGACGAGGAGGGCGTGGCAACCGGCATGGTCGGCGCCCCCGCTTGTGGCGATGTGATGAAGCTGCAGATCAAGGTCGGCAAGGATGGCGTCATCGAGGATGCCAAGTTCAAGACCTACGGCTGCGGATCGGCGATCGCATCCAGTTCGCTGGTTACCGAGTGGGTCAAGGGCAAGACGCTCGATCAGGCGCTCGACATCAAGAACACGCAGATCGCCGAGGAACTGGCCCTGCCGCCGGTAAAGATTCACTGTTCGATTTTGGCCGAGGATGCCATCAAGGCCGCCGTGGCCGACTACAAGAAACAGCAGGAGGGCAAGTAAATGGGCGTGACGCTTTCCGAGGCTGCCGCAAAGCATGTATCCAACTTCATTGCCAAACGCGGCAAGGGCATCGGTATTCGCCTTGGGGTGAAAACCTCCGGCTGTTCCGGCATGGCCTACAAGCTGGAATTTGCCGATGCGCCCGAGCCCGACGACATCGTTTTCGAGAGCCATGGCCTCAAGCTGCTGATCGATCCGAAGAGCCTGCCTTATCTGGAGGGTACGGAACTCGACTACACCCGCGAGGGATTGAACGAGGGGTTCAAGTTCATCAATCCGAACGTCAAGGATCAGTGCGGCTGCGGGGAAAGCTTTACCGTCTGATGACGTTGTTCGACCTCGAAACCGTGCGACAGGATTTCTTCAGCCTGTTCGGCTTGCCGCGTCAGCAAGGCATCGATGCCGATCGCCTCAATGCGCTGTATCGCGACATTCAGGCGCGCGTTCATCCGGACAAGCACGCGCATCTGTCAGACAGCGACAAACGCATGGCGATGCAATGGGCCACGCATGTCAATGAAGCCTATGAGACGCTGAAGGATCCGCTCAAGCGCGCGCGTTATCTTCTACATCTGACCGGCCACGATGTTCGACTGGAGACCAATACGGCTATGCCGACGGCCTTCCTGGTGGCGCAGATGGAGCTGCGCGAGTCGGTTGCGGATGCAAAAGAGGCCGGTGATGTCGATGTCCTTGATGCGCTGATGCGACGCTTGAAGAAAGAAATAAAAGCTGAATTTGACAACCTGCGCGTAGCGCTGGATGAAAGCGATCTGGAGCGGGCGAGTGCGCTGGTGCGGCAACTGATGTTTCAGGAAAAGCTGCTGCAGGAAGTTGACGACGCCTTGTCTGTCCTGGAAACCTGAGTCCAGTCACCGATCACAATAAGAAAAACCTAGAGAAAGAACCAAGCAAGCATGGCACTACTGCAACTTTCCGAACCGGGGGAATCTGCTGCACCGCATGAACATCGCCTCGCGGTGGGCATTGATCTGGGCACCACCAATTCGCTTGTCGCCACCGTCCGCAGTGGCATGTCGGTGGTACTCCATGACGATCAGGGCCGACCGTTGCTGCCTTCCATCGTGCGCTATGCCACCGATGGCACGCGCGAAGTGGGTTATGAGGCGCAGGTGCATCAGTCGCTCGATCCGCACAATACGATCGTCTCGGTCAAGCGCTTCATGGGGCGTGGGCTGAAGGACATTGTTCATATCGAAACCCTGCCTTACGACTTTGTCGAGGGCGAGGGCATGGTCAAGCTCAAGACCGCGCAGGGGGTGAAAAGTCCGGTCGAGGTCTCCGCCGATATCCTGCGGGCCTTGCGTGAGCGCGCCGAAGCCTCGCTGGGCGGCCAACTGACGGGCGCCGTGATTACCGTGCCGGCCTATTTCGACGATGCCCAGCGCCAGGCCACCAAGGATGCCGCACGGATTGCCGGCCTGAATGTCTTACGCTTGCTTAATGAGCCGACGGCGGCGGCGATTGCCTATGGCCTCGACAACGGGGCCGAAGGGGTTTATGCCGTCTATGACCTGGGTGGCGGTACCTTCGATATTTCCATCCTCAAGTTGTCGAAGGGTGTCTTCCAGGTGTTGTCCACCGGCGGTGATTCCGCGCTGGGCGGCGATGATTTCGACCACCGCATCTTCTGCTGGGTGATCGAGCAGGCGAAACTGTCGCCGCTCTCGCATCACGATGCGCGCCTGTTGCAGATGCGTGCGCGCGAGGCGAAGGAATTCCTGACCCTGAATGCCGAGGCGCCGATCACGGCGAAGCTGTCGACCGGCGAGTTTGTCGATCTCAAGTTGACCACGGAAATCTTCAAGGACATCAGCAAAACACTGGTGCAGAAAACGCTGGGACCGACGCGCAAGGCTTTGCGCGATGCCGGGCTGTCGCCTGACGAGATCAAGGGTGTGGTGATGGTGGGCGGTGCAACGCGCATGCCGCAGATCCAGCAGGCGGTGGCCGAATATTTCGGTCAGGAGCCGCTGAACAATCTGGACCCGGACAAGGTGGTGGCGCTCGGTGCCGCGACGCAGGCCAACCTGTTGGCCGGCAACCGTGCGGCCGGCGATGACTGGCTGCTGCTTGACGTGATTCCGTTGTCGCTGGGTATCGAGACGATGGGCGGCCTGGTCGAGAAAATCATCCCGCGCAATTCGACCATTCCGATTGCCCGGGCACAGGAGTTCACCACCTTCAAGGACGGCCAGGTGGCAATGGCGCTGCAGGTGGTGCAGGGCGAGCGCGAACTGGTGTCGGACTGCCGCAGCCTGGCGCGCTTTGAACTGCGCGGCATCCCACCGATGGTGGCCGGTGCGGCACGTATCCGGGTGACGTTTCAGGTCGATGCCGACGGGCTGTTGTCGGTTACGGCTCGTGAGCAAACGACGGGCCACGAAGCCAGAGTCGAGGTCAAGCCGTCGTATGGCCTCTCGGACGACGAGATCACCTCGATGCTCAAGGACGGCTACAACCATGCCTCGGACGATGCCTTCCGCCGCGCCTTGCGCGAGGCGCAGGTCGAAGCGCAGCGCCTGGTGGAGGCGGTGCAGTCGGCATTGAAGGAGGATGCCCACTTGCTCTCGACACTGGAGCGGGCGCATGTCGATAGCTGTCTGGCCAAGCTGCAAACGGTTTTGATCGGCGATGACCGGCGCGCCATCGACATGGCCATGGATGCGCTGTCCAAGGGCACCGCCGAGTTCGCCGCCCGGCGCATGAACCAGAGCGTGCAGCGCGCACTGGCCGGCAAGAAAATGGAAGAGATGGAAAACCTATGACCCAGATCATCGTATTGCCGCATGCCGAGTTGTGTCCCGACGGCGCCGTGATCGAGGCCGCGCCGGGTACGTCGATTTGCGATGCCCTGCTGGAAAACGAGATCGAGATCGAGCATGCCTGCGAAATGTCCTGTGCCTGCACAACCTGCCATGTAATTGTGCGTGAAGGCTTCAATTCGCTTGAAGAATCCGACGAGATCGAGGATGATCTGCTCGACAAGGCTTGGGGGCTGACGCCGTTGTCGCGTCTTTCCTGTCAGGCGATTGTCGGGGAAACCCCGCTGACCATCGAAATCCCGAAATACACCATCAACCAGGTGAAGGAAGGGCACTCGAAAAAATGAAGTGGACGGATAGTCTGGACATTGCCATCGAACTCGCCGAACGCCATCCCGAGGTCGATCCCAAGGCGCTGAATTTCGTTGACCTGATGCGTTGGGTGATGGAGCTTCCGGGCTTCGAGGAAGACGAGAGGCACTGTGGCGAAAAGAAACTCGAAGCCATTCAGCAGGCTTGGATCGACGAGGTTGAGTGAGGTGATGTCCTGTATCGTTGCAGCTCTGTTGCTGCTGTTTGCCGGTGCCACCAGTGTTGTATGGGCGGCCGATCAGCCGGTGTGGATTACCGCGCAGCAGCCCTACATGGATGTGATGCATGACGGGCGTCTGGCGCGCATCCAGCGCGAGCAGGACAATTTCAATCAGATTGATCCGGATTTTGCGATGACCTCGCGGCCCTGTCCGCCCTATTGCGTGCAACCCATGCAACTGGCACCGGGTGTCGAGACCATTGGCGAACTGGAATTGCTCGGTTACCTGCAGCGCATCACCCGGCGCGACGATAGCGTGTTGGTGATCGATTCGCGCGACGACGACTGGCTGGTGCGCTCCGGCATAATTCCAGGTGCCATCCACTTGCGCTGGGAACGCCTGCATCCGAAGCATGCGACCGCCGACCTGATTGCCGAAATTCTTGAGCTGCAGTTTGGCGCCAGCCGCGTCGATCTGTTCTGGAATTTCGAGAACGCCAAGATCCTGGTTTTTTATTGCAATGGCCCGTGGTGCGGCCAGTCGCCGACCAATATCAAGCAGTTGCTGGCGATGGGCTATCCCGCCCAAAAGCTCAAGTGGTATCGCGGCGGCATGCAGGCCTGGAAAAGTCTTGGCCTGACGACCGCGCCGTGGAAGAAAAAGCCCTGATTCCTTTCTTGATCGATACCCACTGCCATCTGGATGCAGTGGAATTCGATGCGGATCGCGACACGGTCTATCGGGCAGCAAAAGTCGGCGCTGGCGGGACGGCGCTGATGGTGATTCCGGCGGTCGAGCGCGCGAACTTCGGCGCAGTCGCCAGCGTCTGTCGCGAGTATCCCGGTTGTGCGCCGGCCTACGGGATTCATCCGCTGTATGTCGACCGTACGCGCCCCGACGATCTTGCTGCCTTGCGAGAAACGCTACAACGCGAGTCGGCAGTGGCCCTCGGCGAGATCGGTCTGGATCGCCATGTCGAGCCGCGTGACGACGCGCGGCAGATGTTCTATTTCACCGAACAGATCAGGCTCGCAGGAGAACTGGGGCTACCCGTCCTGCTGCATGTGCGGCGTGCCATCGATCCGATCCTGCAGGCCTTGCGTCAGCACAAGGTGCCCGGCGGCATTGCGCATGCGTTTAATGGCAGTCGCGAGCAGGCCGATGCCTTCATCAAGCTGGGGTTCAAGCTCGGTTTTGGCGGGGCGATGACCTATCCCGGTTCAAAGCGCATCCGTGAGCTGGCCAGCCGTTTGCCGCTCGAATCCATCGTGCTGGAAACGGATGCGCCCGACATTCCGCCGGCCTGGAAATCCGGCGGCAGAAATACGCCCGCCGACCTCTTGCCCATCGCCGAAACGCTGGCAGCTTTGCGTGGACTTTCGCTGGATGCGGTTGCAGTGGCAACGAGTGCCAACGCGCGGGCCGTTTTGCCCCGTTTAATCGAGTACGTGTGAAACCAGACCGTCGGCCAGCTTGGGCTCGAACCACGTCGATTTCGGCGGCATGACATGGTTGCTGTCCGCCACGGCCATCAGGTGATCCATACGGGTTGGGTACAAGGCGAAAGCGGCCGCCATCTCGCCGGAATTGACGCGTTTTTCCAGTTCGCCCAGGCCGCGCACGCCGCCCACGAAATCGATGCGCTTGTCGCGACGCAGATCGGTGATGCCGAGCATCGGGCCAAGCACATGATCGGAGAGCAGCGAAACATCGAGGCCGGCGACCGGGTCCTTCGAGAACAGCTTGGGATCGATGTTGAGCCGATACCAGCGGCCGGGAAGATACAGCCCGACCTCGCCGGGGCAGGCGGGCTTGACGGCGTCACAGGCGGGCGAGACCAGAAACTTTTCTTCAAGCCGCTTGAGGAATTCGTCGGCAGACAGACCGTTAAGATCTTTTACGACGCGGTTGTAGTCGTAAATTTTCATCTGGTGGTGCGGGAAGATCACCGCCAGGAAAAAGTCGGAAGAGAGCCTGCAATCCTCCTGACGACGTGAAGCCGCCACGCGCGAGGCGGCGGCCGAGCGGTGATGGCCATCGGCGATGTAGAGCGATTCCATGCCGTCAAAACAGCGCGTGATTGCCACGGTCTTGGCGGCGTCATTGCATACCCAAATCTGGTGACGAATGCCGTCGTCGGCTGTTACGTCGGCTGCCGGCTCGCCCTGGGAGATTTCGGCGATCAGGGCGTCGGCGTTGGCTGAGGCCGGGTAGGCCAGCAACACCGGGCCGGTCTGGGCGTTGGTGGTCTCGATCTGGCGCACGCGGTCGTCTTCCTTGTCCGGACGCGTGAACTCATGCTTGCGGATGCGATTGGCGTCGTAGCAGGCAACGGATGCGCTGGCAACCAGGCCGGTCTGCTCATGCGATCCCATGGTCAGGCGATAAGCGTAGTAGCACGGCGTTTCATCGCGCGTGAGCACACCTTCGCCGATCATGCGCGCGAGGTTTTCGGCCGCTTTGGCATAGACCGTCGGATCGTAGGGATCGGTGTTGGCCGGCAGGTCGATCTCCGGCTTGGATATGTGCAGGAATGACCAGGGTTTTCCCTCCGCACGGATGCGTGCCTCGTCACTGGAGAGTACGTCATAAGGGGGGGCAGCGACTTCGCCCGCACGACCCGAAGCGGGACGCAGGCCGCGGAACGGCATGATCAGGGTTGGGGCAGTCATGGGTCAGGCCTTCTTTCTACCCGCCAGCGACCCACGCAGAATGTCGTGTGCCTCATGGATCATCTTCTCGGTGGTCGCCCAGTCGACACAGGCATCGGTGACCGAGCAGCCATATTTGAGTTGCGACAGATCATCGGGAATCGACTGGTTGCCGGCTTCGATGTTGCTCTCGATCATCAGCCCGACAATCGACTTGTTGCCGAGACGAATCTGGTTCACCACGTCGTGCATCACGAGCGGCTGCAGTTCCGGCTTCTTGTAGCTGTTGGCATGGGAACAGTCGACAACGATGTTCTGCGGCAGCTTGGCCTTGGTCAGTGCGGCTTCCGCCAGCGCGACGCTGACGGTATCGTAGTTCGGCCGGTCACCGCCGCCGCGCAATACCAGATGGCCATAGCGGTTGCCGCGCGTGCGCGTCACCGAAGAGCGTCCCTGGCCGTTGATGCCGAGGAAACTGTGCGGCTTCGAGGCCGAGATGATCGCGTTGATCGCCGCGTCGAGCGAGCCATCGGTGCCGTTCTTGAAGCCTACCGGCGTCGATAGGCCCGAGGACATCTCGCGGTGCGTCTGCGATTCGGAAGTGCGCGCGCCGATGGCCGTCCAGGCGATCAGGTCGCCGAGATACTGCGGCGAAATCGGGTCGAGTGCCTCGGTGCCGGCCGGCAGGCCGATTTCATTGACGGCAAGCAGGAACTCGCGCGCCTTCTGGATGCCTTCCTCGATATGGAAGCTGTCGTCCATGCGCGGGTCGTTGATGTAACCCTTCCAGCCCGTCGAGGTGCGTGGCTTCTCGAAATAGACGCGCATCACCAGCAGCATCGTGTCCGCAACCTCATCGGCCAGGACCTTGAGGCGGCGTGCGTAGTCGAGGCCGGCAACGGGATCGTGGATGGAACACGGGCCGACGACGACGAACAGGCGCGGGTCGCGCCGGTCGATAATCGCCTCGATGGCACGCCGTCCCGCCAGCACCGACTTTTCGGCGACTTCGGTCATGGGCACGCGGGCATGAATTTCCTCCGGCGTCGGCATCGGGTCGAAGGCTTCGATATTGAGGTTTTCGGTTTGTTGCATGGCAGGCTGCACAAGAGGGAAACGAAAGGCAGATTCTACCGCCCGGCAGCTGGTTCAGCCCCGCCTGCGGCCGAAAAGTCGGCGCTGGCCGGACGGCAAGGATGGCCGTTGATGATATCTGCCATCAGCCAACTCCGGCCATTCACTTATTAATTTTTGGAAGCATGGCTGTGGCCGAAAAGCTATCCGGAAGCAGTCTGTCGCTTAGCAAGAAGCTGCCAAATGTATACATTTGGTTGTGCTGCGTGGGCACAGATTCACTGGCCGGGTATGTATGAGGCCAATCAAATCATCGGCGCTTGTGAGTCGTAGTAGGATATTTCGGAAACTCACTGAGAACAGACGAAACTTTCCATGGGAGGCAGACATGAGGATGCTTGTTGCAGGCTGGCTGAAGCGGATGGCGCTGCTCGGAGCTGCGCTGTTGGCGCTGGTCGCATTGCCTTTGCAGGCTGCGGGCGACGGCGCCTTGGTGTTTGGCGTGTTTCCCTATCTTTCGCCGCGGCTGATGGTCGATCAGTTTAATCCACTCAAGGATTATTTGGCGAAGACGCTCGATCGCCCGATCGAGTTGCGTTCGGCTTCAGACTACAATAGCTTCATCAAGGGCACCGGGCGCGGCGACTACGACTTAATCTTCAACGCCCCGCAGCTTGCGCGCTTGGCGCAGAAGCGCGAGGACTACCGACCGCTGGCGCAAACCGGCTACCGTATCCAGATCATTGCGGTGACGCGCAAGGACTCACCGGTGAAATCACTGGAGGATCTGCGTGGTCAGTCAATCTCAATCGGCGCGCGCATGTCCTTGACCCACCAGTTGATGCGCGACGAATTGCGCAAGGTAGGCCTGGAGCTTGACCGTGATGTCAAGTATCTCGACACCGCCTATTTCTCGAACGTGCTGCAGTCGGTGATCCGCGGCGACGCCATCGCCGGGGCCACCGGCACTTCGCTGTGGAACGGCGCACCGGCAGAGGAACGCGCCCAGTTGCGCGAGTTCTTTCTCGCGAAGGAAGTGCCTGGCTTCATCCTCGTCGGCCACCCGCGCCTCGGCAGCGAGACGCTGACGAAGCTGCGGAAGGCGCTGTACGCCTTCAAAGACGCCCCCGAGGGCAAAGTCTTCTTCGACAAGACCAAGCAGACCGACTTCCGCCCGGTCGACGAGGCGACGATGAAGAGCCTCGATCCCTACACGGAGATCTACGCGGAGACGCCGGCGCGGCCATGAGCGATGTTCTAGCGGCCCGGCGCGACGACAACGGTGCGGTGCCGTGGCACCGCTCGCTGCGCTTCCGCTTGGTGGCGGCGGCAATCACCGTCGAACTGATAATGCTCGGCGTGCTGTTGGCCAATAGTTACCGGCTGGTCACCGACGCCCTCGAGTCGCAGACCAGCAGCCGCCTCGAAGCGCTGACCCCGCTGCTCAACGCCACGCTGGCCGGCTACCTGTTCCAGCGCGACCATTCGGAAATCAACGGCATCCTCAAGGAACTGGTTGCGTCGCGGGCGACCGACATTCGCTACATGGTGGTGCTCGACAACCAGAAGCGTCTGGTCGCCAGCATTGGTCCGGTCGATGTTGCCAAGGTCGATTCGTTGTCTGTCGACGCCAGCGTGCGCGAGGCGCTGCGCGATCTCGTCTTCGATACCAGGATCGACTTGGGGCTGCCCGGCAACACCCTCGGCAGCGTGCATTTCGGCCTCTCGCTGCTGGACATGGCATCGCTGCGCGACAACGTGCTGCGGCAGAGCCTGTTGATCGCCGGCATCGAACTGCTGCTCAGTCTGCTGCTATTGTCCTCCGGCGGCTGGCTGATTACCCGCCACGTCGCCCGGCTGCTCAGCGCCACGCGCGCCATCGCACACGGTAACTATGCCCAGCGTATCGCCATCTCGGGCAGGGACGAGATCGGCGTGTTGGCTGCCGACTTCAACATGATGACCGACGCAGTGCAGATGCGCATTGCCGAATTGCGCACGTCGCAGGAGGAATTGCAGGCCAGCGAGGCGCGTTTCCGCAATATCTTCGAAGACGTTAGTGACGCGATCTTAGTGTTAGAGGTTCCCGGTGGGCGCTTCCTCGATGTCAATCGTCGCATGTGCGAGATGTTCGGCTGCACACGTGCGCAAGCGCTGCCCCTCGATGTCGGCCAGTTGTCGGCCGGTATCTCGCCCTATGACGCCGAAGGTGCGCAGCGCTGGATCGACCGTGCCCAGACCGAGGGGCCGCAGACCTTTGAGTGGCTTGCACGCAAGGCCGATGGCGAGCTGTTCTGGATCGAGGTCAGCCTGCGTCTGTCCGAGACCGGCGAACAGCGCCAGCTGCTGGCGGTGGTACGCGACGTCAGCGAGCGCAAGCGCACCGAGGAAGAACGGGCACAATATCGCAACAGCCTCGAGGCCATCGTCACCACCCGCACGGCCGAACTCGCCGCTGCCAAGGAGGTCGCTGAAGCCGCCAGCCGCGCCAAGAGCAGCTTCCTCGCCAACATGAGCCATGAATTGCGTACGCCAATGAACGGCGTCATGGGGATGACCGACTTGGCGCTGCGCCGCGCTACCGACCCGCAACAGATTGACTGGCTGAACAAGAGCAAGGCTTCTGCGCAGCGCCTGCTCGGTGTTATCAACGACATCCTTGACCTCTCCAAGATCGAAGCCGAGCGCATGACGCTCGAAGTTGTCAGTTTCAGGTTCGGCGAAGTGCAGGAAAACATCTTCAGCTTGCTTAGCCACAAGGCCGCAGAAAAACAGCTCGCCCTGTTGGCCGATCTGGACCCGGCAGTTTCCCGCCTGGCACTGCTGGGCGACCCGCTGCGTCTCACCCAGATCCTGCTCAATTTCACCGGCAACGCCCTCAAATTCACCGATCGCGGCTCGATCACTCTGCGCGCCCGACTTCTGGAAGATCACCCGGAAGACGTCCTGTTGCGCATCGAAGTGGCGGACACCGGCATCGGCATCGCCCCCGAACAACAACAACGCCTGTTCACGGCCTTCGAGCAGGCAGATAGCAGCATGACACGAAAATACGGCGGCACCGGCTTGGGTCTGGCCATCAGCAAGCGGTTGGTGCACCTGATGGGCGGCGAGATCGGTGTTCATAGCGGCGAGGGCCAAGGCAGCACCTTCTGGTTCACTGTCCGGCTCGGCAAGCAGCCAACGGCCGATGGCGCCGTCTCGCCAGCGCCGACTTTCGTGCCCACAACTGCGGATGTCCGCCTGCGAAATGAATTTGCCGGTACCCGCGTCCTGCTGGCCGAAGACGAGCCGATCAATCAGGAAGTTTCACGGGGTCTGCTCGAGGATGTCGGGCTGGCGGTCGATCTGGCCGAAGACGGGAGTGCTGCCGTGGCAATGGCCCAGCATGCGCGCTACGCCCTGATCCTGATGGACATGCAGATGCCGAACATGAATGGCATCGAGGCGACGCGCACGATCCGCAACTTGCCGGGTTATGCCCATATTCCCATTCTCGCCATGACCGCCAACGTATTCGACGAGGATCGCCAGGTCTGCCTCGATGCCGGCATGAACGACCATATCGCCAAGCCGGTCAATCCGGACAAAATGTACGAGTCTTTGTTGGCGTGGCTGGAGAAGCGTGGTAAGTGATCGGCTGCTTGACACCGGATACCTACCGTTGAATGCTTGGCAAGGTGGCTGCCTCCTCTGGGTCGGGAAGAGTCCTATAACCTGAATGCGCACGGCATCAGGCAGTACCCGGCCAGAACCGGCCTGTCGCATGCGCTTTATAGCTGAAGTTCAAGAGTCTGCTTTACTCTGAGTCCTGTCGCCCTACGCGCACTACTTGGTCAGATCCGACCTTAATACCCGCGACCTGATATGGAACACATCCAGACCAAAAAATTACTGGCGAAAGTGCTTTTGATACTTCTCCCATGCACCATCTTGCTTTGTTCTTCGCTCTATCTTGGTGCAATATCTCCTTCGGGTTCGAAGTAGAGTACGTTCTGTTTCGAATGTATGTACATAAAAACAAAGTATTAGCATTATGCTTCGAGGTTGGCCTATAGCTTGCTTAAATTGGATTCAAGCTTGTATCCAAGATAGAATCCATGAGCACAATACCGGCATTTCCATCGATCGACAATTTGCATGCCCTCCTGTTGAGTAGCCAGGCCAGCGTCACTGCCTGGTGCACGAGTACCCTCGAGAGAATTCAAAGGTTTTGCCCAGCGGAGGTCTTCATCAGCCTGGCTGAGCCTGACATCATCATGGCCAAGGCAAAAGTGCTTGACGCGCGTGTGCGTGCTACCAAAGGTGATCAGGGTGGCCTGCTTGAGCAATTGCCCTTGCTGGGCATCCCGTTTGTGGTCAAGGACAACATTGATGTCGCCGGCATGCCAACCACCTGTGCTTGCCCGAGCTTTGCTTATGGGCCGCAGCGTTCGGCGACGGTCGTCGAACGTCTTGAAGCAGCGGGGGCTATTCTGATTGGAAAGACCAATCTAGACCAGTTTGCGACGGGCTTAGTCGGTACGCGGTCGCCTTATGGCGAGGTGAACAATCCCTTTGATCCCGACTATGTGTCAGGTGGATCAAGTTCTGGCTCGGCCGCTGCCGTCGCGCTCGGTTTTGCGACCTTTGCATTGGGAACGGATACCGCAGGATCAGGGCGCGTGCCGGCAGGATTTTGCAATCTTGTTGGCGTCAAGCCGACGCCGGGACTGGTCAGTACACGCGGTGTATTCCCGGCATGCAAGAGTCTGGACTGTGTATCAGTGCTGTCGCATACCGTGGCTGATGGCTGGAAGGTGCTCTCGGTCATCGCGGGCCGGGATGCGGAAGATCCCTATTCCCGCACCATCGCTGCGCTGCCGGCGGTGACGCGCAAGGTGCGCATCGGCGTGCCGTCGCCCCTCGAGTTTATGGGCGATGCAAATGCCGAGGCGGCTTTCACGGCTGCTTTGACGCGCCTGAAGGCGAACACGGAATTCGAATTTGTCGATACCCCTTTTTCCCCCTTCGCCGAGGTTGCCAAACTGCTCTACGAAGGCCCCTGGGTCGCCGAGCGCCGTCTCGCCACCGCCGAATTTTATGCAACGCATGGGGATGTCATCGACCCTGCCGTGCGCACCATCCTCGGTCAGGCCGACGGCAAGACGGCGGTGGATGCCTTTGCCGCAATGTACAAACTGGAAGGCGGCAAGCGCATGGCGGAAGCAGTATTCGCCGAAATCGACTTGATGATGGTACCGACCACGCCGACGATACACAAGCGCGCAACAATCGCCAGCAATCCCATTGCCCGCAATAGCGATTTCGGGATATATACCAATTTCGTCAACCTGCTCGGCATGTGCGCTCTGGCCTTGCCCGGCCCATTCCGGCGCGACGGCTTGCCTGCTGGCGTCACGCTACTGGCACCCGGTGGCGGTGACCATCGACTGGCGGAATTCGCGCGCCGCATCGAACCGCTCTTGCATGAGCGGATGGGCCTTAGCAACGAAACACCACCGCGCGCGGCCACCCCATTGACGCCACTGCCGGCCAACGAGCCGAGCGTTACGCTGGCCGTCGTGGGGGCGCACTTATCGGGCATGCCGCTCAACTGGCAACTGCTGGAACGCGATGGCCGCTTGTTGTGCGCCACACAAACGGCAGTGAGCTACCGGCTGTTTGCCCTGCCCGGTACCACGCCACCCAAGCCCGGCCTCGTCAGGGTCAATGAAGGTGGGGCGGCGATTGCGATCGAGTTGTGGCAAATGCCGCTGCGGCATTACGGCAGCTTTGTCGCGGGAATTCCCGCGCCGCTGGGCATCGGCATGCTGACACTTGATGACGATAGCGAGGTGCAGGGATTTCTTTGCGAGCCGCTTGCGACTGAGGGGGCGGAAGACATTACGACGTTTGGCGGCTGGCGCGCCTACATGCAACATCGTGCCAGTTGATTATTAACTGCTTTCACAAGGAGTACGACGATGAGACTCAAACAAACTTGGCAGAAAACGCTACTACTTTCTGCTTCCCTCGCCATATTGGGCGGAGTGACCTCACTCTCTCACGCTCAGGACCGGAAAGCTGAAACCCTGATCGTCGCCAACGAGACCAGCCCTAACATGCTGGACATCCACGGCGTCGGCGCCAACCGTCCTTCCTACGGCGTGGCCTGGCTGGCCTACGACCGGCTGATGACCTACGGCAAGAAGAAGCTAACCAATGGTGTTCAGAGCTACGATTTCGCCAAGCTCGAGCCGGAACTAGCCGAGAGCTGGCAGATTGCCAAGGACGGCATGTCCGTCACCTTCAAGCTACGCAAGAATGCCACATTCCATGATGGCACACCCGTCACGGCAAATGACGTCAAATGGTCCTACGATCGAGCCTTGGCCATGGGCGGTTTTCCCACCTTCCAGATGAAGGCTGGTTCGCTGGAAAAGCCGGAGCAGTTTGAGGTCATCGATGACCACACATTCAAGGTCACCTTCATCCGCAAGGACAAGATGACCATGCCCGACATGGCGGTGCCGGTGGCTTCTATCTATAACGCGACGCTGGCCAAGAAGAATGCCACCGCAGAGGATCTCTGGGCTGCCACCTGGCTGAAGAACAACACCGCCGGTGGCGGCGCCTACAAGGTGGCTAGCTACAAGCCCGGCCAGGAAATCGTCTACGAACGCTTCGAAGACTGGAAGAGCGGCCCGCTGCCCAAGATCAAGCGCGTCATCCAGCGCGAAGTGCCCTCCGCCGGCAACCGCCGCGCGCTGCTGACCAAGGGCGACATCGACATGACCTACGAGATGCCGCCCAAGGACTTCGCCGAGATGTCGCAGGAGAAGGGCAACGTCAAGGTCTCCAGCGTGCCGGCCGAGAACTCGATGATCTATGTCGGTATGAACGTCACCAAGCCGCCCTTCGACAATGCCAAGGTACGCCAGGCGGTTGCCTACGCCTTGCCCTACGACAAGATCATGCAGTCTGCACTCTACGGTCGTGGCGCCCCGCTGTTCGGTGCGAAGAAGCCGGTGACCGGTACCGAGTGGCCGACGGCAACACCCTACGTCACCGATCTAGCCAAGGCCAGGGCGCTGATGAAGGAAGCCGGCATGGAAAGCGGCTTCGAGACCACGCTGTCCTTCGATCTTGGCCAGGGCACGGTTTCCGAGCCGATGGCCATCCTGGTGCAGGAAGCGCTGGCGCAGCTCAACATCAAGGTGGATATCAACAAAGTGCCCGGTGCCAACTGGCGTGCTGCGCTGCTGAAGAAAGACATGCCGATGACCATCAACCGCTTCGGCGGCTGGCTCAACTATCCCGAGTATTTCTTCCTCTGGACCTACCATGGACAGAACGCCGTGTTCAACACCATGAGCTACCAGAACCCGGCGGTCGACAAGCTGATCGACGCTGCCCGCTTCGAAACCGACAAGAAGAAGTACGCCAAGGACGTGAAGGGCTTCATCGACATCGCCTACGCCGAGGTGCCGCGCGTGCCGGTGGTGCAGCCGATGGTCGACGTGGCGATGCAGAAGAACGTTGAGGGCTATACCTACTGGTTCCACCTGCAGCCCGACTATCGCCAGATCTACAAAAAGTAACGTGCCATGCTGACGACCATCCTGAAACGGCTGCTGGGGGCGATCCCGAACCTCATCGGGGTGATCGTCGTCACCTTTCTTCTCACTCGCGCCCTGCCCGGCGACCCGGCGGCCTTCTTCGCCGGAGCCTCGGGCACGGCCGAGGCGGTGGAGGAAATCCGCAAGAAACTCGGCCTCGACAAGTCGCTGCCCGAGCAGTTCATCGTCTATGTGCGCGATCTCGCGAGTGGCGACTGGGGCCTCTCCCACGCCACCGGCCAGCCAGTACTCACCGAACTCACCACGCGCCTGCCGGCCTCGCTCGAACTCACGATGGCCGGCCTCTTCCTCGCCGTCATTGTCGCCATCCCGCTGGGCATCCTCGCCGCGACGCGGCCGGGATCATGGATCGACCATCTCTGTCGCGGCATCGCCACCGCCGGGGTGTCGCTGCCGACCTTCTTCACCGGCCTGCTGCTGGCCTACATCTTCTATTTCCTGCTGGGCTGGGCGCCGGCGCCGCTGGGGCGACTCGACCCCTACCTGTCGGCGCCGCCGCACGTCAGCGGTTTCTATTTGATCGATAGCCTGATCGCGCGCGACTTCGAGGTCTTCGTCGGCGCGCTCAAGCAACTCATCCTGCCCACCATCACCCTCGCATTGTTCGTGCTGGCGCCGCTGGCGCGCATGACGCGCGCCTCGATGCTCGGCGTGCTCTCCGCCGACTTCATCCGCACCGCGCGCGCCTCGGGCCTGGCCCCCTCCACCGTGCTGTTCGCCTACGCCTTCCGCAATGCGCTGCTGCCGGTGATGACGACGCTCGGCATGGTCTTCTCCTTCCTGCTCGGCTCCAACGTGCTGGTGGAAAAAGTCTTTGCCTGGCCGGGCATCGGCTCCTTCGCCATCGAGGCGCTGGTCGCTTCGGATTACGCACCGGTGCAGGGCTTCGTGCTGTCCATGGCGCTGCTCTACGTGCTCCTCAACCTGACCATCGACATCGCCTACGGCTTCGTCGATCCGAGGATGCGGGTCGATGGCTAGCCTGACCATGACCCGGTGGCAGACCCTGCGTTACGTCGTCGCCGAGAATCCTTTGTCGCTGGCGGCCTTCCTGCTCCTCGCCGCCTTCGTGGTGCTGGCGCTGGTCGGGCCGTGGATCGCGCCCTTCGACGCGCTGGCCTCCAACGTCGGTGCGCCGCTGTCGCCGCCGTCGCTGGCGCACTGGTTCGGCACCGACTCGCTCGGCCGCGACATTGTCTCCCGCGTCATCATCGCCGCCCGTCTCGACCTCGGCATCGCGGTGGCGGCAGTCGGCATCTCCTGCATCCTCGGCGGACTGGCCGGCGCCTTCGCCGGCTATTTCGGCGGCTGGACCGACCGCATCGTCGGCCGGCTGTCCGACACCATCATGGCTTTTCCGCTGTTCGTGCTGGCGATGGGCATCGTCGCCGCGCTCGGCAACACCGTGGCCAACATCGTCATCGCCACCGCCATCATCAACCTGCCCTTCTACATCCGCGTCGCGCGGGCCGAGTCAAACGTGCTGCGCAATGCCGGCTTCGTTGAGGCCGCGCGGTTGGCTGGTAACAGTGAGGTGCGTCTGCTGTTCTTCCATATCATCCCCAACATCCTGCCGCCGATGACCGTGCAGATCTCGCTCAACATGGGCTGGGCCATCCTCAACGCCGCCGGTCTCTCCTTCATCGGCCTCGGCGTGCGGCCGCCGGCCGCCGAGTGGGGCATCATGGTGGCCGAAGGCGCGCAGTACATCGTCTCCGGCGAATGGTGGATCGCGCTGTTCCCGGGCGCGGTGCTGATGCTGGCGGTGTTCTGCTTCAACCTGCTCGGCGATTCGCTGCGCGACCTGGTCGATCCGCGGAGACGCACTTGAACAGCCTCCTCGAAATCGCCAAGCTTTCGCTGGAATTCCGCACCCGCAGCGGCGTGGTACGTGCGCTGGAGAACGTCAGCCTGCAATTGCCCGAGGGCGGCTCGCTCGGCTTGGTCGGCGAGAGCGGCTCAGGCAAGTCGGTGCTGTCCTTCGCCGTGCTCGGCATCCAGGACGCGGCGGCACGCGTGACCGCAGGCACCATCCGCTTCGCCGGCACGGACCTGCTGGCCGATGGCGGCAGCGCCATGAAGAACATGCGCGGGCGCGAACTGTCGATGATTTTCCAGAACCCGCGCGTGGCGCTCAATCCCATCCGTCAGGTCGGACAGCAAATCGAGGACGTGCTGTTGCGCCACACCGCCCTGCGCGGCAAGGCGGCGCGCGACCGGGCCATCGAATGCCTGGCCGATGTGCGCATCCCCGATCCCGAGCGGCGCTATACCGCCTACCCCTTTGAACTGTCCGGCGGCATGTGTCAGCGCGTGATGATCGCCATCGCGCTGGCCTGCAAGCCGCGCCTGCTGATCGCCGATGAGCCGACCACGGGGCTGGACGTCACCACGCAGGCCGCGATCATGCGGCTGATCCGCGACCTCGGCCACGAGAAGGGCATGGCGACGCTGCTGATCACCCACGACCTCGGCCTTGCCCGCGACTTCTGCGACAACCTCGCCGTGATGCACGCCGGCCACATCGTCGAGGTCGGCCCCACCGAAACCTTGTTTCGCGACCCCGCCCATCCCTACACCGCGCAACTGGTGCGCGCCACGCCGGTCGGCCAGGACAAATTGGAGAATCTCGCTTCGATTCCCGGCAACTTGCCCGACCTGCGCCGCAGTGACTTGCCGCCGTGCCGATTCTCCGAGCGTTGCGAGCGACGCAACGATGCCTGCGCCGCCGTGCTGCCGAGCGTCGATGCAGGCACGGGCCACAGCGTTGCCTGTCACCATCCGCAAGTGAGGCAAATGTCATGAGCCAGTTGCTCGAAGCCATCGATCTGGTCAAGCGCTTTCCCGTGCGCATCAAGGGCAAGAAGAAACACTTGCATGCGGTCGACGGCCTCAACTTCCACATCGACGCCGGCGAGACCGTCGGCCTCGTCGGTGAGTCCGGCTGCGGCAAATCGACCCTGGTGCGCCTGCTGACGCGGACGCTGGACATCACCGAAGGCCACGTGCGCTTCCACAGCCACGGCATCGGCCTGATTCCGGCGCGCGCCATGGCCGACCACCCGCTGCGGCGCGAGATCCAGATGGTGTTCCAGGACCCGACCGACAGCCTCAATCCGCGCTATACCGCGCGCCAGACCATCGCCGAGGCCGCGCGCCTGCTCACCGACACGCGCGGCGCCAGCGCCATCGACAGCGCCGTCGAGGAAGCCGCTGCGCACGTTGGCCTGCCACCGGAACTGCTCGACCGCTTCCCCCACCAGCTTTCCGGCGGGCAGAAGGCACGCGTCGGCATCGCCCGCGCCATCGTCGTCAAGCCGCGCCTGCTGGTCCTGGATGAGCCGACCGCGGCGCTCGACGTCTCGGTGCAGGCGGTGATCCTGCAGTTGCTCGACCGCTTGAAGCGCGAGATGAACATGAGCTTCCTCTTCGTCTCGCACGACCTCAACGTGGTGCGTCTGCTCTGTGACCGCGTGATGGTGATGTACCTCGGCCAGATCGTCGAGAGTGGCCCGGCCCGCGAAGTCTTCGAGCGGCCGTTGCACCCCTATACCCGTGCGCTGATCGCGTCCCTGCCCGGTGGTCACGGCAACAGCAACGATAGCGACCTGCTGGTCGGCGGTGATCCGCAAAGCCCGATCGACCCCGATGCCCACCGCTGCCGCCTTTACGGTCGCTGCCCGCGCGGCGTCGAGCGCTGCCAGACCCAGGCGCCAACGCTGCGCGAGGTCTCGCGCGGGCGTGCTGCTGCTTGTCACTTCGTGGCACCGACGGAACGCGAGGTGTTCATCGCCGCCGCCCTGGCCGTGCACAAGATTCATGTGGCCCCGGCGCGACGGGCGGCGCTGACGAACGAGTTCGATCGCGTCGCCGACATGGCGCGATTGGTGCAGGCAGTGCGACTGCCCGACGACACCTCGCCTGCGCCGCAGTACAGACCATGACCCGCCGCCCATGAGCGACCTCCCTTCCACCGCCACGGCCATTGCCGCCGCCTTTGCCCGCGGCGATATGTCCGCGCGGGAAATCGCGGCCGCGACACTGGAGCGCATCGCCGCGCACAATCCCGCAATCAATGCGTTCACGGCCATCACGGCCGAGCGCGCACTGAGCGAGGCCGACGCGCTTGACGCGGCGCGAGGGCGCGGCGAGCCATCGAAGCCGCTGGCTGCCGTGCCCTATGCGGTCAAGAACCTGTTCGACATCGCCGGCATGACGACGCTCGCCGGCGCCAGGCTGCTGGCCGGCAATCCACCGGCTACCGCGGACGCCACGCTGGTGCAGCGCATGCATGCCGCCGGCGGCATGCTCACCGGTGCGCTCAACATGGACGCACTGGCCTACGGCTTCACCACCGAGAACACGCACTACGGCGCCACGCGCAATCCGCATGACCCGGCGCGCACCGCCGGCGGCTCATCCGGCGGCTCCGGTGCAGCCGTCGCCGCCGGCCTGGTGCCCATTGCGCTCGGCTCCGACACCAACGGTTCGATCCGCGTGCCCGCCTCGCTCTGCGGCGTCTTTGGCCTCAAGCCGACCTATGGCCGGCTGCCGCGCAGCGGCAGTTTCCCCTTCGTGCACAGCCTCGACCATCTCGGCCCGCTAGCCGCAACGGTTGAGGATCTGGCACTTGCCTACGACATACTGCAAGGGCCCGACGGACGCGATCCGGCCTGTGCCCAACGCGACATCGAAGCCACCACCGACTCGCTCGCGCGCGGGCTCGACGGCCTGCGCGTGGCGCGGCTGGGCGGCTATTTCGACGACCAGGCCAGCGCATCGGCACGTGCCGCATCCGAGCGCGTCGCCCGGGCGCTGGGCAGCCTGGGCGATGTCGTCCTACCCGAGGTTGCGGCGGCGCGTGCCGCCGCCTTCGTCATTACCGCGGCCGAGGGCGGGGCATTGCACCTGCAGGCCCTGCGCGAACGGCCGGAGGACTTCGAGCCGCTGTCGCGCGAGCGACTCCTGGCCGGGGCGATGGTGCCGGCCGTCTGGGTGGAGCAGGCGCAGAAGCTGCGCAACTGGTTCCGCCGGCGTGCCTTCGAAGTCTTCCGCGACGTCGACCTGTTGATCGCGCCGGCGACACCGGTAACCGCGACGCTGCTCGGGCAGGAAAGCATCATGATCAATGGACGGACGTTGCCGACACGTCCCAGCATGGGCCTACTGACGCAGCCCATCTCCTTCATCGGTCTGCCGGTTGCCGTAGCGCCCATGTGGGTTGGCGGCAGCGGACTGCCGATCGGTGTACAGTTGATTGCCGCGCCGTGGCGCGAGGACGTTTGTCTGCGTGCAGCATGGGCCATGCAGCAATCCGGTGTGGCATCCACGATGCGGCCCGATGATCACGCCTGAGACCATTAACCACCCCGCGACGCTCGCGGAAGTTCGTGCAGTGTTTGCACGCTATGAGGTGGCGCTGACCGGCAACGATCTCGCCACGCTCGATGAACTGTTCTGGGACAGCACCTTGACGCTACGTTATGGCGCAGGCGAAAATCTGTACGGCATCGAAGCCATTCGTGCCTTTCGACAGGCCCGCAACCCCGCCGGACTCGCCCGCACCCTACACCATACCGTGATTACGACTTTTGGCGATAATTGCGCCACCGCCAATACCGAGTTTCAACGAGAGGGACAGCCAGGGACCACGGGACGTCAGAGCCAGACTTGGGTGCGTATGTCCGAAGGCTGGCGTATCGTTGCCGCACACGTTAGTTTGATTCGTTAATCATGGCCGAGAAAAGTCGCGCCCGCCTGTCCGAGATGGTCTATGACCGGTTGAAGCAAGACATTTTCGAGTTCCACATGCTGCCCGGTGACCGGTTGACGGAAACCGAACTGGCCGAGACACTGGGGGTAAGCCGCACCCCAGTACGTCAGGCCTTGCATCGCTTGGAACAGGAGGGCTACCTTCGGCTAGCTTTTCGCAATGGCTGGAATGTGCAGCCCTTTGAGTTCAAGCGTTTCGAGCAACTCTACGACTTGCGCATCATTCTTGAACTCGCCGCCGTACAGCAGATCTGCGATGCCGAGGCAACCGCAGATCTATCGGCACTGTCGGCAATTTGGCTGGTGCCACTAGAGCAGCGCCTCAGCGATGCCCGCCTTGTGTCCGAGTACGATGAAACTTTCCATCAGGGCCTCGTCATAGCCACAGGCAACGACGAGATGACACATGTTCACCGTGACATCACAGAGAAGATACGCATCATCCGCCGCTTGGATTTCACCAAAGAAGCCCGTATTCATGCTACGTATGACGAACATGGGGAAATCCTCCGGTTGCTGATCAAACGCAAGGCGGTTCAGGCAGCTATGCTCTTGCGTTCGCATATCGAAGCGAGCAAGGCCGAGGTCCGGAAGATTACCCTGCACATGCTGCACACGGCAGCAAGTCGATAAATGCCTCATTGAGGTAATTTGGGACGATTCAACAATGAGTTCAGCACCAGTCAGCCTACTACTGGGGGGAATGATTGCCACACTAGCCGTAAGTGGTCAAGTTTTACTCGGATAGCTGACATAGAGCCCACAACAGCGGGAAGGACCGAATTGGGTCGGGACGCGAACTACCCCTCTCCAAGTTCATCGCCGTAAAGCTGCCGTTGGAGTTTCGCTTCCCGGAAGCAGACCTTCATCACTGAGTGTAGCTGACCCACAGCCGACCGTGAGCCTGCGGTCTGTGTCGGGCGGCAATGCGCTGGATAGTCGCCGTCCCGTCAGCGCCGACTTTTACTTGAGCCGCTTGAAGAGTTCCTTCACAGCGCCGACCCGATCCTTGAGCGTGCTGGTGGCTTTCTGCCAGGTGAGCTTGTCCTGGCCGGCGAGCTTGAAGCTGCGGTCGTTCTGGATGAGTTTGATGATGACGAGCGGGTCGATGGGGGGCTGAGGGGTGAATTGAAGCTGGATCGTGTTCGGGCCGGCGTCGAGCTTGGCGATGCCGAGCGGTTTGCCGAGCAGGCGCAGGCGGTGGGTTTCGATCAGGGCCTGCGTTTGCGAGGGCATTTCACCGTAACGGTCGATCAGTTCTTCCTGCATCAGGCGCAGGGCGTCTTCGTCGTCGCAGTTGGCGAGGCGCTTGTAGAGCGTCAGGCGCTCATGCACATCCGGGCAGTAAGCGTCGGGCAGCAGGGCGGGGGCGCGCAGGTTGATCTCGGCGGTGATGGCGAGCGGCTGGGTGAGGTCGGGAATCGCCTTGCCGTCCTTGAGGGCGCGCACTGCCGCGTTGAGCATGTTGGTGTAGAGCGCGAAGCCGATTTCGTGGATCTCGCCCGACTGGTTCTCGCCGAGCACTTCACCGGCACCACGAATTTCGAGGTCGTGCATGGCGAGGAAGAAGCCGGAGCCGAGTTCTTCCATGGCCTGAATGGCGTCGAGACGGCGCTGCGCCTGCGTGGATGGCTTGGCATGCTCGTCGGTGAGCAGGTAGGCGTAGGCCTGGTGGTGGCTGCGGCCGACCCGGCCACGCAGTTGGTGCAACTGGGCGAGGCCGAACTTGTCGGCGCGGTCGATGACGATGGTGTTGGCGTGCGGGTTGTCGATGCCGGTCTCGATGATGGTGGAGCACAGCAGCAGGTTGTGCTTCTGCTGCGTGAATTCGCGCATCACGCGCTCCAGTTCGCGCTCCGGCAACTGGCCGTGGCCGATGACGATGCGCGCTTCCGGCAGCAGCTTCTCGAGACGTTCGCGCATATTCTCAATGGTGTCGACTTCGTTGTGCAGGAAGTAAACCTGGCCACCGCGCTTGAACTCGCGCAGACAGGCTTCGCGCACCAGGCCAGTCGACCACTTGTGCACGAAGGTCTTGATGGCGAGGCGCTTTTGCGGTGGCGTGGCGATCACCGAGAAGTCGCGCAGGCCTTCCAGCGAGAGTCCGAGGGTGCGCGGGATGGGGGTGGCGGTGAGGGTCAGCACGTCGACCTCGGCACGCAGGGCCTTCAACGCTTCCTTCTGGCGCACGCCAAAACGGTGTTCCTCGTCGATGATGACAAGACCGAGGCGGGAAAATTTCACGTCGGCTTGCAACAGGCGATGCGTGCCGATGAGGATGTCGATCTTGCCTTCGCCGAGCTGTTGGATCGCATCGGCCTGTTCCTGCTTCGACTTGAAGCGCGAGATTTCGGCGACCTTCACCGGCCATTCGGCAAAGCGGTCGGCGAAGTTCTGGTAGTGCTGTTCGGCGAGCAGTGTCGTCGGACACAGGACGGCGACCTGCTTGCCGTCGGCGACGGCGACGAAGGCGGCGCGCATCGCCACCTCGGTCTTGCCGAAGCCGACGTCGCCGCAGACCAGGCGGTCCATCGGCTTGCCCGAAACCATATCGGAAATCACCGCGCCGATGGCGGCGAGCTGGTCGGGCGTTTCCTCGAAGCCAAAGCCGGCGGCAAAGGCTTCCAGGTCGTGCGTCTTGAACGAAAACTCGTGGCCTTTGCGCGCGGCGCGCTGGGCGTAAAGGTGCAGCAGCTCGGCAGCGGTGTCGCGCACCTGCTCGGCGGCCTTTTTCTTGGCCTTGTCCCACTGCCCCGAGCCGAGGGTGTGCAGTTGCACCGCCTCGGGATCGATGCCGCTGTAGCGCGAGATGACCTCAAGCTGGGCCACAGGCACGTAGAGTTTGGCCTCGTTGGCGTATTCGAGCTGGAGAAACTCCGCGTCGCCATCGCCCATGTCCATGTGCACGAGGCCGAGGTAACGGCCGATGCCGTGGTTCTCGTGCACCACCGGGTCGCCCACCTTGAGTTCGGAGAGGTCGCGCAGCCAGCCTTCGAGGTTGGCGCGGCGCGCGTCCGAGCGCTTGTGGCGCGGGCGGGCGGTGGCGGCGTAGAGCTCGTTTTCGGTAATGACCGCGAAGTCGTCGAGTTTGAAGCCGCCGGAAATGGGGGCGTGGGCGAGGGTCAGTTGTGCTTCGCCGGCAATGAACGCGGCAAAGTCGGGGGCGATGGCGGTGGGCAGTTCGTGTTCGTTGAGGTACTCGTGGAGCGTTTCGCGCCGGCCGGCCGATTCGGCCAGCAGCAGCACGCGGCCGGGGAAGCCATCAATGAACGTGCGCAGTGCGGCGACGGGATCGTCGGCCTTACGGTCGACCGCAACATTGGGCAGTAACGCCGTCTCGCCAGCGCCGACTTTTACAAGGTATTGCGCAAAGCCATTTGCTGCGATGAAGAATGCTTCGTCGCGCAGGAAAATATCCTGCGGCGGCAGCACCGGCCGCGAGCGGTCGCCGCCGAGCATCTTGTAGCGCGATTGCAGGTCGGTCCAGAATTCGCTGAGCGCGGCGGGCACATCGCCATGCAGCAGCAGCGTTGTCTCGGCAGGCAGGTAGTCGAACAGCGTGGCCGTTTCTTCAAAGAACAGCGGAAGGTAGTACTCGATGCCAGCAGGCATGATGCCGTTGGAGACATCCTTGTAGAGCGCGATGCGCGAGGCGTCGCCTTCAAAGGTGTCGCGGAAGCGCTGGCGGAACATCGTGCGTCCCGCTTCGCCGGCGGGCATTTCACGCGCCGGCAGCAGGCGAATTTCCGGCACCGGATAGAGCGTGCGCTGGCTGTCGACATCGAAGCTGCGCAGGGTCTCGATCTCGTCGTCGAACAACTCGATGCGATAGGGCAGGGCCGTGCCCATCGGAAACAGATCGATCAACCCGCCGCGCACGCTGTACTCGCCGACCGCGACGACCTGGGTGACGTGCTGGTAACCGGCCAGTGTCATCTGCGCGCGCAGTTTGTCGAGATTCAGCCGGTCGCCCTTTTTCATGAAGAAGGTGTGGGCGGCGAGGAAGGCGGGCGGGGCGAGGCGCGTGGCGGCGGTTGGCGCGGCGACGATCAGGACATCGCACTGCCCCTGCGTGACGGCGAATAGCGTGGCAAGGCGTTCCGAGACCAAATCCTGATGCGGCGAGAAGTGGTCGTAGGGTAGGGTTTCCCAGTCGGGCAGCAGGTGCGCCTTGAGATCGGGAGCGAACCAGCCGATTTCCTCGGCAAGGCGCTGGGCTTCGAGCGGGCTGGCGGCGATGGTTACCAGCAGCTTGCCGGGTTGGGCCAGCTGCGTAATGGCGAGGGTATCGGCGGAGCCGGCAAACGGGGGAAGAGAAGCACGCTGGCCGGCTTTGGGCGGGCTGGGTAGGGAAGGCAGGAGCGACATTGCAAGCATGATTGGGCGGGGCGCGAATTATCGCATCGCGCTGATTTGCCGTCCCGCCAGCGTCGACTTTTCAGTCAGCCGCTAAAAAACTCCCGTACTTTGTCGAGCCAACCCTGCGCCTTAGGGTTGTGGGTGGCGTGGTTGCCTTGGCTGATTTCTTCGAATTCGCGCAACAATTCCCGCTGGCGCTCGGTCAGGCTTACCGGGGTTTCGACGACGACATGGCAAAGCAGGTCACCCTGGCTGATCGAGCGTACGCCCTTGATGCCCTTGCCGCGCAGGCGGAAGACCTTGCCGGTCTGGGTTTCTGGCGGCACTTTGAGTTTTGCAACACCATCCAGCGTGGGAATCTCGATTTCGCCACCGAGGGCTGCCGTGGTGAAGCTGACCGGCATTTCGCAATGCAGGTCGTCGTGATCGCGCTGGAAGACGGTGTGCGGCTTGAGGTGGATCTGCACGTAGAGGTCGCCGGGCGGGCCGCCATTGACGCCGGGCTCGCCCTCGCCGGAAAGCCGAATGCGATCGCCCTCGTCGATACCGGCAGGAATTTTGACTGAAAGCGTCTTGTGCTGCTTGACGCGGCCGCCGCCATGGCAGGTGGGGCAGGGGTCGGCGATAAAGCGGCCGGTGCCGTGACACTTCGGGCAGGTCTGCTGGATCGAGAAGAAGCCTTGCTGCATGCGTACCTGGCCGTGGCCGCCGCAGGTCGGGCAGACCTTGGGCTCGGTGCCTTTTTTCGCACCGCTGCCGTGGCAGCCATCGCATTCGGCCATGGTCGGGATGCGGATGCGTGTTTCGGTGCCGCGGGCGGCTTCTTCGAGCGTGACTTCAAGGTTGTAGCGCAGGTCGGCGCCGCGATAGACGTTGGAGCGACTGCCGCCGCCACCGCCGCGATTGCCGAAGATGTCGCCGAAGATGTCCGAGAAGGCATCGCTGAAGTTGCCGAAGCCGGCCCCGCCGCCTGCGCCGCCACCCATCGAGGGATCGACGCCGGCGTGGCCGAACTGGTCGTAGGCCTGGCGCTTCTTCGCATCCGACAGGATCTCGTAGGCCTCCTTCGCCTCCTTGAAGAGTTCCTCGGACTTCGGATTGTCCGGGTTGCGGTCGGGATGGTGCTTCATCGCCAGACGGCGATAAGCCTTCTTGATCTCTTCGTCGGACGCGTCGCGATTGACGCCCAGTATTTCGTAGTAGTCGCGTTTTGCCATGTGTTTCTGACCAGTCGTTTCAGTGCAAAGGCCGAGTTAAGGGGCGCAACTGCGCCCGCTTCAACTCGGCCACTTAAACGCCGCGCAGCGGCCGGTTTAAGCCTTCTTATCTTTTACTTCGGTGAATTCGGCATCCACTACATCGCCATCGTCTTTCTTGTCCTGCTTGGCGCCGCTACCGCCAGCTTCGTTGGGGCCGGCGCCTGCTGCTTCCTGCTGGGCGTAAATCTTCTCGCCCAGTTTTTGCGAAGCAGTGGCGAGCGCCTGGGTCTTGGCTTCGATCTCGGCTTTGTCGCCGCTCTTGAGGGCTTCCCCGGCTTCCTTGACGGCAGCTTCGATCTTGGCTTTTTCGTCGGCCTCGATCTTGTCGCCGTGATCGGTCAGCGCCTTTTTTACCGAGTGGATCATGGCGTCGCACTGATTGCGGGACTCGACGAGTTCATGCGCCTTCTTGTCTTCTTCGGCATGCGCCTCGGCGTCCTTCACCATGCGATTGATTTCCTCGTCGCTCAAGCCGGAGTTGGCCTTGATGGTGATCTTGTTTTCCTTGCCCGTGCCCTTGTCCTTGGCCGAAACGTGGAGGATGCCGTTGGCGTCGATGTCGAAGGTGACTTCGATCTGCGGCATGCCGCGCGGCGAGGGCGGGATGTCGGTGAGGTTGAACTGGCCGAGGCTCTTGTTGCCGGCGGCCATCTCGCGCTCGCCCTGCATGACGTGGATGGTCACGGCATTCTGGTTGTCGTCGGCGGTGGAGAATACCTGGCTGGTCTTGGTCGGGATGGTGGTGTTCTTCTGGATCAGCTTGGTCATCACGCCGCCGAGGGTTTCGATGCCCAGCGACAGCGGGGTCACGTCGAGCAGCAGCACGTCCTTGACTTCGCCCTGCAGCACGCCGCCCTGAATCGAGGCGCCGACGGCCACGGCTTCATCGGGGTTGACGTCCTTGCGCGGCTCCTTGCCGAAGACTTCCTTGACCTTTTCCTGCACCTTGGGCATGCGCGTCATGCCGCCGACGAGGATCACGTCGGAGATGTCGTCGATCTTGACGCCGGCATCCTTGATGGCCATGCGGCAGGGAGCGACGCAGCGCTCGATCAGGTCTTCGACCAGCGACTCGAACTTGGCGCGGGTGATCTTCAGCGCCAAGTGCTTCGGGCCGGAAGCGTCCGCCGTGATGTAGGGCAGGTTGATCTCGGTCTGCTGGTTCGAGGAAAGCTCAATCTTGGCCTTTTCTGCCGCTTCCTTGAGACGCTGCAGGGCCAGCACGTCGTTCTTGAGGTCGACGCCCTGGTCTTTCTTGAACTCGGTGACGATGTAGTCGATGATGCGCTGGTCGAAGTCCTCGCCGCCGAGGAAGGTGTCGCCGTTGGTCGAGAGCACCTCGAACTGGTGCTCGCCCTCGATCTCGGCGATATCGATGATGGAGATGTCGAAGGTGCCGCCGCCCAAGTCGAAGACGGCGATCTTGCGGTCGCCTTCCTGCTTGTCAAGACCGAAGGAAATCGCGGCTGCGGTCGGCTCGTTGATGATGCGCTTGACTTCGAGGCCGGCGATGCGGCCGGCGTCCTTGGTGGCCTGACGCTGGCTGTCGTTGAAGTAGGCCGGCACGGTGATGACGGCTTCGGTGACTTCTTCGCCGAGGTAGTCTTCGGCGGTTTTCTTCATCTTGCGCAGCACTTCGGCGGAAACCTGCGGGGGCGCCATCTTCTTGTCGCGCACCTGCACCCAGGCGTCGCCGTTGTCGGCCTTGCAGATCGTGAAAGGCATCAGGTCGATGTCCTTCTGCACTTCCTTCTCTTCGAAGCGGCGGCCGATCAGGCGCTTGACCGCGTAGAGCGTGTTGCGCGCATTGGTGACGGCCTGGCGCTTGGCGCTGGCACCGCAGAGGATTTCACCGTCTTCCGTGTAGGCGACGATGGAGGGCGTCGTCCGCGCGCCCTCTGAGTTTTCGATGACCTTCGGCTTGCCGCCTTCCATGATGGCGACGCAGCTGTTGGTAGTGCCGAGGTCGATGCCGATGATCTTGCCCATTTTTCGTGTCCTTTAATGCTTGAATTTATAAAAAATACTTACCTGCGCTCGATATGGGGTTATGCCCCGATAGTTCAAGCTCAGGATTTGGATTTGGCAACGGTGACCAGCGCCGGGCGCAGGACGCGGTCATGCAGCGCATAGCCTTTTTGCAATACGCTGACCACGGTGTTGGCTTCCTGTTCGGCATCGACCATGGCAATCGCTTGATGCTTATGCGGATCGAACTTTTCGCCCAGCGGGTTGAGTTCGGCTACCGAGGATTTTTCAAACGCCGCAACCAGTTGCTTGAGGGTCAATTCGACGCCCGACTTGAGGGCTTCAACGGTTTGTTCCCCGGTGGCGAGGGCAGCTTCAAGACTATCCTTGACGGCCAGCAATTCGCCGGCAAACTTCTCGGCGGCGAATTTGTGAGCCTTGGTGACATCTTCCTGGGCGCGCCGCCGCATGTTCTCGGTTTCGGCCTTGGCGCGCAGCCAGGCGTCGTGATGCTCGGCAGCCTTCAGTTCGGCGGCCCTGAGCATGTCTTCAAGGCTGGGGGTGGTGTCGACGGGCGTAGCGTCTTCAGGCGACGGTATCGCCGTCTGGTCGGCGCCGACTTTTTGTTCGAGTTCCGGGGTGGAGGAGGTGTTTTGTTCTTCCTGCATGGTGCAAGCCTTTGATTGCATTAAACCATGCAGATAGTGAGGCCACTCTGCGCGATTTCAAGGGCAAAGTGGCAAAAATACAGAGGGTCAGGTGCGGAAGCGGCTGACGGTGCCTTGGAGTTGATCGGCCAGGCTTTCGAGACGCAGGGCCGAGTCGGCCGTGCTTTCGACCGCCTGACTGTTGTCGCGTGCCATGGCGGCGATGGCCTCGATATTGGTGAAGGCTTCGGTGCTGACGCGGCGCTGTTCCTCCGTGGCACCAGCTATGGTGTCGAGACCCACCCCGACCTGCTCCACCGACTGGTTGGATTCGTTGATGGCGTCGGCGACGGCATCCAGCGATTTCTCGCTCGACACGATGTCGGACAAACCTTCCTCGATCGAACTGCGTACCGCATCGGACTTGTTATTGAGGGTACGGGTGATGCTGTCGATCTCGTTGGCGGAAGCGGCAGATTTTTCGGCCAGCTTGCGCACCTCGTCGGCGACGACCGCGAAACCGCGCCCCTGTTCGCCGGCTCGGGCGGCTTCGATCGCGGCATTCAGAGCCAGCAGGTTGGTCTGGTCGGCGATGTCTTTCACTTCGCGCGTCATGTTGGTGATCGACACCGTGCTGCTGACAAATTCATTGACAGCGCCGGCCATTTCATTGACGGCATGCTTGACACGGCCGATCTCGGTAATGAGGCGATCCAGCGTCTGCTTGCCTTCACGCGAGCGCTCGGAACTTTCGCGAGACTGCTCATGCACCCGCTCGGTGCTTTCGGCGACCTCGACAATGCTTTGCACCATGCGCTCGACCGCCTCGGTGACGGCGGTCGATTTCTCGTATTGCTGGTGGGAACTATTCGCCACCTGCTTTGCGCCTCTGACCAGTTCATGGGCGGCACCGGAGACATGACTTGCCGAATCGCTGACCTGGCGTACCAGCGTGCTGAAATTGGCCATCATGTCGTTAAACACCTTGCTGGCCTGGCCGATCTCATCGTTACCGCGAACATCGAGTCGTCGTGTCAGGTCGCCTTCACCGCTGGCGATTGAACGCAGACCGGAAACCATCTCTTCCAGCGGACGCGTGACGAACTTACTGACGAAGAAATAGATGAAGGCGAGCAGGGGAATACTGACAATGATGGCGGCTGCTAGCGACTTGATACGTTGCGACGATACGGCGGCATTCACGCTGTCGAGCGAGACCTTCATGCTGACCGCACCGAGCACCGTACCTTCGGGCACCTGGTGGCACATGATGCAGTCCTTGCCCAGGTAGTTCTTGCTGGCCTTGGTGGGGCGAATCACGCGCAAGTACTCCTTCTGCCCGTCGTGCTGAACCTCGACGAGTTCGGTGCCGCTGTTGAGTACCTGCTGCTCCATGGCATCCGGCTGTTCCTTGCCATTGCCGGGGCCAAATGTCTTGGCGACCGCCTCACCGCGAATCACCTTGAGGTCGTTGATGATGGAGAGCTGCTTGATCTGGTCAAGAAAAACTTCACGTTGACCAATGGTGCCGGTAATCATCATGCCGGTGAGGCCGGACATGGTGGCTTCGTGCATGGACAGTGAAAACTGCTTGGCCTGGTCAATGGCGGTTTCGTGATTGACCTTGCTTTCCCAGAAAATCATGCTTGTCCACGCGATGACCAGGATCAACCAGATCGCCGCAGTCAGTCTGACCCAGATTTTCATATCGGCAAAGCGCATGACCTTCCCTCCTCGTCTTTCCTCGCAAAGTCTATCCGAAGAAGGTCCCGTACAGACAGGGATTTGAGGGTAATTTTCGGTCGAATTGAAGTGACAGGTTAAATCGACAGGTCGATTTCCTGCAGGCTGCCGGTTTTTCCATCGTTTTTCAGGTAAAGCCCGCTGGCGCGTATTTGACCCTGATCTTCATTGGCAGAACTGCGCAAGGCAAAGGGGGTGGTCAGATGATGCAGCCCCAGCGCCCCGATGCCCAGGTCGGCCAGCGAACGCAGATCGCCGCTGCCTTCCACAGTCGGCGTCCACACCAATAGGTTCTCGAAGGCGGCATCGCCTTCGTCAATCCAGCCGTTCCGGTCGTCGTCGAGGCGGGCGAGTTCGGCAAAGCCGTTGTCCGTCTGCGGACCAAACAGTTCTTCGGCTGCGTCGATGATGCCGTTGCGGTTGCGATCCAGTGCCAGATAGCCGCTGCCGGAGGCAAACAGGGGCAGCAGTTCCACTTGGCCATCGCCATCGAGGTCGAAGCGGAAGCGCTGATCCGGTGCGCTGGCCAACTGCGCCGCCGTGCCGCCAAAATTGACCACCAGCGGGTCCTTGCGCACGGCGTCGCCGGCACGCAGGCTGACACTGCTTTCCTCGCGATAGTAACGCGTCATCTCGAGATTGAGGCTGAAGCTGATTTCCTGGCCGTCGGTGGTGCGGATCACGCCTTCAGCGGAAAAGTGGGTTTGCTCGAATTCTTCGCGTACGGCGTGATAGTCGTATTCGACGCCATATCCGGCGTGGCTGTTGCTGGCGCTTTGGAGACTTTCGGTCATGGCGCTTGAGCGGGCCTCGACATGGCGCATGCCGGAGGAAAAGGCTTGCATGTCGAAGACGCGCACTTCCTTGCCGGTGATCAGTTCGATCATCTGCTTGACCAGGGACAGGAATGGATCGCTATCGACGGCATCATTGGCGGCTTCGACTGCGCTGGCCTCCGTGGCGGTGGGCGCGGTGTCGATTTCTGCAAAAGTCGGCGCTGGCAGGACGGCAGACAGGCGCGAGAGAAACTCGCGCCCGGCCTGGGAGATGTTGGCGATGGCGGATTCCAGGTGCCCCGCGCTCGCACCTTCAAAATCGGGACGCTCGCCGCGCCAGGCCCGCAGGGTTTTGCTTTCCTGCTGGCGCGTCAGGGCGCCACGGTCGGCGTAGAGGGCGAGGTCGGTACTGGCGATTTTCATGGCGGGCTCCTGCAGACAGTCTGGCTTTGCAGGATTAACGTCTGCCCGCCAGTCAGCTTGAGCCTTGATTTGATTTGGAAATGCTGCCGTCCCGCCGGCGCCGACTTTTTGTGTCGACTGCTCAGTCAGTTACAGCGCGGACTTCACCCATCGCACGATGTTGGCCGTATCCATGGCACCGGATTGGCGGGCGACTTCGCGACCGCCGCGGAACAGGATCATGGTCGGAATGCTGCGAATGCCGTATTGGCCGGCCGGTTGCGGGTGTGCTTCGGTGTTCAGCTTGGCCAGCCGTACTTGCGGTTCAAGTTGACGGGCAGCCTGGGCAAAGGCGGGGGCCATCATGCGGCAGGGTCCGCACCACGGCGCCCAGAAGTCTACCAGCACGGGCAGGTCGGAGCGGCCGATGTGCCGGTCGAAGCTGGCAGCATCAAGCTCGACAGGCTCGCCAACGAAGAGGGCTTGCTTGCATTTGCCGCAGGTGCCCCCGCTGGCCAGCTTGTCGGCAGGCACGCGGTTGGGGGCGTGGCAGTGGGGGCAGACGACAATCAGGGCTTCACTCATGGTCATTCCTTGGCTGGGGTTTGACCAGAAATGGTTGTGCGGCCCGTTTTTTCAATCCCCCAGTTTGGACAGGGCGATCTCGGCCAGTGCGGTGATCCAGTCGGGCCGTTCGTTGAGGCAGGGGATGTAATGGAAAGTCTCTCCACCTGATTCAAGGAAGGCTTCGCGGCATTCCATCGAGATTTCTTCCAGCGTTTCTAGGCAGTCGGCCGGGAAGCCGGGACAGACCACATCGACCCGCTTGAGCCCTTCCTTGGCGAGCGCTTCCAGTGTGGGCTGGGTGTAGGGCTGCAGCCATTCCGCCGCACCGAAACGTGACTGAAAGGTTGCCAGCCAGTCGTCAGCAGGCAGGTCGAGGGCTGCGGCAAGGGCTTTGGCCGTCGCGTGGCACTGGTCGGCATAGGGATCGCCCTTGTCGACCGAGCGCTTCGGGATACCATGGAAGCTCATGACCAGCTTACCGCCGCGCCCGTGGGTGTTTCTGTGCTCGTGTACTGAGGCGGCCAGCGCGTCGATGTAAGCAGCATCGGTGGGATATTCCCTCACCCAGTCGATGTGCGGGGCTTGAGTCTGTCGCTTGGTCCAGGCCGCAACGGCATCTTCGGTGCTGGCCGTGGTGCTGCCGGCATACTGCGGATAGAGCGGTAGGATCAGGATGCGTTGCGCGCCGGCGGCCTTAAGCCGGTCGAGCACGCTGGGGATCGACGGATTGCCGTAGCGCATTGCCCAATCCACAATCAAATCCTGATGGCCTTGCTCGCCGAGCAGACCCTTCAGCAGCTTGGCCTGTTTTTCAGTATGCACCTTGAGCGGCGAACCCTCGGGTGTCCAGATGCGGGCGTACTTCGCCGCCGATTTGGCAGGGCGGGTGTTGAGAATGATGCCGTGCAGAATGGGTAGCCACAGCAGGCGCGGTAGCTCGACGACGCGCCGGTCGCCGAGAAACTCGGCGAGGTAGCGCTTGACGGCCGGGGCAGTGGGCTCGTCGGGGGTGCCGAGGTTGATCAGCAGGATGACGGTTTTCGTCATGGCGGGCTGAGGGCGGAGGAAAGCAGGCGAGCGGTGATGTCCACGATCGGGATGACGCGTTCGTAGGCCATGCGTGTCGGGCCGATGACGCCCAGAGTGCCGACCACCTGGCCATCGACCTCGTAGGGCGCCGCAACCACGCTGCATTCGTCGAGCGGGGCGATCCCGGATTCGCCGCCGATGAAGACATGCACACCTTCTGCGCGGGTGGACAGGTCGAGCAGTTGCATCAGGCTGGTGCGTTGTTCGAACAGGTCGAACAACTGGCGCAGCCGCGACATGTTGGTGGAAAGATCGTCGATGGCGAGGAGATTTCGCTCGCCGGTGATGACATATTGGGCGGAAGGGTCGGCGGATGCCTCGGTACCGGCTTCGACGGCCGCGCTCATCAGTTCCGACATGTCGCTGGAAAGCTGCTTGAGCTCCTCCTGCAGGCGATGGCGGATCTGCATGAAATCAAACCCGGCGAAGTTTTGTGTCAGGTAATTGGCGGCTTCGACCAACTCGCTCGGAGTGTAAGGCCGCTGCGTCATGATGATGCGGTTTTGCACCTCGCCCTCGGCCGTGACGATGATCAGCAGGATGCGTGTTTCGGTCAGGCTGAGGAATTCGATCTGGCGGATCTTCGGCGCCACGCGGCGCGGCGCGATGACGACGCCGGCAAAGCGGGTGAGCTCGGAAATCAGTTGCGAAGCTTGCGAGATGAGGCGTTGGGGTGCGTCCGGGTGCAAGGCGCCCTTCATTTCGCTGACATGATGGGCATCGAGCGGACGGACCGTCAGCAGGGAGTCGACAAACAACCGGTAGCCGCGCGGCGTCGGCACGCGGCCCGCCGAGGTGTGCGGGCTGGTGATGAAACCCATTTCCTCAAGGTCGGCCATGACGTTGCGGATCGTCGCCGGCGAGAGTTCCAGACCGGAATATTTCGAGAGCGTGCGCGAGCCGACGGGTTGGCCTTCGACGATATAGCGTTCGATCAGGGTCTTGAGCAGGGTTTGGGCGCGTACGTCGAGCATGGTCGGCAATTGTAAAGAAACTCGCCGGGCCGTCCCAAGAGTTTCTTGCCCCTTGAGGGGAGAACCGAGCGAAGCGAAGGTTTGCGGGGTGGGCCCGGTTGTAGCGAACCTCTGGAATACAATGGCGCCCACGATGACTCGCCAACTGAATGTGCATGCGCTGGGCCAGGTATTCACGCCGCCGCCCATCGTCGAACGGATGCTGACGCTCCGCCAGCGGCGCGGGCGCAGTCTTGATCCGTCTGCGGGCGACGGGGCCTTCTGCACGCGCATCACGGGCTGCGAAGCGATCGAGATCGATCCGACCGTTGCCCCGCTGGGCGCGCGGGTGATGGACTTCTTCGCGCTCTCCCCAGAAGAGAAATACGACACGATTATTGGCAATCCGCCTTACGTGCGTTTTCAGGATATCCCGCCGCAGACCATGGCGCGGCTCGACAACGAGATGTTCGACCGGCGTAGCAATCTCTATCTCTACTTTATCGAGCGCGCCGTGCGTCACCTGCGTCATGGTGGCGAGCTGATCTTCATCGTGCCGCGCGAATTCGCCAAGCTGACCGCTGCGCGCAAGCTCAATGCCTTTCTCTACCAGGAAGGCGACATCACGGACTTCGTCGAACTCGGCGATGCGCGCATCTTCGGTTCGCACAATCCGAACTGCGCGATCTTCCGCTTCGAACGCGGCCGTCATACGCGACGCATGAGCGATGGCCGACATTTTTCGCTGGTGGATGGGCAACTGATGTTCCTGCGCGGCGACTATCGTCTGCCGTTCTCCGAACTCTTCGACGTCAAGGTGGGCGCGGTGTCGGGGGCGGATGAGATATTTACGCATCCCGAGGGCAATGCCGAGTTTGTCTGCTCCAAGACCGTGGATGACGGCCAGACACGGCGCATGATCTTCGGCGTGCCGCATCCGCAACTCGAAGAACACAAGGAAAAGCTGCTGGCACGGCGCGTGCGTCTTTTCGACGAGTCGAACTGGTGGCATTGGGGGCGCATGCACCATGTCTCCGATTCGCCGCGTATCTACGTCAATGCCAAGACGCGCCGGTCGCGCCCGTTCTTCCTGCACGATTGCCCGAACTATGATGGCGCGATTCTCGCCCTGTTCCCCAGGCGACATGACCTGGATCTGGTGCGCGCCACCGCGTGGCTGAATGATCGCGTGGACTGGCAGGAGCTTGGGTTTGTCTGCGATGGCCGCTACCTGTTCACCCAGCGCACGCTGCAGACCTGCCTGCTGCCCGATGAATTCGAGCACTTGCTGAACAAGGATTGGAAGCGGGAGCGGGCGGCGTGAAGCTGAATATCCGTACCGTCGCGCTGTTCGGCAAGGAAGGCAGCGACGAGGTCGTCGAATCGCTGAGCGTCTTGTGCGCCTACCTTGAGCAACGCGGTTATGTCGTGCTGGTCGAGGACGAGATTGCCTCCGCGCTTGGCATGCTGGCCTGGGCGACCAGTTACGAGTCGATTTGCGCGCATGCCGATGTGGCCATTGTTCTCGGCGGCGACGGCACCCTGTTGAGCGCGGCCCGGCGGCTGGCCGCCAACGGGATTCCTCTGGTCGGTATCAATCAGGGGCGGCTCGGTTTCATGACCGATATTGCCCGCACCGACATGATTGCGGCCATCGATCGCTTGTTGGCCGGCGAGTTCTCTTCCGATCACCGCATGTTGCTGGAAACCACGGTCTGGCGCGACGGTGCCGAGGTTTTCCGCACCCTGGCGCTCAACGATGTCGTGTTGAGCAAGGGCGATACCGGGCGCATGATCGAGATCAAGGTGCGCGTCGATGGCGAATTCCTGCACGTGCTGCGCGCCGACGGCCTGATTGTTGCCACGCCGACCGGCTCGACGGCCTATGCCTTGTCGGCGAACGGGCCGATCCTGCATCCGGCCGTGCCCGGCATTGCGCTCGTGCCGCTCTGTCCGCACGCATTGACGCACCGGCCGATCACGATCTCCGACAGCAGTCGTGTCGAATTGCAACTGGTGGCCCAGCACGATGCGGGCCTGCATTGCGATGGCCAGAGTCACTTTGAGGCCCGCAACGGTGACCGGGTGCGCATCGAACGCTCACGTCACGATGTCGTCCTGTTGCACCCCCCCGGATACAGCTATTTCGCCATGTTGCGGGAAAAGCTGCACTGGAGTACTACGCCCCATCGCTAATGCCATGCTGCAAAGACTCGTGATTCGTGATTTCGTCATCGTCGACCGGCTTGAACTGGAATTTGCCGACGGCTTCGGTGCGCTGACCGGCGAGACCGGCGCGGGCAAGTCCATCCTTGTCGATGCGCTGTCGCTGGCGTTGGGCGAACGGGCCGATGCTGGGGTGGTTCGCGTCGGAGCCGAAAAGGCCGAGGTCTCGGCGGAGTTCGAGGTAGCCCACGGTTCGGCCCTGGCCGACTGGTTGGCGGCCAATGACTTCGAGACCGATGTCTGCCTGCTGCGCCGTGTGGTCGATGCCGGCGGACGTTCGCGGGCCTGGCTCAACGGCACGGCTGCGACGCTGACTCAATTGCGCGAAGTCGGCGATTTCCTCGCCGACATTCACGGCCAACACGCCCATCATCAGTTGCTCCGGGGCGATGCTCAGCGCGCCCTTCTCGATGCCCATGCCGGCACGACGGCGCTGGCACGCAAGGTGGCCGAACAGCATGCGGTTTGGCGCAAAGCACGCGAGGCACGCGAGCGGGCCGAACAGGATAGCGAGGCCAGCGCGAAGGAAAGAGAACTGCTCGAATGGCAGGTCAAGGAACTGGCTGCCCTCGGCTTCGATCCGCAGGCCTGGCAGGAAACCGAGCAGGAGCAGCGGCGCCTCGCCCATGCGGCCAGTTTGCTCGAAGCGAGCGCGGCGGCGCTGGCGGTATTGGATGAAGGCGAGATGCCCGCGCTGGGTAGCCTGCAGCATGCCAGCGGCCGGCTTACCGAGTTGACGGCGGTTGATCCGGCGCTTGGCGATGCCGCGCAGTTGTTCGAGAGCGCCTTGATCCAGTTGGAAGAGTCGGCACTGGCCCTACGGCGTTATCGGGATCGGCTTGACCTTGATCCGGCGCGACTGGGGGAACTGGATGCGCGCATCGAAGCGGTGACCCAAATGGCACGCAAGCATCGTGTGACACCGGATGCGCTGCCGGAACTGCAGGCGCGTGTGCAAGCCCGCTTTGACGAAATGAGCCTGGCTGCCGATCCGTCGGCGTTGGCGGATCGCGAGCAGGCCGCCGAGAAACGCTACCTTGAGTCTGCGCGTCAGTTGAGTACGCAACGCCAGATAGCCGCCAAGGCGCTGAGCGAGGCAGTCACCGCGGCGATGCAGGAACTGGCCATGGTGGGGGGGCGCTTCGAAATTGCGTTGACAGCGCTGGAAGAGGGCACCTCGTCAGGCCTGGAAGCCATCGAATTCCTGGTCACCGCGAATGCCGGCCAGCCGCTGCGGCCACTGGTCAAGGTCGCCTCGGGCGGCGAGTTGTCGCGGATCGGTCTGGCGCTCCAGGTCATTGCCAGCCAGTCGCATGCGGCCGGCACGCTGATCTTCGACGAGGTGGATGTCGGCATCGGCGGGCGGGTTGCCGAGATCGTCGGCCGGATGCTCAAGCAGCTCGGGGCCGATCGTCAGGTGCTGTGTGTGACCCATCTGCCGCAAGTGGCGGCCTGCGCCAACTGGCAGTGGTCGATCAGCAAGGAAAATCGCGAAGATTCAACCGGTCAGGCCACATTCAGCCGCGTCACGCCGCTGGATGCTGCCGGTCGCGTGGAGGAAATTGCGCGCATGCTGGGCGGCGTCAAGATTACCGACACCACCCGCCAGCATGCGCGGGAACTGCTCGGGAACTAGTTACTGCAACTGCTGGATGCCGGCGAGCAGCCAGCCGCCCTGGCCCTGGATCGGCTTGACCAGATGCCAGATTTCATCCACGGCGGTTGCCGGGCCGGCATCTTCGCGGACCTGGCCGGTGAAGCGCACGCTGACGATGTAACGGTTGCCTTCTTCGACGACTTCGATCACCTCGGCTTCAATGGCCACGACATCGGTTTCCTGCGTGGCGCCAGCGCGCTCGCCGATGGCCATCTTGATTTCGGCAAACATTTCCGGCGTGGTGAATTCGCGGATGTCATCGAGATTGCCGGCGTCGTTGGCGGCCTGCAGGCGGATGTAATGCACCTTGGCATTGCGCACGAAGCCGGGAACATCGAAGTTGGCAGGAATGTTGGCTGCAGGTGCCGTTCCACCAGCGCCGACATTTTGCGGGGCGTCATAAGTGCGTCCAGCCGGTTCCATGCGCTCGGCGGAATACTGCATGCCATTCATTCTGGCGCCGACACCGGCCATGGCGGGTTGTTGTGCCATGGCACGCTTGCGCATGAAGAAGCCAACAGCCGCGATAACGACGAAGGCGAGCAGGGCCATCATCATGAAGTTGGCGAGTTCCTCGCCAAAGCCGAAGTGCGAGGCCAGGGCGGCGAGGCCAAGGCCGGCGGCAAGGCCGGCGATCGGGCCCATCCAGGAGCGGCCTGCGGCGGCGGGGGCGGCTGCAGCGGCACCTGGCTTGGCAGCGGCCGCATTGGTCGGGGCAGACGGTGCCGGCGCGGCGGCGGGGGCTTTAGCCGGCGGTGTCATCTGACGCTGCATGCCAAGGGAACTACCGCCGCCAAGGCGTTTGGCGGCTTCGGCATTGCCGACCGGTACGGCCAAGCCAATGGTCAGGGCAAGAGCAAAAAGGGCGAGTGTTTTCATTCGGGTCTCCTCAAAAGTAAATCTCTACGTCAAACAGGATAGAGGTGCTTCCTAAAAAAGAAAAACAGAATTATCGGCAGTCAATCATCGATAAAAGCTGAGTTATTTGTCGTCCTTCCTGCGCGTGGTGTTTTTGCTGCCGAAGATGTCATGCTGAGCAACCTGACAGATCGCCGCAATGGTCGGGTGGGTCAGCTTGCGTTCGTTGGTGATGGCGTAGATCTGCTCGCGCACGGTGTCGATGCGGCCCACGACTTCCACTTCGTACTGGCGGGCAATCGTGTCCTCGATGGCGGTCGGGGCGGCGAAGAAGCCCGCACCGGCTTGGCCGAAGGCCATCAGCAGGGCACTGTCGTCGAATTCGCCGACGCTGCGCGGACGCAGGCGTTCGGCTTCAAACCAGCGTTGCAGGCGCGCGTGCAGGACGACTTCGGCGCCGGGCATCAGGAAGGGCGCAGCGTCGAGGCATTGAGGAAACTTACCGCTGGCCTTGGCGATGAGGGTCGCCTTGGCAAAGATGCTGACGCCGCTTTCGCCGAGGAAGTGGTCATAGCCGCGCACATTCAGGTTGTCCGGCATCGGCCGGTCGGCGATGACCATGTCGAGGCGATGTACGGCCAGATCGGCGAGCAGCGTGGCGAGCCGCCCTTCGCGGCAGATCAGCTTGATCGGCTCGGCGCTGACCAGCGAGGGCTCGACCAGCCGGTAGGCCACCATTTTGGGCACCGAGTCGGCGATGCCGACTCGGAAGGGCACGCTTTGGGGCAAGGCGTTTTCGCGCAGGGAGTCGAGCAACTCGTCGCCGAGCGTGAATATCTGCTCTGCGTAGCCAAGCAGTCGCTGGCCGGTGTCGGTCAGCTCCAGGCCGCGTCCGGCGCGGCGGAACAGTTTGACGCCCAGCGCTTCTTCCAGCTCGCTCAGCTGGCCACTGATCGATTGCGGCGTCAGATGCAGTTGCTCGCTGGCGCGTGCAATGCTGCCGGACTTGGCCACCATCCAGAAATAGCGCAGATGCTTGAAATTCAGTGAGATCGCCATATGTTCTGTTCCAGATAATGCTCGACTTATTCGAATGATATTTTAAATATATTCGATTTGTCAGATGCATGAGTAGGCTCTACCATTCGGGCCGTCATCTTTTATTTGTGGGGTATCACGACCATGAAACGCATTTTCCTGTTTTTAGCCACCAACATGGCGATCGTGCTGGTGCTCTCCGTCACCATGCGCCTGCTTGGCGTCGAGCCTTACCTCAACGCCAATGGCCTCAACCTGTCCGCCCTGCTGATCTTCGCAGCCGTGATGGGCTTTGGCGGTTCGCTGATTTCGCTGGCCATCTCCAAGTGGTCGGCCAAGACCTCGATGGGGGTGCAGGTCATCGAGGCGCCGTCGAACTCGACCGAGTTCTGGCTGATCGAGACGGTGCGCAAGTATTCGCAGCAGGCCGGCATCAAGATGCCGGAGGTCGGTATCTATGACGCGCCCGACGTCAATGCCTTCGCCACCGGCATGAGCAAGAACAGTTCGCTGATTGCCGTGTCGACCGGCCTCCTGCAGCAGATGACGCGCCAGGAGGCCGAGGCCGTGATCGGTCATGAGGTCGCGCATGCGGTCAATGGCGACATGGTGACGCTGGCGCTGATCCAGGGCGTGGTGAACACCTTCGTGATGTTCCTGTCGCGCGTCATCGGCCATCTGGTGGATCGCGTGGTGTTCAAGACCGAGCGCGGTCAGGGGCCGGCCTTCTTCGTGACCATGATCGTCGCCGAATTGGTGCTGGGTGTTCTGGCCTCGATCATCGTCATGTACTTCTCGCGTCAGCGCGAATTTCGTGCCGACCAGGGCGGTGCTTCGCTGGCCGGACGCCAGAACATGATTGCCGCGCTGGAGCGCCTCAACAGCCTGCATCCGCAGCCCTTGCCGGAGAAGATGGCGGCATTCGGCATCGCCGGCGGTGGCGGTGGCGGCCTCAAGCGTCTGTTCATGACGCACCCCCCGTTGGAAGAGCGCATTGCCGCTTTGCGGGCTGTCGGTCGGGCATAAATCCCCGGCCTGAAAGGCTCGGGGTATGATGTGGAAACGGTAGGAAGATAACTGCTGTATCTCTCTCAAGCCTTTCTATGAATTCGTCGCGGCGCCTGCGCAACATGCTGTTTACCGGTTTGGCCTTCGCCAACTTGGTGGTATTCGTCCTTTCCGGCTACGCGCTTTATCAGGCCCGACAGCAATACACCCTGCGTGCTCAGGCCGCGACGCAAAACGTCGCGAGCGCACTGAACCAGAGCGTTTCCAACAGCGTCGAGAAAGTCGATCTGGCGATGCGCACGGTGGTGGATGAACTCGAACGTCAATTGGCCGGCAAAGGCATCGACGAGCAGGCGACCAACGAGTTTCTGGCAAGGCATCTGCAACGTCTGCCAGAGGTCGAGGCATTTCGTGTAGCCGATGCCGACGGATTCGTGATCCTCGGCAAGGGGGTCAACCGGCAGGCGCGCGTTTCCTGGGCCGATCGCGACTATTTTATGTACCTCCAGGCACACGCGGACGGCTCCTTGCAAATCTCCCAACCGCGCATGGGACGCGTAGCCCAGAAGTACATCATTGGTTTTGCGCGCCGTTACAACTACCCCGATGGCCGTTTTGCGGGGGTCGTTTCGGCGCCTATCGCCGTCGAGCATTTTTCAAACCTGCTGTCCCGGTTCGACCTTGGGCCAAAGGGTATTCTGGTGTTGCGCTATGCCGATCTTGGGCTGATTGCCCGTTTTCCGCCCTTGCCGGCGGACAATCTGCTCGGGCAAGTCGGGCACGCCGGTGTGTCGAAGGAGTTGCGCGAACTGGTTGAGTCCGGTGTGCGTTCTGCGACCTATTATCTGGGCAACTCTCCGGACGGTCTCGAGCGTATCAACTCATATCAGCGCCTCGAAAATGCACCCATGCTCACGCTTGCCGGCATGGCCAGCGAGGACTATCTGGCCGATTGGCAGGCGGAACTCAACAAAACTGCTGCCTTGGTACTGGGATTTTTGCTGCTTTCCGGAGTTTTGGGTGCCGTCCTGTTACGTCTGCTCAAACAGTCCGAAAAGAGCGAGTTGCGTTTGCGCGAAAGCGAGAACCGCCTGCGCACCATCATTGCCAACGAACCGGAGTGCATCAAGATCATCGATGCCGAGGGCAAACTGTTGGAGATGAACCCGGCTGGTCTTGCCATGATCGAGGCGGATTCGATGGAGCAGGTGTTCGGGCTGTCGGTGCTGGATGTCATTGCTCCGGAGTACCGCAAGATTTTTGATGACATGCACCAGCGTGTCATTGCTGGTGAGCCAATGCTGTGCGAGTTCGAGGTGCAGGGACTCAAGGGCGGGCGACGCCTGCTTGAAACCCATGCGGTGCCAATGGTCGATAACGGCGTCGTTGTTCATCTGGCAGTGACGCGTGACATCAGCGAACGCCGGGCTTACGAAAATGCACTCAAGCAGGCGAAAGCCGAGGCGGATGCCGCCAATCTCGCCAAGAGTGCGTTCTTGGCGACCATGTCGCACGAGATTCGCACGCCGATGAACGGCATCCTGGGCATGGCGCAATTGCTCCTGTTGCCCGGTTTGGACGAGCAGGAGCGCATTGAGTATGCGCGTACCGTCCATAACTCCGGCCAGACGTTGTTGCGCCTGCTCAACGACATTCTCGACCTCTCCAAGGTCGAGGCCGGCAAGCTGGAGTTGTCCCTGGCCGCGTTTAGTCCGCGCCAGATTGTCGACGAAACTATCGCCCTGTTTGCCGAACATGCCTATACCAAGGGCCTAGTGATCAAGGCATCCTGGCTGGGGCCGGACAGCCAGCGTTATCTGGGCGATGCAGTCCGCTTACGGCAGATGGTGACCAACCTGGTCAGCAACGCCATCAAATTTACCGCGCAAGGTTTTGTCCGCCTAGAAGTCACCGAGATCGAACGTGAGGACAATTGTGCCCTGCTCGAATTCGCGGTAAGCGATAGTGGCATTGGTATTCCGGCAGACAAGCTGGACCTGCTGTTCAAGCCATTTTCGCAGATTGACTCATCGATGACGCGCGAGTATGGCGGCTCCGGGCTGGGGCTTTCCATCATTAGCAGCTTGGCCAAGTTGATGGGCGGAACGGTCGGTGTCGAGAGTGCGGTCGGTAAGGGTTCGCGCTTCTGGTTCAGGGTGCGTGCCGAGGTATTGCAAGCCGGTGAGGAAACGCGCCAAGTCGCGCGCATTGCCGACGAAACGGAGGGTCCAGATACCGTTGCCGCGATCCACGGAAGGGTACTGGTCGTCGAAGACAATCTAACCAATCGCATGGTGATCGAGGCCGCGCTCGGCAAGCTGGGTGTCCTGTATCAGAGTGTTGAAAATGGTCAGTTCGCCGTTGACGCTATCCGCGGCGGAATGCGCCCCGACCTGGTACTGATGGACATGCAGATGCCGGTGCTGGATGGCATCAAGGCAACCGAAGCGATCCGCCAGTGGGAGTCCGATACATGGCAGGAACGCATCCCGATCATTGCCCTGACGGCCAGTGCCTTCGCAGCGGATCAACAGCGCTGCTTTACCGCCGGCATGGATGGCTTTCTCGCCAAGCCACTCAACATCCATGACCTGACGCAAGTTCTGGAGAAATGGCTGCATAAGTTGCCATAGCGGATGCCTGTTAAGCGGCTGTTGTGTTTTCTTCCTCGGCCAGCCTGAGGATATAGGCGGTGAAGTTGGCGTCTTCGCCGCCGAGCAACTCCGGCAGACGGGCGCGAAAATCCTCGCGCCGGCACCACTCGCGCATGTAGTCCTCCCACGAATGCCAGCGGCGGCGCTGCTTTTCGCCCATGTCCTCTTCGTAGGCGAGCAGGTAGGCGCGCTCGAACAGCGAGATCAGCATGTCGAAAATCACCCACATGCGCTCGCGCTGCTCGTCGCTGAGATCGGGCGTCGAGGTCTGGCTGCGCAGTTTCAGATCCGGGTGGGCCAGCACGACTTCGAGGAAGTCGATGTAGGCATCCGACAATTGCTGCCAGGTGGCCTCTTCCTCGTTTTCGCGCTCCTTGCGCTCCTGCCAGAGGAAGACAACGATGGCGAAGGGCAGGCCGACGACCGTGACCACATAGGAAAGCAGTTCCCAGGTTTCGAGCGACACGTTGCCGTCCTGCCAGCGTCGACTTTTCAGATCGCGGACTACTTCGCCATCTTGCACTCGCCGACATAGGCGTCGGCATGGTCGGTGAAGATGGTGCCCATCAGCTTGTTGGTGATCTGGCCTTTGGGGTTTTTATGCACAAGGCGCAGGTAGTAATCCTGAACGGGGTAATGGTTCGTGTTGAACTTGAACTTGCCGCGCACCGAGTTGAACTTGGCCGCTTCAAGCGCCTTGCGCACCGCCGCCTTGTCGTCGAGCTTGCCCTTGCTGTCACGTACTGCGGCATCCATCAGCAGCGCGGCGTCGTAGCCCTGCGAGGCGTAGAGCGAAGGCGTGCGCTTGTACTCCTGGGTGAAGTCGGCGACGAATTTCTTGTTGGCGGCGTTGTCGAGATCATGCGCCCAGTGCGAGGAGTTGAAGGTGCCAAGCATCGGCTCGCCGACGGCCGGGATGGTGTCCTCGTCGGCGGAGAAGCCTGAGGTGATCAGGCGCATATCCTTGGAGAGTCCGGTCGCAACGAACTGCTTGACGAAGTTGATGCCCATGCCACCTGGCAGGAAGAAGAACACCGCATCCGGCTTGGCGGCGCGCAGTTGCGCGAGTTCGGCGGCATAGTCGAGCTGGCCGAGCTTGGTATACATTTCCTCGCTCATGCTGCCCTTGAAGAAGCGCTTGAAGCCGTTGAGCGCATCCTTGCCGGCCGGATAGTTGGGCGCCACGCCGATGACATTCTTGTAGCCCTGGTCGGTGGCCCATTTGCCCATCGCCTCGGCGACGTTGTCGTTCTGCCAGGCAACGTTGAAAAAGTAGGGATTGCAATCCTTGCCTGCCAGTTGCGAGGGGCCGGCGTTGGCCGAGAGGTAGAAGGTCTGGCTGTCGAACACCGGCTTGGCGACGGTCAGCAGGATGTTGGAGAAGACGATGCCGGTCATGAAGTCGACCTTGTCCTTCTTGAGGAAGCGCTCGGCGATCTGCTTGCCGACCTCGGGCTTCTGCTGGTCATCGGCGACGATCACCTCGGCCGGCTTGCCGCCGAGCTTGCCGCCCAGATGCTTGATGCCCAGTTGGAAGCCGTCGCGGATGTCGACGCCCAGGCCGGCGGCCGGGCCGGAGAGGGTGGAAACAAAGCCGACTTTGACGCTGTCTGCCGCGTGGGCCGCAGCGAATGCGGTGGCCAGCAGGCCGGTGAACAGAAATTTTTTCATGCGAGCTCCTCGTTGAAATGGTTGGGTGGGGTTAAAGCTGGTCGCGCCAGATGCGGATGGCGCTGAAAGTCTCGGTAGCGTTGGCGGGCGGGCGGCCGAGGTGTGTAGTGGCGGCGGCGATGACCCCCGGCGCCTGCCAGCGCAGGAAGGGGTTGGTTGCCAGCTCGTCGGCCAGCGTGGACGGTACGGAGGGTTGGCCGGCCGCGCGTTGGCGCTGGACGGCGTCGATGCGCGCGGCAATGGCCGCGTTATCCGGCTCGACCGTCTTGGCGAAACGCAGGCAGGACTCGGTGTATTCATGGGCGCAATAGACGCGTGTGTCGGCAGGCAGGGCGGCAATGCGGACGAGCGCGGTGTGCATCTGCGCCAGCGTGCCTTCGAAGACACGACCACAGCCGGCGCCGAACAGCGTATCGCCACAGAAAAGCAGCCCGTCACGGGCATAATAGACGACATGACCCAGCGTATGCCCCGGTACTTCCAACACCGCAAAATCGACGCCCAGCAGCGTGACCTGATCGCCATCGGCGAGCGGATGGGTCACGACCGCCTGCGCCTCGCGGGCCGGGCCATAGACCGGGACGGGATAGCGCGCGACGAGTTCGGCAATGCCGCCGATGTGGTCGCCGTGATGGTGGGTGACAAGAATCGCGCACAGTTGGTCGCCCGTCTGTTCGAGAAAGCGCTCGACCGGCGCCGCTTCGCCGGGATCGACAACGGCGACGTGGCCGCCTTGGTCGCCTTGGCGCAAGGCCCAGATGTAGTTGTCTTCGAAAGCCAGGATGGGTTCGATCTGCATGGGGAGCGATTCTAATGGCGCTGGAGAATTTTTCCGCATGGCTAAAAACGCCGCAAGGGCGCTATGTGCGTGCCTGGGAGCAGCAATGCCTCGATGCCACCGTGGCCGATATCTTCGGCTTCAATGCCCTGCAGATCGGTTTTTCCGAGATGGAGACCCTGCGGGCGAACCGCATGCCCTTCCGTATTAGCTGTTGCGCCCAGCAATCAGCGATGCTCAGAAGCGATGCCCACCAGTTGCCATTTGCCACCAATAGCCTCGATCTGGTGGTGCTGCCGCACGTGCTGGAGTTCGATTCCCATCCGCACCAGATCCTGCGCGAAGTCGAGCGCGTATTGGTGCCCGAAGGCAGTGTCGTGGTGGTGGGCTTCAATCCCTTCAGCCTGTGGGGCATGCGCCGCGCGCTGGCACGCCGTGGCGGACAGCCACCCTGGCAGGGGCATTACCTCAGTGTGCCGCGTCTGCGCGATTGGTTTTCCTTGCTCGGCTTCGAAACGCGTGGGGCCGAGTTCGGTTGCTTTGCCCCGCCGGTGACCCAGGAAAAATGGCTGGCCCGCTGGGCTTTCATGGAAGGGGCTGGCGGACGCTGGTGGCGGCCGACCGGGGCGGTGTATGTCTTGCAGGCGATCAAGCGGCAACATGGCATGCGACTGGTGATGCCAAAATGGAAAGAGCGCATGGCGCAAGCGAAGGCGCTGGCCTTGATGCCGCAAAAGCCGCTGGCGCGGAAAGAGATGGAAATGAGGGACGTGGAGCATGAGTGAGGTAGTGGATATCTTTACCGATGGCGCCTGCAGCGGCAATCCGGGGCCGGGCGGATGGGGCGCCTTGTTGCGCATCAACGGGCAGGAAAAAGAGCTGTCGGGCTACGAACCGGCGACGACCAACAACCGCATGGAACTGATGGCGGTGATCGAGGCGCTGCGCGCCTTGAAGCGGCCGGTCAGCGCCCGCGTGCATACCGATTCGCAATATGTGCAAAAAGGCATCAGCGAGTGGATTCACAACTGGAAGCGGCGCGGTTGGCAAACCGCCGACCGCAAGCCGGTGAAAAACGCCGACCTGTGGCAGACCCTTGATGCGGCGCGCATGGGGCATGAGGTTGAATGGCTGTGGGTGCGCGGCCACGCTGGCCATGTCGAGAACGAGCGAGTGGATGCGCTGGCCAGGGCGGCCATCGAGAACAAGGGAGGTAGGACATGAGTACCGTGCGCCAGGTGGTATTGGATACTGAGACGACCGGTCTGGAGTGGCGCCAGGGCGAGCGCGTGATCGAGATCGGCTGCGTCGAACTGGTCAGCCGCAAGCTGACCGGGCGGCACTTCCATCAGTACCTGAATCCCGAGAAAGCCATTGCGGCCGGTGCGCAGGCGGTGCATGGCCTGACCGACGAGTTCCTCGCCGACAAGCCGATGTTTGCCGACATCGCCGACGAATTCCTCGCCTTCATCGAGGGCGCCGAGCTGATCATCCACAACGCGCCCTTCGACGTCGGCTTCCTCGACAACGAGTTGGGCTTGCTCGGCCGCGAACCGCTCAAGAGCGTATGCGGAAACATTATCGACACGTTGCGCATGGCGCGCGACATGCGGCCCGGCAAGCGTAATGGCCTTGATGCGCTGTGCATCGAATTCGGCGTCGACAACTCCGGGCGGCAGTTGCACGGTGCGCTGCTGGATGCCGAACTGCTCTCCGACGTCTATCTGGCCATGACGCGCGGTCAGGACAGCCTGATGATGGATCTCGATATGGCTTTGTTCGATCCCGGATGGGCCAGAGGCGAGCGACCGCCGATTCGCGTGCTGGCCGCCAGCGCGGAGGATCTGGTCGAGCATGAGCGCGTGCTGGCCGAGATCGACAAGGAAAGCAAGGGCAAGACGCTCTGGCGGACGCTGCTCGCCGAGGCCTGACGCGCGCTGGAAACGGCTTTGTGAAGTCCAGCCGGCGTCAGCCGGTCAAGCGCCGCGGCCGGAAAAAGTCGGCGCTGGCGGGACGGGAGTGCGTTTATTGATTCTCTAGATTAATTAAGCATCCGGTTTCAGCCCGGCAATTTGTTGTCTTTTTGACTCCAGTTACGATAAAGCAGTACTGGTCGTAATCGCCGATCATTTTGAGATTCTCTACCGGAAGAAGAAGAGTTTGGCTGGCCACATTGGTGGTCATTTGATCGTATGAGTCGGCGAGCGTCGAACTGTCGGTTTCCCTGATGCCATAGCCGATGCGCACCCTTCCGCCGGACAGGCTGGAAAGATCCGTCGGCCTGGACATCACGTTGACGGGAATGATCGGGTTCAGCGTGCCGCTGAAATAGGCCACCGGGCCTTGCTGCGCGTATTCGTACCAAGTGGCGGGGGTGTAGTTGGGCATATCCGGCAATTCGCCGCCGCTGAACCACAGCTTGCCTGGCGAGTCCGGGGGCGAGAAGACGACGAATATGTCGCCATTCTTGAACTGGTAGCGTTCCGGAATTTCCAGGTTGAACCGCAACATCCATTTGCCGACGTCCGGGTTCAATTCGACTCCGAGAACGCAGTATTCGGCGGGCGCGCTGAAGGTGGTGGTGGTGACCTCGTATCTTTTGACGGTGGCTGGCTCTGCTCCGTATGTGTTAGCGCAGAAAATGGCGAGACATGCGGAGCATAGATGGAGAGCCAGACTGTTGATATCTAGCCAATTTCTATTACGGCTGATGAACGTTTTCAATTGGGGTCTCCTCTAAATATGGAACGCGAGTTCAAATTCGAAGTGCAACTCTGATTAACGGGTTGGGTGGGCGAGATG
>CAYZEA010000015.1:0-83494 GCA_964477575.1 uncultured Methyloversatilis sp.
CTTCGTCACCAACGGCACCTCGACCTCGAACAAGATCGTCTGGCATTCGACGGTGGCGCCCAACGATATCGTCATTGTCGATCGCAACTGCCACAAGTCGATTCTGCACGCCATCATGATGACCGGCGCCATTCCGGTATTCCTGATGCCGACGCGCAACAACTACGGCATCATCGGCCCGATCCCGAAAGAGGAATTCCGCTGGAAGAACATCCAGAAGAAGATCGCCGCCCATCCCTTCGCCTCTAAGGTCGAGGGCAAGCCGCGCGTGCTGACCATCACGCAGAGCACCTACGATGGCATCCTCTACAACGTCGAGGACATCAAGGCGGAACTCGACGGCAAGATCGACACGCTGCACTTCGACGAGGCCTGGCTGCCGCATGCCGCCTTTCACGATTTCTACGGCGACTACCACGCCATCGGCGCCGACCGGCCGCGCTGCAAGGAATCGATGGTGTTCGCCACGCAGTCGACCCACAAACTGTTGGCCGGCCTTTCGCAGGCCTCGCAGATCCTCGTGCAGGACGCCGAGAACAACCATCTCGACCGCGACGTGTTCAACGAAGCCTACCTGATGCATACCTCCACCTCGCCGCAGTACGCCATCATCGCCTCGTGCGATGTCGCTGCGGCAATGATGGAGGAGCCGGGCGGCCCCGCGCTGGTCGAAGAGTCGATCATGGAAGCGCTCGACTTCCGCCGCGCCATGCGCAAGGTGGACAAGGAATGGGGCGCCAACTGGTGGTTCCAGGTCTGGGGGCCGAAAGACCTTTCCGAAGAAGGCATCGAGGAGCGCGAGGCCTGGATGCTCAATGCCGGCGAAAAGTGGCACGGCTTCGGCAAGCTGGCCAAGGGCTTCAACCTGCTCGACCCGATCAAGGCCACCATCATCACCCCGGGCCTCGACGTCGATGGCGACTTCTCGGACGAGTTCGGCATCCCCGCCGCCATCGTCACCAAGTACCTTGCCGAACATGGCGTCATTGTCGAGAAGTGCGGCCTCTACAGCTTCTTCATCATGTTCACCATCGGCATCACCAAGGGCCGCTGGAACACGCTGGTCACCGCGCTGCAGCAGTTCAAGGACGACTACGACAAGAACCACCCGCTCTGGAAAGTGCTGCCCGAGTTCGTCGCCAAGCACCCGCGCTACGAGCGCATCGGTCTGCGCGAGCTCTGTACGCAGATCCACGAGGTGTACAAGGCCAACGATGTGGCGCGCCTCACCACCGAGATGTACCTTTCCAACATGGAACCGGCGATGCGCCCGGCCGACGCCTTCGCCAAGATGGCGCACCGCGAGATCGAGCGCGTGCCCATCGACGTGCTGGAAGGCCGCGTGACCGCCGTGCTGCTGACACCCTATCCGCCCGGCATTCCGCTGCTGATTCCGGGCGAACGCTTCAACGCCACTATCGTCCGTTACCTCAAGTTTGCGCGCGATTTCAACGCCCAATTCCCCGGCTTCGAGACCGACATCCACGGCCTCGTGAAGTCCGAGGGCAACGGCTACTACGTAGACTGCGTTCGCGCCTAGCAGCGTTTCCTTGTCTGCCCTTCGATGAGTTCCCGCAACGCGCGCCGTCGCCTGGCCAAGCAACTTGCTGCAGCGGCCATTGCCTATCAGGCAGCGGCTGTCAGTCCGCATTGCAGTCGATGTACAAAGCCTTGCTGCCAACTCGATCCGCTCGTCCTCGAACTGGACTGGCAACGGCTCAAGGCCCTCTGGCAGCTCGACGAGTCGCGTACGGCTTTCGACAGGCGGCTTGCCGCTGGCAAAGGCCCGGTGGAGATTCGCGAGAGGGATGGTATTTACTATGCCCATCGCAAAGTCTGTCCCGCCTACGATCAGGCACGCCATGCGTGCCGCGTCTACGATCAGGCCCTCAAGCCGCCGGGGTGCACTGACTTCCCGGTGTATGAGGATCGGGGTTGCGTCATCGCCGACCTGCGCTGCGAAGCCGTAGACTTAAAGGCACTAACCGACTGGATTGCCCGCGCCATCGGCAACGAGTGTCGCATCGTCCAGTCCGCCGACGCGGAATTCCCCTTCATGGTGTCGCTGTCTGTAGCGTAAGCAAGGACGAAGGATTCGCGCCGTCCCGCCGGCGCCGACTAATGATTTGCCAACCGCTAGACTGGATTGTCTAGGGAGACGTTGTTTGCCATCGGCGGTCTGACATGATAGGTGCTACCGGTATACCAACTGCTGATCGTGATCTTGTCTCCGGTGCCGATGATGCTGACCTCAAGACTTGATCCCGTCTTCCAGAACCACTTGGCATCGAAGTGGATTTCTCGCTGCCGTCGGAACGCATCATCCGGGCATTGGATCAAATCATCGAATGGCGCGGGCAACCGGCGGTCATTCGCTCTGATAATGGCCAGGAGAACATCAGTGGACTGATCCAGGCTTGGGCGGGTAGAAGGAGAATCCGGCTGCAATACATCCAGCCAGGCAATCCTCAGCAAAATGCCTATGTGGAGAGATTCAACCGCACGGTGCGATACGAACGGCTATCGCAATACCTGTGGGGGGGGGATTACCCTCATGATGGCCTCCGGACTCAGAAGCGCTCGAAATCCTGCTCGCCGGCCGGGGCGTTGGCCATGGCCGGCAGGCGCGGTGCCATCCTGCCAGCGCCGTCCGCGTGGATACCGCTTCGCATAACTTTTGCAGTGGCTTTCGCGGGACCGCGCTTCTGGCTTCCCTGTTCCAGCCGGAAGAAGGTCATCAGTTCCTGCAACTGTTCGGCGGTGGCCCCCATCTCCTCGGCAGTGGCCGCCAGCTCCTCGGAGGCTGAGGCGTTCTGCTGCGTCGCCTTGTTGAGCTGGCCCATGGCGCCATTGATCTGGCCCACGCCCGCCGTCTGTTCCTGGCTGGTGGCGGCGATCTCCTGCACGAGATCCGAGGTCTTCTTGATGCTGGGGACCATTTCGTCCAGGAGCTTGCCGGCTTGTTCGGCCATCTTGACGCTGGAACCGGCGAGCTGCCCGATCTCCTGCGCGGCGACCTGGCTGCGCTCGGCGAGCTTCCTCACTTCCGCCGCGACGACGGCAAAGCCCTTGCCGTGTTCGCCGGCACGGGCGGCTTCGATGGCGGCGTTCAGGGCCAGCAGGTTGGTCTGGTAGGCGATGTCGTCGATGATGCCGATCTTGCCGGCGATCTGCTGCATGGCCTCGACGGTCTGCTTGACGGCCACGCCGCCTTCGACGGCTTCGGCGGAGGACTTGGTCGCCATGTTGTCGGTGACCTTGGCGTTCTCGGTGTTCTGGTTGATCGAGGCGGTCATCTGCTCCATGTTGGCGGTGGTCTCTTCGACCGAGGCGGCCTGTTCGCTGGAGGATTGCGACAAGGACTGCGCGGTGGCGGAAACCTGCCGTGCGGCGTTGGACAGGGCGTCGGCGTTGGTGTTGACCTCGCCGATGATCTGACTGAGCTTGCTCAGCATGGTCTGCATGGCTTCCAACAGTTTACCGGTCTCATCGCTGCTGTTCGCTTCGATCTTTACCGTCAGGTTACCGGCAGCAAGCTGGTTGGCCACGCCAACCGCCTGACTCAAGGGCCGGGTAATGCTGACCATGATCCAGAACGACAGGCCCACAAGCGCTATGAGTAGCACCACGCCAGCAATCATGCCATTGCGGATCGCCGTTTTTCCCGCTGCGTCGAACTCTTCGTCCGCCAGTTTGGCCTCGGCCTTGAGTGACTCCGAAATCCTGGACAGATTCTCGCTCAATTTCCCGACTTGATCATCGATCTCGCCATCCGCCTCACGAATCATTGCCATGCTTCGTTCGTCATTCGAGGTCAGCAGCGGCACAGTTTTCTTCTCGTAAATATCAATAAAACTGTTGAGTGCCTTGCTGGCATCGTTCACCCATACCCTTTCTTCATCGGTATCGACGATCTCGGTCAAGTGCTGCATCTTATTCAGGGCCGTCTTCTTCGCCTCGGCCCAGTCCTTCTGACTTGCAGCCAGGTCACGATTAATGATCGAATCCGCAACGATCTGGTACAAGGCTGCACCGATATAAGCGCCATCGGTCGCCGCAATGCTGTCTTCAGCACGGCCATTGCCCTCGTCCTGCATATCGGCCAGCGATCCCATGCCAAAGCTGGAAATCGCAATCAGCGACACCACGGTGACAAAGGCGACCATCATGTTCAAAATCAACTTGCCCTTGATCGTCAACCTCATTACAACCTCTCTATTTGAAATTCGGCATACCATGCGCTGGTGCTGGTTTGCCTGTAATCCTGCCTGGTTTGTTCACACACGATGGATGATGGATGACCATCAGGTCGTCCCGCTAATCAGTCTAAGGAAAGGATAGGAAATCCAACGCGACGGGCGGAAGTATCTTCGACTCTGGCGGCCTGAGTCAATCGCCTTAGATTTTGAATTTAGAATTGCTGTCATCAACCTGTCATAGACGGCGGGAATACTCCGGCTTTTTTCACTCGGAGTTACATCATGCGATTTCCCTATCTCGGTCTTGCCGTTGCCACCTCCTGTGTGCTGGTCTTGAGCGCTTGCGTTGGCGACGGCGACGGCGACGGTCCTGCGCCGTTTGCCACGCTGAACAACCAGGCTCCCCTGGTGATAGGCCACCGCGGCGCGGCCGGTTATCTGCCTGACCATACCTTGGAAGGCTATAGGATGGTCATCCAGATGGGCGCCGATTTCATCGAGCCGGATCTGGTGGCGACCAAGGACGGCGAGCTGATCGCGCGCCACGAGCCTAACATCACCGATACCACCGACGTTGCAAATCATCCCGAATTCGCGGCTCGCAAGACCACGCGGATGGTTGACGGCGTGGCCGAGACCGGCTGGTTTGTCACCGACTTCACGCTCGCCGAGATCAAGACGCTGCGCGCCAAGCAGCCGCTGGCTGATCGCGACCAGTCGCACAACGGCAAGTATCAGATCCCGACCTTCCGTGAAGTACTGGATTTGGCCAAGACCGAAGGCGCCAAGGTTGGCCGCACCGTCGGCGTGTACCCCGAAACCAAGCATCCGACGTATCACGAGGATGCCGGCCTGAAGCTGGAAGACCGGTTGTTGGCCATTTTGTCCGAATATGGCTACACGAAAAAGGATGCGCCGGTCATCATCCAATCCTTCGAGACGGCCAACTTGAAATACTTGCGCCCCAAGACCCAGGTGCGGCTGGTGCAATTGGTCGATGGCGACGACTATGACTTCAAGACCGGCGCCGTGACGTTTGCCGCGCCATTCGACCGTCCCTACGACTGGACGCGCGCCGGCAAAAAGGAACTGTTCGGCGCCATGGTCACGCCTGCGGGCCTGGCCGAGATCGCCAAGTATGCCGACGGCGTGGGACCGTGGAAGCCGTACATCGTGCCGGTCAAGGGCACTTATGGCAGCGACGGCAAGATGGTCGACGTCAACAAGGACGGCGCCGTCAATTATGCCGACGCCAGTTCCAGCACCCCCACCACCCTGGTGGCCGATGCCCACAAACTGGGGCTGACCGTCCATACCTGGACGTTCCGCAACGAGGCCAAGCGTTTGGCCTTCGATTACCAGAAAGACCCCAAGGCCGAATACCTCCAGTTCTACCGCCTTGGCGTCGACGGCTTGTTCTCCGATTTCGCGGACACCGCCATCGCCGCGCGCGACGCCTATTTGAAGGAACTTGGCTACTAAGCCGCAACCGGCGGCTGACGGAAAACGGCGTAAGCTGACTAAAGCTTGGTAGTCAGTCATGTGGAATCGCCGGAATAGGAACACGAATGTAGGATGGGCGCGCTATCGCTTTACCCATCCTACATCCCGTCGTTTCACGTTGACTGACAGACTGGACTGCCCGCGCCGTCCCGCCAGCGTCGACTTTTCTCCTGCCTATTTCGCATCCATTGTCGCCGTGCCACTGTCACTGCAAGTCGTCAAGGGTGACGCCAAGCGTCGACGCAATGGCGCGCAAGGTCTTGATCGCCCCCTCGCGTTTGCCCGTCTCGATCTGGCACAGGTAAGCCTTGCTGATGCCGGCCTGCGCGGCCAATGCGTCCTGCGTCAGTCCGCGATATTCGCGCCATACCTTGACCGGGTTCGTGCCGGTCAGCAGCGCGTCGACCACAGCGGCGGGAACCGTCTCCTCCTCGCCGGAAGCCAGTTTTTCCTTGAATGCATCGAACAATGCCCCGTCGATGGCATTTTCTGCCGCTTCAAGCAGCGCTTGGTAATCCGCCCACGGCAGCACCACATATTCCGGTTTGCCGTCGCGGTCGATGGTTTGGACGTTCATTGATAAATGCCTCCTCTTGAGCCGATTTCCGTAACCAGCACCCGCAATCGCTGGCCGTCCAGAAGATACAGTACTCGCCAGTCGCCAACCCGCAGCCGGTATCCGTCCCGGCCAACCAGCTTTTTGACGCCCTGCGCGCCAAACGGGTCTTCTGCCAGCGCCTCGATCTTGCCGCGAACCAGCGTCGCCATGTTCGGCGGCATGCGCCTGAGTGCGCGAATCGACTGTTTGCTGTATTCGATCTGGTACATGCGTAGATGTTAGCTCATGGCTAACATGAAATCAAAAGTCAAATCCATCGCCCAAAACTCGGCGCCGGCGCGACGGCGAAAATAACCCTCGGCTTGGCGATGGGCGGGACGGCGACGGGCTCCCCCGTTGTTCAGGGGGAGCGGGAAGACCAAGCTCAAGTGAAAGTCAGCGTACCGATTTCGGTGGCTGTGGCGCCGGAACCGTCCGCAACGACCTGACCGACCAGAGTTACCGACCAGATCTGACTGCCGGAATTGTCGGTATCTTCGATGAAATAAATATTCCAGGCCGCCGCCGCTGTACTGGCGTCGGCCGCACTTGCACAGAACACCACGGCCTTGCCGTTGTCGGCCACAGCCACTGCGTTGGCGGCCACAGCCACTGCGTTGGCGGCAGCGCTGGTGGCGATATCGCCGCCCGTCAGGCTGGCTTTATTGAAAACGATGCCGAGATTGTTTGTGCTCAAGTCCAGTCCCGCAGTGACGAAATCCACCGCCGTGGTGTCAGCGTTCACCGTACTCAGGAAGGCGCTGAAATCCAGGGTAACGCCGACGTTCGCTGCCGCGACATTAATGCTGTCGTTGCCATTCGCCGCAGCGGTCGCGGCGAAATTGACCCTGGCCGTGCCGTCGCCGAAGGTGAAACTATCGTCGCCGCTGCCGCCGGTCACCGTCATGGCTCCTGCGCTGCCAGAGGTTGGTTTGTTGGAAATCGAGATTGCGGCGGTTGCGGTGGCGGCGTCGAGGGTGATGTCCCAGGAAAGCTTGCTCCAATCGAGGCGGTCTTTGATGTCTGTGGCGGAAGTCTCACCACTTTCGAGAAGCGTGCTGAAATTGGCGCCAGCCAAAACGAGTCTATTGACGTTCTCGTAGTAGGCGGCGCTGGCGATTGTCGCTGTGGGCGCGGTGCTGTCGCTAGACACCAGCGCGTCGTTGTCGCCGATGGTGGCGCTGCTGTGCCATGCGGCATATTGCGCCGGACTGACGGTGACGCTGATCGCGTCGCCGCCGTCGGCGCCGATGGTGAGGGCGGTGAGATTGGTGAGGTCGACGCTGGAAAGATCGACCGAGGCATTCACAGTGCCGGTCACGGTGCCTGTCACATGAATCTTGCTCAAGTCGCTGCTTGCCCCGATGTCCTGAACGACCAGATTGCCATCTGAAAGGACACCGAAGTCCAAGGCGGTGAGTTGGGACGCGGTGAGTGTGAGAGTTAGTCCATTATCTACAGTGTAGTAGTCCACAGTGCTCAAGGTGCTGTTGGCTGAAATATCCACGCTCGTATCTTGCACACACCCCATGACGTCAAGACTAGAAGCGATGTGAGAGGCATCGGTAGTGGTGACAATGCTTAATGAAATTACGCCTGTACCAGTGATTGTGACGCCGCTCAACTTAAGACTGCTGCTGGAGAAGGTGTTGATCCCCGCATTGGCGCCGACATCGAACGAAGCCGTTCCCATAGTCGCGGTATCGCCGATATAAAGCACGCCGTCACCTGAAAGGCTAGGGTGTAATTGCCGCTGGTGTCGGTGGTGGTGCTGAATTCGCCGGTGTCGAGCCGGCCGTTGTTGTTGGCATCGACAAACACTGTGGCACCCTTGACATAGCTGCCGTTGGCGCTCAATGTCTCCATGGCCTGGATTTCCGCTGCGGTGGCGGCGCGACCGGTGCCGAGGATGAAAACTTCTTGAAGGTTTTTCTGTGTGACTGAAGACATTGGAGCTTCCCCTTGTGAGAATGGAATGGACAAAACCAGCGTGGCGATGGCGAATAGTCCGGTTTTTGGTAGGGCTACGCATCACCCGAACGGGTGATGCTCCCGTGAAAACGTCATGGAAAAATCTGCCTCGTCGGCCTTTGCCCTTACACTTCCGGCATGTACGCCGTGCCCGCCGCCCAACCCGGAAACTTACAAGGATTCATTGCCTTGCCATGAAAGACGACTTTGCGCGCCTCGGTGTCCTGATCGACCGCATCTACCAGAGCGGGCTGGAACCGGAACTCTGGCCTGCCGTCCTGAAAGAGATTGCCGACTGGATCGGCGCACCCAAGGCGTCGTTGTTCAGCCTGATGCTGCCCTACGCGCAAGGCGGTTTCACCTACGACCACGATCTGTCGCCGGAGCTGGACGCGGCCTGGAGCACCCAGCACCAGCCGGACGATATCTATACCAACCGGGTCATGCAAAAAGGCCTTGGCTTTCAGGGTAACGTCATATTAGATCGCGAAGTGATGACCGAAGGCGAACTGTTTGCTTCGCCCTACTACAACGAGTTTTTGAAGATTGACGACATTCCCCGCTTGTTATCCGGGGTGGTTTTCGATGTGGACCAGAGCGCTATGCCCGTCACGGCCTGTTGCCTCTATCGCGGCCGCAAACACAAAGCATTCACCGAAGCGGATCGCACCCGCTACAAGCTGTTGCTGCCGCATATCTCGCGGGCGCTGGGCATGCAGTTCCGCTTGCGCGACGCGGACCAGCGGGTGGCCGCCAATCTGGCGGCGTTGGAGGCGTTGGGGACGGCGCTGATGTTGGTTGGTGCTGGCGGCGAGATTGTCTTTGCCAACCGCGCGGCGTTTAAGTTGATGGCGGAGGGCGATGGCCTGCACCTGCGCCGCTTGCCGGGCAAGGATCGCTCGCGCCTGGTCGTCGACCATGGCGCGACCCAGGCCAAGATCGATGCCGCCTTGCGGCGCGCCGTCGATCGGGACAACTGGACGTCGCCGCATTTTTCCAAGGCGCTGGCGGTGCGGCGTCCCTCGGGCTTGGCGGACTACGTCTTGCAGCTATCCACCTTGCCGCAGCACAACGATTTTGGCGATTTCGGCGCGGCGGGCGGCGGCGATGTGCCGCGCGCGGTGCTGTTCGTCGCGGACACCGCCGGGCCGCTCGCGCTCGACGGCGCAATGCTCACGCATTTGTTCGGCCTGACGGCCGGCGAGGCGCGCATGGCGGTAGTGCTGGGCGAGGGCATGGACTTGACGCAGGCGGCGTCGATTCTGCATATCTCGCTCAACACCGCCAAGACCTACCAGAAGGCGATCTACGCGAAGACCGAGGTGAACAACCGCCAGAGTTTGATGAAGTTGTTGATGGCCTTGGTGGCGGGCAGGGTCTAGTGGCCCGTCACTCAGCTTGGAAAGGATGCGCTATCCCTATCTTCGGTGACGGCCTACTCGCGGCTAGCGGCAACCGGCTGGAATACCCGGATGCGGGGCGCGATTTTGTCTATCAGATTGCGCGTTGTCGTCCGCATGTCGTACTCGCTTTGCAGGTTCAGCCAGAAGCGCGGTTCCATGCCGAAGAACAGCCCGAGGCGCAAGGCGGTATCCGCCGTGACGGGGCGGGCGCCGTGTACCAACTCGCTGATCCGGCTGGGCGAAACGTCGATGTCGGCGGCCAGTTGTCGGGCCGTGATCCCCATCGGCTTCATGAAGTCCTCAAGGAGGATTTCGCCGGGGTGAATCTCGTCAAGCATTTGTGCCATTTCCTCTACTCCTTTGGAATATCCGCCTAGTGGTAATCGACAATTTCCACCCGCTGTGCGCCATCCTCATGCCACACGAAGCACACCCGCCATTGATCGTTGATGCGGATGCTGTGTTGCCCCTTACGCTTACCTTTCAATGCCTCCAAACAGTTGCCGGGCGGCACGCGCAAGCTATTCAGATCGGTGGCCGCATGCAGTTGCAGCAGTTTGCGGCGCGCTACCCGCTCAATGTTCTTAAACCGGGGCACGTCGTGGCTGCGGAACAATGCCTCGGTGTCGTAACATTCAAATGAATAAATCATGAATCATAATATTCCGCAACACGGAACCTGTCAAAGCATGAGCACCGACCATCTCAACCGCAGTCTGGGCACGCTACGCTTAACGCTGTTCGTCGTCGCTGCCGTGGCGCCGCTCGCCGCCGCGATAGGGGTGCTGCCGGGGGCGTTGGTGTTCGGCGGCAGCGCGGCCTTGCCGTTGGCTTTTGTCGTCGTCGCGCTGGTGATCGGCCTGTTTTCCGTCGGCTATGCCGCGATCAGCCGCGTGCTGGTGGCGGGCGGCGGCTTTCAGACCTATATCGCCCATGGCCTGGGCACGGCTTCGGCAAACTGGCCAAGGGCTTCAACCTGCTTGACCCGATCGAGGCCACCATCATCACCCCCGGCCTCGATGTCGATGGCGACTTCTCCGACGCTTTCGCCATGATGTCGCACCGTGAAAATCAAGCGCGTGCCGCTCGACCAGCTTGAAGGCCGCGTCACTGCCATGCTGCTCACGCCCTACCCGCCCGGCATCCCGCGGCTGATCCCCGGCGAGCGCTTCAATGCCACCATTGTGCGCTACCTCTAGTTTGCGCGAGAGTTCAACGCCCAGTTCCCCGGCTTCGAGACCGACATCCACGGCCTCGTCAAGGAGAACGGCAATGGCTATTACGTGGATTGCGTGCGGCAGTAGAGATACCCGCCTTCCAAGGCTTACGCCAAGGCAATGATCTTGAGCCTCAGGGCGATGACCACCGCATGGGTGCGATTTGCCGCAGCCAGCTTGTGGCAGAGGGTCCAGACATGGTGCTGGATGGTCTTTGTGCTAAGTCCTAGCGCTGCCGCGATCTGCTTGTCGCCCCGCCCTTCACGCAGGTGAATCAGGATTTCGATTTCGCGTCGCGACAAGGATTCGTCGTTTCGCTTCTGGAATTCGGCGGTTACACGACTGGCGAGCAAGACAACGCCCTAGCCGCGAACTCGATGGGATTGCTGCAACGCAACCGGACTTGCCGCGGCAACGCGCTCTTGGCCATCCACACTATTGCCCGGCAGTTGACGGCTGGAAGAACAACGGCGCGGCGGCGGCGGGATTCCAGTGCAACGGATTGCCCGGATCGGCTCCGGCTGCGGTCACCAACACGAAGACCAAGTACATGCCCACAGGCGAATGGCTGGAAAAGCGATACTCCATGTCTCTACCGGCGTGGCTTGAGGCGTAGAATGATGCGCCGTCTTGGCTGCGGGCGAAGGCGTACAGGCCGGCCGACAATTGATGGTTGTTCGCCTCACCCCAGGTGGAAACGCTCCCATCCGGCGACAAAATGCCGAAATAGACATCGTACGCATAGTTCGGGGTGACGCCTGCCGGCCAGACAATCGATGCGCCGAAGGAATAGGGATAAGGAAAATCTGTAGCAGAGTAAACCTCGATTCCTATCTGATTGACGGTTCTTACATAAGCTATGGGGGAAGGCGCGGAGGAAGACGCTTTGGCGAAAAGGGGAAGCAGAGAGGCAACCAGGACAAGCAGCAGAAAAATCGAGCGCGCGTATACCCGGGGCAGGTTGTGCCGGAACCAATCCAGCATAGTGGCGGACGGCCAATGGGGTGCTGCGTATTTCATTGCGCTGACTCCTTTGAGTTGAATTTGCCATTTCGACCGATTTATGATGCCACCAACGCCTTGACGAGACATGGCGCTGGTGGCGGCAACGGATGCTCAATAGAAACTGTTGGCACTATTGATATCATCGGGGGACAAGGTTCGCTCACATGTCTCGCCTGGACCGGGAGCAAACCACCGCCCCATAGTTTCCCTGTTTGGGTCCTCTGCGCAAGATGGCGAAGCGCCGAAATTTGTGCAGTTTCCGCCTTGCATATGCCCAAGCCCGAGCACATGCCCGAACTCGTGCGCGAGCACGCTTTGAAGATCATATTCTCCTGGGAGTGGCGCCCCCCGAAACCGACCATGCGATTTTGAGCGCGCCCAGGCATAGACCGATTGCTGCTGTGGCAACTAATATCTTCTGCATGATGATGTCCTTCGTGAGGTTTTACGGTCATGTCGCTTGCGCGACACACCAATGCCAATGGGATGCGGCCGGCGCATCGAATTAGATACGACGGGGCCTGAGTTGGCAATTGGGATAAGTACTTATGCATAAAGACATAACTGTCGTAAAAGGGGAAAATCGTTTCGCTCATAGAAGGCATTGACGAGATCGAAGGCCGCGTTACGGCGGTGCTGCTCACGCCCTACCCGCCCGGCACCCTGCGGCTGATCCCCGGCGAGCGCTTCAATGCCACCATTGTGCGCTACCTCCAGTTTGCGCGCGAGTTCAACACCCAGTTCCCCGGCTTCGAGACCGACATCCACGGCCTCGTGAAGTCCGAGGGCAACGGCTACTTCGCATCCATCGTCGTCACGCCGTCCCAGCTTGCGGGCGGCTGGGCGATGAATCCGTTCAGTCGTTCGATATAGGTCAGGACGAGGCCGTCGCCGGGGGCGTCGCGCGCCAGCGCCTCAAAGAGGTGCAGCGCATCGGCCCAGTCGCCGCGCCGGTAGGCGGCGAACGCCGCGTCTTCGCGCGCCCGCAGCGCCGGGTGCGGGTCGAGGGTGTAGAGGTCGACCGCCTCGCTCTTGCCCTTGACGCGCACGCAGTCGGCGGAGCGCAACGCAATTTGCCCGGCCTGCGCGCCGAGCTTGGCGACGGTGTCGCCGGACACCAGCAGGCGCGTGCCGTAGTATTTGTTGACGCCTTCCAAGCGCGAGGCGAGGTTCACGCTGTCGCCAATCGCCGTATAGCTGAAGCGCGTCGGCGAACCGAGATTGCCGACGACGGCGGGGCCGGTATGGACGCCGATGCGCATGTCCACCGGCGGCAGGCCGCGTTCCCTGAGCCGGGCATTGACGCCGTCGAGGGCGGCGAGCATGTCGCGGGCGGCGAGCAGGCCATGGGCGGCGTGTTCGGGATCGTCCACCGGCGCGTTCCAGAAGGCCATGATGGCGTCGCCGATGAACTTGTCGATAGTGCCGCGATGGCGGAAGATCACCTCGCTCATGTCCTTGAAGTATTCGTTGAGCAGGCTGGCCACTTCCTGCGGTTCCAGCGCCTCGGCGGCGGAGGTGAAGCCGGCGAGATCGGAGAACAGCAGCGTAAGTTCGCGCTGCTCGCCGCCGAGGGAGATTTTCTCGGGGTGGGCGACGAGTTGGCTGACGACGCCCTCGGGCACGTAGAGGGCGAAGGTGTTGCGGATGGCCTGGCGCTGGGCGCGCTCGCGCAACAGGCCGGCGAGGCCCTGCCAGAGGTAGAGCGCGGCAGCGGCGGCCATCGCCGGGTGGCCGGCGAGCCAGAGCTGCTGGCGGTCGAAAGCGGCCCAGACGCCGCCGGCGACGGCGCCGACGATGGCCAGCAGGCCGAGCGTGCTCCACAGCGGATTGAAGCGCACGCTGGCGGCGAGGGCAAGCAGACTGCACAACACGACCAGACCCCAGCGCCAGGTCTGGGGTGCCTCGTCGATGTACTTGTCGGTGAGCGCGCCCTCGATGAGATTGGCGTGGATCTCGACGCCGGGCATCAGGCGTTGGGTAAAGCGCGTGAAGGGTGTGATGAACATGTCCTGCTGGGCAAAGCCGACGTCGGAGGCGGCGACGGTGGTGCGGCCGACCAGGACCAGGGCGCCCTCGAAGGCGTCTGGGGCGAAGTTGGCCTCCGGTTCGAGGGCCTGAAAGTAGGGGACGTGGGTGAAGGTCAGGTCCGGGCCGAGGTAACGGATGCGGCGGTTCGGCACGGCGGAAAGGTCGGCGCCGATATCGGATACCTTGCGGGCAAGCACGCGGATCACCTCGCGCCATAGGGAGTTGTCGTTCTCGGGGATGCGGCGCGGCACCTGGTCGTGGTCGAGCTCGACGTTGGCGAGGCCGACGACAGCAGCCGTCTTGGCGAGCGGCTCGATCGGATCGCTGCGCAGCCAGAAGGAGCCGAAGCGGGTTTCCTGGAAGGCCGTCGAGGCGGCGAGCACGACATTGCCGGAGCGGGTCAGCGCTTCTGCGAAAGTGTGCGTGGTCTTGGCGGCGTCGTCGCGGTCGAATACCACGTCGAACATGATTACGGCGGCGCCGGCGGCGCTGAGCCTGTCTACCAGCCGGGCATGCAGTTCCATCGGCCAAGGCCAGCGCACGTCGAGTTGCTGCATCGACAAGTCGTCAATGCCGACGATGATGATCGGCAGTTGTTGGGTGCGCGGTGCAGTAGCGACGGTCAGGGCATCGAATTCGTAGCGGCCGATGTTTTGCCACCAAGTCTGGGGCGACACCAGCCACAGCAGCAACCAGGTACACAAGAGCGGCAGCAAGCTGCGCCGCATGAAGGTAGGACGCAGGAGACGTTCGGCGGCGTTACGCAGCGTGGCGAAGAACTGTGCGGCCAGAGGCTAGAGTCTCCAGACGAGCGCTAGACCGAGGAAGGGATCGAGATCCTTGCGGCCGAGGTTGGCAGCGAAGCCTTCGATGTGCAGATGGCGTGCCGGCGACATCCAGGTGGCCTTGAGGGTGCCGTCCCAGCCGGCACGGATGGCGTTGCTGTTGGCCTCGTCGGCGTAGCGCTCGCCGCGCCAGACGGCCTGGGCCTGGATGCGCCAGGTCGGCGCGACGGTCCAGGTGAGGCCGGCGCCGGCGCGGCGGCGCGGCAGGTAGGGCAGGTCGAGACCGGCGAACCAGGCGCTGGTGTTCTCACCGCGGGCGAGGATCGCGCCGGCCTGGGCGGCGAGGTTGTCGCGCAGCAGGCCGTTCCAGGAAATGCCGAGCTGCTCGACGCGGCCCGCAACGAACACCGGCCGGTCTTCGAGGGCTTCGAGGCCGGCGAGGTTGAGGGCGCGTTCGCTCTGGCGCAGGCGGTCGAGGCGCGCGAGGTTCTGGCGCTGGTTCTCCGCGCCGTCGAAGGCGTTGTGGGCGATGTTCTCGATGCGCATCGCCTCGGCGAAGCCCATCAGGAAGTGGCGCGGCGTGAGTTCCCACTCGGCTTGCAGGCGCAGGTGCTTCTGCTCGCCGCCGGGCAGCACGAACTGATCGGCCAGCGCGATGCCCGCCGTCGCGACGGGAGCCAGCGTGTTGAAGGCAGCCGGACGGCGCCATGCCTGGTAGGCGGCGCGCAGGCGCGCGCCGTCGGCGAGGGGCACGACCGTGCCAAGGCGCGGATAGAGATGGTCGTCGGTGTAGCGATAGTGCTCGAAGGAAGTCAGATCCTCGCGGTCCTGCGCGTGGCGCTGGTAGTAGAGCCCGCCATCCACCTGCAGGGTACCGGGGCGACCCCAGCGCGCGGCCAGGTAGGCCAGGTTGCCGTGGCCGTCGGCGGGTTCGACCTTGTCGAAGAGCCTGAAGCGCGTGATCTCCGCGTCGCGGCTGCGCCAGGTCTCCAGGCCGGCGGCAATCTCCAGTGTCGGCGAGAGGCGCGCGACATAGCCGAGCTGGGCGTCCTCGCTGTGTTGGTCGCGGATGCGGCTCAGGGCGCTGAAAGCGGAACGCTCCTGTTGGCGCGTCTGGCCATCGTTGCCGCCAATCTTGAGGCGCAGCAGCGCCTCGGGGCCGAGGCGGTAGCTGCCGCCGAGATCGAGGCGGCTGTCCTCGCCGGAGATGTGTGTGGCGGTGATGGCGTTGGGCAGCGGCAGGTTGCGGCCGTCGCTGCTGAAGCGGCTGCCATAGGCGAACAGGGAGAGTTCGGAGCTGGGTTTGACCCCGAGGCCGAAACTCAGCGTGTCGGCCGTCGCGTCGAAGGGATAGTCGCGCGGTGAAAGATCGGTGCGGATGCCCTCGACGAAATAGGCGAAGGGCCGGCCGGACGTGGACAGGCCGTTGGCGGTGAATGAGGGCTCGACGGCGCGCGAGTCGCCGTTGCTGGCCATGCGCAGGCCGAGGGACTGGTAATGCCCCGGTTTGGCGACCAGGGGCGAAGCCTTCGGGTCGGCGCCGAACACCGTCGGGTCGGCGAGGAAGCCGGCCATCAGCTCGGTGTTGCGCGCGAACTCGCCGTGGTAGCGGTCGGCGAGGAACAGGTGGCTGCCGGCCCAGTACGGATAGTAGGCCTGCTGGGCGAGGCTCAGCGCCCAGCTTTCGAGGCCGAAGAAGGCCAGCGCGCTGCCGACGTTGGCGCCGCCCTTCTGATCGTTGGCAAGTTGGTTGAGCGACTTGAGGTTGGGCATCAGCCGCGCGGCGTTGCGCGCGGCGTCGAGGGCGGCGCCGGCCTCGAAGCGGTCGCGGGCGATCTGGGCGAGGAACAGGTGGGGCAACGGATCGCGCGGGTCGAGGTCCGCCGCGCGTTGCAGCGTCGTGCGTGCCGCATCGACGCGTCCCTGCTGGTAATAGGCGATGCCGGCGAGCATGGCGGCGCGCGCATGGCGCGGCTCGACGGCCTGGGCGCGCGCGAGGGTTGCCAGCGCGGCATCCGGGTCGCCGGCCTTGAGTTCGAGCAGGCCGAGGCCGGCGAGCGCCGCGACGTCGTCGGGTGCCTCGGCGCGGCGTGCGTCGAGATGGGCGCGCGCGCCGTCGAGGTTGTCCGCCAGGCTTTCGAGCTGGCCGAGTTCGCCGCGCGCCGGCGCGCCGGCAGCCAGCGCCTGCGTCAACCAATGACGGGCGGGTGGGATGTCCTCGCGTTCGGCCGCCACTTTGCCGAGACCGATCTGGGGCTGGCCGTCGGTGTCCGATAGCGCGGCGGCCTGCTCGTAGGCAGTGCGGGCCGCTTGGGCATGGCCGTCGAGACGTTCAAGTTCGCCGAGCATGAGCCAAGCCTCGCGGTCTTGTGGGTTCTTCGCCAGATGCTCCGACAGTGCACTGCGCGCGGCGGCAAAGCGGCCGCGATAGAGTTCGGCGCGCGCCTTGAGTACCGGCAGGCGCGTATCGGCAGGCGCGCGCTCCAGCAGGCTGGCGGCCTTGGCGACGTCGCCAGCGAGCAGCGCGAACTCGGCGCCGATCAACGCCCGTGCCGGCGCGGGGAGTTTCGCCAGGGCCGCGTTCGCCGCGGCGAAGTCCTGGGCGGCGATGGTCTGCCGCAAGGCCGGCTGCGCGGCGATCTCGGGATAGCGCGTCCAGTCGGGGCGGTAGGTGGCGAGCCATTGCACGCGGTCTTGCGCGTCGAGCAGCAGGCGCTTTTCCGGCGCCTTGCCGATCTCGGCGACAGCCTGTTCCTGGCGGCGCACGGTGACGCTGCCCTCGGCATTGGCAAGCACGATCTCGCCGGAGAGTACAGTCAGCGTGGTGCGACCGGCATCGTCTACCTCGATCACCCAGTCGGTGCCATGGATCGCGGCGGCGGCGGACGGCGTGTTGACGCTCAGGCCCGTCGTACCCCTGCCCGCCAACGGGCCGATGCCCTTGGCTTGGGTCCAGGCCTTGCCCTTCTGCAGGTTGAGGTTGGTGGTCATCTGGCCGGGCGGGGCGGCGACCTCTTTGACCTGGAACATGCTGTTCGGGCCGAGCTTGATCTGCGTCGTGTCGGCCAGCAGCAGGCTAAAGGTGCTGGCGTCGGCGGTGCGCAGGAAGCTGCCGCCCTCAAGCGCCTGCTTGAGCTTGGCGGGCGTCCAGTTGACCGCCGCGCTGACGCGGTATTCGCCGCTGCCCTGGATGGCGACAATTTCGCCTGAAGGGACGGCCCATGCGAGAAGTGGAACGCCGGCAAGCAATACAGCAAACAGGTTATGGCGGTGTAATTTCATTCGTATCATTTCCGTATCACTGGGCGTCCGTCTACCCCGAGCGTAAATATGCGTTTGACACGATTGGCACGGAGCATTTCATCCGCGTCGGTGCCATAGCCGACATAGACATCGAACCCGGCAAGCTGGCGGGTATCGACACCCTCGATGAGGGTGGCCTGGACATGTTCGTCCAACCCGCCCGCACCGGCATTGGCTGCAAACACCGGGAGCGGTCCGCCGAGGTATTGGGCCCAGGTGGGAGCAGGCAGCGTTGCTCCATTTTCGACGCCCTTCAGAAGAAACCACTGTCCGCTGCTGGGGTGGTTAGCGGCGACAAAGACCTGATATCCCCCCGCAGCACGCTTGCGTGTGCTTGTGCAGTTGGTCTGGTCGCCGACAAAGAGACGGAATCCGGCCGTGACGGCATCCACGCTTCCGGTCTTGTTGGTTTGCACCACGATCGGGCAGGCCACGCTGTTGCTGGATGTCGGACTGAGATCCAGGATGCCGCTGACGGCTGCGTTGATGGCCAACTGGGGGGTACTGCGAAACTCTTCATAACTGCCATCGGCCAGTTGCCCTGCCCAATTAAAGCCCCAGGAAGAAACGCTGCCATCGCTCTTGACGGCCAGACTGTGCCAATCGCCCGCTCCGATGGCGGCAACCTGGGCCAGGTCGTCGATCTGTACGGGAGTAGAAAAGTATTTATCTTCCCCCGTCGCACTGTCGTAACGGCTGTAACCCCAGCGCCAGACGGTGCCATCTTTTTTAATGGCCAGGCTATGGTGGCTTCCCGCTGCAATGGCGCTGACATTGTTCAGGCCACCGCCTACTTGAAGGCTATAGCTTGTCGTATCCGGGTAGCTATCGATGTCCGTGCCATCGCCCAGTTGCCCGTAGTAATTGTTACCCCAGGCCCAGACTGTGCCATCGTTTGCCAGTACCAGCGTGAACTCGCTGCCGCAGGCGATATCCTTGCTCGCCGGGATAGCGGCGACCTTGATGGCCGTGTCATAGTAATAATTGGTGTCTGCAGCGGCATCGTATTCGTCGTAACCCCAGCGCCAGACGGTGCCGCTGCTGTCGATAGCTGCGCTGTGCGAGTCGCCGCCACAGGCGGCAACGATGTTGGCGAGCGGTTGAGATACGCCGCCCACCTTGGTCTTGACCTGTACCGGCTTGGTACTATCCTCGGCCGAATCGTCGCCCAACTGTCCATAGTAGTTGTTGCCCCAGGCCCAGAGCGTGCCGTCGTTCTTGATGGCCAGGCTGTGAGCACCTGCTGCGGCAATCCGCTTAACACCACTCAGCGTCTCGATTTTCGTCGGACGCGAAACGTTTGCCCTGCGGCCAATCCCAAGCTGACCGTTTTGTCCGGCCCCCCAAGCCCAAGCTGTGCCGTCGCTTTTGAGTGCCAAACCATGCCCGTTACCGGCAGAAACCTGGGTAATTCCTGACAGGCCGGTCACCGCAGAAACGACGGATCGTACCGTCATGGCACCGTCGCCCAGTTGTCCGTCGACATTGTCTCCCCAGGCAAGCACATTGCCGTTCGCGAGGAGTGCCAGACTGTGGCTGCTGCCGGCGGCTACCGAACTGCCTCCAGTAGTGTTTTCGAGTTGGTGTGGCGCGGTGTAATACCTGTACATATCGTCTTCAGGGGTATAGCGCGTAAATCCCCAGAGCCAGACCGATCCATCTTTCTTGGCGGCGAGACTATGGTTCTGCCCGGCGGCAATCGCCTGGATGCTTGATACACTGTTGATCCAGAGGGGTTTGATCGAATAGACCGTTTCATCCGGGTTGCCCGAACCCGTACCCAACTGGCCATAGTAGTTCCCCCCCCAGGACCAGAGATCGCCGTCTTGATCGAGAACTAGCACATGATCGCGGCCAGCGACCACATCTTTGGCGACCCATCGTCCCAGGCTGTTATCCGTCGGCGTACTCGTCCAAACTGTGGATTCGGTGGTGCTGTCAACGTAGAGATAGCCCCATACCAAAATTTTTCCATCCTGTTGGATGGCAACGCTGAACGAGTGTCCTGCAGCGATGGCCACGATATTCTGAATCGGACTGCCGTTCTGCAGTTTGACTTGCACAGGTAGTTTGGCGTCAACATCGGTCCCATTGCCGAGCTGCCCCCAATAGTTCCCCCCCCAAGCCCAGACTGTCCCATCTTCCATTAGCGCCAGGCTATGGTTATGTCCTGCCGCAACTGTCTTGACGTTGCCGATGCCTTTGACAGCGACGGGCGATAAACGTGAGGAAAGGCTTCCGTCTCCCAGTTGTCCATCCTTGTTGATGCCCCAACTGCGCACGCTGCCATCCTGGAGGACGGCGATGCTGTGATATTCGCCCGCAGCGACTGCGACGACACCGGCGAGATTGCCGACGGTTTGCGGCATAGAGCGCGAGATGTTGGTGCCATCGCCTAATTGACCTTCGCTGTTGTTGCCCCAGGCCAGCAGCGTTTTATCTTGCTTGATCGCCAGATTGTGGGCGAAGCCGCTCGCAATTTTTTGCACGGAGGAGACCTTGCTCGGGATCGGGCTGATCGTGCTCAGTGTGCGTCCCTGTCCGAGCTGCCCAGAGGCATCGGAGCCTGCAGCCAGAACGGTACCGTCTTGGGCAAGAAAAAGAGAAAAATCCGAACCACCTTCGACCATCGGTGTGGCAGCGAAGGACGCGCCATTGAGCGCGCTTAAGAAGAAAATGAATAGAAGTCTTAAGAAATGGTCCATGCCACGATGTCCCTTCCAGATACAAGTCATCTAAATTTAGCAGAATCGCCTTGTATTGCCACGAACAATCATCGGGCAGACAGAATTTTCATAGGTTACAAAAGCATAAGCAAGGCCCCCTCGCTGATGCCAAGCTGACGCGAGACTTCATGCCAGAGAGAATTATCATACGCAGGAAAGTGCGCGTCACCATCGATATCGGCTGCCACTTCAGTCAGCTCGAGCCGATCCGCCGTCGGCAGCACAAGGGCATACAGTTCGGCTCCGCCAATAATAAACGCCGTCTTGCCAGCGCCGACTTTTTGCAGCGCGGCTTCGAGCGTCGATTGCCTGCCGTTACTGAATTCCGCGATATGCCGTATTAGAATGGACGAATATATCGATGTTGCCGACCACTGTGGCACGTCACTCAAATGGCGCTCCAGCAAGCGCAAAGGCGGGGTAGATCGCTCATGAAAGCCAACGACATCATTCACCATGCACTGGTGCTCAATCTGCACCAGCCTGCCGGAAATCTTGAGGCGCTGCTCGATCAGGGTTCCTGGGAGCCGCGCGAGATTCTCGAAGCCATGGACCGCATGCCGCGCAGTCTCTGGGGTTACGAGGATGTGGCGCGGGTGCACCTTTCGCTGTCGGGCACCCTGCTCGAGACGCTCTCCAGTCCTGACTTCCAGAGTCGTGTTTATGGCATGGTGGATTGCGGTTCCCTGCTGTGGTTCCTGCAGAACCGTGCCTTGTTCAGCCTGCTCGGCACCGGCTACTATCATCCGGTATTGCCGCTGATTCCCGCGCCGGATCGCCTAGAACAGGTGAGCCGCTGGCAGGGCATCGCCAGCCATGTGTTCTGGCGCTCTGACTTCAGCGGCTTTTGGCCTCCCGAGATGGGCTTCAGCATGGAACTGATCCCGCTCCTGAAACGCCACGGCTACCGCTATGTGCTGGTCGACAGCAACCATGTCGAGGCGGTGACGCCGATGTCGTGGGAAGAACTGCGCTATCGGCCGCACATCGCTCGCCATGGCGATGACGAAATCATCGTCATCGTGCGTGACCGCGAACTTTCCGACGCCCAGCTGTCGGGCATGGATCTGCCATGGTTTATCAACGAGGTGACACAGCGTACCCGCCACTGCGACTTCGAACCGCTGGTCACAACGGCCACCGACGGCGATAACGGCGGCTGGTTCCGCAATCACTCGTTTGAGGCCAATTTCTGGGGCCTGTACCGCCATCTGCTGGATCGGGCGCGCAGCGGCAGCAGCCCGATACGACCCACTTTCATCGACGATTACCTCGATCGCTTCGGCGCCCAAGGCGAAGTCAGGGTGCTGACCGGCGCCTGGAACACCGGCTGGCACCACGGCCAGGGTTTCATGCAATGGACCGGTTCCCAGGCGCAGCGCGATGCGCTGGAGCGCGTCGCCGAGACCAGCAAGGCGTTGCACGACGCCCGCTGGCTTGCCGGCGAACGGCACAGCGCGGATGGAGAACTGCATTATTGGCTGGAAGAGGCGATGTGGCACCTGTTGCGCGCCGAAACCAGCTGCAATTTCTACTGGGGAGAAGCCTGGGTGGAGCGCGCGCACGAGGACCTGAACATCAGCCTGGCGAACCTTGAACGGGCCCGAAAGCGTCTGGGAGAACTGGGCCTCGCGTGACATAGGACTGCATTTCCGGATAATCGACCGCAAGGACTGCATGCGCTGCCACTATTCATGGAACCATCACGGCGCCGATTGCCTGAACATCTACGAACTGATTCGCCACAAGTAAATCCATTGTCATGGCACCACCACGAGGAGAACCTACGATGCCCCAACTGCCCGAATACGTCGACGGCCTGCCCAACATCTGCGGGGCGGAGGCCGAGATCGACCGCGCCATCGCCGCCGCGCAAGACAAGCCGGTGTTCCTGCCGGAAAGTCGCATCGACTTCGGCCGCATCAAAAGCGCCTTCGCCAACGCACTGCACATGCACCAGCCGCTGATCCCCGCCGGCGGCGGCGACCTCGGCACGGCCGACGTGATTGGCAACCTGCAGCACATGTTCAACAATCAGGGCATCGGCGACAACCACAACGCCGGCGTGTTCCAGTGGTGCTACAAGCGCATGGGCGAGTTCATCCCACAACTGGTGGATGAGGGCAAGGAACCGCGCATCATGCTGGAATACTCCGGCACGCTGCTCCACGGCCTGCGCAAGCAGGGCGCCAACGACGTCTTCGACGCCCTGCATCACATCACCTGCAATCCCGACTACCGGCGCTGCACCGAATGGCTCGGCGCGCCCTGGGGCCACGCGGTGGCGCCGTCCACCCCGGTGCAGGATTTCCGCCTCCACGTCAAGGCTTGGCAGCACCATTTCGCCGCCATCTTCGGCATGGAAGCGATGACCCGCGTGCGTGGCTTTTCGCCCTCCGAAATGGCCCTGCCGAACCACCCGGACGTCGCCTACGAATTCGTCAAGACCCTCAAGGACTGCGGCTACCAGTGGGTGCTGGTGCAGGAGCACACCGTCGAGCAACCCGCGGACGGTCACAACCCGCGCCACCCGCACCTGCCGCACCGCCTGGTGTGCACCAACTCCAAGGGCGAAACCGCCAGCATCATCGCCATCATCAAGACCCAGGGCTCGGACACCAAGTTGGTGGCACAGATGCAGCCAGCCTACGAGGCACGCAGCATCGGCCGCCTGGAACTGGCCGGCCGCCAGGTGCCGCCGCTGGTGACGCAGATCGCCGACGGCGAGAACGGCGGCGTGATGATGAACGAGTTTCCCGGCAAGTACAACGACGTCATGCGCGAGGCCAGCGGCTCCGAAACGCCGGCCATGAACGACACCGAATACCTGGAGCATTTGTTTGCCACCGGCATCACCGAGGCCGACCTGCCGGTGGTCCAGCCGCTGTTCCACAAGCTGATCTGGGAGCGCATGAAGCCGGGCGACGGGCCGGACAAGTTGGCCGAGGTCATCGAGGCGATCAAGAAGGAAAACCACCGCTTCCACATGGAAGGCGGCAGCTGGACCAGCAACATGTCCTGGGTGCGCGGCTACGACAGCGTGATGAAGCCGATGGAAGCGGCCAGCGCGCACTTCTACACTAAGGTGATCGAACCGAAAATTTCGACCGCCGACCCGCGCTATCGCAAGGCGCTGTTCTACCTGCTCGCGGCCGAGACCAGTTGCTACCGCTACTGGGGCGAGGGCATCTGGACCGACTACGGCCGCGAACTGTGCCGCCGTGCCGACGCCGTCGTCACCCATGACTTCTGACAGGATAGCAAAATGAAAAAAGGCCACTCCGAAGCCGAACTGAAGCGCATCAGCGATGCCCGCCATCACGATCCTTTCGCCGTTCTCGGCCGCCATCCCGATGGCGATGGGGTGGTGGTGCGCGCCTTCATCCCGCTCGCCGCCGAGGTACGCATTGCCGAGGGCGGGCTGCCGATGACCCGCCTGCCGGACAGCGACCATTTCGAGTGGCGCGGTGATGGCAAGGATCTGCCGGCGCATTACAGCCTGATCTGGCGCGACCACCATAACCGCGAGCACATCGCGCGCGACCCCTACACCTTTCCGCCGCAAATCGGCGACCTTGACCTGCACCTGTTTGGCGAGGGGCATCACCGTCACGGTTTCAATTTCCTCGGTGCCCACGAGCATGAAGTGGATGGCGTCGGCGGCGTGCGGTTCGCGGTCTGGGCGCCGAATGCCGAGCGGGTGAGCGTGGTCGGCGACTTCAACAACTGGGATGGACGCCGGCACCAGATGCGGGTGCGCGGCGGCAGCGGCGTGTGGGAGTTGTTTATTCCCGACCTTGAAGTCGGCCACATTTACAAGTACGAGATTCGTAACCGCCACAGCGGGGCTCTGCAACTTAAGGCCGACCCCTATGGCCAGCGCCATGAACTGCGGCCGCGCACCGGCTCGATCATCGCCGGGCGTAGCGCCTATGCGTGGGGCGACGCCGACTGGATGGCGCAGCGCCGCGAGGCCGACTGGCAGCACACGCCGATGTCGGTCTACGAACTGCACCTGGGTTCGTGGCAGCGCGGTCAGGAGGGCGAGCTGCTCAACTATCGCGAAGCGGCGCATCGTCTGGTGGACTACGTCAAGGAGATGGGCTTTACCCACATCGAACTGATGCCGATCACCGAGCATCCCTACGACCTGTCCTGGGGTTACCAGACCACCGGCTATTTCGCCCCGACCAGCCGCTTTGGCGAGCCGGACGATTTCCGCTATTTCATCGACTACTGTCACAAGAACGGCGTCGGCGTATTGCTCGACTGGGTGCCTGCGCACTTCCCGAAGGACGCACATGGCCTGGCACGTTTCGACGGCACGCCGCTGTTCGAGCATGCCGACCCGCGCCTCGGCGAACACATGGACTGGTCGACGTTGATCTTCAACTTCGGCCGCAACGAGGTCAAGAGCTTCCTGCTCTCCTCCGCCATCTACTGGCTCGAGGAAATGCACATCGACGGCCTGCGCGTCGATGCCGTCGCCTCGATGCTCTATCTCGACTACTCGCGCAAGGAAGGCGAGTGGGTGCCGAACCAGTACGGCGGGCGCGAGAACCTCACCGCCATCGACTTCCTGCGCGAGCTCAACGTCGCCGTGCATGACCAGTGCCCAGGTGTGCTGATGATCGCCGAGGAATCGACCTCCTGGCCGCAGGTCAGCCGCCCGACCTATGTCGGCGGCCTCGGCTTCGACATCAAGTGGAACATGGGGTGGATGAATGACACCCTGCGCTACATCGAGCATGAGCCGATCTACCGCAAGTATCACCACGGCATGCTCACCTTCAGCATGCTGTATGCCTTCACCGAGAACTTCATGCTGCCGTTCTCGCATGACGAAGTGGTGCACGGCAAGCAGTCGATGCTGCACAAGATGCCGGGCGACGAGTGGCAGCGCCACGCCAACCTGCGCACGCTGTATGCCTACCAGTTCACCCATCCGGGCAAGAAGCTGCTGTTCATGGGCACCGAGTTCGGCCAGGGCCGCGAGTGGGACAGCACCGGGGTACTCGACTGGTACGTGCTCGACTATCCCCTGCACCAGGGCATGCAGCGGCTGGTGAAGGATCTCAACCACCTTTACGCTACCACGCCGGCGCTCTACCGCAACGAGTTCGACTGGATGGGCTTCGAATGGATCGACTGCCACGATTCGCAGCAATCGATCCTCTCCTACCTGCGCCGCGGCGAAGAAAACGAAATCGTGGTGGTGATCCTCAACCTGACTCCCATGCCGCGCGGCAACTATCGCATCGGCGTGCCGTTTGCGGGCAGCTACCGCGAAGTGCTCAACACGGATTCCGAGTTCTACGGCGGCAGCAACGTCGGCAACGGACTTGGACCGATGATCGCCGAAGAAAAGGCGTGGATGGGCAGACCCTATTCGATCACCCTCACGGTGCCGCCGCTGGGCAGCCTGGTGTTGAGCTTCGAGCCCGAAGTCGTGGTTGCAAGCACCTCGCCTGCCGTGGCAGTCGAGACCGCATCCAAGGCAGCGCTACCCGACGGGCCTGCTGCTGTGTAGGTACTCAACAGGCCAACATGTCCGGGGCCTGGTGCTTAGATCCCCGGACGTTGTGCCCGGTCTGCCCTATTGCTTCGGTCAGGCGCGGATGTGATGGTAGATATTCAGGTAATGCCCGCCAGACTGGTTCCATGAATAGTCCTGGCGCATGCCGTTCAGTCTGAGCTGGTGGAAATAGCGCGGGAAGCGGTACCAGAGGCCGATGGCGCGGCCCAGCGCGCTTTCCAGCCCGGCTTCGTTGAAGTCGTTGAAACTGAAGCCGGTGCGTTCTTCGTGCGGCTTGTGGCCGAAGTTGGCGTCGAACACAGTGTCGGCCAGGCCGCCGGTGGCACGCACCACCGGCACGGTGCCGTACTTCATGGCGATGATCTGCGTCAGGCCGCAGGGCTCGAAGGCGCTGGGGATGACCAGCATGTCGGCGCCGGCATAGTAGAGGTGAGACAACTCCTCGTCGTAGCCGATTTCCAGATGGCAGTCCGGATTGTCGTTGAGACGCTGCTTCAATCCCCAGAAGTGGTCGTTGATGGCCTTTTCCGCGCCGGAACCGAGCAGCACGAACTGCGCACGGTTGGCCAGGGCATAGAAAATGGCGTGGCTGATCAGCTGCATACCTTTCTGCTGGTCGAGCCGGCTGACCACCGCGACGATGGGCTTGAACTTGTCCTGCAGCAGCAGGCGCTGGCGCAGTGCCCGCTTGTTGGCGAACTTGCCGCTGAAGTCATCGACGCCGTAGGGGGCGGGAATGTAGGGGTCTACCTCGGGATTCCAGATGCCGTAGTCGATGCCGTTGAGCACGCCGCCGAACTTGCCGCTATGGGCGTTGAGGGTGCCTTGCAGACCATGGCCGAGCGCGGTATGACGAATTTCCTCGGCATAGCGCGGGGACACCGTGGTGACGAAATTGGCATAGACGATGCCGCCCTTCATCAGGTTAACCGCCCCCACGTGGGTGTTGTCGCGCAGTTTGTCGGGCGCCATCAGATGGAGTCCGAGACCGGCCTGGCGCAGGATGTGCGGGCCCGTGACGCCCTGGTGGTGGACGTTGTGCAGGGTGTAGCAGACCCGCGAATGGCCCATGCCCAGCGCCTGGTAGATCTCGTACAGCAGCACCGGCAGCAGCCCGGTCTGCCAGTCGTGGCAGTGGATGATATCGGGGCGGCGGCCGCTCTTGTACATGAATTCCAACGCGGCGCGGGAAAAGAAGGCAAAGCGCGCGGCGTCGTCCGCAGCACCATAGTAGATGCCGCGATTGAAGAAATTATCGGGCGAATGGGGGCGGATGAACAGGCACGGGATGTCGTCCGAGACGCCGCTGAACACCTCGCAGCGGATCGCATGCCCGTGGTGGGGCACCCACAGATCGTCCCAGCACCTTTCCAGATTGCGGATGCGGTCGTAGCGCATGCAGTCGTACATGGGCAGGATGACTTCCACTGCCTGGTTGCGCAGCAGCAGTTCCCGCGACAGGCCGTGTACCACGTCGGCCAGGCCACCCACCTTGGCCATCGGTGCGCATTCCGAGGCAATCATCGCGATGTACATGGTTCTGGCTCCGTTATTCCGTTGTCTGTGGGGCCGCTAGCAATAGACCGCAGGCTGCAGTCCGGGAAACACCTGGTCCATGACCTCCAGCGCCTGCAGGCGGCGCTCGTCGATGGCGCCGTCGCGTACCGACTGCTCCAGGTAGTTGAAGCGTGCCAGGCTGTCGCGGGTGCGGCGCAGGGCGTATTCCTTTGCCGTATCCGATTTCATGATGAAGGCCCAGTCCGAGGCCTGTGCTAGCAGCAGCGAGCGGCCCGCCTGCTGCAGGGCGCGATAGGTTAGCGAACCCGTTTCCGCATCGCCGTGCTGCCGTGCCAGGGCGTTCATGCGCCGCGCGGCGTCATGCAGATGGGGATAGATCCAGTCGTTGCCCGGGTTGAGCCAGAAGGCGTTGTAGCCGCCGTCGCCCCAACTGGAAGCCGAGGGCGTGGCCGTTTGCAGGCTGGCATGGTGCTTCAGATAGACCGAGGGCGTGGTCAGTGACACTGCTTGCGACTGCGCTGCCATCAACCGAATCACCGCCTCCAGCCACTGCGGCCCTTCGAACCACCAGTGGCCGAATAGCTCGGCATCGTAGGGCGAGACGATCAGCGGTTTCAAATGATGTCCTCCGCCCGTGGCGACGATGTGACGGCGGCTGCGCGCCACGAAGTCGTCGGCATGCACGGCAACGCGCCCGACCGCTGCGGCGGGATCGTAGGGCTGCTTGTGGTCGCCTGGCCCGGTGATGCGGTAGTACTTGAAGCCGGTGTGGATGCGGGTGTGGCCGTCGAGGATGAACGGCTTGATGTACTTGAAATCGAGGTCGAAACCGATGTCGCGATAAAAGTCGCGGTAGTGAAAGTCGCCCGGATAACCCTCGTCGCGGCTCCAGACCTGGCGCGAGGATTCGGGATCGCGGCCGAAAGCGGCCACCCCGTTGGGGCAGGCCAGCGGCGCTGTCAGGCCGTAGTAGGGCCGCGGCGTGGCGTTGTTGATGCCATGCGAATCGACGAAGAAATAGGCGTAGCCGGCCTCCTCGACCAGGCCCTCGAGGCCGGGGTAGTAGCCGCATTCTGGCAGCCAGACGCCCTGTGCCGGGACGCCGAGCATGGACTGGAAGCTTTGCGCCCCGACCAGCAACTGCGCGCGCACCGCCGCCGGTTCGGTCTTCAGCAGCGGCAGGTAGCCGTGGGTGGCGGCGGTGGTGATGAGTTCCAGCACGCCAGCGGCCTGCAACTGGCCGAAGGCCGTCAACAGGTCGCGGTGGTGGCGTACATCGAATGCCGTTAGCGCGTCTTCGAGACGTTCCTGGTAGAGGCGGGCCAGCGGCGCGAAATCCGGGTCGTCGCGGGTGCGGCGCACCTCGCGCTCGGCCAGCCGGCACAGCTTGTCCAGGTGGGCGAGATAGCGTGCCTGCAGGAAGGGGTCGCGCAACATCGTCATCAGGGTCGGCGACAGCGACAGCGTCAGGCAGTCGCGCAGGCCGGCATCGCGCAGGCGCTCCAGCATCTGCAGCAGCGGAATGTAGGTCTCGGTAATGGCCTCGAACAGCCAGTTTTCTTCGAGAAAGGTCTCGCATTCCGGATGCCGGATGTAGGGCAGGTGCGCGTGCAGGACGATGCACTGATAGCCGTCGGGCATTAGTGCTCACCCCGGTCGCCATGGCGGCCGCGCAGGAAATGGAGTAACGCGGCCAGTTCCGGCCCGCGCGGCAGGGGCAAGCGTACGTCGAAGCTGCCGTCTGCCTGCAACGCCACCGGCTTGCCGAGCAGGGTCAGCGGGGTAGCGGGTGCGGCCTGTCCCGCGATGAGGACGTGCGCCGTCGCATTGACGGGAAAACTGCCGTGTCCGGGCGAGAACATGGTATTTGCCAGGAAGGCTTCCAACGGCACGGCGGGATGTCCTGCCACGGTGGCGTCTGCGGGCGGGGCAGCGGGGGACGCCGTCTCGCCAGCGCCGACTTTTTCGTCCGGTTCCTCCGGCAAACTGGCCGGCGGGATGGGCAGTGGTTGCGGCGCCAGCGCTACGTCAGTGGGCGCGATGCTTCCCGGCGCTACTGGTGGCAGGGGCGGCAGGGGGGAAAGCGCAAGGGCGGCTTCGCCCACTACTTCGCTACGGGTGTGCAAGGCCCGTTCGTGCCACGGGGCGATCTCGGCAGGTGCGATGTAGGGAAAGTCGCCGGCGGGCTCGGCGGCGGTTACCAGCGGGTAGTCGTCCTGGGGATCGAGTCGGCGCGGGAACAGGTCGCGCAATAGGAAGTCGTTGACGGGGATATCGTTGTCAGCGCTTTCTGCAGGCGGGTGGCCGGAGGTGACCGGATGGGGCGCGCGGACTTCCATTTCCCGAAAATCGAATTCGGGCGACGGTGCGGCGCGCGGCGTGACGACCTCGTTCGAGCGCACCAGGGCGACGAACGCACCATCGGCCGCGCGTAGGCCCAGCTCCGCCGAATAATGCCGCGCGTCGCGCCAGAGGCTGACATACCAGTTGTTGCTGTCTGGCGGCACTTCAATGTCGAATTGCGCGTGGGGCGCGGCGCCGTCCCGGCGCGGCGAGATGTCGGTGAAGCGCAGTTGCAGCGCGGCGCCGCGTCCCTGGCCGGGCAGCCGCGCGCGCGCGGCGGCAAGCTCCGTAGCGGCGATGTTCCAGTAGGCATGTACGTTCCAGGGATCGATCTCCATCAGCGTCAGGCGCTTCGCCTCGATGGGGCGGAACCATTGTGCCGTGATCTCGCTGCCGATCTGTTGCAGTTCAGTGGCGGTAAAGGGTTGCGGGCCTTTGCAGGCAGTGACAGGGCGTGTCATGCGCGGCGGTCGGTCCGAGGGCTTCAGGCTCATTTCCGGGATGTTTTCTTCTTGGTCTTGGCGGGACGCGCTTGCTCAGCCTTCTGGGGTGTTGCCGGACCTGATGCGGGGGGCGGGGTCGGCTTGGCGGCAGGAACTGGCTGCGCCGGCAGTGACACCAGCAGTCTTTCCGCCCGCGCCAGCAGGTCGAGCATCGCAGCGCGGCTGGCGGCGTCACCCAGCAGAAGGCTGCTTTCTTCTGCCTGCAGCGTCAGTTCGCGGGCCTGCAGCAGCGCTTCGCGCGTGGGTCCGGGGGTCTGGGGGGGCGTACGGACAGCGGACCAATAGCGGGCGACAACGGCGAACAAGCGCTTGCGGGTGGCCTGCGCCTCGGTGTCGAGGCCGGCGATCAAGGCTTCGGCCTGCATCTCCGCAACGAGCCTGACCTCCGTCTGCGGCGGGTAGCGGCGCAAGTGTTCCGCGAGCGGAACCGGCCGCACCGGGAACTCACCCGTTTCGCAGAATTCCATGCAGGGCGAGAAGCAGTGGCCGAAAAAGCCGTGTTCCTCGTCGAGGCGGCGGAACCACTCGCCGGCGTCGCCGTCCGACCAAGTCGTCAGCAGGTAGGGGGCGCTGGAGGGCGGCGCCAGGGAGATGCCGTTGCGCACTTCGTCGGCGAACCAAGCGGCATCCATCCCAGCTTCCTGGGCCTGCGAGAAACCTTGGTCCCAGGGCACGACGTCGATCAGATACTTGCCGTGACGCAGTCGATAGGCGCGATAGGGGTCGGCGCCGTGACCATCCGGCATGGTCAGGGTAGTGTGCGGCAGGAGCACATATTCGTACCCCGCCCGCAGCAGTGCCGGAATCAGTTCCACGGTGAAGCACGCCGCCGGCGGGAAATAGCCCTTGAGTACCCGCCCCAACACGGATTCGATGACCACGCGCTCGTTGTGCAACTGCTCCTCCCAGTCTTCGGGAGGAATCAGCGGCAGCGGGGCGTGGCGGTCGCCAGTGCCGACGAACTCGATGTTGGGCGCGCTGCGCAGGCTGTCGAGGATGGCGGGAACGTCGGCAAGGTGGCGGCTGGCCTCGATGAAGACGGGGTCGCGCAACTGGTCGAGCAATACGCCGGACAAGGCAATGTGCAGACGGGCGACATGGGCATATTTGTGGGCGTGGCGCGCCGCTCGCTCGTAACAGAGCAGCACCCTGCGCAGCTCGCTTTCATCCTGCCGCAGCAACCTGAGCAAAGCGCCCGTCGGCTGGTGAAGATGCAGGCCTAGCGCGTGCTGGATGAGTTCTGTGGGCATGTCCGCTGCTTCTTGGGGATGATGGCGATCAGCATTGATTCTTCGGTGGATCAATGATAACCGATAAAGGATGAAACCCAGCAGCGATGCCGGGGTCATGCACCCGCGAGCCGGACACATAAACAATCCGCAAAACGATTCATAATGCACGCCATTGCAAATTGTCGGAAGCGCTGCCCCATGACCGGACCTTATGTGACACAAGCAGGACGACGCTATCCATCCGGCGCCACACTCGAGGAGGATGGCGTCAATTTTTCCATTTTCAGTCGCCATGCCAGCGCCGCCGAGTTGCTGCTTTACGAGAGCGCCGACGCTGCTGCACCTTTCCAGGTCGTGCGCCTCGATCCGGAGGCCAATCACAGTTTCTTCTACTGGCACGTCAAGGTGGTCGGCCTGCCGGCAGGAACGCACTACACCTGGCGCGTGGACGGCCCCTGCGACCCGGTTAATCACGGCTGGCGTTTCGATGCCGGGCTCGAATTGGTCGATCCCTGGGCGCGCGAGGTGGATACCCGCTTCTGGAATCGCTGGGACACCCTGCGTGCCGGTCCGGTCGCCTATCGTTCGATGCGTGCGGTAGTGCCCTGCGATCACTACGACTGGGAAGGCGACCAGCCGTTGCACATGCCGACCCAGGAAATGATCATCTACGAGCTGCATGTCGGTGGCTTCACGCGCCATCCGTCATCCGACGTCAGTTGCCCAGGCACCTTTGCCGGGCTGATCGAAAAAATCCCCTATCTGAAATCATTGGGCATCACCCATGTCGAACTGCTGCCGGTAATGGCCTTTGATGCAAGCGACGTGCCGTCGCAGGTCGCGCAACTCGGTCTCGAGAACTATTGGGGTTACAGCACCCACAGTTTCTTTGCGCCGCATCCGGGCTATTGCGTCCATGGTAACGGCAGCGCGCGCCGCGAATTTCGCGACATGGTCAAGGCACTGCACCGGGCTGGCATCGGCGTCATCCTCGACGTGGTGTTCAATCATACCTCGGAAGGCAGTGCCGCCGGCCCGACGCTCAATTTCAAGGGCATCGGCAACGAGACCTTCTACCACCTCGACCCCGTGGATTGCAGCCGCTATCGCGACTACACCGGCTGCGGCAACACCATCAACGCCAACCACCCCTTCGTCGCCAACTTCATCATCGACTGCCTGGAATACTGGGTCGAGGAGATGCATGTCGACGGCTTTCGCTTCGACCTGGCCAGTGCGCTGGCGCGCGGCGAGGACGGCACGCCGCTGCACAACCCGCCAGTGCTGTGGGGAATCGAACTGTCCGACGCGCTGGCCGGCACCAAGATCATTGCCGAAGCCTGGGATGCCGCCGGGCTTTACCAGGTCGGCAGCTTTCCCGGCTATCGCTGGATGGAGTGGAACGGCCGCTACCGCGACACGCTGCGCCGCTTCGTCGCCGGCGAGCCGGGACTGATCGGCGAGGTCGCAATGCGTCTGTCCGGCAGCAGCGATCTTTACGCCGCCAACCTGCGCCATCCGATCAACAGTGTGAATTTCATCACCTGCCACGACGGCTTCACGCTGTGGGATCTGGTCAGCTACCACCACAAACGCAACGAAGCCAATGGCGAATCCAACTGCGACGGCACCAATGACAACCTGAGCTGGAACTGCGGCACCGAAGGGGTCACGACCGATCCTGAGATCATCGCGTTGCGTCGCCGCCAAGCCAAGAACTTCTATGCGCTGCTGCTGCTCAGCCAGGGCGTGCCGATGCTGCTCGCCGGCGACGAGATGTTGCGCACCCAGCACGGCAACAACAACGCCTGGTGCCAGAACAATCCGCTTGGCTGGATCGACTGGTCGCTTGCTGCGGCGAATGCCGACATGGTGCGTTTTGTGGCCGGCATGATCGCGCTGCGCAAGCGCCATCCGAACCTGATGCGGCGCCACTTTCTGGTGGGCCAGAAAAAACCCGGCGCGGTGCTGGCCGACATCGCCTGGCACGGCACGACACTCGACGCCCCGGACTGGCATGCCCCCCTGAACCGGCAACTGGCCTTCACGCTGGGCGGGCGGGCGGAGGGCGAAGCGGCCCTGCATGTGATGATCAATACCGCCGACGCGGCCGTCGACTTCGCCTTGCCGCCCCTGGATATCAGCCGCTGGTGTCGCGCCGTCGATACCGCCCTGGCGTCACCGCAGGATGTGCTGCTGCCCGAGGCGCAGCCGGGCGTGGCAAGCCTGCACTATCGCGTCGCGCCACGCAGTCTGGCGGTCGTGGAACTGCAGGCCCGAGCGCCCGCCTAGCTGCGGCTGCGCTCGTAGGTGACGAAGGCGTAGCGCAGGCCGCTTGCGCTCGTGCCGGCGCGGCGGGCGACCTCCCGCCATTGGCTCCGGTCGAGGGCGGGAAACCAGGCATCGCCGGCGATCTCGGCAGCGATTTCGGTCAGTTCCAGGCGCTCTGCCAGCGGCAGCGCATGGGCATAGAGTTCCGCGCCGCCGATGACGAACAAGGTGCGCGCCGTCCCGTCAGCGCCGACTTTTTGTGCCGCGCCGAGCGAGTCGACGACCTCGGCCCCAGGCGCGACATATGCCTTGTTGCGGGTCACGACGATGTTGAGTCGTCCCGGCAGCGGGCGGAAGCGTTCGGGCAGCGACTCCCAGGTCTTGCGCCCCATGATCACGACCTGCCCCATGGTCAGTTGCCTGAAGTGCTGCAGATCCTCGGGCAGGTGCCAGGGCAAGGCGTTGTCCTGGCCGATGACCCCGTTGTTAGCCACGGCGGCAATCAGCGTCAGCCCGCTCATTTCTCCAGCAGCCGGTCATACAGTTCGCGATAGCGCCGCGCCGGAACCGTCCAGCTATAGTCGCCCGCCATGGCGTTGCGCTGCAAACGCCGCCAGCGCGGCGGGTCACGCCACAACCGGGCAGCCTCGGACGCCGTGTCGAGGATGGACTGCGCATCGGCCGTACTGCAGACAAAGCCGTTGGCGCGGCCGTCCTTGAGGGCGGGTTCGGAGTAATTCACCACGGTGTCCGCCAGGCCGCCGGTCGCCCGCACCAGCGGCAAGGTGCCGTAGGTCAGGCTGTACATCTGGTTCAGGCCACAGGGCTCGAAGCGCGACGGCATGAGAAAGATGTCGGCGCCGGCCTCAATGCGGTGTGCGAGACCCTCGTCGAAACCGATGGTCACCGCCACCTGCTGCGGATGGCGTGCGGCCAGCAGCCGATAAGCGGATTCCAGTTCGCGGCTGCCGCTGCCGAGCACGACGAGTTGGGCCGGCAGCTCGACCAGGGCATCGCCGATCGCGGCAACTAGGTCAAGCCCCTTCTGCTCGGTCAGGCGACTGACGATGCCGAACAGCGGACAGTCGCTACGCGCCGCCAGGCCCACCTCGCGCTGCAGGGCAGCCTTGTTGTCCTGTTTGGCGGCCAGGTTGTCCCGGTCGTATTGCGTGACGAGATGCACGTCGGTGGCTGGGTTCCAGTCCTGCGGATCGATGCCGTTGAGAATGCCGGTCAGATCCGCGGCACGCGCCTTGAGCAAGCCCTGCATGCCCCGGCCTTCGATATCGCCCTGGATCTCGCGTGCGTAGGTGGGACTCACCGTCGTTAGGGCGTGGGCGTGGCGCAGCCCGGCCTTGAGGAAGGAGATGCGGCCGTAGTATTCGACGCCATCGATGTGCCAGTCCCGCGGACCCAGCGCCAGCTTCCCCAAGACATCGGGGGGGAAGGCGCCCTGGAAGGCCAGGTTGTGGATGGTCAGGACCGTTTTTGCCACGCCACGCTCGTGAAAGCGCAGGTAGTACGGTGCCAGGCCGCTCTGCCAGTCCTGGCAGTGGAGAATGTCGGCGCGCCAGGCGAGCGGGCTGGCGTGGCTGGCGAGGCGCGCCGCCACGCGCGACAACAGGCCGAAGCGCAGGTAATTGTCGGGCCAGTCTTGTCCCCCGGGGGCGAGGTAGGGGTTGCCCGGACGGTCGAACAGCGGCGGGCAATCGAGCAGCAGCAGGGGCAATCCTGCTGCCGAGTACGCGGCATAGATATCGGCAGCGGGCAGATGACCGCCCATCCAGGGAATGTGGGCGAGATGCGCGGCTTCCGGGAAGGCTTTGCGCATGGCCGGATAGCGCGGTACCAGCACGCGCACGTCGCTGCCCGTCGCGCGCAAGGCCAGCGGCAGCGCACCCGCAACGTCGCCGAGCCCCCCGGTCTTGACCCAGGGCGCGATTTCGGGTGTCGCAAAAAGGATGTTCACGGCCTGCAGGCCGCGATCAGGCCGGCGGTCGAACTGTCGATGTTGCTGACGGGAGCGGTGCCTTCGAGCATCGGCAGGAGCGAATTGGCGATCTGCTTGCCATATTCCACGCCCCACTGGTCGAACGCGTCGAGATGCCAGAGCACGCCCAGGGTGAATACCTTGTGCTCGTAAAGCGCGATGAGGGCGCCCAGCGTATGGGGATCGAGACGGGGCAGCAACAGCGTGGTCGAAGGCTGATTGCCGGGGAAGATCTTGTAGGGCGCCAGAAAAGTCGGCGCTGGCGGGACGGCGCCAGCCGCCGCCACGTTGGTGGAGACGGCGGCCAGTTCGGCATAGGCTTCCTCGAAGGTCTTGCCCTTCATCAGCGCCGCACTTTGCGCGAAACAGTTGGCGAGCAGTTTTTCGTGATGGCCGGGCAGCGGGAAGTCGGCGCACCGGCAGGCAATGAATTCGCAGGACAGCGCCCGGCCGCCCTGATGCAGCAACTGGTAGAAGGCATGTTGGCCGTTGGTGCCCGGCTCGCCCCAGAGGATCGGCAGCGTCGGGCAGCCCACGAGCTTACCGTCTCTGTCGATCTGCTTACCGAGGCTTTCCATCTCAAGCTGTTGCAGATAGCGTGGCAACAGGCCGAGCGACTGGCTATAGGGCAGCACGGCGCGCGTCTGCAGGCCGATGAAATCGGCGTTCCACAGTTCGATCAGGGCAAGCAGCGCCGGCAGATTTTCGAGCGGCGGCGCAGTGAAGAAATGCTCGTCCATGGCGCGCGCGCCGGCGAGCAGCTGCTCGAACTTGTCGAAGCCGATGGCCAGCGCCAGCGGCAGGCCGATCGCCGACCACAGCGAGAAGCGACCGCCTACCCAGTCCCAGAAGGCGAAAGCATTGGCGGTATCGATGCCGAAGGCCGCCACCTTGTCGAGCGCGGTCGACACCGCGACGAAGTGGCGCGCGACCGCTGCCTCGCCGAGTTCCCTGACCAGCCAGGCGCGTGCCGAGCAGGCGTTCTGCATCGTTTCCTGCGTGGTGAAGGTCTTGCTGGCGATGATGAACAGCGTGGTGCGCGGGCTCAGGTCGTGGAGCGTCGTGGCCAGATCGGCGCCATCGACGTTGGCGACATAATGAACGCGCAGATGCGGCACGCGGTGCGCCGCCAATGCCTGCGTGGCCATGCGCGGCCCGAGGTCGGAACCGCCGATGCCGATATTGACGACATCGGTGATCGTCTCGCCGGTCGCGCCGCGCCATTTGCCGGAATGCACCGCATCGCAGAAGCTGCGGATCTTTTCGAGCACGCCGCGCACGTCGGGCATGACGTCGCGGCCGCCGACTTCGATCGGGCCACCGGCGTGACGCAATGCGACGTGCAGCACCGCGCGCCCTTCGGTGTGGTTGATCGGTTCGCCGGCCCGCATCTTGGCGATCCAGCCTGGCACGTCGGCATGTTCCCACAGGCCGGCGAGGATCGGCAGGGTGTCGGGGGTGATGCGCTGCTTCGAAAGATCGAGCAGCCAGTCGTTCCAGCGCACCGACAGGCGCGCAAAGCGTGTCGGATCGTGGCTGAACAGGTCGCGCAAATGCACATCGCGTAAGCCGTGCGCATGGCGCTCGGCATGTTTCCAGGCGGGGGTATTAAGGATCGGTGTCATAGGATTATCACAGCCACAGCATCATCCCCATTTCAAAGGGGTGGGTGAGCGATTCATGGAAAGGGTAGGCACGGATGCGGTAGTCGATCTTGCCGCAGACATCCGGGGTTAGGGTCAGGACAAACAGATCTTCGCCATTGCCCGCGTTGCCGGGCAGCGGGCCCTGGTGCTCCAGGCGCATGCGCCGCTGCGCCTTCTTGTCGTTTTCACCCGGACGGGCCATCAGCATTTCGACGGTAATGTCATCGGCAGTCAAGCCTTGCAGGCGCACGGCCACCTCGAAGCGCAGACTTTCGCCGAAGGCGATGCGCTTCTGCGGGTTGTCGATGCGGCGCAGGGCAACGCCGGACCAGGCCCGCTGCACGCGCTGCTTCCAGCCGGCCAACTGGCGTGCCGCCGCATACTGGTCGGCGGACTTGAGCCGCCACTGCTGGTCGGCCTGCGCGTAGTACTTGGTGACATATTCGCCGACCATGCGTTGCGAAGTGAAGCGCGGCGTGATCGTCGCGATCGAGCGCTTGGCCATGGCGACCCAGCCCGGCGAGTAGCCCATCGGCCCGCGCGCGTAATAGAGCGGGATCACCTTGTCCTGCAACAGCTCATAGAGCGAGCGACCTTCCTCCTCGTCGCGCCGCGCATCGTCATGGATGCTCGAGGCCGGCTTGATTGCCCAGCCGTTGGCGCAGCCATTCGCACCGTCGTCCTGCTGGAAGCCTTCGCCCCACCAGCCGTCGAGCACCGAAAGGTTGAGGACGCCATTGATGGCAGCTTTCATGCCGGACGTGCCGGAAGCCTCAAGCGGGTAGATCGGGTTGTTGAGCCAGACATCGACGCCGGAAACGAGGCGGCGCGCCAGGCGCAGGTCGTAGCCTTCGACCAGCAGAATGTGGCCTTCGAATTCCGGCAGCTGCGCGACCTCGTGGATGCGGCGGATGAATTCCTGACCGGGCTGGTCGGCGGGGTGCGCCTTGCCGGCGAAAACGAACAGCACCGGGCGCTCGGGATTGCAGATCAGGCGCCGCAGGTTGTCGAGGTCGCGGAACAGCAGCGTGGCGCGCTTGTAGGTGGCGAAGCGGCGGGCAAAGCCGATCGTCAGTACGTTGGGATTCTCGGGATCGGCTAACTGCAGCAGGCGGTCGATGTGCGACTGCGAGCTCTGGTTGCGCACATGCTGATACGTGACGCGGTGGCCCAGCAGGTGCAGCATCTGCGACTTGATCGACTGGCGCACGCTCCAGAAGCTGTGGTCGGGAATCGCGTGAACTTCCGACCAGCATTGCGGGTCGGTGAGGCGCTGGGGCCACGCCGGACCGAGCACCCGATCGAAGGTGTCATGCCACAGGTCGGAGAGGAAGGTCGGTACGTGCACGCCGTTGGTGACATAGCCGATTGGATTTTCCGCGGGCTCGATCTGCGGCCACAGGGCGGCGCAGATTTCCGAAGACACCGTGCCGTGGATGCGCGACACGCCATTCTGGAAGCGCGAACCGTGGATCGCCAGCGCGGTCATGTTGAATTCCGGATCGTGGTTGATGCGGCCGAGGGCTAGCAGGGCGTTGATGTCGCAGCCCATGTCGTGGCAGCATTCCTCGAAATAGCTGCGGATCATGTCTTCGGCGAAATGATCGTGGCCGGCGGGCACGGGCGTGTGCGTGGTGAATACGGTGTTGCTGGCGACGGCCTCGAGCGCCGTGTTGAAATCGAGCCCGGTTTTGATCAGGTCGCGCATGCGCTCAAGAATCAGGAACGCGGCATGACCTTCGTTGATGTGCCAGACGGTGGGCTGCAGCCCCATTTCGACCAGCGCATGCACCCCCCCCATGCCGAGGATGATTTCCTGTTCCAGGCGCATCTTGCGATCGCCGCCATACAACTGGTGGGCGATGTTGCGGTCGTGCGGCGTGTTTTCCTCGAGATCGGTATCGAGCAGGTAGAGCGAAATGTGGCCGACGCGTGCCGACCAGACCTTGGCACGTACCTCGCGCCCCGGCATGCGTACGCTGACCTTGAGCTCCGTCCCGTCGGGACGCATGACCGGCTTGACCGGCAGATCGTCGAAGTCGGCATCGTTGTAGAGCGCGTGCTGGTGCCCCTCGCCGTCGATGCTCTGCAGGAAGTAGCCCTGGCGATAGAGCAGGCCAATACCGACAAACGGCAGGTGCATGTCGCTCGCCGTCTTGCAATGGTCGCCGGCGAGGATGCCGAGGCCGCCGGAATAGATCGGCAGGCTTTCATGGAAACCGAATTCGGCGCAGAAGTAGGCGATCAATCCGCCTTCCGGCAAGTGCGGGCCGTGGTCGCGCCGCGTGCTCTCGTGATAGGTGTCGTAGGCGGACAGCACCTGGGCCAGCGCGCCAAGAAAGACCGGGTCTTCGGCCGCCTCGTTGAGGCGACGTTGATCGACACGCTTGAGAAAGGCCTTGGGGCTGTGGCCAACGGCACCCCAAAGCTTTTGGCCAAGGCGGGCAAATAGGGTGCGGGTTGGGCGATCCCAGCTATACCAGAGATTGTTGGCGATTTCGTCGAGGCGGGCCAGACGTGGGGGCAACTGGGGATTGACTTCGAGTTGATAGATCGTCCCTGCCATGTTGGTCTCTTTCCTTGGAATCTTGGCGGTTGATTTTAGCTAGTCGTGCCGCGTCGCATGGTGCCGCCCGTGGCAACCGCGATGCCATCCATACGTCCGGCCGCGATGGCCTGGTCGAGTTGGACAGGCGGTGCGAGATTGAGGCAGCGATAAAGACGTGCGAGGTTGCTGCGAAACAGTCGATCAAAACTGGTCACGGCCGGCCCGGGGTTGTAGTCGCCGAACCACCAGAACCAGTCGGAGCTTTCGCACACGGCCAGTTGCGCTTCAGCTGCCGCCTGGTCGGCAGGCGAAAGTCGGCCGCTGGCCATTACCTGATCATAGCTTTGCTTAGCGGCACACAACAGGTCCCAGGCTTGGTTCTTGGCCGGTTCGCCGATCCAGGTCGACAGCGTGCCATGCACCCAACTGCCAGCGACCAGTTTCGCTAAAGTCGACGCTGGCAGGACGGCATCACCGTCATGTTCTTCGACCACGCTGGCAAAAGTACGGGTGCGAATCGCCGGATGCTTTTCCAGCAGGCCATACAGGTCGTCAAAGAAGTAATAGCCGTTGTAGGGATAGTATTCCCAGGCATTCTCGCCATCGAGAATGACGCTGACCACCGGAATTTCGCCCGCCGGCGCTGCAGCGATAATCGCTTCGAGCTGGCGCACGAAATCCGCCGCCGCATCGCGGCCGTGCCACTTGGCATACTCGAAACCGATCATGTCCGAGAGGCGATCGTCGCGGAAGAAGATCAGCGGTGCTGATATATCGCCATGGCGCCACGGCCGATAGGCACTGCCAGGAACGGTCTTGCCGAGGCTGTGTTTCAGGACGTTTTCGCCCGTTGCCAGCCAGCGACAGCCCGCCTGGGATGCCGCTGCGACAAAGGCAGACGACAAGGCGCCTTCGGCCGGCCATAGGCCGACCGGCGCCTGGGCAAAACGCCGGGTGTGGCTTTCGCGCGCCTGTTCAAGTTGTTTGCGTACTCGCTCGCGTCCCCCGGGATACGCCTCGGCCAGAGGTAGGGGCGCATTCGGCAGGCTCTCGCGGGCCACGCGCAAATCAAGCAACAGGGGCGCCAGGGGGTGGGTGGCCGGCGTCGTCGATAGCTCAATCTGCCCGCGCGCCAGCAGTGCCCGATAGCGGGGCAGCAGCGCGGCCAGCGTGCGGCCGATGTAATCGAGCAGGCGCTGCCGGTCGGCATGATCGAAGCCCTCGCCTTTGGCCATCAACTCGGCCAGCAGGGGTTCCTGACGCCGCTCTGTTTCGCCAGTCCAGGCAAGCAGGTACCAGACCAGCAGGTCGGCAAGATAGGCGCTCGACAGATAGCTGAGCGCGGTTTCGCCTTCGCGGACGAGGTTTTCGTAAAGCACCTGCAAACGCTGGTAGTGCGGGAAGGCGGCCAGCATGGTGCTGGCGTTGCTGCGAAAGCCGCCGTCGAGCAAAAGTCGGCGTTCGCCGGACGGCAGGCTGTCCAGTTCGGCAGCCGCCAGCCAGCGCAGCCAGGGATCGCGAAACTGCTTTGTTGCGCACTGATCGACGTAATCCTCAATCTGGTCGAGCAGGACGGGCACAAAATTCACCACGCCCCGAATCGTCGGGTGGCGCTCGAAGTGACCAGCCATGTCGGTATAGTCCTTGAGCGCATGCAGCAGCGTCCAGGGCATCACGAACGACCCGGTTTCCCGATCACGATAATCCGGCTGGTGCATGTGCCAGAGGAAGACCAGATCAAGCCGCGTGGCAGACATGGCAGGGCGATCAGCGGATATGGTGGATCTTCTGCCCCAGCATCTCGGGTGTCACCAGCGTGATGCCCTTCTCGGTGACGTGAAAGCGCTTCTTGTCGGCCTCAAGATCGTAGCCGATCACCATGTCATCCGGCACCTTGCAGTTCTTGTCGATCACGGCACGGCGGATCTTGCAGCGGCGGCCGATCTCGCTGTGGGGCAGGATCACCGAATCCTCGACTTCCGCCCAGCTATGGATGAAGACGCGCGAGAACAGCAGTGAGCGCCGCACCACGGCGCCACTGATGATGTCCCCGCCGGATACCAGCGAGTCGATCGCCATGCCGCGCCGATCTTCCTCGTCGAAGACGAACTTGGCCGGCGGCAACTGTTCCTGATGCGTCCAGATCGGCCACTCCTCGTCGTACATGTTGAGTTCCGGGGAAACCTTGGTCAGTTCGATGTTGGCTTCCCAATAGGCATCGACGGTACCGACATCGCGCCAGTAGGGCACGCCGTTTTCAGGAATGCCGACGCAGCTGTCCGAGAAACTGTGGGCGACGGCACGATAGCGGCTGATGATATGCGGGATGACGTTCTTGCCGAAGTCGTGATCGGAATGCGGGTCGTCGGCATCGCGGATCAGTTGCTCGAACAGGAAAGCGGCATTGAAAACGTAGACGCCCATATTGACCAGCGCACGATCGGGCTGTCCTGGGATACTGGCCGGTGTTTTGGGTTTTTCGACAAAGCTGGTGATGCGGCTGTCGGCATTCACGCCCATGACGCCAAAAGCGCTGGCTTCCTCGATAGGGACGTCCATGCAGGCAATCGTCAGGTCGGCTTCGGCCTGCGCATGCTGGGCCAGCATGCGGCCGTAGTCCATCTTGTAGATATGATCGCCGGAAAGGATCAGTACATACTTTGGGCCGTGGCGGCGCAGCATGTCAAGGTTCTGGAACACGGCATCGGCCGTGCCCTGGTACCAGTCCTCGCCGACCTGCTGCTGGGCCGGCAGCAGGTCGATGAACTCGTCAAAGCGGCCATCGAGAAAACTCCAGCCCCGCTGCAGGTGCTGGATCAGGCTCTGGGCTTTGTACTGAGTGGCGACGCCGATACGGCGGATGCCGGAGTTCACGCAATTGGAGAGCGTGAAGTCGAGAATACGGAATTTGCCGCCAAAGGGGACGGCCGGCTTGGCACGCCAATCGGTCAGTTGCATGAGGCGGCTACCGCGGCCCCCGGCAAGGATGATGGCGTAGGTGGAACGGGTCAGATGGCTGACAAAACGACCCTGCATGCCTTGCGGGTCATTGAGTGGCGTTTCATATTGCATGATGAACTCCCTGGTTGCCTGCTTGCTATGCGCAACCCCCGCCGCTTGTCTTGTAATATTGCCCATCGATGTGGGCGGATTCCCTCTGGCGGGCGGGAGCGGCTGTAATGCCGCCTGTTTATGGCTTGAGAACGCCTTCGCTCAACAGGCGGTCGATTTCTGCCTCGGCTTGTGCCCAGTCATCATGCGGGTTACCCGCGGCGAAGCTACGACGCTCGGCAATGTGATAAGCCGCCACCTCGATATACAGGCGACGCTGCTCGGGCGTGACATTCGATTTGGCGGCCGCTTTCTTTGGCACCGCTTTCTCGACGGTTTTTTCTACCGCCTTGGGGGCTGCGGGCTTCTTGGCGGGAGCTTCGGCCTTCTTCGGTGCCTCGACCTTCGGGGCAGCAGTACCTGCGGCAGCGGCAAAAGCCTTCAGGGCGTCGACCTTGGGGGCGGCGGTCTTGCTGGCGGACGCCGCTGCAGCCTTCGGCGTGGAGGGGGCCTTGGAAACAACGGCTTTGGTCTTTGCCGGCGCGGTTTTTACCGCGCTTGCCGGCTTGCCGGCGGATTTGCTGGATGTAGCCATGAAACTCTCCTTGGTTTGAATTCGGACATCGACGCCGAGGTTATACAGCAGGCATGTTTCAACTTGTTGACCCGATTCATATTATGACAGACCCGCAAGCACCGCGGCGCCGGATAAACCAATGGCCCCATCAGTCAGGATATATACCGGTATTTGCGCCACCAGGGCCGCATGTTCGGCCTTGGCATTGAAGGACTTCAGGAAAGGGCTGTCCGCCAGCAATGGCAGCAACTTTTGCGTTACGCCACCGGCCAGATAGACCCCGCCACGCGCCATAAAAGTCATGGCCATATCGCCGGCGAACGCACCGTAACAGGCAAAGAAAAAGTCAATCGACCGGCGAGCTGCCGCTTCACCGGCCAGGGCGCGGGTGCCGATCATTTCCGGGGACTCTCGCTCCCTGGTCAGGGCGAGGTGGATTTCGGTTAGTCCTGGCCCGGAAATTATCCTTTGCGCACTGACGCGGCCGTATGACCGATGGAGTGCGGACCAGACCTGCGCCTGTGTTTCGTCAGCCGGTGAAAAACCGATATGCCCGGCTTCGCTTGGGATGATGCGGTTACCCATCAGCGCGGCAACTCCCATGCCAGTGCCAGCACCCAGCACAAGGCGCAAGCCATCACTCACCGGAACACCAAGCTGGATAGGAAGTAACCTGTCCGGCGTGATGGCAGTCACCCCCGCCGCCACGGCGGCGAAATCGTTTACCAACGAGATCTGCCCGAGTCCGAAGCGCATCTCAAGTTCGGCGGCATTGATCGCCCACGGCAGAAGGGTAACCTTGACCGAGTGCCCATCTTCGCGCACTGGACCGGCGACGGCCAGACAGCCGCCGCTGACCTGCGCCGGATTTGCGGCCAAGTAGGTCGCCAGCAAGTCTTCGAAACAGGAAAAGTCGGCGCTGGCATAGCGGCTTTCCCGTACGATGATGCCCGCTTCATCGACCAGCGCCAGCAGTACCTTCGTGCCTCCAATGTCGCCAATCAGTTTCATACTGCCACCGGTGCCGCAATGTGCGGATGCGGGTCGTAGCCCTCGAGGGTAACGTCCTCAAGGGTAAAGGCGAACAGGTCCGTCACCGCCGGGTTGATGCGCAGCGTCGGCAGTGCGCGTAGCTCGCGGGATAACTGCAGTTGTGCCTGCTCCAGATGATTCGAGTAGAGGTGGGCGTCGCCGAGGGTATGCACGAAATCGCCGGGCCTGAGCCCCACCACTTGCGCGATCATCATCGTCAGCAAAGCATATGAGGCAATATTGAAAGGTACGCCGAGGAAGATATCGGCACTGCGCTGGTAGAGCTGGCAACTCAGCTTGCCATCGGCGACGTAGAACTGGAACAGCGCGTGACAGGGCGGCAGCGCCATGCGATCGACATCGGCAGGGTTCCAGGCCGTCACGATATGGCGGCGCGAATCCGGGTTCTTCTTCAGACCATCGACCAGTTGCGTGATCTGGTCAATTTCGATGCCGTCGCGTCCCGGCCAGTGGCGCCACTGGTGGCCATAGACAGGGCCGAGGTCGCCATTTTCGTCGGCCCATTCATTCCAGATTGACACCTTGTTGTCTTTCAGAAACTGGATGTTCGTTTCGCCGCGCAGGAACCACAGCAATTCGATGATGATTGAGCGCAGGTGCAGTTTCTTCGTCGTCAGCACCGGAAAGCCGGCGGCCAGATCGAAGCGCATCTGCCATCCAAACACCGAACGCGTACCAGTGCCGGTACGGTCGGATTTCACATGCCCGTGTTCTAACACGTGGCGCATCAGGTCGAGGTATTGGCGCATAATGCGACCGATTATAAGGACCGTCGCCCCCCACCATGCTCGGGTTTTTCTCGAACAAGTCGGAACACCCGCTGGCCTCCCCCAAGGAAGCCAAGACGATTTGTGCCGAGCTGACACGCATGGACGCCGCCAAGGGACTGGGTGAGGCCGCCGGCTGGTTCGCTTCGCTGGCCGGCGTGGACGGATTTCCGCCCAAGCTGCGTCATGAGCGTCTACAAGAGCTTGTGGCCGCCAGCCTTGCCCACACCCGCCGCCAGTCGCGCGAATATCTGACCGACACCAGCGCCCATCGCTTGCAGCAGCAACAGCAATGGCAACGCAACTTCGATTACTGGCAACTGCTGGGCGAGGCCTTGCAGCGCTGCCGCGAAGAAGCCGCGACCGGCAAGGATCAGCTACCGTCCATTCTTACCCATCTGCTCGCAGCGCTAGGCCTGCAACTGAGTTGGCTCAGGCTGCGCCACAACCAAGTGCCTGCCGAACTTTGGACACAACTGGGGCAGACCTACCTGCAGGCTGTTCAACTGGGCGCCGCCGATCGTTCGGTTGCCACGCTGGGGGCCGGCGAGAGCAATACCTCGCCAACCCAGGAGTATCTCAAGGCGCTGGTCTTTCAGGCTTCATCGCTCGACAATCTCAAGCTGATCGAGATCGTCCTCGCCGAACGCCTGATTGGCCACTTTCTGCCGCGCTTCGTATTGAGCGCCACGGCCTTTCCCGGTTGCGTTTACTGGATCGATGCGGGTAAATCGGTACCACCGGCACGGCTGACGCAGATGCCGGCTGCGAGCCCCGACATTCGCTATCTGAGTCCGGGTGATGCGCTGGCCGATATGCAGCAGTTGCGCGAAAAAATTCTTGCCACAGGCCAACTCCCGCGCGAGATCGCCGGGGTGGAAGCGCTCCCTGCCGAGGCCGCATTGCGTGTCATCGACCATCTGCTGCAGTGCTGGTCGGCCAAACCACCCCTGCGCAAGAACGCGCGCCACCGGATTGCTTCCGGCGTCTATGTCATTCACGGCCTTGACAGCTTGCTGGGCTATCTGTCGGGGACCAATACCAGTCTGGAGGGTATCGAGACCTGGGTGATCGAGGATGTCAGCCAAGGCGGTATCGGTGCCCGATTGTCCATCAAACGCAATGACTGGGCACAGGTCGGGGCGCTGGTCGGTTTTCAACCCGAAGGCGTGACCGGGTGGCACGTGGGTATCATTCGCCGCTTCACGCGACAAAGCGAGAGCGATGGCTCTGCCGGTATCGAGACCCTGTCCAATCAGCCACGCCCGTTGTCCGTCATGGACAGCGGCCTCAAGACGGATTTGATCGTGCTCGATGCCCTTCAGGACGATAGCAGTGTACGCATCCTGATTGCGCCCAGCTACTGGGAAAGCGGCACGGTGTTTGTCACCCTGTTGGATGGCCGCCCGTGGCGCCTGCATGCCGACGAAAAACTGGAAGAAACGGGCGACTGGTTGATCGGCCGCTGCATCGCCGAGCAAATTCGCGACTGAGCAATTAAGCCGGTCGTTGCGCCGACTTCGGCCGGAACGCCTTGACGACGTTCTCGTGCGTTTCGATGTAGGGACCGCCAATCAGGTCGATGCAGTAGGGCACGGCGGCGAAGATGCCATCGAGCGTTTCCTTGATGGCTTTGGGTTGCCCCGGCAGGTTGAGGATTAGCGATTGGCCTCTGATAACGCCCGTCTGTCGCGACAGGATGGCCGTCGGCACGTATTGGAGGCTGACCGCACGCATCTGCTCACCGAACCCCGGCATCACCTTGTCGGCGACCGCCAGTGTCGCTTCGGGCGTCACATCGCGCGGGGCCGGACCGGTGCCGCCGGTGGTTAGCACCAGATGGCAGCCGGCGACATCGCACAGCTCGATCAGGGTCGCTTCGATGACAGACTGTTCGTCGGGAATCAGGCGGGATTCGAGCTGCCACGGCGAGGCCAGTGCGGCGGAAAACCATTCCTGCAGGGCCGGGATGCCCTTGTCCTCATACACGCCCGACGAAGCGCGGTCGGAAATCGAGACCAGACCAATGCGCAACTCACTCGCCATGATCGTCTGATTCCATTTCGTTCGCATCATCGGCATGGGCATCCAGTTCGCGCAAGCTGCGATAGAGCTCACGGAAGGCTCGCGGCGGCTTGCCTTGTTCCTTTTCCTTGAGCGCATTGCGGCGCAACTGGCGCAGGTATTGCAAATCGGCTTGCGGATGGCGGGCGGCAATTTCGCCGATGACCTTCTCGTCCTCGAGAAAGCGGGTGCGCAGGCGCTCCAGTGCGTGCATGCGCGCATTGGCGGCGGCCGAGAGACCCTTGATCTCATCGAGTGCTTCCCGGATCGGTTCCGGGTCGATGTGGCGCATCAGCTTGCCGATGTATTGCAACTGGCGACGATGGGCCTCGTGTGCGGTAAAACGCTGGCAGTCGCGCACCGCCTCGCGCAAATCTTCGGGCAGGTCGATCTTCTTGAGTTGATCGACCGAGAGGGCCACCAGTTCGGCGCCGATGGTCTGCAGGTCGTGCATTTCGCGCTTGAGCGCCGACTTGCTCGGCCTATCGTAGGGTTTGTCATTGGTTTCCACGGGTAAGATTATAGCTTTCGACCTTCAGACGACCGCCCATGCCCGCCCAATCCGATTTTTCTTTTACGCCCGATCAATTTCGCCAACTTGCCAGCGATGTGCTGCGCCACGCCGAACGCTGCGGGGCCACGTCCTGCGAGACGGATGTGTCCGAGGGGATCGGCCAGTCGGTGACGGTGCGCAAGGGAGAAGTCGAGACGATCGAGTTCAATCGCGACAAGGGCATCGGCGTAAGCGTTTATCTCGGCCAGCGTCGCGGCCATGCCAGTACCTCCGACTTTTCGCCGGCCTCGTTGCGGGCAACGGTGGAAGCGGCGCTGTCGATCGCCCGCTTCACCGCCGAGGATGATTGTGCCGGCCTGCCCGATCCCGCCTTGCTGGCGCGCGGCACGATGGATCTCGACCTGTATCACCCGTGGCCTCTGTCCGTCGAGGAAGCCATCGATATCGCCCGCCGCAGCGAAGCGGCCGCGTTTGCCGTCGATCCGCGCATCAGCAACAGCGAAGGCGCAACGGTGTCGACTCATGCGGCCCACTTCATGTCGGCCAACAGTCTCGGCTTTATGGGCGGTTTTCCGACCACGCGGCATTACATTTCCTGCGTGCCGATCGCCACGCAGGGCAAGGACATGCAGCGCGACGACTGGTATTCCGGCTGGCGCGATCCGGCACAACTGTCGGCCCCGGAGCTCATCGGCGACTATGCGGCACGGCGCACCCTGTCACGCCTTGGGGCGAAGAAGCTCAAGACGCGTCAGTGCAAGATCATGCTGGAGGCGCCGCTGGCCACCATGCTGATCGGCAGCTTCGTGCATGCCGTCAGCGGCGGCAGCCTCTATCGCAAGTCGAGTTTTCTGGTCGATTCGCTTGGCCAGCGCATCTTCCCCGAATGGATGAATATCGAGGAGCGCCCGCACCTGCGCAATGCGCTGGCTTCCTCGCTCTTCGATGACGATGGCGTGGCGACGCGCGACCGCACCGTGGTGGATCGGGGCGTGTTGCAGGGTTATTTCCTGTCCACCTATACGGCGCGCAAGCTGGGCATGCCGACCACGGGCAATGCCGGGGGCAGCCACAATCTGCTGATCGCCCCCAGCCCGGATGCGCCGGCCGACTTTGCCGGCCTGCTCAAGCAGATGGGCACCGGTCTGCTGGTCACCGAACTGCTCGGTCATGGCATCAACTATGTGACCGGCGACTACTCGCGCGGAGCCGCCGGCTATTGGGTCGAAAATGGCGAGATCGCTTACCCGGTCCATGAGGTGACGGTCGCCGGAAACCTGCGCGACATGTTTGCCGGTATCGAGGCCATCGGCCGCGATACGGTCACCCGGGGCTCTCGCACAGTCGGTTCGATTGTTATCGACCGCATGACCGTAGCCGGGAGCTAAGCTCGAAAATTCCGCGTTGCTGTCCCACCAGCGCCGACTTTTTTGGGTGTAGGATTACGCGCACGTCCCGTCAACGGGATGCTCAACAACAACCCCACTGAGGAGTGATTACATGGAACGTCGCAAGTTTTTACAGAACGCCGGCATTGCCGGCATCCTGGCGGCCGGCGCTGCGCCCGCAGTCGTCAATGCGCAAGCCGCTGTTCGCTGGCGCCTGACTTCCAGCTTCCCGAAGAGTCTGGACACTATCTACGGCGGTGCCGATGTGCTTTCGCAGCGCCTCAAGGCAATGACCGGCGGCAAGTTCGAAATCCAGGTATTTGCGGCCGGCGAAATCGCCCCCGGCCTGCAAGCCCTTGATGTGACCCAGAACGGTACGGTCGAGTGCTGCCATACCTGTTCCTACTACTACGTCGGTAAGGACAAGACCTTCGGCTTTGGTACCTCGGTACCGTTCGGCATGAACTTCCGCCAGTTCAACGCCTGGGCTTACTACGGCGGCGGTCAGAAGCTGCTCGACGAGTTCTACAGCCACTACAACATCCTGTCCTTCGTCGGCGGCAACACCGGCGTCCAGATGGGCGGCTGGTTCCGCAAGGAAATCAAGACGCTGGCTGACGTGAAAGGCCTGAAGATCCGCATTGCCGGCTTGGGTGGCGCCGTGTTTGCTGGCCTGGGCGCCGTGCCGCAGCAAATTGCCGGTTCCGACATTTACCCCGCACTGGAAAAAGGCACCATTGATGCCGCCGAATGGGTGGGCCCCTACGATGACGAGAAGCTGGGCTTCTACAAGGTCGCCAAGAACTACTACTTCCCCGGCTGGTGGGAGCCGGGTCCGGCCATCCATTTCTTCGTCAACAAGGATGCCTGGGCCAAGCTGCCGAAAGAGTATCAGGAAGCTTTCCAGGCCGCTGCCTACGAGGCCAACGTCACCATGATGGCCGAGTACGACCACAAGAACCCGATTGCCCTGCGCAATCTGGTCAAGAATGGCGTCAAGCTGCGCAGCTATTCGCAGGAAATTCTCAAGGCCGCCTACAAGAGCGCGCAGGATCTGTATGCCAGCGAGTCGGCAGCGAATCCCGCCTTCAAGAAGATCGCCGAGCCTTACTTCCAGTATCAAAAGGAACAAAACCAGTGGTTCGGCGTGGCCGAAGCCAGCCTGGATCGCTTCCTGCAGACGCTTAAGTAATAAGCTTTGAGCTTGTCGCCATAAAAAATCCCCGACGGGTAACCGCCGGGGATTTTTGTTTGGGCCGCGCTATTTCTTCTTCGCGTCCTTCTCATCTTCCCCAAAGGATTTGTTGAGGGCGTCGTCTTCAGCATCCCCATCGGTGGCACGATCCTCTTTGGCCGATGCATCTGCCGCCGCATCTTCCTCAATCATCTGGTTGATGTCGATTTCCGGCCCTCCTGCCGTGTCCGGTGTGGGGTCATGTCCTACCAGTTGCGGGAAGGCGATGATCAGCGCCACCATGATGATCTGGATGACCACAAAGGGAATCGCGCCCCAGTAGATTTGTCCGGTGGTCACCGGTTCCATGGTCTTGCCAGTCACATGATCCTTGTAGGGAGACCCCGGTGCGACTGAGCGCAGGTAGAACAGTGCAAAGCCGAAGGGTGGATGCATGAACGAGGTCTGCATGTTGACGGCCAGCAGCACGCCGAACCAGATCAGATCGATGCCCAGTGCTTCCGCCGCCGGAGCCAACAGGGGGACGATGATGAAGGCCAGTTCGAAGAAATCGAGGAAGAAGGCGAGCAGGAACACCAGGATGTTCACAACAATCAGGAAACCCGTTTCGCCGCCAGGCAGGTTGGAGAGCAGGTGCTCGACCCACTTGTGACCATCCACACCATAGAACGTCAGCGAAAAGACACGTGCGCCGATCAGAATGAAGATGACGAAGGTTGTCAGCTTGGCGGTTGAGTCCATCGCCTGCTTGAGCAGACCGAGGTTGAGGCGCTTGCGCGAGACCGCCATGATCAGTGCGCCGGCAGCACCCATTGCCCCGCCTTCGGTCGGGGTAGCGATGCCAATGAAGATGGTGCCGAGCACGAGGAAAATCAGCGCCAGTGGCGGGATCAGGACGAAGGTGACTTTCTCGGCCATCTTCGACAGCAGACCGAGCCTGGTGATCCGGTTGGCGACCGCAGCGACAAATGCGACCGCCATTCCAAGCATCATCGCAATAACGATCAGTTCGTCGGTCGGCCTGTCCGCGGGCTGCGTAGATACCCAGTAAAACGCTGTCGCTGATGAAATTACCGTCAGTGCCAGCAAAGATAGCACCCCGGTCTTGCCGCTCGGCTCCCTGAAAACGCGCGCTTCGGGCGGCAGGGCCGGCGCCGACTTGGGGTAGAGCATCGCCATGCCGACGACGTAGATCAGGTAAAGGCCGGTGAGCACGAAACCCGGCACGAATGCACCCTTGTACATGTCGCCGACCGACTTGCCGAGTTGGTCGGCAATGATGATCAGCACCAGCGAGGGCGGGATAATCTGTGCCAGCGTGCCGGAGGCGGCGATGACCCCAGAAGCCAGTCGCCGGTCATAGCCATAGCGCAGCATGATCGGCAGCGAGATCAGGCCCATCGAGATGACCGAAGCGGCGACCACACCGGTGGTTGCCGCCAGCATGGCGCCGACGAAGATGACAGCGATGGCCAGACCGCCACGGATCGGGCCGAACAACTGGCCGATGGTTTCGAGCAGATCCTCGGCCATGCCCGAGCGCTCAAGGATCAATCCCATGAAGGTGAAGAACGGAATGGCCAGCAGCGTGTCGTTGTTCATGATGCCGCCGAAGATGCGTTCCGGCAGCGCCTGGAAGAAGGACGGATTGAACAGGCCAAGCTCAATGCCAATCAGGCCAAAGATGATCCCGTTGGCTGCCAGCGCGAAGGCAACCGGAAATCCGAGCAGCAAAAAGATAACCAGCGAGCCGAAGATGATCGGCGCCATGTTGGCAATCAGGAACTCGGTCATTTCACATCTCCCTGTTCGGTCTTGGCCACCGCCATGTCATGGTTCATGTTGACAATGGAGGCTACTTCGGGCGCGACCTGGTGCTTCTTGATGGCTTCAGCCAGTTCCTCTTCGGCGCTTAGGCCGGATTCCTTGGAAAGTACATTAGGACCGGCATCGGTCAGGAAGGCCAGTCGCTTGATCAGTTCGGAAAACGCCTGCAGGATCAGTAGAGCAAAACCAATAGGCAGCAATAGTCGAACTGGCCAGCGGATCAAACCGCCCGGACTAGGCGAGCCTTCACCGGAATTCCATGCATTCATGAATACCGGCCAGGAAAGGTAGGCAATCATCAAGGCCATCGGTAACAGGAAAACCAGTATGCCGAATACATCGATCCAGTTCTGGGCGCGCTCCGAAAGCCGGCCGGTGATGACGTCGATGCGGATGTGCTCGTTCTGCTTCAGCACATACGCCGCACAGAAAAGAAAAATTGCCGAAAAAAGATACCACTGAATTTCCAGCATTGCGTTGGAACTCAGATTGAAGGCAAACCGAGATATCGCATTACCGGCGGAAATCAACACGACCACCATGACCAGCCAGATGGTTGCGCGACCGACGGCTTCGCTGAGCGCATCAATCAGACGTGAGAATTGCAGCAGGGCTTTCATCGACTCGACTCCTCTGGGGATGATGGGCAGACGCCTATAATTCTTGCGCCACATTCTAGCCGCAGACATTCCAATCCATTATGTATCCCTTCGCCAAACCCACCCGCCTGTGTTTCGTCCGTCATGGCGAAACCGACTGGAATGCCGGCAAGCGTGTCCAGGGCCAGATCGATGTGCCACTGTCCGCGGTCGGTCATGCGCAAGCCCGCGCGACGGCGAATGCCCTGAAGGATGAAGGTTTCGCCGCGATCTACAGTAGTGATCTCATCCGCGCGCACCAGACGGCTGAGGCCACGGCGCATCTGGCCCATTTGCCGCTGCAATTGCAGTTGGGGCTGCGCGAGCGCCACTATGGCGTATTTCAGGGGCTGACCTATGAAGAGGCGGCAGAGCGCTATCCGGCGGACTATGCGCGGCACAAGGCGCGTGATGTACGCTTTGTGCCGTCGGGTGGTGAGAGCCTGCTTGATTTCGCGGCGCGACTTGAAAAAGCCTTTGACGAGATTGTGCGCCGTCATGTGGGCCAGTCTGTGGCGATTTTCACGCATGGCGGTGTGCTCGATATCGTGCATCGTCAGGCCAGCGGCAGCTCGCTGACCACCCCGCGCGACTTTGCCATCCCCAATTGCGGCCTCAACTGGTGCGAAGTCGTCAATGGCTGCTGGTCGCTGTTGTCCTGGGCCGAGCGCGACCATCTCGACCGGACGCGCGACGAACTATAGCGGCCTGTTAAAATCTCTCTTTTCCATCCTTTCGACAGGGATAAGCCCATGTTCTCAAAACAAAATACCCTTGCCAAGACCGACCCAGAGCTGTATGCCGCCATTCAGGAAGAAACGCGTCGTCAGGAAGATCACATCGAACTGATCGCCTCGGAGAATTATGTTTCCTGGCCGGTCATGGAGGCGCAGGGTTCGCAACTGACGAACAAGTATGCCGAAGGCTATCCGGGCAAGCGTTACTACGGCGGTTGCGAATATGTCGACAAGGCTGAGCAACTGGCCATTGACCGTGTCAAAAAACTGTTTGGCGCCGATGCCGCCAACGTCCAGCCCAACTCCGGTTCGCAGGCCAATCAGGCCGTGTTCATGGCCTTCCTCAAGCCGGGCGACACCATCCTCGGCATGAACCTCGCCGCTGGCGGCCACCTGACGCACGGCATGGCACTCAACATGTCGGGCAAGTGGTTCAACGTGGTGCCCTACGGCCTCGACGCCAACGAGGAAATCGACTATGCCGAGATGGAGCGTCTGGCGCGCGAGCACAAGCCCAAGCTGATCATCGCCGGCGCCTCCGCCTATGCACTGAAAATCGATTTCCCGCGCTTTGCCAAGGTTGCCAAGGAAGTGGGCGCGATCTTCATGGTGGACATGGCGCACTACGCCGGCCTGGTTGCCGCCGGTTTCTACCCGAACCCGGTGCCGCACGCCGATGTGGTCACCTCGACCACGCACAAGACGCTACGCGGCCCGCGCGGCGGCCTGATCCTAATGAAGGCCGAGCATGAAAAGGCGATCAACTCCGCGATTTTCCCCGGCCTGCAGGGTGGTCCGCTGATGCATGTGATCGCGGCCAAGGCGGCGGCCTTCAAGGAGGCGATGACCCCCGAGTTCAAGAACTATCAGGAACAGGTGATCGAGAACGCTCAGGTGATGTGCAAGGTACTCAAGCAGCGCGGCCTGCGTATCGTTTCCGGGCGTACCGAAAGCCATGTGTTTCTGGTCGACCTCCAGGCCAAGAACATCACCGGCAAGGATGCCGAGGCCGCACTGGGCAAGGCCCATATCACGGTCAACAAGAACGCCATTCCGAACGATCCGCAGAAACCTTTCGTGACCAGCGGCGTGCGCATCGGCACGCCGGCGATGACGACGCGCGGCTTCACGGAAATCGAAGCCGAGACCGTCGCCAACCTGATCGCCGATGTACTCGATGCACCCAATGACGAGGCCGTTCTGGCGAAGGTGCGCGAGCAGGTCTCCGTACTCTGCAAGAAGTTCCCGGTCTACGGTTAAGCAACCATGCGCTGTCCTTACTGCAACGAGGACAATACCCAGGTCGTCGATACGCGCGAGAACGAGGAGGGCGATACCGTCCGCAGACGGCGTCGCTGCCTTGTCTGCGACAAGCGTTTCACGACCTATGAGCGCGCCGAGTTGCAGTTGCCATTGGTCGTCAAGAAAAATGGCAGCCGTGTCGACTTTGATCGCGACAAGTTGCGCTCAAGCATGATGCTCGCCTTGCGCAAGCGTCCGGTGACGACCGAAAGCGTCGAAACTGCGCTCGACCGCATCGAGGAAAAACTGGTGCAACTGGCCGAACGCGAAGTGCCCTCGGATCGGGTCGGAGAACTGGTGATGCGCGAGTTGAAGAAGCTCGACAAGGTGGCCTATATCCGCTTCGCTTCGGTCTATCGGAACTTTGCCGACGTCGATGAATTCTCCGACGCGATCCGCGAAGTGAAGCCGTCGAGGCCGCTCCGGCAGCGCAGTACCGACAAGTAAGCTGTCCCGTGACTTTCTCTGCGGACGACCATCGTTTCATGGCGCGGGCGCTACAACTCGCAGCACGCGGCCTGAACACCACCGCGCCCAACCCGCGCGTCGGCTGCGTGCTGATCACCGATGGTTTGATCGTCGGCGAGGGGTGGCATGAAAGGGCGGGTGGCCCGCATGCGGAAATCCATGCGCTGCAAAAAGTCGGCGCTGGCAATACGGCGCAAGGCGCTACTGCGTATGTCACCCTCGAACCCTGCAGCCATTATGGCCGCACGCCGCCTTGTGCCGATGCGCTGATTGCGGCGGGCGTGGCCCGTGTGGTGGCGGCTATGCAAGATCCGAATCCGCTGGTGGCGGGCCAAGGACTGGCACGCCTACAAACGGCGGGGATCGAGGTCGCTTGCGGCCTCCTGGAAAACGAAGCGCGGGAGCTGAACATCGGCTTCATTTCGCGCATGACGCGCGGTCGCCCCTGGGTACGTCTCAAGGTGGCCACCAGTCTCGACGGCAAAACCGCGCTGGCCAATGGCCGCTCGCAATGGATTACCGGGGTGGATGCCCGGCGCGATGTGCATGCCTGGCGCGCCCGCAGTTGCGCAATGCTGACCGGCATCGGCACCGTGCGCGACGACAATCCGCAGCTTAATGTGCGCGACATCCAGGCGACGCGACAGCCACTGCGCGTGGTGGTCGATAGCCGGCTGGAAATTTCACCCGATGCAGCGATGCTTGAAGGCGGCAACTGCCTGATCGCTGCCGCGTCGAATCAACCGGACAAGGGGGTGCGACTGCAGGGACTGCAGGCAAAGGGGGCTGAAGTGATCTTCCTGCCCAATGCACAAGGCAAGGTCGACCTTCCCGGCCTGATGCAGGAGTTGGGACGGCGCGGCATCAATGAGGTGATGGTCGAGGCCGGCCTCAAGCTGAACGGTTCTTTGCTGCGCGAGGGCTGTGTCGATGAACTGCTGCTCTATCAGGCGCCCATGCTGCTGGGCGATGCGGCGCGCGGCATGGCGGATATCGGCGAACTGGTCGAACTGGCGCAAGCGCAGCGCCTGATGGTGGTGGAACGCCGTCCTGTTGGTGTCGACTTTTTTACCCGTGCCCGTTTCGGTCTTTTCAGTCGTCCGGATTGACCCGGTACGCCGATTGTCATCGCTTGTTCAACGGCAGCCTTGTGAAGTCAAATTCTTTTTTGCCAAGGCGTAATCCGGCTTGAGAGCAAGCGCGGTGCGAAAGTGGCTGCACGCGCCTTCATGATCTCCCTCTGTGGCAAGGGCAAATCCCAGGTTATTGCGAACCCGCGCCTTACTTGGCGAATTTTTCACGGTGTCTTGCCAGAGGTCGACTTGATATTCATAAACACGATTTCTTTGAATGGTCGATATGATCAAGGCAATGGCGATCAGAATCGCTCCGGTTTGTACGATCTGTCGTTGAAAATTGCCCAGTACGTTCAACAAGTGAAATAAGCCGATGGCAACAATTAGAAATATTCCGACATTCGCCAGGTAGAGTTGCCGTTCGTTGGCGACGTCCAGCCGCGGCAACAAGGAATTTGTTGGTGCCAATTGCAGAAAGAACCAGAAAATTCCCCATGCAACCCATGGTCTCTTCTTTCGCTGCGCGAAACCGATCCCGATAAGTGCGCCAATACCGAGCGCCTTTACGATCAGGAGTGGCGTTAGAGCGGTAATGACGGGGAGATCGGGGTCGATATTCAGTTGATGGACCCAGATCAGCCGCGACAGCAAATACGCGATCCCGTTGATTTGGGTCAGCAGGTTTTGATACGTGTCTCGCTCTGACAGGCTAACTGCCAATAGGTCTTGATAAATCGGGTGCAGCAAGGCGCCGATAAGTGTCGTCGCAAATACCAGCCAATGAAATGCCTGCTTTTTTACGATCTCTGCCCAGCGGCTGGTTTGCTGAGAACGCAGCATTTCCCATAGCATAAGAGAGAACGGCAGCGTCAGCGCGGTCTCTTTGGTCAACACTGCCAAGGCAAACAACAGTGGCGAAACCAGGTAAAGCCAAACCTTTGCTCCGCTAGCGCTGCCATGAGCGTAAGCCAGCATGCTACCGAGATAAAAGCTCGCCATCAGCGATACCGAGCGACTGCTGATGTAGGTAACGGCCTCGGTTTGTACCGGATGAATCGCAAACAACAAGCTCGCGGCAAATGCAATGATCGCCGGAATTGGTCGTTGTCCGGCCATTGTGTGGCTGCTGGCGAATGAGCGCAGCAGGAAGTAAAGCAACACCGTATTGGCAATATGCAGCGCCAAATTGAGTAAATGGAACCCGAAGGGCTGGGGGCTGACAATCCAGTTCAGGGTGTAGCTGAATTTGAGCAGTGGGCGGATGCCCGGCATGCTCGCCGCCCAAGCTGAAATCGAATGTACCGCAGGATTGAAAACGATTACGTTGTAATCGTCATACTGAAAATCGCCCGCGAAGCTGTTTCCATAAGCGACCAAAATCGCCAGAACCAACAACGCCACCCAAGCGATGCCCCATCCGCTTACTTCCGGCGGGTGGCGTTGCTGGGCAGGTTTGGATCGCTTATTGCGCGCGGTGCCTTTGATACGAATTTGCTTCTGTACCGTGAATAATGCGAACAGTAGACCTGCGGCCGATTACTCAGCCGCCGCTTTCGATGAAGCTGACTGTTCCAGTCCAGGTTTGGCTCTTTTTGTAGCCGTCCATGCTCGTCAGCGTATCGCTTTTTCCAACCTGTTGTTCGAAAGTACCATTCCGAAAATCGCCGGGCATTCCAAACGCCGCCTCAACCTTTGCCGTTGTCATGAGACCCAGCGTACCGGATCCCGGATAACTGCCTCCCGTACTTCTAGAACAGGTGCCAGTCCAGGCGATGGAGTTGAAACCCGGCACCTTGGCATTGAACTCCGGTGTAGGCGGATAAGGGGTTCCCGGACTGTCTGCGATGCTGATGTCCGTGTTGTCCCAGCCTGCCGCCAAGGTCAGATTCCCCTCGCAGGTCTCGCTGCTGCCATCTTCGAATTTCTTATAGCGCGAGAACGTGCCCTCAATGGTTTTGATATTGATCGCGTGATTTGAGCTGGCATGCTCCGAGCCGTAATTGGGACTTTGCTGGCCGCGCACATTGTCCTTGAAGGTCACCGTGCCACGCTTTGTCTTCCAGGTAAAAGCGGCATGTATCTTCTTGTAGGTACTTGAGTATTCCATGACGGGCCCCTCGCCGTCATAGGTACCGGAACCATCGAAATTAACCAGCCACTGAATGTCGCACTTGGTCCCGCCGACGCTTTCGTTTTCCCTTACGAGTTGTTCGTTAACCGACTTCATGGCATCGCCGATAAAGCCGGTTGCCGCCGAGGTCAGGACAAACACGCCCGGTACCTCTTTCAGCAATAAATCAAGGGCGCCTGCGCTAACGGTACCAAGAAAGTTATTCGCCGTATTGAGTTTGATTTCGGTCCGGTTTGCATCGACTTGATTTAGATATCCCTGCTGGAGCGACGGGTCGACATTCGCCTTGATACAGCGCCGAGCGACTCCCAGTCGCTTAATCAGATCGTCATGCTCTTTTTTTGTTTCCCAGGCATCCATAACATCCATAACAGATCCAGCAGATTTTACGAGGCCTTCCCCGGCTTCCCCGGCGAACTTTTTTGCCACCCGTTCAGCGACGTCCTTACCGACGCCCTTGGCTTCCGCCTCGACAAAAACCTTAAGATTGCTCGATTCGCCCGCCCGTGTCATCGCCTTTGAAACAGGCGTGGCGCTAAGCAGTTGTGCCACTGTCGCGGCAGGCAACACGCTGTAGGGAACGAAGTATTCCAGTTTGAATGTATGCGTATCGGCCGTGGTCACATTGGAGACCGTCGCACCGTAGGTATGAATGCCCAGATTCGCCACTAGCGCGGCTTCGGCCGCTGCGGGGGTGTAGGCCTGATCCGTCGTTAGGGTGACGGAAACCTGCGATTCCGTGCCGCCGTCAAAAGTCCTGCGAAACGTGAATCCATTCGCCGTTTTTGCCGCGCTATCGATTTTCGCCAACGACAGATAGGCACTGCCTTCGCCCGTCAGATGGGCAAAGCTCTGACCATAGCCAGTTACATCAAGCAAGGTTGTGCCGTCGGCGGTTGGCACAAGTACAAGATTGGCCCAGTAATTGTCGGTACCGATCATTAAGGATGGCACATGCAGCAAATAGTTATTGTTGTGTTCGATAACGACAGCAATGTCGTTCGATGCGCAGTTATCTTGGCTGGGACTGCCAATGCCAGTGACGCGCGCGGAAAAGCCACCGCTGTTGGTCTGATTGATCAGCAAATTTCCGGAATATGCGGTGCCGAGAATGCGAAATCTCGGTATTTGCACGCTTAAATCAGAGTTTAGTCGTGCAGGGCAGGCGCCAGCGCTCGGCTTATATGCGGTCGTGACGTCAAAAGTCCCGGGAGAGCTGGTCGCCCCTGTTGAGTTGTTTGATTTTGCCAATAGCAACGTTACACCATCGACATAGCCATCGTTGTCACTACCGGCCTTACGACTGAATGTCATCGTAACCAAGGCAAGACGGCTACCGACGGGAACCGTTCCCGTCTGAGTACGCGAAAGAAGTTGGGTCGTATTGTTTCGATCTGCCGGGGTAACCGGGCCAAGGATTGGTGTAATACTACCGACAGGGTTGCCGTTTGCGTCGCCGAAAACAAGACTGACCAATGCGCTGTCGTCGTCCGAGCTGTATCCGCCAATCCAGGCCGCAAAATTGAAAGACACCGCGCCTGAGTCAATTTCTGTGGATGCGAAGGACAAATCGACCAATTGGTAGGCAAGTGCCGCTTCCCCCCAACCGCCATAAAAAAAGTTGTTGCCGCGATCGGTCGGACCAGGGCTGGTTTTTCCTGGAAAACTACCAACACCATACCCCGTAATGGATACGTTGCCATCGAGAACCCAGCCATCGAACTGTACGACCGATTGGCTTGCCGCCGGAACGGACTCGGCATCGCCATTGACGACGAGATTGGTATTAAAGCTCCCGGCTATGGCTTGGGGAATTGAAACCAGCGCAAAAAGCAAAGCCAGCCACCACGACCTAATGTGCAACGAAGACATGACGCCTCCTTAAGCGAATAACCAACTGTCGATCAAACCCCAGCCTCGGGTCAAGGATAAGCCAATATTCCATATGGGGCAATATGACGCCCTGCTCTTGCTACGTATTCATGCGACACACTTGACAGGCGAGATCGCGCGGCACGGCAATGCTGCGCCATTCCATTGCCAGTCCATCGAGCAGCAGTAGGCGACCGGCCAGCGATTTGCCGCAACCGATCACGAGCTTGAGGGCCTCGGCAGCCTGCATGCTGCCGATGATGCCGACCAGCGGCGCAAATACGCCCATCGTCGCGCAGCGAATTTCCTCGACATCTTCGGCTTCGGGAAAGAGGCAGTGGTAGCAGGGGGCGTTCTCCCGGCGGCTGTCGAAAACAGCCACCTGACCATCGAAACGCACGGCAGCGCCGGACACGAGGGGCTTGCGCAGCTTCACACAGGCGCGATTGACGGCGTGGCGCGTGGTGAAGTTGTCGCAGCAGTCGAGGATCACGTCGGCTGCTGCGATCTCTGCTTCCAGTCTCTCGCCAGACAGCCGTTCCCGCAAGGGAACGACGTGGCAGTGCGGGTTGATCTCAGCCAGCGTGGCTGTACCGGAATCCACCTTGGGCTGGCCGATGCTCCGGGTGCGATGCAGAATCTGGCGCTGCAGGTTGGTGAGGTCGACCGTGTCGCCATCGGCCAGCACCAGCGTGCCGATACCGGCAGAGGCAAGGTAAAGCGCCGCCGGAGAACCGAGTCCGCCGGCGCCGACAATCAGCGCCCTGGCGTTGGCGATGCGCGCTTGTCCTTCAATGCCGATCTGGGGCAGCAGAATATGGCGACTGTAGCGTAGCAGGGCATCGTCATCGAGCGACGCGCTCACTTGTAATTCCGTAACTCTGGAGGTGTATCGTCTTTGTCGCCATGCGGGTGGTGTTCCCAGGCTTGCAAATAGACTTCTTGCGACTTCTTGATCAGGCGCTCGGGTTGGACCATGTTGCGACGCTGGGTTTCCTCGGTGAAATAGACGAGGGCACGGATCAGTTTGCAGTAAAGGGTGTTTTCCAGATGGAAGCCGCGATCTTCCAGCAGCTTTTCCAGCCCTTCCATGCAGTGATCGCCGATCTCGTACCAGACCGACACACCGTTCGGCAAGGTGCCGGGGGTTACTTCAAGATGGGGCAGCGATGAGAGCAGGGCAATTGCATCGGCAACCTGCTGATCCTGTTTCAGCTTGCAAAAACGAATTTCGCGATGTTTGCGCGTGCCCGCCTGCGGCGCCAGCGCATGCGGACGGTGCATGCCGCGCTCCTGGTCGCGTAACTGGCGTGCGCGTTCTGGGTTCATTTCTTGATGACCTGCAGGGCCTTGAGGAGATTCATGGCCTGCGCCAACTGGTAGTCATTCTTCGAGGCAAACTCTGCCGGAGCAGCATGGGCTTCCTCGCCTTCGCCCTCCTTCGCACCGTCCTTTGCCTTGGTCTTGCCATTCTTTTGCGAAGCGGTAGTTTTTTCGGTTTCCTTTTCCTTTTCCTTGTCGTTGGCGAGATGGCGATCCAGATCGGCCTCGCGCATGCGTTCGCGCGATCCGCCATTAGCGGTTTCCTCGACGATGATGTCCGGCGTAATGCCTTTGGCCTGGATCGACCGGCCGTTGGGCGTGTAATAGCGCGCCGTGGTCAGCTTGATCGCCGTCTTGGCCGATAGCGGCAAGACCGTTTGCACCGAGCCCTTGCCAAAGGTCTGGGTGCCCATGACGACTGCGCGCTTGTGATCCTGCAGCGCACCCGCCACGATTTCGGAAGCGGAGGCCGAGCCGGCATTGACGAGCACGATCATCTGCACATTGCGGACGCCTTCCGGCAGCTTCTTGATGAAATCCTCGCGCTGGCCGCGCAGGTAGTCCGTGGCGTCGGCGGTGTATTTGCGCTTGGCATCCTCGACACGGCCATCCGTCGTCACCACGACGCTGCCTTGCGGCAGGAAAGCGGCGGCCACACCGACGGCGCCATGCAGCAGGCCGCCCGGATCGTTACGCAGATCGAGCACCAAACCCTTCAGGCTGCCGCCATTCTTTTCGTCCTTGTAGAGCTTGTCGAGATGCTTGACTACATCGGCAGCGGTCTCTTCCTGAAACTGGGTGACGCGCAGGTAGCCGTAACCCGGCTCAAGCGACTTCGACTTGACGCTCTGCACCTTGATCTTGTCGCGCTCGATGCTGATTTCAAGCGGCTTGGCTTCGCCTTTGCGCAATATGGTCAGCTTGATCGAGGTCTTCGGTTTGCCGCGCATCTTTTTGACGGCATCGTTGAGGGTCATGCCCTTTACCGGCGTGTCGTCGAGCTTGAAGATCAGATCGCCGGTCTTGATGCCGGCACGATAAGCGGGCGTGTCCTCAATTGGTGAGACGACCTTGACCAGGCCGTCCTCCATGCCCACCTCGATGCCGAGGCCACCGAACTCGCCCTGCGTCGAGACCTGCAGATCCTTGAAGGCATCCGCATCCAGATAGGCGGAGTGCGGATCGAGATTGGCCAGCATGCCGCTGATGGCATGGGTGATCAGTTGCTTGTCTTCGACCGGCTCGACATAGCCCTGCTTGATGGCGCTAAAAACGTCGGTGAAGCTGCGTAGCTCTTCGATCGGCAGCGGCGCGCTGTCCTTTTGGGCGATGGCGGAATAATGGACACTCAACATCACGCCGGCGACGAGGCCGACGAAGACGAGACCGATTTGTTGGAGTTTGCTGCGCATGTGTAGTCCCCTGCGATTGCCGCCGTTACCTTAACTTGAGCCATTTGCCTGGATCGAAGGCCTGCCCGCGATGCCTAAGTTCAAAGTATAGACCCGATTCCACCTGCTCCCCCCCGGTGCCGATGCCGGTGCCGGCAGTCCCCACCGTCCCGCCAGCGCCGACTTTTTGACCCACATCGGCCAGCAGCGTCTGGTTGTTGCCATAAACGGACAGGAAGTCGTCGTCGTGGTCGATGATGATCAGGTTGCCATAGCCGCGCAGCCAGTCGGCAAAGACCACCATGCCGGCCGCCACGGCCTTGACGCTGGCCCCCTCCGCCGCACGGAAAAACAGCCCCTTCCAGATCGACTGGCCGTCGTCGCGCTTGCTGCCGAAGCGGGCCGCGACGCTGCCGTCGATGGGGCGCGGCAGCTTGCCGCGCAGCCGGGCGAAGTCGCCGTCCGCATGAAGGGGTTCGGCGACCGATGTCTTGCTTGTCTTGCCGGCCGTTTGTGGCGGCGGGGCGGATTGCTTCTTTGCACGGCGTTTGCCGAGGCTGTCGATCAGTTGGGCAAGGCGTTGCTCATTCTGTTTTAGCGTCTCGATTTCGCGCTGGGTTGTCTTAATTTGCGCTGCGATCTTGGACAGGACGATCTGCCGTTCCTGTTGGCGCTGGCGCAGCACCGTCCGCTCGGCTTCTTCATGGCGAGCCAGTTCGTCGAGCTTTTCGCCCCGCGCCCGCACGGTTTCGGAGACCAGCCGGATTTGCCCGGCATCGCGACGCAAGCTGGCAATCAGTTCGGCTTTGGCCTGCGACAGCAAAGCCAGGAAGTGGCGGTCGCGCGCCGCCATGTTCGGGTCGCTGCCGGCCAGCAGCACGCTCAGGGCGTCGGTTTCCCGGGTGCGAAACTGGTGGCGCAACAGTCGGGCCAGTTGCGCCTGGCGTGCTTGCTGCTGGCGCTCCAACTGGCCGAGTTCGCGCTCGCGTTCGCCAAGCTCTTGCTGCGCGGCAGCGCGTACATCCCCCAGATCGCGCAGTTTGCGCCCGACCGCTGAAATGGCCTGTTCGGTTTCCCGCAGACGATTCGCGCTTTCGGTCCGCGACTGCTCGCTTTCCTCGAGTTTCCTCTCAAGCGTGGCCCGCTGCTCGCGCAACGTGTCGAGTCGTGCCTTTTCCTTTTCCCCGGTGGCCAGGACAGTGCTTGGCAGCGTGAGGAGGAGAATAAGGGGTGCGGCAAGCATGAATGGATGCATCTTGTAAAATTCGAGGTTGTCTAAGAACAGTCTACCGCCATGAATAGCCCAATCAGCGAAATGATGGATCACGAGGAGCATGTCGAAATCGCCGCCCGTGCGTTGAAAGCGATCTCGCATCCCTTGCGCCTGAAGATTCTCTGCGTGGTGGGCGATCAGGAAGTCTGCGTGCAGGGTATTGTCGGTGCGGTCGGTACCTCGCAAAGCAATATTTCACAGCATCTGGCTATTCTGCGCGAGAAGGGCGTGCTGGCCACGCGCAAAGACGCCAATCGGGTTTATTACCGGGTTGCCGACCCGCGCACCCTGCAGTTGATCGTGATGATGCGCGAAGTGTTCTGCGGTATTCCCGGCCAACCTCATTAAAGAAAGCAAAACGCAATGCCCATGGAATTCATCCAGCAAAATCTGATGTGGGTCGGCCTTGCCGCCATGAGCGGCGGCATGCTGCTCTGGCAAATGGCGAGCGGTCAGGGTCGCAACAATATCTCCGTTAACGAGGCTACCCTGCTGATCAATCGCCAGGATGCGATCGTCGTCGATGTGCGCGAAACCGCCGAATGGTCTTCCGGGCACATTCCCAATGCGCGCCATATCTCGCTCGGCCACTTGCCCAAGCACCTTCCCGAGATCGAGAAATTCAAGGAGAAGCCAGTCATCGTCGTTTGTGCCAGCGGCAACCGTTCCAGATCAGGCTGTAATGTGTTGCAGAAGGCCGGCTTCCAGCAAGTCTTCAATCTGGCCGGCGGCATTCATGCCTGGAGCGATGCCGGTCTGCCCATGACTAAAAAGTAAGTAAGGAGACGCCATGCCCAAGATCGAGATGTATTCCACCGCTGTCTGTCCCTATTGCATCCGTGCCGAGCAACTCCTGCAGCGCAAGGGCATCACCGAGATCGAAAAGATTCGCGTCGACCTCGATCCGGCCAAGCGCCAGGAAATGGAAGCGCGCGTACCCGGTGCGCGGACCGTCCCGCAAATTTTCATTGATGGCCGCCATGTCGGCGGCTGTGACGATCTTCATGAACTTGATCGGCAGGGGAAACTCGATCCCTTGCTGGCCGCCTGATTTCCACCGACCCGATACCTCACCATGACCGAACAAACAACTCAAGACAATACCCCCATATTCAGCATCGAGAAAATCTACGTCAAGGATCTTTCTCTTGAGGTTCCCAATGCGCCGCAGTGTTTCCTTGAGCGCGATGCGGCCGAAATCAGCCTGCAGATGCAGACGGGCGGCGAAGCGGTCGGCGAGGGCGTCTTTCATGTCGTGCTGACGCTGACGGTGACGGCCAAGATTGGCGACAAGACCCAGTTCCTTGTCGAGGCCGCACAGGGGGGCATCTTCCAGATTCGCAATGTGCCGAACGAAGAACTTGAGCCCATCGTTGCCGTCGCCTGTCCAAACGTTCTGTTTCCCTATGCGCGCGAGACCATCTCCGATGCGGTCACCCGCGCGGGCTTCCCGCCCGTTTTGCTCGCGCCAGTCAACTTCGAGGCGATTTATCTCGAACGCCAGCAACAGCAAGCCAGCACGCCCCTCCAGTAAATGCGAGCCAGCGCATCCACCCCGATCCTGGCCATGGCGCTGTGTCTGCCTGGTCTGGTGTTTGCGCTGGACTATCGTTCGGCGAGCGAGGCTGCCGTGCTCTACGATGCCCCCTCGCAAAAGGCCAAACCGCTCTTCGTCATCGCGGCGGGTACGCCTGTCGAAGCCATCGTGACCCTGGATGCTTGGGTCAAGGTGCGCGACATGAAGGGCGATCTGGCCTGGATCGAGCGGCGCCAGTTGGCCGAGCGACGCACCGTACAGGTGCGCGGCGAGAGTGCCCAGATCCATGCCGAACCCAGCGAATCGGCTGCCGTGGTGTTTGCCGCCGAGCCCGATGTGCTGCTTGAATATGTTGCACCGGCAGAAACGGGCTGGATCAAGGTGCGGCATCGGGGCGGTCAGCAGGGTTTCGTCAAAACCAGTCGAATTTGGGGTCACTGAGGGGCCGCCGAACATGCGCATCGCCGTACTCGGGGCAGGCGCCTGGGGGACCGCACTGGCCCTGAACTTTGCCGCACGCCATCGGATCGTGTTGTGGACCTGGCAGGCCGAGCATGCAGCCGCCATGATCGCCGTGCGCGAAAATACCGCCTTGCTGCCTGGCTTTACCTTGCCAGCCGCGCTCGACATCACGGCCGATCTGAATGCTGCCCTGCAAGGCGTCGATCTGGCACTGATTGCCACGCCCATGGCGGGCTTGCGCAGCACGGCCGCACAGTTGGCGGAACTGCATCCGGCACTGCCCTTTCTGTGGGTCTGCAAGGGGCTGGAAGCCGGCTCGGGCCTATTGCCGCACCAGGCCGTCGCCGCAGTGCATCCCAGAGCGCGGTCGTATTGTGGTGCCTTGACTGGCCCGAGTTTTGCTGATGAAGTGGCGCGCGGTCTGCCTGCAGCGGTCACGATTGCTTCTGACGATTCCGCTTTCGCTGAAGTCATGGCCCATGCATTGCATGGCCCGCGCCTGCGTCTCTACGCCAACGACGATATCGTGGGGGCCGAAGTGGGCGGCGCAGTCAAGAACGTCATGGCGATTGCGACTGGCATTTGCGATGGCCTGGGCTTGGGACTGAATGCCCGTGCCGCCCTGATGACGCGCGGACTGGTGGAAATCACCCGCTTTGGCGTTGCCCTTGGCGCCCGTCCCGAGACTTTCATGGGGCTGGCCGGCATGGGCGACCTGATTCTGACTTGCACGGGCGACCTGTCGCGCAACCGGCGTGTGGGTCTTGCGCTGGCGGCGGGCCGATCATTGGCCGATATTCAGCACGACCTGGGGCATGTGGCCGAAGGTGTGCCGACGGCCCGCGAGGTCGCACAGCGCGCGCTAGCTTTGGGCGTGGATATGCCCATTACCGCGACGGTCTGCGATGTGTTGGATGGCAAGCTTTCCGCTCCCGCCGCGGTTGAGCGGCTGATGACGCGCGACCCTAAACACGAGTAAACGCCGTCTCGCCGGCGTCGACTTTTCAGGCGGCGCCGGCAAACCCCTGTTGTCGCCATGCCTCGAAAACCGCCACAGCAACCGTATTGGAAAGATTGAGGCTGCGGTTTTCCGGCATCATCGGCAGGCGCAGCCGCTGTTCCGGCGGGAAACTCGCCAACATCTCGGGGGGCAGTCCCCGCGTTTCCGGGCCAAAGACGAAGGTGTCTCCTGGACGGAAGACGACGCTGTCGTAGCGCGTGCCTGCTTTGGTGCTGAAGGCAAACAGCCGCGTTTCCCCTAAAGCCGTTACGCAGGCTGTCCAGTCCGGATGCACGCGCATCTCGACAAACTCGCGGTAATCGAGCCCCGCACGGCGCAGCGAGCGCTCGCCAACATCGAAACCCAGCGGCTCGACCAGATGGAGGCGGCAGCCGGCATTGGCGGCGAGACGGATCACGTTGCCGGTATTGGGCGGGATTTCCGGCTGAAATAGAACGATCTGGAACATGGATTGTGTGGCATGTTAGGCTCCCCGCAGTTTAACCAGCGACCGTCACTATGGCACGCCCAGAAAAAATTCGACTTGGCGACCTGCTCGTCCAGCAGGATGTCATCACCGATGAGCAACTCAAGCTCGCTCTGACTGCCCAGAAAGCCACGGGGCGCAAGCTGGGCCGCGTGCTGGTCGAATCGGGTTACTGCACCGAAGAGGGTATTTCGAAGGCGTTGTCGCGTCAGCTCGGCGCCGAGTTCATCGATCTCAAGGTCTTCCAGCCCAAGCCGGAATTCGTCAAGCTGCTGCCCGAGGCACAGGCGCGCCGCTTCCGTGCGCTGGTACTCGACGAGAAAAACGGCCAGTTGCGGGTGGGCATGTCCGATCCCACCGACCTGGCCGCTTTCGACGAAATCTCGCGGATTACCAAGCGCGACATCGACCTCGCGGTGGTCACCGAAGGCCAGTTGCTGCCTTTGCTCGACCGCGTCTATCGCCGCACCGAGGAAATCTCCAATCTGGCGAAAGACCTTACCCAGGAGATGGGCGACATTCCCGTCGAGTTTGGCAATGTGCTGGGGATTGCCCCGGGGGCCGAAGATGCGCCGGTCGTCAAGTTGTTGCAAACCGTGTTCGAAGAAGCGCAAAAGACCCGGGCCTCCGATATCCATATCGAACCGCAGGAAAAATCGCTGGTCATTCGCTTCCGCATCGACGGCGTGCTGCATGTGCAGACCGAGGCGGACAGCAAGGTGTCGACAGCACTGGTGCTGCGTCTCAAGCTGATGTCGGGCCTCGATATCTCCGAGAAGCGTTTGCCGCAGGATGGCCGCTTCAACATCAAACTGCACGGCAGCGCGGTCGATGTGCGGATCTCGACCATGCCGACCCAGCACGGCGAATCCGTGGTGATGCGTCTGCTCGCCCAAAATACCGGCCTGCTGCAACTCGACAAGATTTTCATGCCGCCGCGCGTGATGGACCGATTCAAGCATGCGATTTCGCGGCCTTCCGGTATCGTGCTGGTCACCGGCCCGACCGGCTCCGGCAAGACCACCACGCTCTACGCAGCGCTGAATGAGTTGAATAGCCCGGAAGTCAAGATCATCACGGTCGAAGACCCGGTCGAATACCGCTTGCCCGGCCTCAATCAGGTGCAGGTGCATGAAAAGATCGATCTGACCTTCTCGCGCGTGCTGCGCACCGCCCTGCGTCAGGACCCGGATATTGTTCTGATCGGCGAAATGCGCGACCAGGAAACCGCCGAAATCGGCATGCGCGCCGCCATGACCGGCCACCTGGTGCTGTCGACTCTGCACACCAACGATGCGCTATCCACGCCGATTCGTCTGTTGGACATGGGCGTGCCGCGCTACATGGTGGCGCTATCGATCCAGATGGTGCTGGCGCAGCGTCTGGTGCGCGTCATCTGTCAGAACTGCATTCAGCCGCATACGCCCGAACCGCACGAAGTCGAATGGTTGCGCTACGAACTCAAGGATCGCATCGGCAACTTCAAATATTCGAAGGGCGCCGGTTGTGCGCACTGCGCCAATACCGGCTACACCGGCCGCCAGGCGGTGTATGAGTTCCTCGAAATGACCAATGCGCTGGTCGAAGCCGCCAACCACGGCGACCCCAACGAGTTCATGGCGATCGGTCGCCAGCAGATGGGCGGTCATACTCTGCGCCGCGATGCGGTGCGCCTCGTCGTCAATGGCCGCACGACGATCGAGGAAGCCATGCGCATCGCCACGCAACTGGATGAGTAACTGAGCCATGGCTGCCTTTTCCTATCGCGGTCGCACGGGCTCCGGCGAAGCCGTCACCGGCGTACTGGAGGGGGCGACGGCGGCGGCAGTCGCCGATTTGCTGTTCAGCAGCGGCGTCACGCCGCTTGAAATCAAGCCCGCGCCGGCCAGCGCGCTGAAGAAGAAGGAGGGCGACGGCGAGGGCTTCAATCTGTTCGCCCAGAAGATCGAGCACATCGACATCCTGCTGTTTACCCGCCAACTCTATACGCTGATGAAGGCCGGTGTGCCGATCATGCGCGCGCTGGCGGGCCTGCAGGAATCCAGCGCCAATCCGGCCATGAAGTCCGTGTTGGGGCAGATCCGCGAAAGCCTCGATTCGGGCCGCGAACTGTCGATGTGCCTGGCGCGCCACCCGAAGCTCTTCACGCCGTTTTACCTCGCCATGGTACGTGTGGGCGAAATGACCGGCCGGCTCGAGGAAGTGCTGCTGCGTCTCTTCGACCATATGGAATTTGAACGCTTCATGCGCGAGCAGGTTAAGTCTGCGCTGCGTTACCCAAGTTTCGTCCTGATGGCCATGGGCGCCGCCATGTTTGTCGTCAACATCTGGGTTATTCCCGCTTTCTCCAAGGTTTTTAAGGGGTTTGGCGCCGAACTGCCGCTGATGACGCGCATCCTCATCGGTTTCTCGGATTTCATGCTCAACTGGTGGCATGCCCTGATCGGCATCATCGTCGGTATCGGTTTTGCCTTCAAGAGCTGGACGAACACCAAGCGCGGCAGTTATCTGTGGGACAAGGCCAAGATGCGCATCCCGATCGCCGGCAAGATCGTCCAGAAGGCCACGCTGGCGCGCTTTGCCAGAAGCTTTGCGCTGGCCTCCCGTTCCGGCGTACCTGTCATCCAGGCCCTCACCACGGTGGCGCAGACGGTCGACAACGAATATATCTCCGCCAAAGTGGAGCAGATGCGCAATCAGGTCGAGCGCGGCGAATCCGTGCTACGCGCGGCGATTACCTCTGGCGCTTTCACGCCCGTGGTGTTGCAGATGATCGCCGTCGGCGAGGAATCCGGCTCGCTCGACGAGATGATGGAAGAAATCTCCGGCATGTACCAGAGCGAGGTCGAATACGAGCTCAAGACCCTGGCGCAGCAGATCGAGCCGATCATGATTGTCATGCTCGGCGCGATGGTGCTGGTCCTGGCCCTCGGCATCTTCCTGCCGCTGTGGGATTTGGGCAAGGTGTCGATGAAGAAGTGAAGCATGCACGCGGCTTAGGCAAGCTCGAATTTGCCGTGGTGCTGGCCGTTTTCGGTATTCTGGCAGGCGCGCTGCTGAATCGCCTGATTGCCATAGAGCATGAGACCGAACAACTGGAGGTGGCGCTGACCATTCGCCACGTGCATGTCGGCCTCAAGCTCGCCATTGGCGAAAAGATCATGCGCGGGCGCGAAGCCGAGATTCCGGCCTTGCTTGACAAAAACCCCTTGGAATTCCTGGGAGATACAAAAGTCGACGCTGGCGAGACGGCGCATTGGCGGTTCGATCGCGATCAACGCCTGCTTACTTACCAGCCGCGCCAACCGGAAGCCTTCGATGGCCGCACCGAACTGCGCTGGAAGTTCGCCGGCCATCGCGACGAACTGGGGCGGATGGTTGGCCTGGGGCTTGAACCGCTCAAGTAAGCCCAATGCCCGCCGTTAATCGCTTAATACTGAGCTTTGACTGCCGTGATAAGCTGACGCCGTGAAAAAACCGTTCCGACCTATTCAGCGCTCCCTGCATCGGGGCTTCACCCTGATCGAGTTGATCATCGTCATCACCATCATCGCCATTCTGGCGGCGGTGGCCTTACCGCGCCTGATCGACGCCCAGCGCGATGCCCGGATTGCCAAGGCCAATGCCCTTTACGGCTCGATCCGTTCTGCCTCGGCGCTCGCCCGTTCGCGTTGCGAACTCGATCTCGCCGCCGCTGTCGCTAACTTGCCGGCCGCCAACTGCCAGGCCGCCAGCCCGAAAGTGAACATGGACGGCAAGGCTGTCGACATCGTCAATCGTTATCCAGCGGCCACCGCTAACGGCATCCTCGCCGCTGCCGATATCAACCTGTCGGCGGATGGCTTGAGTACGGGCACCGGTTGTGGTGGTGCAGGCGCATTGTGTCTCGACATCTCTGGCGGCACCGCCCCGAATTGCCGTATTACCTATGAGCCGGCCACACTGTCTGGCCCCGTCATCACCGCGCCGGTTATTTCAGTGATAACCACAGGCTGTTAAAGCGCAAATTATTTATACTCTGGTCAAATCTTCATTGAGGACATAAACATGAAATCCACTCGCGCCCAACAAGGCTTTACATTGATCGAACTGGTTGTTGTAATTGTCATTCTGGGAATTTTGGCGGCGACGGCCTTACCAAAGTTTATTAATTTGCAGAGTGATGCAGGTACGTCGGCAGCGGCGGGTGTGGCAGGTGCGTTGGCTTCGGCTGGCTCGGTCAATTACTCAAAATGGCTTATAAACTCAGCTTCGCCATTAGTTACATCTGTCACAGGCACGCCAACGGTCGCGATGGCCAACAGCCTCGTGACTGGTATAACCTTCGCTGCAGCCGCCTCCGGTAATAATACATATGGTTTATCCTGCACCGTATGTGCAGGAACTGCAGGCGCGCAAACTTCCACCTGTACTGTTACCTCATCCCAAAGTGGGGCTACGGCGGCGACAGCCACTCTCGCTTGTACAAGTTAATCTTGAAGTCATTATGGTTGGCACCCGACTAGCCTAAGCGTTTGAATAGTCGGCGCTGGCAAGACGGCGGCTCGGGAGCGATTCCGGGCCGTTTTGTTTGTGAATGCCGATTTCCCTTGTAATTTATATGTTGTTTGAACGCAAATTCATTTGTTGGCAATGCTAATGTAGTGTCCGATGAAGCCTCCGACATTCCCTCTTGGTCTGATCTGTGCCACGCTGATTTTTGCGAGCGGTTGCGCGACGCTCGACCGTTCGGGACAACAAACAGCCGAGGGCGACTCGGAAAAGAAAGCAGAGCCCGTATCGACGCGCCCCATTTGCCAAGGGCAGCCCAAGCGCAAGTTGTTGGTCACTGCTTTTCCACTACGCTACCCGGAGCAGATCAAGTCCGGCGAATTCATGGATTGGGCATCGGTGACTGGCGTTGCGCTCAGCAATGCGTTGGAGAGGGGCACTCGCGTCAAGGCGGGGTATTCCGTAGACCAGTTTCCTTTCGTTGCGGCGGAGTTGGCGCCCGAGCTCGAAATGCGCGGGGGAAGGCCTCTGGTCATCGACTGGGCCGCAAAGGCGAATGCGCAGTATGTGGTAGCGGGGGTTTTCAAGGATTTTGGTGTCGTGAAAGTGGCGGCGGTGCTGCCGGAACGCAATGTCAGGGTCGATGCCTACATCTTCGATGCCTATCTGGGGACGCTTGTTGCCCGCCGCGAGTTTTCCCGCCAACTATTCTTTGGCGATATTCCGCAGAATGTCCTGCCGGGAACCCGGACATTCGAGAGCACGCGCCTTGGGAAGACCTACAACGCCCTGATTACCGAAATGACGCGTTGGGTCGAGGACACGGCGGCGTGCCAGCCTTTCCCCGTCAAGGTGCTGCGTGCCGATAAAAGCGGCATTCAACTCGAAGGGGGGAGTGATCGCGGTTTGCAGAAGGGCATGACGCTTCAGTCATGGCGCCCTGGCACCGAGCCTCCCGCGCGTCATCCCGGCGTTCCCGCAAGTTCGCGGCAAGTGCCTACCCTTGTGGTCAAAGAAGTGAAGCTTAATACCGCGCTTGCTGAAATTCCTCAACAGCGCTTTCCGCCCAAGGTCGCGACGGGCGATGTGCTCTACGTTTCGGATATTGCCTGGCGCCCGTAGTCCTTAAACTTTTCGATCACCCGCGCCATTTCCTCGGGGTCAAGCAGCTGCGGCGTGCCCAGTTGCAATACGCGCCAGTATTGCTCGCACAGCGATTCCAGTTCGACGGCGAGCGCCAAAGCTTCCTTGAGATCGCCACCGAAAACCACCATGCCATGGTGGGCCATCAGGCAAGCGCGGCGATCTTTCAGCGCGACAAGAATCGCATCGGACAGTGCTTGCGTGCCGAAGGTGGCGTAACTGGCACAGCGCAAGGTATCGCCGCCGAAGCGGGCGATCATGTAATGAAAAGCCGGGATCTCGATTTCCTGGCAGGCCAGCGAAGTCGCGAAGGGCGAATGGGTATGCACGATGGCGCCCGCTTCCGGCTGGGCGCCATAGATATCGCGGTGGAAACGCCATTCGGAGGAGGGTTTGCGGCGTCCCTGTGCCGTCCCGCCAGCGTCGACTTTGACGATATCGTCTGGCAGGCAATCGTCGTAGGCCATGCCGGTGGGCGTGATCAGGAGGCCGCCCGCGCAACGTGCGCTGACATTGCCGGCTGCACCACGATTGATGCCGCAGGCATTCATGGCCCGCGCTGTCGCGAGCACCTCGCTTTGCAACTCAATCATTGCTTGAGGCTGGCGAGTTCACCAGGCGCAACAATGCCATGCTCGGTAATGATGCCGGCAATCAGGTTGGCCGGCGTGACGTCGAAAGCGGGGTTTGAGACCGGAACGTCCCCAGCGCCGAGTTCATCGGCGGCGCGCGCTTCGATAGGAATCTGACTACCGTCCGGGCAGGCGTAGTCGACGGTCGACAGCGGCGCCGCCACATAGAACGGCACATGGTGCGCCTGTGCGGCCAGGGCCTTGAGATAGGTGCCGATCTTGTTGGCGGTATCGCCATTGGCGGCAATCCGGTCGGCGCCGACGATGATGCAATCGACCTTGCCCTGCATCATCAGGATCCCTGCAGCGTTATCGGCGACCAGGGTGTGCGGCACTTCCGCCTGCGCCAGTTCCCAGGCGGTGAGCAGCCCCTGGTTGCGCGGCCGCGTTTCGGAAACCCAGACATGGATATCCAGCCCGGCGGCATGCGCGGCGTACATGGGCGCAAGCGCCGTGCCATGCGCCACGGTCGCCAGCCAGCCGGCGTTGCAGTGGGTCATGAGATTCAGGTGCCCCTTCTCGGTGGCCAGAGCGCGCAACATGACCAGCCCATGCCGACCGATGGCGGCATTGGCGGCTGCGTCCTCGCGGGCAATCGCCTGGGCTTCCTGCCAGGCCGTATCGCACCGTCCTGCCGGCGTCGACTTTTCGAGCACGCGCCGCATGCGCTCAAGTGCCCAGTGCAGATTGACCGCTGTCGGCCGCGTGGCAGCAAGGGTAGCGAGGATGGTTTCCAGTGGCTGGCCTTCCGTTAATCCCAGCGCCACACCGTAAGCGGCGGTCGCACCGATCAGAGGCGCACCGCGCACCTGCATGACGCGGATCGCATGCGCTGCGTCGGCAAGGGTGCGCAGACGAACGAACGCCGTTTCCTTTGGCAGTCGGGTCTGGTCGAGGATGACGACCGCACCGTCTTCCTCGGCTATCGGATGCAATGCGCTCAATTCAACTTGCCGTGACAGTGCTTGTATTTCTTGCCGCTGCCGCAGGGACAGGAATCGTTGCGGCCGACCTTGGGCATGCTGCGTTCGATCGGCTGTTGGGGCTTGGGGGGGGCATCTTCGGCAGCGCCGCTACCCAGTACCTCGTCATAGTCGGCGTGATGGTACTGGACGTTTTCTAGCTGCGGATGATGCTGTTCCGCTTCCTCAATCTGGGCTTCGCTGCGGATTTCCACGGTCATCAGCAGACGCGAGACTTCATTGCGCACGGTGCCCAGCAGTGCTTCGAAGAGCTCGAAAGCTTCGCGCTTGTACTCCTGCTTCGGGTTCTTTTGTGCGTAACCGCGCAGGTGGATGCCCTGACGCAAATGGTCCAGCGCGGCCAGATGCTCGCGCCAGTGCGTATCGAGGCTTTGCAGCATGACGCTGCGCTCAAAGCCACGCCAGGCCGCCAGATCGACACGCGCAACCTTTGCTTCATAGGCGGCATCGACCGTATCCAGAATGCGCTTGAGCAGGTCGTCGTCATTCAGCTTGGGATCGTCCTTGACCCACTGGGCAACCGGCAACTTCAGGGTTGTTTCGTCCAGCAGAGCGATTTCGAGCCCGCCGAGATTCCATTGTTCCTCGACGCTTTCGGGCGGCACGTATGCGCGGAGCAGATCATGGACAACGCCCTGACGCATGGCGGCAATGGTCTCGGCAATATCGACTGCGTCGAGCAGTTCGTTGCGCTGCTGGTAGATGACCTTGCGCTGGTCGTTGGCAACGTCGTCGTACTCAAGCAATTGTTTGCGAATGTCGAAGTTACGCTGTTCGACCTTGCGTTGCGCCGACTCGAGCGAGCGAGAAACCAGCGGATGCTCAATGGCCTCACCCTCGGGCATCTTGAGGCGCACCATGATGATATTCAGCCGTTCGCCGGCAAAGATCTTGAGCAGCGGATCGTCGAGCGAGAGATAGAAGCGCGAAGAGCCCGGATCGCCCTGACGGCCGGAACGACCGCGCAACTGGTTGTCGATGCGGCGCGACTCGTGGCGTTCGGAGCCGATGATGTGCAAGCCGCCTGCGGCCAGCACTTGCTCGTGCAGCGACTGCCACTCGTCGCGCAGCCTGGCGGCGCGGCTTTCCTTCTCGCCTTCGGGAATCGCCGCGTCCGCCATCATCGCGACGGTCTGCTTCTCCACATTGCCGCCGAGCACGATGTCGGTGCCGCGGCCGGCCATGTTGGTGGCGATGGTAATCATGCCCGGCCGCCCCGCCTGGGCGACGATTTCCGCTTCGCGTGCGTGCTGTTTGGCATTGAGCACTTGATGGGGCAGCTTTTCCTTTTGCAGCAGGCCGGCGATCAGCTCGGAATTCTCGATCGAAGTCGTACCCACCAGCACCGGCTGGCCGCGCTGATGACAATCGCGAATGTCGGCAAGGATGGCTTGGTATTTCTCGGCGGCCGTGCGATAGATCTGGTCATTGCGGTCATCGCGGACCATCGGCCGGTTGGTGGGAATCACCACCGTTTCGAGGCCGTAGATCTGCTGGAATTCGTAGGCTTCCGTGTCCGCCGTGCCGGTCATGCCGGCCAGCTTCTGGTACATGCGGAAGTAGTTCTGGAAGGTAATCGAAGCGAGCGTCTGGTTTTCGGACTGGATCGACACGCCTTCCTTGGCCTCGACAGCTTGGTGCAAGCCATCGGACCAGCGACGGCCGGACATCAGGCGGCCGGTAAATTCGTCGACGATGATCACCTCGCCGTTTTGCACGACATACTGCTGATCGCGATGGAACAGGTTGTGCGCACGCAGCGCCGCATAGAGGTGATGGATCAGCAGGATGTTCTGCGGATCGTAAAGACTGCTGCCCTCCGGCAGGATGCCCAGACGAACGAGGATTTCCTCGGCCTTTTCATGGCCCTGCTCGGTCATTAGCACCGAATGGGCTTTGAGGTCGACCACGTAGTCGCCGGTATCTTTTTCCTCGGGGCTGGGTGCCGCCTCGCCCTTTTCGAGCAGCGGCGGTACCGCATTCATCTTGATATAGAGCTCGGTATGCTGCTCGGCCTGGCCGGAGATGATCAACGGCGTGCGCGCTTCGTCGATCAGGATCGAATCGACCTCATCGACAATCGCATAATGAAGCGGCCGTTGTACGCGTTCGCCGGCGGCGTAAACCATGTTGTCGCGCAGATAGTCAAAGCCGAATTCGCCATTGGTGCCGTAGGTGATGTCTGCCGCATAAGCGGCCTGTTTGGCTTCATGGTCCATGTTGGGTAGGTTGCAGCCCACCGTCAGACCCAGGAAGTTGTAAACACGCCCCATCCACTCCGCGTCGCGACTGGCGAGGTAGTCGTTCACCGTCACGACATGGACGCCCTTGCCGGTCAGGGCATTCAAATACACCGGCAGGGTCGCCATCAGCGTTTTGCCTTCGCCGGTACGCATCTCGGCAATTTTGTTGTTGTGCAGCACGATGCCGCCCACCAACTGCACGTCGAAATGGCGCATGCCAAGCACGCGGCGGGCCGCTTCCCGCACGGTCGCGAAGGCTTCGGGCAAGAGGGCATCGAGACTTTCGCCATTGGCGGCGCGTGCCTTCAGGGCGGGGGTCTGGGCCGCGAGTGCGTCGTCCGAAAGCGCTTGCATGCGGCTTTCGAAGGCATTGACGCTTTTGACGATAGCGGAGTACTGGCGCAGCAAGCGGTCATTGCGGCTGCCGAAAATCTTTTTGAGAAAGCCGGTAAGCATGGAATATCAACTGGTTAGCATTGGAAAGTGGCGCACTATTGCAGTGCGCCACGCAAATCGCATCTTAGCATGCGGAAATCCGGGCTTACGCCCTGTCAAAGCTCAGCGGCTGGCGAGACGAGTATTGGCGCGCTCGATAAATCGCGTGGGATTGACGGCGGCCCCGCCGATGCGCACTTCGAAGTGCAGGTGCGGTCCGGTCGAACGTCCGGTGTTGCCGACTGTGGCGATTCGCTCGCCGCGCTTGACGAACTGACCGGGCGCGACAAGCATATTCAATGCGTGGGCATAGCGAGTGACCAGATCGTCGCCATGGTCGATATCGACCATATTGCCATAGTGGGGATGACGTTCGACATGCTTGACGATGCCTGCGGCGGCAGCAATGATCGGCGTGCCTGGTTCGGCAGGAAAGTCGATGCCTTCATGCATTGCCGTCTGACCGGTGAAGGGATCGTGGCGCCAACCGAAATTCGACGACATGGACACGCCATCAGGTACCGGCAGGGCGGTGGGCAGCATCAGTTTGCGGATACGCTCGTCGAAGAGCCGGTCTTCCAGCAGGGACAGTGTCTCACTACGCTGTTCGATCTGGCGCGACAGTTCGTCTAGGGCGCGCTGCATTTCTTGTGGGTTCAGGTTGCTGGGGCGCATCAATGGGCCGCCACTGGGGGGGCTTTTTTCGGTCGCCGCAGGTTTGTCTGTCGCTTGGGCTTTAGTGGGTTTAACACCGGCAAGTCCCGCAAGCCGCTCGCCCAGCGTATCCAGTTGCATGAGTTGTCCCTGCATCTGCCCAAGGCGAACTGCCATGGTTGAAAGGCTTTCTTTTACCAACTCGCGAGTCTTGGTGGACTCTTCCATGCTCAGGGTGCGGACCAACTCCTGCAAAAATGGCATGCGTATCTCCGCCGCATGACGCATGGTCAGGTAGGAGAACATCGAAGAAAGTGCCACAATGACGACCATCATGCCCAAGCCGAACAGGGCCAGATGCAGCCGAGTAAGCGTTATGCTGCGGGCGGTTGCCATGCGGTCGGAGACCAGAATAATATGCACGTGCTAACTCCCTTTATCCCGTTTGCCAGACTGGCTTATCCATGACACTGCTGCCAAAAACACGCGAAACCGCACGCAAGTTCTCTCGCGCATCTCCAACCAGCCGTGGCACCGTGATGAGCCACTTAGCAGCTGCCGAAGCCTATGTTCGTCTGTCTGAGCAGGCCAACCGGCTACGACAACTGCAAGCCTTGCTTGATGTCAGTCTGCCAGCTTATCTGCAGCCCGGCACCCATATCGCCAACTTCAAGCGGGGCAAGATCATTATTCACGCCGACAGCGGCGCGGTTGCGGTCAAACTTAGGCAGATGACGCCTACGCTCGCCGAAACCTTTATTCAACAAGGCCACGAGATTACCGGAATCGAGGTGAGGGTGCAAGCACGACGCACTTTCAAGGCCAGCATTCGCAATAAACCAGCGAAACAGCTTGGCGTTCAACAGAAGCAGGTGCTTACATCCCTCTCTTTGGGTTTGACCGATGGCTCCCCGCTCAAGCTGGCGCTGGACAGGCTGCTGCGCAACGGCTAAAAAGAAAATTCAATACCATCGCCAGCCATTGCGATTGAAGAAGCGCAGGGCCGATCGAGAAAACAACCAGATATGTTTTATGCCTTTGCGAGAGGCTCCGCCACCATGATGGCGAACTTGCATTTGCGGGCAATAAGCAGACTGACTCATCCGGCAGGCACGCCAGGACAAGTCGAAATCCTCAAAGTAGAGAAAATAGCCGGGGTCGAAGCCGCCGAGTCCTTGGAAGCATGAACGGCGAAACAGCAAACAGCAACCGCTCGCGATCTGAGGGGATACTCGCTCTTTGCCGGCATCCCAGTCGCGGCATTCGTATAAATGGCTGCGATTAGCCGCGAGGGAGCCTCCCACCATGCGTAATGCCAGGGTGAGAAGATCGGGGTAACGGAAACAGGCAGGTGTCAGCCCGTTTTTGTCCTGGATCAGGGCGGGAACGAGCATGCCGACCTCCGGACGGCATGCGAAGAAATTTAAGCCTGCGGCCAGGAATTCCACCGTAAACTCAAGGTCGGGATTGGCGACCAGAAAAAAATCGGCACGCTCTCCGCTGCGCATAAAGGCGTCATTGTGACCAGACCCAAATCCCGGATTATTCGGGTTATGCCGATAATCCAGCACTATTTTGTCGCGCAACAGGGTATGCCAATCCTGCAGTAGCCCTTCGCCAAGGGGTTGGGCGCTGTGGTCCGTCAGCAATAAATTGCAATTCCCGATCTGTCCTTCAATGCGTGCGTGTTCAACCGCACGGATCAATGTGCGCAGAGTGGACTCCAGCAATCCTGTGATGGGTTGATAGAGGACAATGGAAATGGCTAAACGGGCAGTCATGGAGGACGTATAGTTAAACAGAAAAATGGGATAAGGATGACAAGGCAAGATGCGAGGGCTGGAGGAATGTCGAGAGACAGATTGCAAAATGCGCAATTGCCGTCTCTTGACCGAGGAAAACAGGATGAATGATATGTTTCGCTCAAACCAGACGGCAAGCGCTCATGCGCCCCTTGCCGAGCGCTTGCGCCCGGTCTTACTTGATGAGGTCATCGGGCAGAAGCACCTGCTCGGAGCGGGCAAGCCGCTGCGGCTGGCGTTTGAGTCGCGTACGCCGCATTCGATGATCCTCTGGGGGCCGCCGGGCGTCGGCAAGACAACGCTGGCGCGGCTGATGGCGGATGCTTTCGACGCCGAGTTCATCGCGCTCTCGGCCGTATTCTCTGGCGTCAAGGATATCCGTGCGGCGGTGGAGCAGGCAGAACTGACACTGGCGCAGAGCGGTCGGCGGACGCTGCTGTTCGTCGATGAGGTGCATCGTTTCAACAAGGCGCAACAGGATGCCTTCCTGCCGTTTGTCGAGCAGGGGCTGCTGACCTTCGTCGGCGCGACGACGGAGAATCCTTCCTTCGAGGTGAATTCGGCGTTGCTCTCGCGGGCGGCGGTGTATGTGCTGAAGTCGCTCGCTGCCGACGAACTGCACGAGTTGTTCGAACGCGCACGGGCGCGGGCGTTTGCCGATCTGGAGTTCGACGACGAGGCGGTCGAACGCATCGTCGGCTATGCCGACGGCGATGCGCGGCGCCTGTTGAACGTGCTGGAAACGTTGCGCACGGCGGCAGCGGCTTCCGCTTGCCGTACCGTCAGCGTCGACTTTTTGGCCAGCGCGCTGGCTTCCGATCTGCGTCGCTTCGACAAGGGCGGTGATGCCTTCTACGACCAGATTTCGGCGCTGCACAAGTCGGTGCGCGGTTCGAGCCCGGACGCCGCGCTCTACTGGCTGACGCGCATGCTCGATGGCGGCGCCGATCCGCTCTACATGGGGCGGCGCATCATCCGCATGGCCAGCGAGGACATCGGCCTGGCCGACCCGCGCGCGCTGCGCATCGCGCTGGATGCCGTGGAAACCTACGAGCGCCTCGGTTCGCCCGAGGGCGAACTGGCACTCGCCAATGCCGTGATCTACATGGCCGTGGCGCCGAAGTCGAACGCCGGCTATATGGCCTATGGCGCGGCGCGGCGCTTTGTCGGCAAGGACATCAGCCGCCCGGTGCCGGAACATTTGCGCAATGCGCCGACCAAGCTGATGAAGGAGTTGGGCTTCGGCAAGGAATACCGCTACGCCCACGACGAGCCGGATGCCTACGCGGCGGGTGAAAACTATTTGCCGGAAGGCATGCCGAAGACGGACTGGTACCAGCCGACACCACGCGGGCTGGAACAGAAAATTGGCGAAAAACTGGAACGCCTGCGCGCGCTGGATGCACAGGCGAATCAGAAAAAACGCTGATCAACCGTTAGTGGGTGCGGGGTGATTCGCGGCGAACTGCTGCGCCGCGCGTTTGGCTACCCGCAAGGCTTCGGTGTGCCCACAGACCGCTGCGTCGCAAACAGCATTTCCGAGCAGGCAGCGCAACAACTCCGTGCCGTCCCGGGTTTGTGCCAGGCAGCAGGCCAACTGGGCGGCACAGGCATAGGGTAGGTGTTCGTGTTCCGCGATAGTGGCGACCTCGTCTTCGGTGAGATCGCTGTAATCGATGCAGTCCTTGATGGAAATCATCGGCGTTCCTCCGACTAAAATGCTTGTCTGCTCCCCTTTGCTCAATCTAAGCCTTTTGGATCGGCTTTTCAAGGAATCAATCCATGCTTGATATTCAACTTCTGCGCACGCAACCCGATGTCGTTGCCGCTGCCCTGGCGCGTCGTGGCGCCGCCATTGATCTGGCACCCTTCGAGGCACTGGAAGCGCAGCGCAAGCAGGTGCAGACCCAGACGCAGGATCTGCAGGCCAAGCGTAATACCCTTTCCAAGCGGATTGGCATGCTGAAGGGCAAAGGGGAAGACGCCAGCGCCGTGCTGGCCGAGGTGGCCGGGCTGGGCGACGAACTCAAGGCCAACGAGGACAAGCTGGCCGTGCTGCTGGCCGAACTGGATGCCTTCGTGGCACGCATTCCCAATCTGCCGCACGAGAGCGTGCCGGAAGGGCGTGATGAAACTGGCAACGTCGAGGTTTCACGCTGGGGTACGCCGTCGACGCTAGGGTTTGCGGCGAAGGATCACGTCGAACTGGGCGAGGCGCTGGGCGGTCTTGATTTCGAAACCGGCGTGAAGATTGCCGGCAGCCGTTTTACCTTGATGCGCGGCGAGATCGCGCGCCTGCACCGCGCGCTTGTGCAGTTCATGCTCGATACACACACACGGGAGCACGGTTACATCGAGGTGTACGTGCCCTACCTCGTTAATCCGGACAGCATGTTCGGCACCGGCCAGCTGCCCAAGTTCGAGGAAGACCTGTTTCGCGTCGAGCGTGCCGATGGCAGCCGCCTCTACCTGATTCCCACCGCCGAAGTGCCGGTGACCAACATCGTGCGCGGCGAGATTCTCGAGACCGAAAAACTGCCGCTCAAGTTTGTCTGCCACACGCCCTGTTTCCGTTCCGAGGCGGGTAGCTACGGTAAGGACACGCGCGGCATGATCCGCCAGCACCAGTTCGACAAGGTGGAACTGGTGC
>CAYZEA010000016.1:0-83115 GCA_964477575.1 uncultured Methyloversatilis sp.
CCATCAGAGCAGAGTATTCACTTATCAACCAGCACTAATTTCCGGGACCACCTCTCTGTACCAGCTATGTCATCGAGCACGACGACGAATCCGGCGTTGCGCTTGGTGGGTAAGGAGTCCGATCTGGAAAAAGCAGCGTAGCAGGAAGGGAATTGTCAGCAGGGCATGGCCAGTTTGGGGTGTCTTGCTGGTAAGTTCTGTTGCGAGTGTTGGGCTTACGGAAATGGAGGGAAGCAAGTGAAAGTATTCACCCGTACAACATTATCTGCACTTGCAAGAATATTACAAAAACTTGTATATTGACCGCATTATGGAAATCAAGCCACTCGACTTTCAGGGCGATGCATTAGATGCGCTACGCACATTTCCGATCAGTGCCCGTCGCGAAGGTGGACACCAGCTCGATAAGGTGCAGCGCGGTTTGGATCCTGATGACTGGAAGCCGATGCCATCGATCGGATCAGGCGTCAATGAAATCCGCATCTGGGATGAGGCAGGAACGTTCCGCGTGATTTATGTCGCGAAGTTTGTCGATGCTGTCTATGTGTTGCACTGTTTTCAGAAAAAGACACAGAAGACCAGCTCACAGGATATCGAACTCGCCAGAAAACGTTACAAGGCCTTACTAAAGGAGTTGAAATGAGCAAGGGACAAAGATTCGCCAGCGTATGGGATGCAATCGAAGATACACCCCAGCAGGCCGCGAGTATGCGTGCTCGCTCGGAATTGCTGATGGCCTTACAGCAATGGGTCAAAAGCGTGGGCATCACTCAGGCCGAAGCTGCACGACAGTTTGGCATCACACAGCCGCGTATGTCTGATTTGATGCGTGGCAAAATTGATCTATTTTCTTTAGACGCATTGATGGACATGGCAACTGCGGCTGGATTGGAGCCACACGTTGCCATTAAGAAGCCACGCGTTGGAAAGCGTCGAATCACGCACGAACTCGCTGCAGTTTGAGAGGTACGTCATGCCGACAATCAGTATGTTTTACGGAATTCTGATTCAGATGTATTGGGATGAGCATGCACCGCCGCATTTCCATGCGATTTATGGTGACTTCAAGGCGACCATTGACATTCGCAGCCTTGCAGTTAGCGAAGGAAGTCTGCCTCGCCGTGCTTCACAATTGGTACTTGATTGGGCGGAGTTGCATCAGGATGAACTATTGGAAGACTGGGATTTGTGTCAAGTCAAGCAGCAGCCGAGGCCTATTGAACCTTTGAAATAATCAGGAGGCAAAGTCATGCATTGGGATATCGTCGAAGTTAAACCAACAGGTAATCGTACTCTGGCTGTAAAGTTTGAAGATGGTGTGGCGGGCACAATTCGGCTGGATCCTTCATTTTGTACTGGGGTGTTTAGTGCACTACTGGACGATAAGCTGCTTGAGCAGGCAGCCGTGCAATATGGGGCTTTGACATGGCCAAACGGTTTGGATCTGGCTCCAGACACTATGTACAAGGAAATTCGCCAAAACCCAGCGCGTCACTATGATGTTGGCACGCGACTGGTGACGCAGGAACTGGCAGCTGCCTAGAACCACATCCGAAAACACCCCGGCCAAACCCCCATACACCGCACTGGGTGGGTCGGGGTATAACAGGGGACAGACCACGTTTATTGCTTAAGTTTTGTGTTAGGATGTGAAGAGATAAGGCTTTAAGGAGAGTCGCGATGGCGACAATGATTTCTGAGGTATATGCAGCATTTCGAGCTGCGGGCGTGGATGAGGAGCATGCTCGGAAGGCGGCTGAGGCGCTTTCAAATGAAGCGTTGGTCACCAAGGCCGATGTGGCTCGCGTTGAGCGCGAGCTTCTTGTCATCAAATGGATGCTGGGTGTCGTCGTTGCCGCAACGGTGATCCCGCTACTCAAGCCGCTATTGGCATAACCTGCCGTTCGCTAGACGGGTTATCCCATGCCCCGCCGCGCACGCATCCAGCTGCCGGGCGTTCCCGTCCATCTGATTCAGCGCGGTAACAATCGTTCGGCGTGTTTTTATGCCGACGAAGATTACCGCTTCTACTTGGATCATCTCACCGATCAGGCGCAAAAGCACGGCTGCATCATCCATGCGTATTGCCTGATGACCAATCATGTGCATTTGCTGCTGACGCCTGCAAAAACCGACAGCCTTGGCAAGCTAATGAAAGCACTGGGCCAGCGCTATGTGCAATACGTCAATCGAACTTACCGGCGTAGCGGCACGCTGTGGGAGGGACGTTTCCGTTCCTGCTTGCTGCAAGAAGAAACCTATGTGCTGGCCTGTTACCGCTATATTGAACTCAATCCCGTGCGGGCGTGCATGGTGAAACATCCGGCCGAGTATCGCTGGTCGAGCTACCGGGCGAATGCCCAGGGAGAGGAGGGCAGCATTGCCCCGCATGCGCTCTATCTTGCTTTGGGCCAGCAAACCGCAGAACGTCATGCGGCTTACCGGGAATTGTTTCGACACGAACTGGAACCCGGGCTGGTCGATGAGATACGCCAGGCGACCAACGGGAATTTTGTCCTGGGCGATGGGCGCTTTGCGGCGGAGGTGGAGAGGATGCTGGGGCGACGGGTGGTGCGCGGAAAGCCCGGGCGACCATTCAAGCAGTCGTCACCGCCACCTGAAAATAAAAGGGGCCAGGGTCAATAAGATCGGTTACAATGGCTACTTTTATGACAATGAGCGGCATAGCCTGCCGCACATACATGCGAAATACCAAGGACAGGATGCATCCTTTTCGATTCTCGACGGAGCGCTGTTGAGTGGCGAGATTCCGCCATCCAAGGCGCGGCTGGTGCAGGCATGGATCGAAATCCGTCGCGAAGACCTGATGGCGGATTGGGAACTGGCGATCAACGGGCAGCCGCTTTTTCCCGTTGATCCTTTGCGGTGAGATGTGTCATGGAATCGGTCAAGAATAATAGGGGACGGACCACGTTTGTTTCGTGATATGCTTCGCCATCGATAACAATCTGGAGCGCTCTATGCCAACCATCAGCATGTTTTACGGTCTGATCATCCGGATGTTGTTCATGGATACTCAGCAGCATCATCTGCCGCATTTGCATGTCGAGTACCAAGGGGGAGAAGCTGTTGTGACGATACCCGATGGGGATTTGATCGAAGGCGAATTGCCGCCCAAGAAACTGCGCATGTTGCAGGCGTGGATCGTGATCCACGAAGAGGAGTTGATGGCCGATTGGGCTTTAGCCGCGAAGGGTGAACCCGTATTCAAGATTGAACCACTGCGTTGAGGAGACAAGCCATGCTCAGGGTTTCTTCCGTAGTCGCCGAACCGGACTTTCATCTGGCGCTGATGTTTTCCAACGGCGAGAAGCGCCGCTTCGACATGCGCCCTTACTTGCACTTGCCAGTTTATCTTCGTCTGGAAAATCCGGGATATTTTGCGCTGGCGCAGGTCGATTACGGTACCGTCGTCTGGCCGGGAGAAATCGACATTGCCCCGGAAACGCTTTACCGGCTTTCGCTGCCGCTCGACACGGTCGCCGCATAACGATGCCCCGCCGCGCACGCATCCTAAAGATAATAACAACAGGGGACAGACCACGTTTATTGCTTAAGTTTTGTGTTAGGATGTGAAGAGATAAGGCTTTAAGGAGAGTCGCGATGGCGACAATGATTTCTGAGGTATATGCAGCATTTCGAGCTGCGGGCGTGGATGAGGAGCATGCTCGGAAGGCGGCTGAGGCGCTTTCAAATGAAGCGTTGGTCACCAAGGCCGATGTGGCTCGCGTTGAGCGCGAGCTTCTTGTCATCAAATGGATGCTGGGTGTCGTCGTTGCCGCAACGGTGATCCCGCTACTCAAGCCGCTATTGGCATAACCTGCCGTTCGCTAGACGGGTTATCCCATGCCCCGCCGCGCACGCATCCAGCTGCCGGGCGTTCCCGTCCATCTGATTCAGCGCGGTAACAATCGTTCGGCGTGTTTTTATGCCGACGAAGATTACCGCTTCTACTTGGATCATCTCACCGATCAGGCGCAAAAGCACGGCTGCATCATCCATGCGTATTGCCTGATGACCAATCATGTGCATTTGCTGCTGACGCCTGCAAAAACCGACAGCCTTGGCAAGCTAATGAAAGCACTGGGCCAGCGCTATGTGCAATACGTCAATCGAACTTACCGGCGTAGCGGCACGCTGTGGGAGGGACGTTTCCGTTCCTGCTTGCTGCAAGAAGAAACCTATGTGCTGGCCTGTTACCGCTATATTGAACTCAATCCCGTGCGGGCGTGCATGGTGAAACATCCGGCCGAGTATCGCTGGTCGAGCTACCGGGCGAATGCCCAGGGAGAGGAGGGCAGCATTGCCCCGCATGCGCTCTATCTTGCTTTGGGCCAGCAAACCGCAGAACGTCATGCGGCTTACCGGGAATTGTTTCGACACGAACTGGAACCCGGGCTGGTCGATGAGATACGCCAGGCGACCAACGGGAATTTTGTCCTGGGCGATGGGCGCTTTGCGGCGGAGGTGGAGAGGATGCTGGGGCGACGGGTGGTGCGCGGAAAGCCCGGGCGACCATTCAAGCAGTCGTCACCGCCACCTGAAAATAAAAGGGGCCAGGGTCAATAAGATCGGTTACAATGGCTACTTTTATGACAATGAGCGGCATAGCCTGCCGCACATACATGCGAAATACCAAGGACAGGATGCATCCTTTTCGATTCTCGACGGAGCGCTGTTGAGTGGCGAGATTCCGCCATCCAAGGCGCGGCTGGTGCAGGCATGGATCGAAATCCGTCGCGAAGACCTGATGGCGGATTGGGAACTGGCGATCAACGGGCAGCCGCTTTTTCCCGTTGATCCTTTGCGGTGAGATGTGTCATGGAATCGGTTATTCGCGTTTCTCCCAAAGACAATTTCAGTTTGGAGTTGTGGTTTGATAATGGCGCTCACCGTCTGTTCGATGCGCTGCCTTATCTGGATCGCGGTGTATTTACCCGCTTGAAGGACCCGGTGAAATTCAGGCAGGCATTCGTCGCATTCGATACCGTGTGTTGGCCGGGCGACATCGACATCGCTCCCGAGACGCTCTATGACCGCTCGGTTCCACTCGCCGACTGACCATGCCTCGCCGTCCCCGCATCCATCTGTCCGGTGTGCCCATCCATGTGGTGCAGCGCGGCCATAACCGAGAGGCGTGCTTCTTTACTGATGAGGACTTTCTGGCTTATCGGGAATGGCTGAACGAGGCGCTGCAAAAAACCGGCTGCACCCTGCATGCCTATACGCTCATGACCAATCATGTGCATTTGCTGCTCACCCCCCCCACTGCTGCGGCAGTCGCGCAACTGGTCATATCGCTGGGACGGCGCTATGTGCAGTACATCAACAAGACCTACCGCCGTACCGGCACCTTGTGGGATAGCCGCTACAAGTCATCGCTCGTGCATGCTGACGACTATTTGTTACTGTGCCAGCGATATATCGAATTGAACCCGGTGCGGGCGGCAATAGTGAATGATCCGGCACAGTACCGCTGGAGTAGTTACCGGGCAAATGGTCTGGGGCAGCCAGATGCTTTATTGACGCCCCATGACTTGTATCTTGCACTGGGCAGCGACGGGGCAAAACAACAGGCGGCGTATCGTGCCTTGTTTGGCAGCGAACTTGAACATGAAACGATGGCGGATATCCGACTGGCGTTGCATCAGGGGCAGCCGCTGGGGAAGGGGCGGTTTCTGGATCAGGTCGAGCATATGGTCGGACGCCGTTGTGAAGTGCGGCCGCGCGGCCGGCCACGAAAGCTTGCCGAGCAACAGAAAACCCATGGGCAGCAGCCCGTATTGCCGTTTTGAATGCCGTCCCGCCAGCGCCGACTTTCCAATGTTGCCACCTTATACCCAACCAACACGACTCAGGATAACCCCATGACAAACACCCCTGCACCCAAAGCGCAACCCCCTTCTCGATACCGGGTTGGGGGATTGCCAGCGTTTGGAAGCTGCCCCCGTGCCTATCATCAAGGGGTAAGGGAGTTGGTGGGAGGGGTGTTGCCAGGGTGGGTCTATTGCTGGTCCATGCGTTCAGAATTTGCGTGTTATTCGCTTTAAAGCTAATATGAGCGCATGCACGAAATCATCCACTACCTCGACGAAGCCGAGAATGACCTTTACCAGTCGTGGCTTGAATCGTTACGCGATCGGGTGGCCAAGGTGGCAATCATCAAGCGTGTCGCCCGCATGGAAGTTGGGCTGTTTGGTGATTGCAAGCCATTGCGCGAGGGTATCTGGGAACTCAAGGTCGACGTTGGCGCTGGATACCGCGTGTATTACGCGCATGTGGGCAACCGGGTGATCCTGCTGACCAGCGGCGGCGACAAGAAGTCACAGAGCCGTGACATCGAGCGTGCCGCGAACTTGTTGAAAGATTGGGAGAAGCGAAATGGCTAAGACACATCGAACCCACGAGGAAGCGACAGTCGAGATGTTCCGCAAGGATCCAGAACTGGCTGCCGACTACCTTAATTCAGTGCTGGAAGATGGTGATGAAACCGACTTGATGCTGGCACTACGCACCCTGAGTAAGGCGTTTGGTGGCGTGCAGGAAGTAGCCCGACAAGCGGACGTCAACGCTCACACGCTATACCGTACGCTTTCCGAGAAAGGTAATCCTGAGCTAAAGACGCTATCGGCGATTCTCAAGGCAATGGGTATGCGTTTGGCGATCCAGCCGTTAGACCACCACGCCCACGCTTGATACGATAGGAGTTCATCATGACTAGAAAGCGCGGGAGGATGCGTGAAGAGGCTTGGATGAAGAGTGATGGGGTGTTATATTTATATATAATCCGCCCTATTGGAGATGAATGATGCATACAACCAGTTTGCGCAAGGTCGGAGGTTCGGTCATGCTGGCCGTTCCCCCCGCTTTCCTTGACCAACTGCACCTGCACGCCGGTGCGATGGTTGGCCTTGCGGTCGATCACGGTTGTCTGGTCGTCAATCCGAATCCACGGCCGCGCTATACACTCGATGAGTTGCTCGCTCAATGCGACGCCAATGCCGAACTCTCGACCGAGGATAGGGAATGGCTCGATGCCCCTGCGGTCGGCGGCGAGCTGTTGTGATGGAGCGTGGCGAAATCTATCTTGTTTCACTTGACCCGACCTCGGGTCATGAGCAACAGGGGACGCGCCCGGTGCTGGTGGTGTCGCCCGCAGTGTTCAACCGACTGACACGAACCCCCATCGTGCTACCCATTACCAGCGGCGCCAATTTTGCGCGTACGGCTGGCTTTGCTGTTTCGCTGATGGGCGCAGGTACGCAAACGACTGGCGTTGTGCGCTGTGACCAGCCTCGCGCGCTGGATATTGGTTCCCGTCGCGGCCGCAAGCTTGAAAGTGTGCCGCAGTCAGTGCTTGACGAGGTGCTCGCCAAAGTTGCCCCGATCTTTGCGTGACTAACCCAAATGTTGCCTGACTCTGGTGCTCAAGCGGGCCACGTCGCCCCCCTCTCATCCGTCCGTCAGTCTGCCGAATCCGGTCAATTTGCTGACTTCCTCAGCCAGTGCCGAGAGATCAGCGAAACCCACGCCACCGATCCAAACACCCAACTCGATGTCGGTGCTCTGCTCTCGGCATACGGTTTTCTAAGTCAAGCCCGTGATTGCTACCAACGCGCCCAAGCTATCGCCCCCACCGACCTCGGTGCCCAGATCAACCTCGCCAACCTGGCACAAGATCAAGGTAGGCACACCGAATCCAGCGCACAATACGCCGCGCTCCTCCAACAGTTTCCTGATCACCCCGTCATCCGACGCAATGTCTTAACCAGCCTAGAGTACGCCCCCGCAGTCTCGGATAGCGAACGCATCACCCAAGCCAGCGCCTGGGGAAAGTGGGCACTAACCCAAGCCGAACACAACACCACCAGGCCAAGCCAGCGCCCATCCCTGATTCCCCTGAATGGCCGGCCCCTGCGCATCGGCTATGTGAGTGCCGACTTCTGCCAACACACCGTTGGCCTCTTCGTCAAAGAAGTCCTCAAAGCCCACGCCACCCACTTCCCGCAACGCGCCCAGGCCATCGCCTACAGTGCCGGCAAGGTCCAGGATGGCATCACCGACGAAATCCGCAATACCTGCCTGTTTCGGGAAGTCGCCCAACGCGATGATCGTGCTCTGGCCCAACAAATCCAGCAAGACCGGATCGACGTACTAGTGGACCTCTCCGGCCACACCGCCGGATCACGCCTCACCGCCTTCGCCCATCGTCCGGCCCCCGTCATGGTCTCCTGGCTCGGCTACTTCGCCACCACCGGACTGGACGTCATCGACGCCGTCCTGCTCGATCACTGGCATGCCCCGGCCGACATGGACCGCCAGTTCATCGAACCCATCATTCGCCTGCCCAATCGTCTCTGCTACCGCCCCGTCTCCTGGATGCCGGAAGCCGTCCCGCCAGTGCCGACTTTCAGGAATGGCCATATCACCTTCGGCAGCTTCAACAACACCGCCAAATACAATCCCCAGGTCTTTGATCTGTGGGCAGAGATCCTCCAACGCGTGCCCGATTCCCGCCTGATCCTCAAATGGCGCACCTTCAACGATGAAACCTTCCGCCAGGCCGTCATCCAGGCCTTCGAGGAACGAGGCATAGCGCCCGAACGCATCGAACTCCGGCCCCCGAGCTTCCATGCCGACCTGCTCAAGGAATACGCCGACCTCGACATCGCCCTCGATCCCTTCCCCTTCACCGGTGGTCAGACTAGTTGCGAAGCCCTGTGGATGGGTGTGCCCGTCATCACCTGGCCACAAAGCCGGGTCGTCAGCCGGCAAACCTATGCCTTCCTCAGTGCCATTGGCCTGCCCGAACTGGCGGCCAGGGATGGCGCGGACTACGTGCGCATTGCGGTTGAATTGGCCCAGGACAAACCAAGACTCCAAGACCTGCATGAGCGTCTGCGGCAAAGAATGAAAGAATCCCCGCTGTGTGACGTCCAGGGCTTTACCCGTACCCTGGAAGACAGCCTGATCCAGTTGTATCGACAGATCGAAGCAGAGCAGAATGCCATGACCACTGTGACCATTGCCCCCAAGATCCTCCTTAACGTCGGAGCCGGCCATCCCAAGAGTGGCGCCCGCCTACCGAATGCCTTCCAGACCCCGGACTGGAAGGAAGTGCGCCTCGACATCGACCCGGCCAATGAGCCGGATGTGATTGGCACCTTGCTGGACATGTCGGCCGTGGCAGATGAAAGCGTGGATGCCATCTACTCCAGTCACACGATCGAACATCTGTACCCGAACGAAATCCCGCAAGCGATGCAGGAGTTCTTGAGGGTATTGAAACCCTCAGGCTACGCGGTGATCACCTGTCCTGATCTGCAGGCAGCGGCCGAGATGATTGCCCAGGACAACCTGATGGAGGTGGCTTATACCTCCCCGGCAGGGGTGGTGACGCCCTTTGATATTGTCTATTCGCACCGACAATTCACCGGCAGAGATAAGCCCTATATGGCCCACCATTGTGGTTTTACCCTGAAAGTATTGAGCGGCACGCTGCAATCGAACGGCTTTGCCGCAGTGGCCGGCAAACGCAGACCGCAGGCCTTTGATCTATGGGTGGTGGCGAGTAAGCAGGCACTTACCGATGAACAGATCAAGGAACTGGCGGTGAGGGTGTTACCCGCATGAGCGAACTGATGCTTGACCTGCAATCCGAGTTGGCTGATCTTGCCACCATCGAAGCCGAATCTATTGGCTGGTTTCCTCTGGGCGACGGCGCGTACTTGCATATCGGCGATCCGGATGACGATGTGGTCACCGTTGTCGGTGTGCCGGATGCGGGGTTGGCCAACATGAATGTGTTGTTGGTGCTATAGATGCCACGCTCGGGACAGACTATGTTGTACCCCAGGCGAAATAACTATCTCGATGGATGGAAACGATCTTCAACGAGGTAGTAGCTCAAGCTGGCCATAACCATAACGCCAATAAACCCCAAGAGCAGCAGCGGCAGAGGGTGACTGTACTGGTATTTTTCCACCGCAATCGCCTTGAGCACGGGTATGTGCCAGATGTAAATCCCGAAACTCACTTTGCCGATGTAGGCCATCCCAGAATTACGGGCCAATATATGTAGCCAGCGGTACTTTTCAAGATGAGTGAACGCGTGCACCAGCAACCCAAACCCTGCAGCCAATAATGCCGGCAAAAAAATCACGGTCCACCACTGACGCCAATATATTCCAGAACTGTAGTGGATCGTCAGCAGTGCCAGCAGATACAGTAAAGCGCCTCCGACGATTGTCAGCTGGCAGCGCGCCAAGGAGATAGACGTATCAGGTTTGCGGCGTATGTAGATTCCAGCGACAACCGCACCAAAAGCAAACTCGTCCAATGCACCGGGTAACAACCCGCTATAGTAAAAACGGTTGAGGTCGGTCATCGGTTCGTAGAGAAAGACTCCGGTGCGCCACGCCCAAGAAAAAAGTACCGCTGTCGCCAGGGTATGCCAGAACCAGCGTCCGCGCAGCAACGGCGCGGCGGTTGCCATCGATAAATAGAAGAACCACTCCACGCCCAGGGTCCAGTAGGCGCCATTGATCGACCCCATCGTTTCGAAATCGAAGTGGTGTAGGAAGCTGAGGTTCATCACCAGGTGATATAGGCCGTGAAGGTTTGTGATGAAGTAGCTGTGCGTTAGCAAGACAATCACGGCAATTGATAGATAGTAGGCCGGTACGATACGCGCAACCCGGCGCACCATGAACCTGCGAAAACTGAATTCATTTGGCGCCACCACGGCTACGGTGATGAAGAAACCGCTCAGGACGTAGAAGAGGTGGACACCTACCCAGCCATAAGCGAATGGAATTAGCCATGGCGATGTAATTTGCAACCCAAATACATGGATAAAGTGATAGCCAAACACCAACAGGGCAGCTACTCCCCGCAAGATATCAAGACTATCAACTCGGGTGGAGGATGACGACACTGTGTATCCCTAACGAAAGGTTTTCCCGCCGCTGAAGGCGAAAGAGGAGGGCGGAAGCGGTCATGGAACGATAGAGAAAGCGAGGTCAACAGTTTCAGGTTCGATCCAAGCAATCAGCCGAATGACTGTTTCACCGCAGGCCCATTGGAGGTGTTCTTTTGGCTTACCGAGAGTCCCGCAAAATCCTAACCCCCCCCATTCGATCCAGTGCCGCCGTCCTACCTGCGTCGACTATTACCTGATGTTGGCGCTGCCCTTGTCAAGCGCCTTTTCCAGCTTTGCTGCGGGCATGAAGCCTGGCGAGCGCGAGCCATCGGCGAAAAACATTGCCGGCGTGCCGCGGATGTTGAGACGCTTGCCAAGGTCAAGTACCTTGTCGATTCCCGAGGTATCGCACTTGGCGGCGGGCGGGGAAACGCCATTTAGGACGTAATCGTTCCAGGCTTTGGCCCGGTCCGAGGCGCACCAGATGCCTTTCGACACCTCGCCCGACTGCGGGAAAATCGGATAGACAAACGTATAGATCGTGACATCGCTGACTTTCTGCAGTTCTTCCGCCAGTTTTTTGCAGTAGGTACAGTTGGGATCTTCAAAGGTTGCGAGGATTCGCTTGCCATTGCCTTTAACCTGTTTGGCCGCCAAGTCGAGCGGCAAGTCGGAAAACTTGATCTGGGAAAGCTTCTGTTTGCGCTCGTCGGTCAGGTTTTTCTTGGCCTTGACGTCCAGAACATCGCCCGTCATCAGGTAGCTGACCTTCTCGTCGGTGTAGAGCAATTCGCCGCCGATCTGGATTTCATACAGATTGCCGATGCCGACCTTGCGCACGCCATCGACCCTGATACTTGGGCCGAACAACTCTTCCAGCACGGGGCCGACGGCCTTCTTTACTTCGTTTTCGTTGGCGATGGCAGCGTGTGCAATCAACAGGGCGGTCAGGCCGCCTACAAGGGCTTTGAAATTCATGAAATCTCCAGAAGGGAAGGGGAAAAAAGACGGGCCAGCGACTAGCCCATGGCGTAGCGTACCAGCATGTCCTTGATGACCGGCAAACGGTCAACAAAGTTCATGCCGAAATTGCGCAAGCCGGGAATCGGTGCCGGGGCGGCGCCAAACAGCCGTTGCAGACCATGCGTTAGCGTTTGCAAAGCCACGACTTCCTCGCGGCGCGCCCGTTCGTGGCGGCGCAGCCATTGGCGATCGCCGCAATCGATGTGGGCGGGACAGGCTGCCAGCGTCTCGGCCAGGCTGCGGGCATCTTGGAAGCCCAGATTGATGCCATGGCCGGAGAGCGGATGAATGGTGTGCGCCGCATCGCCAATCAGGGCAAGGCGCGGTGCGATGGTCTGCGGCGCGCGCATCAGGCGCAGCGGGAAGCCGGCCGCTGGCGTGACCAATTCCAGATCGCCGAGCACATGCTCGCCGGCGGCGGCCACCCGGGCACACAACTCGGCCGGCGGCAGAGCCACCAGTGCCTCGGCATGGGCGCGCGGCGTCGACCAGACAATCGAAATCAAATTGCCCGGCAGCGGCAAATAAGCCAGCACGCCATCGGTACGGAACCACTGATAGGCCACCTCGCGGTGCGGTTTGGCGGTGTGGAAATTGGCCACCACGCCATTCTGTTCGTAAGGCAGAAAATCAACCGCAATACCCGCTGCGGTGCGTGTCCAGGAATCGGCGCCGTCCGCAGCCACGACCAGCTTTGTCTTCAGTGTGCGCCGGTCGGAAAGCTCCAGCACCGCCTCGCGATCGCCGATATCCAGCAAGGTCGGCGTCGCCGGGCAGAGCAGATCGACATTGCCCTGGCGCTTGGCGGTTTCCCACAATTCGGCTTGCAACAGGGAGGACTCGGCAATCCAGGCCAGTTCGCCCACCCCGCTGTCGTAGGCAGAAAACCCCAGCTGCCCACCCCGATCGCCGCGTACATCCATCTTGCGTACCGGCGCCATGCGGCTCAGATCCAGATGCTGCCAAATGCCGATGCTCTCAAGAAAACGGGCGTTGGCTGGGCTGATCGCATAGATGCGGGCATCCCAAGCTGCCGTGCGCTGCGGGGCGCGTCCCTCGATTACGGCGATGTGAAAGCGGCTACGGCGCAAGGCGGTCGCGAGCGCAAGCCCTGCCAACCCCCCGCCGACGATAACGATGTCGTAGTTCATCCCGCATTGTCGCTTCAGAGAACGATCTTGACAAGGGCGCCTTTGGGCCGGGATAATGCACCCCCTTCGCTTGGTGATGTAGCTCAGCTGGTTAGAGCGACGGATTCATAATCCGTAGGTCGAGGGTTCAAGTCCCCCCATCACCACCAATAAATTCAAGTAGATAGCTACTCCATCTTGGCTGCCGCCAATGAGCTAGGATTCTGGCGGCAGTTCAAGGCCGACTTTTATAGGATCCCCCATGCCCACTATCATAGTCGACGACCGCGAATTCGACCTCGATAGCCTGCCGGACGGGGCAAAGCAGAATCTCCATATGCTCAAGCTGATCGAAGCCGAGATCCAGCATCTGCAAGTTCAGCTGGCCATCGCCAACACGGCGAAGAATGCCCATCTGCAATCCCTCAAGGCCCAACTGCCGACACCGCTGGAACAAGTGCAAGCGATGGGGGAAACGATCAAGCTGGGGTAGCATGGTTGAGCTGCAACGCATCACCACTCAGTACATCGATGCCGAAGACCGGGTTCGTTTGAGTGGGGAAACAGCGGAAGGAAAGACCGTGCTGTTATGGATGACGCGGCGGCTTCTCGACCGGTTGATTCCGCACTTGGCTTTGTGGCTGGAAAAGCAATACGCCGATCTTCCGCGTGCCGAGATCATGCTGGAATTCGCCCAGCAAAAGGCACAGAGCCAACTCGTCCTGCAAACGCCAGTCATGACATCTGGAACCCAGGGGCAACTGATCGAATCGGTGGATATTAACGCCGGGGCCACCCGACTCCGCCTCAACTTCAAGACAGCAGATACCAGCGAACCATCCGGGATTGGCTTCGAAGCAACGCCATTGCGCCAGTGGCTGACGATCCTACAGCAAGCCTACAAGGAGGCCGAATGGCCAATGCAGTGCTGGCCTGGTTGGATGGAAGACCGGAACGCGACCCACATGCCCCAGGCCATGGTGTTGCATTGAACAAGCCGAATCGTTAGTCAAGCATCGACAGCGGCGAGACGCCGAGCATTTCAAGGGTCTCTAAGCGGCCAGTTGTCTGAAGACGGAATTCGGCAAGTTGTGTTGCGGGCAATGGGGTTGCGGGGGGCAATGCGACAGTTTGCGGATTCATATGAACCCCATTGATGCGAAATTCGTAGTGCAAGTGGGGTCCCGTGGCCAAGCCTGTGGCCCCGACATAGCCAATGATGTCCCCCTGCCGAACCCGAGTTCCCTTATTCATGCCAGAGGCAAACTTCGATAGATGCCCATAGACGGTGGTTTTGCCGCCGGGATGGCGAACGGCAACGACATTGCCGTATCCACCTTGGGCTCCGGCATACTCAATGACACCGTCTCCGGTGACCAGGACGCGCGTGCCGGTCGGTGCGCCGTAATCAATGCCGCGATGGGCACGCATTTCGCGCAAGACGGGATGATATCGGTCACTGGAAAACCCCGACGTGATACGCGAAAATTCAAGGGGTGAGCGTAGAAACGCTTTTTTCAGGCTGTTGCCGTTCAGGTCGTAATACCCCTCTGTGCCGCCGGCCACCTTGAACCAGAATGCGTGATGGGATTTGTCGTCATTGACGAATTCGGCGGCCAGGATGCGCGCAAGCTTTTCCGGTTTCCCGTGGCGGGTTTTTAGTTCGTAACTGATGGACAAACGGTCGTTTTTGCGCAGATCGCGGTGAAAATCGATAACCCCGCCAAAAATTTCTGCAACCTGAAGCGCGACGCTATCGGGAATCCCTGCGCTGTCGGTGGCGCCAAAGAGAGAGTGGCGGATGACCGCAGATTGATGCACTACTCTAGACTCATAGTCCGCTTCCGCAGTCTGGGTAATGAGTCCTTCGGCGGTATTCCGAACGTCCAAGTAGGCGTTATCGCCGCCATTGAGGGGGAAACTGAGCGCCCGCAGCGTGCCGTCTGCACTAACCTGGGAGGTGATCACCTTGCCCGGCGCCAATTGCCTGAAAATACGGGCAGCTTCTTGGTTGGAGCGCAGGAAAGGCAACACATCCTTGCCTGAAATTCCTGAGCGCTCAAGCAATTCGGCCACTGTATCGCCAGCTTGAATCCTGAGTTCCCGTACATGGATGGTTTCAGCTTGAGCGACTTTGGTCAGCGATACGACATCCAGAGACTCGGTGATCGAATAGCGCTGACCGCTGTAAGTGACGGTATCGGTCGTCGTACCAAAAGCGAGCGCGCCGCCTGTAATCATCAGGATTGCAGACAGCGAAAGCAATCCCAGCTTTTTGCGATTGTGCGTCAGGGCAAGTTTTTGCTGGTTTAAAATTGTCGGCATGCCAAAAATCTTCTCTTGTTCTTGTGCAGCATCTCCTTGGCAAAACATAATAAATTGCCAAAGAATCAAGCCTAAGCCACAAGGTTATCATGTAAATCAACAAGAAACCATGGGTAAGCTCGGATGATCGATACAAAATCGCAGCTCGAATTAGTGAAACGCGGCGCGCATGAGCTGTTGCTGGAGGCCGAGTTAATCGAGCGACTGGCGACGGCACGTCCGCTAAGGATCAAGGCGGGCTTCGATCCCACGGCACCCGATCTGCATTTGGGCCACACGGTGCTGATCAACAAGCTGCGGCACTTTCAGCAGTTGGGCCACCAGATTATTTTCCTGATTGGCGACTTTACCGGATTGATTGGCGATCCAACGGGTAAAAATGCGACGCGCCCCCCTTTGTCGCGAGAGCAGGTCTTGGAGAACGCGCAAACGTATCGCGAGCAGGTCTTCAAGATTCTCGACCCGGAAAAAACCGAGGTATGCTTCAACTCGACCTGGTTCGATACCTTGGGGGCTGCCGGCATGATCAAGCTTGCCGCGCAACATACGGTCGCGCGGATGTTGGAGCGGGATGACTTTGCCAAGCGCTACGCCGGAAACCAGCCCATTGCCATTCATGAGTTTCTCTATCCCTTGTGCCAAGGCTACGATTCCGTGGCATTGCGCGCAGATGTGGAACTGGGCGGAACCGATCAAAAGTTCAACCTGCTCGTCGGGCGCGAACTGCAAAAGCATTATGGCCAAGCCCCGCAGTGCATTTTGACGATGCCGCTGCTGGAGGGACTGGACGGCGTAAACAAAATGTCCAAGTCGCTGGGCAACTACATCGGGATTGCCGAAGCGCCCCAAGAGATCTTCGGCAAGCTGATGTCGATTTCCGATGACTTGATGTGGCGCTACTACGAACTGCTGTCATTCAAGACCGCGCATGAGATCGAAGCGCTTAAGCAAGCCGTTCTCGAGGGTCGCAATCCGCGCGACATCAAGGTGCTGCTCGCGCTGGAACTGGTGGAGCGTTTTCACTCCAAGGTCGATGCAGAGAAGGCCTTGGCCGATTTCGAAGCACGCTTCCAACGCGGCGCCATGCCCGATAGCATGCCCGAGTTCAGTTTGCCGGCCGCGCCGATTGCCCAAATACTTAAACAAGCCGGCCTGGTCGCGAGCACATCGGAGGCTTTGCGCATGATCGATAGCGGTGGCGTGCGGTTGGATGGCGGCAAGGTAGAGAATAAAGCACTCGCCCTTGAGGCGGGTACGACGGTCGTTCTGCAAGTCGGCAAGCGCAAGTTTGCGCGCGTGGCGATTGGCATAGCGTCGAGTGAGTCGCCTTGAGACAAACGCGCCACCGGACAGATTGATGTGAGACATCCGGACTGCGGACTATGGCTGTCCCCCTCCGGTTTGTCTGTGGCCTCTTGACTAACTTTGTAGGACGGCATCCGCCCCTCTGCCGCGCCGCCGCGCTACGAGCCGATCGCCGTGCCGGGCAAGGCGCTTTCGTTGCGCGACCGAATTGACTAGACTGGCGCCAACACAATAGCACCATGGGCAACAAAGGCCTTATGCGGCATCTACAACCGAACCCGGTGGCCCGGATGGTGGGGGCGAGCGCCGAGACGGAAGCGTTCGCGACTGCTCCCTACACGCTCCGCCTTATGGGCGAGTTCCGGCTCTCCCGCAGTGACGAAGCGCTGGGGCTGATTTATGAAAAGAGTCGCGCGCTGTTGGCCTGGCTGGTACTCAATGGCGGCCGGCAGCATGCCCGCGATGCGTTGGCCGAACTGTTCTGGCCGAACCTCGACCGCCGTTCGGCGCTCACCAACTTGCGCCAGGTGATTGGCGATCTGCGTGTCGCCTTCGCCACTGGCGGCGACGCCCACTCGCCGCTGCTGGTCTCGCGCAATGCTGTCGGGATCGATTGGGCGGCCCTGGCGGTCGATGTCCGCAGCGATCTGAAAGACGAACCCGCCTGCCCGCCGGTGCCGGACGAAAACTACTGCCGGGGCTGCATCGACGCGCCACAAACCACGGCCGCGGCCTTGGGCACCGAACTGCTGCCCGACTTGCGGCTGCGCGGCTGCGACGAATATGACCGCTGGCTGCAGATCCAGCGCGAACTGGTGCGCCGCCGGCGTCTGGAAAGGCAGCTCCGGCTTGCGGACTGCTTGGCCGCACGCGGCGAAACCGATGCCGCGTTGACTGCGGTACGCACCGTGCTTGATCTCGAACCGCTGCACGAGGATGCCGTGCGCCGGCTCGTCGCCCTGTATGCCGGACGTGGAGAAACCGCCATCGCCGTCGACACCTATAAACGGTTCCGTGACACCCTGCAGCAGGATTACGGCCTGGCGCCGACGGCGCAAACGCGCATGTTGTTCGAGCGCGTTTGCGCCGAGCACACCGTTCCCCCTCCCGAATGCCGAGACGCGCCGCTGGTAGAGCGCCGCCAGGTTGGCGTGCTGGCTTGCGAACTCGGCCGGTGCGAGGCACTCGCTGCCGGCAGCGAGGAAGACATCGACGCCGCCGAGACGCGCTGGCGGCAGCTGGTCGAGTCCGAGCGCATCGTGCGCGCCGTGCTCGACCGCTACGGCACCCGAATTGTGCAAGCGCGCGGCGGCAGCCTCCTGGCCTACTTCGGCGCCGGTGGCGGCAGCGAGCACAGTCTCATCGACGCCATCGGCGCCGCGCTGGAAATTCGCCGCCGGCTGGCCAGCGAGCAGCCCACGACGATCCTGCGCCAGGGCGTACATGCCGGACCGCTGCTGTGCGGCGATCCGCGCCTGCCCGATCCGGAAGGGCTGGCCTCCGGATGCGCTGCCGCGCTGGCGCAGCAGGCCAGCGTCGGCGAAATTTTCGTCAGCGCGACGGGATGGGCGCAGGCTGACGGTTACTACACGGCCAGCGCGATTCCCCTGGCCCCGACCCACACCGCCAGGCTTGGCGCCAGCGCCTATCGCATCGACGCCGTCAGCGGCGCCGGTACGCGCCTGGCTGCCGCTCAGATTCGCGGTCGCCTGTTGCCGCTGTGCGGCCGGCGGCGCGAACTGGCAGCCCTCGACGCGCTGTGGCGGGAATTGCTGCGCGAACGCCGGGCCGGCGGCGTGCTCTTGCGCGGCGAACCGGGGATCGGCAAGTCGCGCCTGGCGCTGGCGCTCAAAGAAGCGGTAAAAGTCGACGCCGGCGACACGGCGGCGGCGCGGATACGCCACCTGCACTGCTCCGCCGAGCACACCAACACGCCCTTCCATCCATTTGCCCGCTGGCTCGACGATCCGGAAGCCGCGGCCGGCGCCAACCCGCGCCGCAGCGAACGCGACGACAGCCCGGAAATGCGTCGCGCGCGGCATTTCGCCCGCCTGCTCGACGCCTTTGCCGCCGAGGACACACGCGGGCCGCTCCTGTTGCTGATCGATGACCTGCAATGGGCCGACCCCTCCAGCCTGGAACTGATCGACCGCCTGCTCCAGGGCGACGGGTCGCGTCTGCTCTGCCTGACGGCGCGGCCGGAATTCAGCGCCCCCTGGCCGGCGGACCGCTGCCGCGAAATCGGCGTCGAGCGCCTGGCCGAGGACGACCTTGCCGCGCTGGTCGCTGCCGCCTTGCCCGGTGATGTGGCGGTGCCGGCATCGGCCGATCTGGTGCGGCTGATCGTGTTGCGCGCTGATGGCGTGCCGCTCTATGCCGAAGAGCTGGCGCACAGCTTGCCGCAAGGCCGCGCCGCGACGCTGCCGGCCACCCTGATCGATCTGTTGAGCGCGCGCATCGACGCCGCCGGCGAGGCCCGGCCGGTGCTGGCCATCGCCGCCGTCATCGGCCGCGAATTCGATCTGGCCCTGCTGCGCCGCTGCTGCCTGCCCGAACTCGACGCGGCGGCGGTCGACCGCGCGCTGGCGCGCCTGGCGGCGCTGCGGCTGCTCGAACTCGCCGGCGACCCGCCGCGGATCGGGCGCTTTCGCCACGCCCTGATCCGCGATGCCGCTTACCGGATGCAGACCCAAGCCGGACGTGCCGAGGTGCACAGCCGTATCGCCGACGAACTGCGCCGGCACGGCGCCGCGCCGGAGCTGCTCGCCCGTCACCAGGCCGCCGCCGGCGCGGCCGGCGCCGCGCTTGCCGCCAGGCTGCAGGCGGGGCGCCTGGCGGCGCGGCAAGCCGCCTGCCGCGAAGCCGTCGCCCATTTTCGCGTCGGCCTCGAATTGTTGCCAAGCCTTGCCAATACGCGTACCCGGGCCACGCGCGAACTCGAACTGACGATCGGACTGGGGGCTGCCGCCTGCGCGGCCGACGGCTACGCCTCGCAGGAAGGTGCCGCCGCCTATGCCCGCGCCATGGCCCGCTGCAACGCCGGCGATGTCGAGGCGCGCGATGAAAGCTTTGTGGCCCTCTGGGGCCTGTGGGCCAGCGCCAGTTCGCGCGTCGGCTACCGCGGCGCCCGCGATCTGGCTGAGCAATTGCGCCGCTTGGCGGCGCACTCGGCCGATCCGATACTGGCGCAGCAGGCGCATTTCGCCGTCGGCAATACCGCGTATTGGCAAGGCGAGTTCGCCACCGCGCTGCATCATCTGGAACAGGTCGAGGCGCGCTGGCAGCCCACGCAGCATGCCCGCCATATCGAACTGTTTGGCGAAGATGCCGGCGTCACCGCCGCCGCCTATCGCGGCTGGATACTGCAGCTGCTCGGCCGCCCGGACGCCGCCCGCGCCGCCGCCAACCTTGCCGTCGCCCGCGCCCACGACCTCGGTCATCCGTTTAGCGAAGCCTATGCGCTGGCGTTCGCCGCGCTGCTGCACGGTCGATGGCGCGAACCCGATGCCGCCACCAGCCTGGCGGCGCGCACCTTGGCGCTCGCCGAACGGCACGGCTTCGTCCTCTGGCGGCTGGTGGCGCAAATCGTCCAGGGCGCTGCGCGCGCCATGCAGGGCGATGCCAAGGGCGCCGAAAGCATCCGCGACTGCGTCGACGGCATGCGCGCCGCCATGGGCGGGGTGACCGTCGCGGTGCTGGTGCCGCTGGCCGAAGCGCTGCTCGACAGTCGGCGCGACGCCGAGGCGCGAACCGTGATCGACGAAGCCAAAGCGCTGGCCGCCCTGCTCGGCGACGGCCATGCGCTGGCGGAGCTGGCGCGCCAGGAGGGTCTGGCCCGCGCCCGCTGCGGCGACCGTGCCGGCGCGACGAGCGCCTTCCATCGCGGGCAGGCCTTGGCTCATCGTCAAGGCACGCCGCTCACGGAACTGCGCCTGGCGCTGGCGCGGATCGACTGCCGCCGGCCCCTTGGCCCCACCCCAGCCATGGCGCGCCATCTGGCCGAGCTCGTTGCCGTGCTGTCGCCGCACGGCGATTGCGCCGAGCTCGTCCGCGCCCGCGCGCAGACATCCGGTCAGCCGCAGCGAAGCCGATGACCCGGTAGCCGCAAAAAGATGGTTTTGTCATCCATACTTCAAATTCACTCGCTTACGCAGCTTTCTGCCCGCTCAACTCCTCGCGAATCACCTGCCGCAGTGTGTCGGCCATATCGGCCTGCTGCATGGAGGATTTCAAGGTCTCGTTGATCAGTGTCTGATAACCGCGCTCTCCCGCCATTTGCTTGAATCGATCCACCACCGCGACGTCAAGATAGAGCGTTACGCGCTTTTTCGGCTGCACCACCCGGCCGGCGTTGCGCGTGCGCAACACCAACTTGCCGGCATCGATGTCGGCCTGGGTGATGGGGGTATCGTTGTCAAATGTTGGCGTAGTAGATAGCTTCTTCATTTCGGTCTGCCTTTCGCATGGAAATCACGCGGATTTCCTCGTCGGTCTCGGTCGTGGTTATGACCACCACCGCCTCGCGCAACATCCCCAAGGTAACGAAGCGCTGCTCTCCGTAATCGAACCGCCTATCTTCAAAGGTAACGGTCGGCGATCCTTCGATGACACACGGCGCGTCTTTGAAGTCGTAACCATGTTTCTTCAGGTTGGCGGTTCGCTTCTTCGGGTCGTGGGTGTAACGCATGGCTTCAATATATGCATGTATATGCGTATAGTCAAGCAACTGTGGCCAGGCGCATTCTGGTCGTCCTCGGCCGGCAGCGTGCGGCGCTAACCCTTCCAGGTCGTGCCGGGGAGGGACGGCGTGCTCCGCTTACGATTCTCTTACGGTCGCCTGTTACAACTCTCGAAATGAATGAATTTTTCCGGAGTCCCGCCATGACATCCCTCCCTGCTTTCCTCGCCTTTTTCACCCGCTCCCGCAAGGCGCCCGCCCCCCATCCGCGCGGTATCGCGCCCGTCCGTCTGGGGGCGAACCCCCTGTGGCGGGCCTTGCGCCGCGCGGTCAAGGCGCAGGTTGCTGTCCTCCAGGCGCTGCGCGTCGAGACACACCCGGACAAGACCTTCATCGGCCACGCCCAAAAAGGTTTCGATTTCCTCGGGTTCCACTGCTGCCTCACCGGCGTGAAAGTGTCCGCTGCCGCGCTGTCACGGCGAGATGCCAAAGTTGCGCGGCTTTATGAGCAGGGTGCGTCAAAACAACGCATTGCGCGCTATCTCGTCAGGTGGCTCGGGTGGGCGGTAGCGGTGGGAGGGTTCGGCCCGAATGCACATGCAGAGGTGTTAGTAAGTATGGCTTCCCGTCCCTGCTGGGCTGTTAGTATGGACCGGTGGGAATTTACCAATCTAGCGGGGTTGACGATTAGCGTCTCTGATATTGATGCCAATCTCTTGTTAGTGCCTTCCTACGGGGCTATGCCTTTTCCCTGCATTGTTGCCGTACGCGGTGTTAGCCAAACGATTGCATCCTCCTCCTCTCCGGGTGGCTCTTCGGCATGCTCCCCCACAGCTCCCGAATACAACCAATCCACCACATGCACCGCCACCCCCGAACCCGGATATACGTTCTCCGCGTGGGGCGATGACTGTTCCACTGCCGGTTCTGCTTCCACCTGCACCTTGAATAACGTCCGAACGGCCAAAACCGTCTCCGCCTCCTTCACCGCGATCCCCGGATACGTCCCCACCGGCCCCGTGGTTGATTTAGTCTATGACCCCACCACCCCCACCACCCCCACCACCCTGTATTCCGCCCTCGACGGCGGCGGGGTGTGGAAGAAAGTGGGCGAGGGCAGTTGGACGGCCGCCACCACCCAGCCCAGCAACCTCAAGGTCAAGGCGCTGGCCATCGCCGCCTCCGGCGCCACGCTCTACGCCGGCACCGACGGCGGCGGGGTGTTCAAGAGCACCAACAGCGGCGTCGACTGGGCCGCCTGCGCCGCTCAGCCCGCCAATCTCAACCTGCGCTCCCTGGCGCTGACCGGCACCACCCTCTACGCCGGCACCACGGCGGGGGTGTTCAAGAGCACCGATGACTGCGCGAACTGGACGGCGATGGGCACTATTCCGCCATGATCACTTCGCAAAAAATCGGCGCAGCCTCTTCGGGCCGCTTCCGGCCTGACGGCCTCCCTGCTGGCGGGGCGGCATGGGCGGTTCTCTCACGATCTTCTCACGGTCGACTGTTACAAACTGACATGAACGATCTTTTCAGGAGTCTTGCCATGAGCTTTCCCGTATTTTTCTTGCCCGCATCCGTCCGCGCCCTGTGCGCCGCCGCTTTGTTCGCCCTCGCCACCGGTCCCGCCAGCGCCGACGCGCCGTTTGTCGACAACGGCAACGGCACCGTCACCGACACCTCCACCGGGCTGATGTGGGACCAGTGCGCCCTTGGCTTGAGTGGCAACGGCCTCTGTACCACCGGAGCAGCCACGCTGTACTCCTGGTCAGGCGCCCTCGGGCAGGCCGCGACGCAAAGCACGGCCAACTACAAGGGCTACTCCGATTGGCGCTTGCCGAGCATTGTGGAACTCCAGACGCTGGTGAAGTTGGGGGTCGGTTCACCGACCATCGATAGCGCGGCCTTTCCCAACACTGTCGCGTCGGACTTCTGGTCTGGTTCGTCGTATGTCCCGGGTCCAGTCGACGCGTGGGGCGTCTATTTCGATGTTGGCTATACCTACGCCGTCAGTAAGTTGTTCGGCGGCTACGTGCGGCTGGTTCGAGGCGGACAGTACTTTGGCCCTTTTGCGCTTTTATCCGGCGGCGCCGTTTCCGGTGTCACGACAAGCACCGCCACCCTGAGTGCCACCAGTCCGGTCGCCGCCACCGGATACTGGCTCGTTGTGCCGCGCGGGGCCACGCCGCCCACCCCGGCCCAGGTGGTGGCCGGTGTCAACTACGGCAGCGTCACCATCGCCGGAGGCGGCAACGCGGTGATGACCGCCAAAACGGAAAAGAGCTTCGCGATGACCAGTCTGTCCGCCGGCACGGCCTACGACCTCTATCTCGTCGCGAAGGAATCGGCAACCGGGTTCGCCGCGCAACTCGTCGGCCCGATCCAGTTTTCCACCCTGGCCATCAGCACCACCAGCATCGTCATCGACCCCGCCACCCCCGCCACGCTCTATTCCGCCCTCGACGGCGGCGGGGTGTACAAGAAGACAGCCAGCACCGACTGGACGGCGGCCACCACCCAGCCCGCCAACACGCGCATCAAGGCGCTGGTCATCAAGCCGGGCGTCAGCGCCGTGCTGTTCGCCGCCACCTACGGCGGCGGCGCGTTCAAGAGCAGCGACAGCGGCGTGAACTGGAGCGCCTGCGCCACCCAACCGGCCAACCTCAACCTGCTTTCCCTGACGATGGATGCCGCAGGCAAGCTCTACGCCGGCAGCGAGGCGGGGGTGTTTGTCAGCAGCGATAGTTGTGCGAACTGGTCGGCGATGTCGACCGGCTTGCCACCCAATTAAACCGGAGCACTCTCATGAAACGCGCACTGTTGGCCCTCGCAACCCTGTCCGGACTGGCGCTGCCCGCGCTGGCCGCCACTGATATCTGGGAAACCACCGGCGGCCCCGCCGCCACCGGCACGAACGCCAGCGTCATTCCTGCCCTTGCGGTATCGCCGGACGGCCAGACCGTCTACGCCGGCAGCGGTGCAGGCACGGTGCATCGCTGGGTGTATGGGGATGCTGTCCCGGCGGCGTTTGACATCCTCGACCTGACGAATCAGGCGCTTTCCACGGCCGTTACGACCAGTGCCATCACCGTCGCCGACATCAATACCTCCGTCACGGCCACCACCACCGTGGGCACCCTCGTCAAGAACGGCACCGATACGACGCTCGCTTCGGTCTCCGTCAGTGTGGGCGATACGGTTGCCGTCAAACTTACCACCTCGGGCAGCAACAGCACGACGATCAGCGGCACCCTGACCATCGGCGGGGTGAGCGATACCTTCTCCGTCACCACGTTGGCGCCGCCGACTCCGGTCAACGGCACCTGCGGCAGCGCCCACGGCAGTGCCGTGACCAGCGCCCCGGGCAGTAACCTCTGTACGGCCGGCACGGCCAGTGCCGTCAGCGGCAGCGGCCCATGGACCTGGTCTTGTGCCGGCACGAATGGCGGCACCACCGCCAACTGTACGGCCTCGCTCTATGTCGCACCGCCCCCGCCCCCGCCGCCCCCCCCGCCGGTCAACCTACCGACCACCGGCGGTAGCGCCACTGTCACCGGCGGCGGCCAAACTATCGTCGTCAGCGTGCCGACGACAGGTTCCGGCACGGACGGCTCGACCACCATCAACCTTGCCGCCGGCACGAGCGGGCCAGCCACCAACACGCTACAACTGCCGGGGGGGGGCAACTTGTCGGTGACCCACAGCGGCAGCGCCCAGGTGAGTGTCACCACAGTGGGCGGCAACAGTGTGTTGGCGGTGACCAGCGGCACCGTCACCGTGGCGGCAACCCAGGCTGGTCAGCCCCTGGCGAGCACCGGCAACGGCGGCATCCTCGTCTCGGCCAACCAGTCCGGGGCATCGGTGACGGTAAGCGCCAGCCCGAACGGCGCCCCCACCCTCAATGTCTCGGGCGGCACCACGCTCAACCTGTCGGGCTCTCCCGCCCAGATGTCCGGCACGGTGATCCAGCTGGCCGGCGGCAATGCTAGCGCCGCGCCGGTCGTGATTCAGACCGGCAGCAGCGCGGGGGGAACCCTGAGCATCGTCCCCGGCAGTGGCGGCGGACAGCTCGGCGTCCAGACCGTGACGCAAGCGGACGGCAGCCGCGTGACCGCCCTGGCGGTCACCAGCGGCACGGTGACGCTCACCATCCCCAGCAGCGGCAATGCCAGCCTGGTGGTCGGCAATGGGCAGGTCACCACCGGCGCAGACCACACGCAGATGACCGTGACCGTCAATGCCGGGGAACAGATCCTGTTTGTCGGCAGCGGTTACATCATCCTGCCGACGCGGCCCTCTGCCCGCACCCGTGCGAACCAGATGACCCGTGCCGCCCGCACCGAGATGCTGCCGGATGGCAAGCTGTATGCCGGCGAGACGGCGGTACTCGACGATGCGGGCAATCTGTTGGCGGCCTATATCGGTTCGTCCGGCGGCGATATGGGGATGCTCGGCGACCGGCTGCCGGTTCCTGCCGTTGAGGGACTTGCGCTGAATCCGGTCTTGCCGCGTTTGTCGGGCGCCAGCGTGCGCTTGAATGCCGATCTGGAAACCACCATCAAGCGCCAGTTGCAAGCCAGTGGCTTGACCGTTTCAGCCGATCCCGATCCTCTCGGCGCTTGCGATATTTCGCTCGGCCAGCAAACCTATCGGGGCATGCCGAGCGGGCGGGTCGCCATCGATGCGCGCCGACCGGATGGCATCGAGATGACGGGCAATGGGGCCATGGCAGTCTCTCAGGATGGCGTGACAGTCACTTATGCGCCGGGCGTCGCCAACATCGAAGCGCTGGCCGCGTTCGTCAAGGCAATGGGGGGCAACATCGCCTTGAGGCTGAATACCGACGGCAGCTATGTGGCCGCTTTCTCGGGCGGACATCGCTATGCCCTGCAGCCAGGTTATGCGGTCACCTCTCTTGCGACCACGGAGAGCCTGAGCGAAGACGGTCAAGGCCATATCGCCTATGTCGATCCGCAGGGCCGGCAGCAGGTGTTCTATCCGGTGGCCGCCGATTTCGCCACGCTGGAGCGCGAAGTGCGGCGGCTCGACCCGACGGCAACCCTGAGCGGCAATGCGGCCGGCAAGCTGTCGCTGACGCTGGCGGGCCAGCGTTTTACCCTCACCCCCGACTATCATCTCGTGCAGGCACCTGCCGACAAGCAGGGGCAGACCTGGTGGATCGGTGCGGACGGCAAGCTGTATGTGCGCGTACCCTTTGTCTTCGCCAACTACGCGCAGGGGTTTGCGGTGGAGTAAGGATAGGAAGGGGACGCGGCTGCGATGGGTGACCGCTACCCTGCCAATGGAAGCCTTTCGGCATAGGAAACGCCGCACACAAGTTGGACCAACACTTGGCACAGAGGATCTGATTTCCCTGGAACTACTGCAAGCCTTGCCGTTGCCTGCTAGTGGTGCCGGGAACGGGAATCGAACCCGTACAGCTTTTCAGCCGAGGGATTTTAAGTCCCTTGTGTCTACCAATTTCACCATCCCGGCGCCGCTGCGCATTCTAATGGACGCTCAGGCTTTCCACTGTCGCTGAATGATGTCGCGGATCAGGTGCAGGCGGCGATGGAAGAAGTGGTCGGCGCCGGCAATGACGGTGATGGGCAAGTCCAGCGGTTCGGCCCAGGTCAGCACGTTGGATAGCGGCACGGTTTCATCCTTGGCACCATGGATGACAATGGTGTCGGCGGGCACGGCGGCGGTTTCGTAGCGACGCAAGCCTTCGATGAAGCCGGAGGCGGTGCCGACCAGCACCAGTCGTTTGGCCGGATCGGCGATTTCCGTCAGGCGCAGGGCGAGCCGCGTGACGACGTAGGCGCCGAAGGAAAAACCGGCCAGATAAACCGGTAGCGCGTTGCCGAAGCGACCGCGCGCATAGGCATGGACGGCGAGCAGGTCTGCCGTTTCGGCCACACCATGATCGTGCTCGCCCTCGCTGCCGCCGACGCCGCGAAAGCTGGGGCGCAGCGTGACACAGCCAAGTTCGCGGAAGGCCTTGGCGAGGGTGGTGACGACCTTGTTGTCGGCGGTGCCGCCGAACAGCGGATGCGGGTGGGCGATCAGTGCGATGCCTTGCGCCTCGACATGGGGCTTCACGCCGAAAGCTTGCGACGGCTCCACGCCGGAAGCTTGCGATGGCTCCACGAATACCTCGATGCGCCCGTCGGGGCCGTCGAGGAAGACCTGTTCGTGACGCGACATCAGATTTTCAAGCGCTCGACGACCTGTCCCTTGGCGAGGTGGGAATCGACGATCTCGTCGATGTCTTCCTGGTCGACATAGGTGTACCAGACGGCTTCCGGATAAACGACGATGACCGGGCCCTTGTCGCAGCGATCGAGACAGCCGGCGCTGTTGATGCGCACCTTGCCGGGAATCTTGTCGCCGAGGGCCTTGACGCGATCCTTGCAGTAGTCGCGCATGGCCTGGGCATTGTGGTTGTTGCAGCACATGTCGCCAGCGGCGCGCTGGTTGGTGCAGAAAAAGACATGGTATTTGAAATGGCTCATGGGTCGCTCCTCGTTCATGAATCGGCAATGTAGCAAAAGTTAGCGTGACCGAAGGGAATCCCTTTTGGGGACTGGCAGGACGGCGATAAACTCCGCTTGTGCCCAACCTTCCCTTAGATCCTGCCCGCGAGCGCATCCTGCTGGTGACGCTTGCCGCCATCCAGTTTGCGCACATTCTCGACTTCATGGTGATGATGCCGCTTGGCCCGATCCTGATACGCGAACTGGAGATTGACGCGCACCAGTTCGGCCTGCTGGTCTCGTCCTATACCTTCACGGCGGCGCTGGCGGGTATTCCGATGGCGATGATGGCCGACCGCTTCGAGCGCAAGCGCATGCTGCTGACGATGTTTGGTTTGTTTGGCCTGGCGACGCTCGCCTGCGCGCTGGCGAGCGATTACGCCACCCTGCTGCTGGCGCGCGGGGTGGCGGGTGCATTTGGCGGCGTGCTCGGTGCGCTGGTGCAAACCATGGTCGGCGACCTGATTCCCTTCGAGCGACGTGGCCGCGCCAGTGGCGTCATCATGTCGGCGTTCTCGGTGTCCACGGTGGCGGGCGTGCCGCTCTCGCTGTTTCTCGCCAACGCGTTCGGCTGGCGCTCCCCGTTTTTGTTGATTGCCGCACTGACCCTGGTCTTTCTGCTGGTCGGCGTGCGCCAGTTGCCCATGATGCGTGGCCATTTGCCTGCGGCCGCCATCGATGAGACCGCGCGGGCGCATCCCCTCGCCGCGATGACCGCCGTACTGCGCGACGCCAATCATTGGCGGGCGTTTGCGTTCATGGCGCTGGCGATTTTTTCGGGTTTCACGGTGATCCCCTACATCACCATCTATGCAACCGCGAACGTCGGCATCGCGCAGGCCGACATTCCCTATCTGTATCTCGCCGGAGGTAGCGCCACTTTCTTTACCGCGCGCTGGATCGGGCGGCGTACCGATGCCTGGGGCAAGGTGCGCGCCTATCGCCGCATTGCGATTTTTTCGCTGCTGCCCCTGTTCGTACAGACGCATCTGTCGCCTTCGCCGCTGTGGCTGATGGTTGTCTGCACGACGGTGTTTTTCATCCTCGTTCCCGGCCGCATGGTGCCGGTGATGGCGATCATGACCTCCGCCGCCCAGCCCCGCTTGCGCGGCACCTTCATGGCGATCAATGCCTCGGTGCAAAACCTCTGTTCCGGGCTGGCGGCCTATCTGGGGGGCTTGTTGATCACGATGGAAAACGGCCAGGTCGTCGGCTATGGCAACGTCGGCCTGCTGGCGATGGGCATGACGCTGGCCGCGATGTGGATTGCCGGAACGATTCGGCTGCATACCGTCCCGCCAGCGCCGACTTTTACGAAGCGGGATACTTGATCGCGTTCTTGGCGATCTTGTCGCGGGCGGCGGCAATCAGGTCGATATCCAGCGCATCGGCCAGTTCGACCAGATAGATCAGCGTGTCGGCGACCTCATCGCGAATCTCGGCAAGCTTTCCCGGCGCGGGTGAGAGACTTTCCTCGGGCGTGGCCCACTGGAAATGCTCGACCAGTTCGGCAGCTTCGACGATCATTGCCATCGCGAGGTTTTTCGGGGTGTGATACTGCCGCCAGTCGCGCGCGGCGGCGAACTCGCGCAGTGCATCGCGCAAGCTGACCAGATCAGTAATAGCGGTCATGGCGACTACTCCTTGAAAGCATCAGCCAGGGCAGAGCGAGAAAGGGCCATAGCGCGGTGGCGAGACGCGTGAGCCCGTTGAAATTGAAGAAGTGGCCCTGCGGCCAGGCGCGCAGGGTGTCTTCCAGATAGGGGTTGTCCGGCATCAGGTTGGCCAGCACGGCAGCGAACATCAGGGCCAGGGCGGCGATTGCCTGGCGCAAGGCGGCGGATAGCGGCATGACGGCAATCCACAGTAACAATCCCAGTCCGAGGCCGCTGAGGCTGCCCGGCGTGGCCCAGGCCAGGCCCCAGGCACCGTGCATCAGTACCAGCAGGGCAAAGCTCTTGACGGCGAGTGCCGCGAGCACCAGAACGGGGGGCAGGAGCAACGGATGGTTGGCCGCGAGCCGGGTGGCGATCAGGGCGATGGCCCAGGTTTGTGCGGCGACGCTGGCCATCTCCAGTACCAGAAAATCCTCGGCGGCAAACGGCAAGGTGGCGGGCAGGCCGAGCAGACTGCGCAGATTGCCATTGCCGAACAGGATGGTTTCCGGATTGAGTTGGGTCAGCAACCAAAGCGCCACCAGCACCAGCCCGATGTCGCCATAGGGGCCGTGTAGAAAACGCCGCTGCCGCCAGGCATGCAGGCGCCCGCCGTCGAGCAGGTCGCGCCCCCAGCGCAGGCTGGCCAAGGCGCCCAGAAAAGCGCCGCTGGCATTGCTGGCGAAATCGAGATGGGAAGGCACGCGGCTGGGCAGGTAGTTTTGCAGGGCCTCGATGCCAAGGCTGAAAGCGGCACAACTCAGGGTAGCCAGCAAGACGGCCAGCGCGGGGGCGGATGAGCGACTGAGCGCGGCGGCCCACAGAAAGCCGAGCGGCAGATACGCCAGCGCATTGACGCTCAGGTCGAACCCGGTGACATAGCGTGGCCAGGCGGCATCCAGAAAAGCGAGGGCATCGATGCCGGAATCGCGCCAGCCACTGAAGGGATGCAGGCTGGCATACAGTACCAGCAGCGTGTAAACGCCGGCAAGATACAGCGGCAGTCGTGAGCGCGTCATGTGAGCGCTGACGGAACTGCCTGACTCAGGCGTGACGCGGCGTTGCCAGTCGCGCGCGCAGGCGCAACAGCAGTTCGGCGGGAGACAGCCGTGCCGGATCGAAACGCGGCAGATCAATGCCGTCGAGCGTGTTCTTGACCAGCAGGCCGAGGTCGGTATCGCCCTCCATCAGCAGGCGGCGGTTGAAGAACAGTGTGTCCGGGTCTTCCTCGCGGGCCAGCAGGGCAATGAAGTCGCGCGCACGGGCCGAGATGGCGAGATCCGCCGGCGTGGCATCGAAAACAGGACGAAAACCGCGTTCGCCATAGCCAAAGCGCAGGGTCATGCCGGCATCGAGAATGCGGATGACGAAGCGCTTGCCAATCAGCGGCTCCAGCGGCTCGCGCGGGATCAGGCGGTCGAGGACCAGATTCAGGCCGGTGACCAGCGCCAGCGTCGGCGGCAGTTGCGGCAGCTTGTGGCCGAGGCGTGCCAGCGGGGCGGGGAGCGTGAAGTCGGGCAGTTTGAAGTGGGTCATGTCGTTATCCAGTCCAGTCCGGGTTGTTCGTGCCAGAAGCCGTTGCAGTAATCACCTGTCGGCATGTCGGCAGGACGGTTGTCAATGCGCGCGCGATAGGCGCCAATGATTTCGGTCATGCGATCCGACTGCGGCGACAGGCGCAGCAGTTTGACATCTGCAGCCACGAGTTCCGGCAACTCGCGTTCGAGATGATAAACCCGGGCGGATAGGGTCTGGATGCCATTGATCGTCAGGAAGTCGGCGCCCTCACGGGTTTTGAGATTCAGGCCATCAGGGAACTCGATGCAGCGGAACTCGCAGCTGTCTTTCTGCAGGTGATAACGACGCGCGGTGAAGCAGCGTGCCGAATAGGCGAGCGGCAAGCGGCCATGGGCGAAAACTTCGGTTTCCATCCCGCTCGGCATGTCCTTGCTGATGTTGGTAAGCGCGGCGCGTCCCATCTCCGGCGGCATCACCCAGCGCGTGGCGCCACAGTCGACCAACAGCCTCAGGGTGTGACTGTTGAAGAGGTTGAGCGTCGGGCCGGCGACAAACTTCTGGCCGCGTTCGGCGAGTTGGCGCACCGCCCCCATCTCGTTGGCCTCGATGCTCAGGCGGGTATCTTCCCTGGCCGCATCCATCAGGCGGCGCACCGCCTTGAGGTCGGATTCCGATTCGATCAGCGGCAGGGTCGACAAGGCGACCTGCTTGCCGCCATCGGCGAGTACGGTGGCGACTTCGATCCAGTCGTCAAGGCGCATCTCGTGGCGGCGCGAACAGACGGCCTCGCCGAGATAGATGACGTCAACGGGCTGCTCCGCCATCTCGGCATAGAAATCCATCGTCCGCTGGCGCGGCCAGTAGAACAGCAGGGGGCCAAGCGAAAGCTTCATTTCCATGGACGGTTATAGGCGCCAAGGGTGGCCGACTGCCCTTCGGAAATCTTGTTGAGCTCCGCCATCCAGGCCGGCGAAACCACAAAGTGTTCGGGATCGCGTGTACATGTGTCGATAGCGCTGCGCCACACCTTGGTGACTTGCGTGACGTAGGCCGGACTGCGCTGGCGGCCCTCGATCTTGATCGCGCGGATGCCCATCTTCATCAGTTCGGGCAGTAGTTCCAGCGTATTCAGACTGGTGGGTTCCTCAATGGCGTAGTAGGTCTCGTCATCGACTTCGAAGCGGCCCTTGCACAGCGTCGGATAGCCGGCCCGCTCGCCCGCGCCAAACTTGTCGATGAGAATGCCGTTCAGGCGTGTCTCCATGCCGGTCGGCGTTTCTTCGTAGCGTACGGCCTTGCCCGGCGAGCAGGCGCCGTTGCAGTTGGGTGAGGTGCCGGTGGCATAGGCCGACAGCGCACAGCGGCCTTCGACCATGACGCACAGGCCGCCGAAGCCGAACACTTCGATTTCGACCGGCGTGTTTTTCACCACCTGTTCGACCTGCGCCAGCGACAGCACGCGCGGCAGCACGGCGCGCTGGATGTTGAAGCGTTCGCGGTAAAAGTTGATCGCCTCGTAGTTGGTGGCCGAGCCCTGTACGGACAGATGCAGGCGCAGTTGCGGATGGGTGCGGTGGGCGTAGTCCATCAGGCCCGGATCGGCGAGGATGATCGCGTCGACGCCGAAGGCGGCCGCCTTGTCGACAGCGGCCGTCCACCGTGGCCAATTATCGTTTTGCGGAAAGGTGTTGAGCGCGATGAGTACCTTGGCGCTGCGCTGATGCGCGTAGGCGATACCTTCCTTCAAGCTCTTGTCGTCGAAGTTGAGGCCGGTGAAATTGCGCGCGTTGGTCGCGTCGCGAAAGCCGGTATAGACGCAGTCGGCGCCATGGTCGACAGCGGTCTTAAGGGCCGGCAGGCCGCCAGCGGGGCAGACGAGTTCGAACGGGGCATCCATAGTAGAGTGCGGACTATAAGTGCCCATGCCGGAATGCGACTTGACCTGGGTCAACGCCGGCAAAGAAGCCGGCGATTGACGGCTGCTTTAGGCGTCAGCCATACTTCTCCCGATGTCCCTGTCAGTCTTGCTGCCCCGCCAGCGTCGACTTTCGATCTGAGTTTGACCAGGATCAGGCGACCGAAGCGATCTTGTGCGCGCCGCTCTTCGCGGTGACGGTGCGGACGGTCTTCTTGGCGGGGTCGTAGGTGCTGTCGAGGACGCTGTCCAGCAGGTGGTACTCGGCCTTGACCTCGGTCTTGCTGAAGCTCACCAGCGTATAACCGCGCTGTGTCATGTTCAGGAACTGGTTGTCCTGGATGTAGTAGGTGAACATGCTGGCGAAGAGGCTCGGGTCAAACTGCGCCTCGGTGATGACCTTGGCGTCCACCAGCATTTTTTTCAGCTCCTTTTCCAGCCCCACCGAAGAGACGCTGGTGCTGGCGAACTCAATGCCCACGGGCGTTCCGGCGCCGGTCTTCGGGTCGATGAAACGCAGGTTGTTGGCCCAGGCATTGTGCGAATCGCCGGTCAGCACCACCAGGTTGCTAGCCAGTCCCCTGGCAGCCTTGGACAGATGAACTTGCGCCGCCAGACCCATGATCGTGGCCTGTTCATAGGGGTAGCCGTCCCAGGCGTCGAGGTTGTAGGGAATCTTGGCCTCGGTTTCCAGATTGGCCAGCATCGTCACCTTGGATGGCGTCAGTGCGGCGGCCTGCGCGGCGGGCACCCCGGCCTGCACCAGGCCCTGGGCGATGGCAGGCACCAGATTGGCGTTGACGGCAGCTTTGACGGCGACAGCATCGGCGCCGGGCATAGCCGCCTTCACTTGCGCGGTAACGGCCAGCATTGCGGCGATGGCGGCAAAATCGGTGGCGCCCAGCTTGAACAGCAGCACCGACTGCGGTAGCGTCATCCGCGCCATGAGGGTCGCGTTGCCGAGTACCTGCCAGGTTGCCGTGGAATGGGACATCTTGCCCTGCAGCCAGCCCATCTGGGTGTCGCCGATCAGCTTGCGGGTCGGGTCGGCCAGGGTGGCGGTCAGATCGGCCATGGCTTTGGCAAGCTGGGTCGGGTCGGAGATGAGGGCCAGTTGTTCCTGCTTGCCGGCGGCGGATTCGTCGCGGGCCAGTAGCCGGCTTTCCAGCACATGCAGCGACAGCAGGTCGCCGAAATCGAAGCTGCGATAGGCCTGGGCCAGATCGTTCGGGTTCTGCACGCGGATCGGCAGCCACTCGTAATAGGCTTGCAGGGCGGCGGCCTTGCGCGCCACGAAGGTGCCTTCGGATTCCGGCGTGTGGTTCTTGGCGCCGGCCTTGTAGGTGTCGTTGGCTACCTCATGGTCGTCCCAGATGGTGATCCATGGGCACTTGGCGTGCATCGCCTGCAGGTTGGCGTCGGTGCGGTACTGGGCGTAGCGCTGGCGGTAATCGGCGAGCGAAACGATCTCGGTAACCGGGTCGAACACGCGGATGGGCTTGCCGGTCGGCGACGCATACTTGCCTGTCTGGTATTCGTAGATGTAGTCGCCCACATGGAGAACGACATCCGGATTTTGCTTGGCCGCGTCGGCATAGGCATGGAAGTAACCGTGCTCCCACATCGCGCAGGAGAACAAGGCGATCTTCAGGCTGTCGAGGTTGCCCGTCGTCAGGGTCTTGGTGGCACCGGCCGGCGAGGCGATGGCGCCGGACTTGAAGCGGTAGTGGTATTGGGTGCCGGCGCGCAGGTTCTTGACATCGACCTTAACCGTGTAGTCCTTGCTGGCGTCGGTCTTGGTGCTGCCGCTATGGACCAGGTTCGTGAAGCCGCTGTCGGTGGCGACTTCCCAAGAGACCGTGATTTCCTGCTCCTGATTCGGGGTAGCGCGGGTCCACAAAATGACGCTGTCGCTCAGCGGGTCGCCGCTGGCAACGCCATGCAGAAAGCTGACCACAACATCGTCGTTATCGTCGGACGAACAACCCGAGAGGCCAACTGAAACGACACAGGCCGCACTGGCCTTCATGCTTGCAATCAGAAATGCCCGTCTTGTCAGCGGATTCATTCATCAACTCCTGAAGGGTAATGGGGCTTGTCAGGCTAATTCTTTTATGTCTCAGTTTCGTGACATAAAGGCCGGTATAAGCTGCGACCAATTGTTGCAGACGGGGCGTGTCGAAAAGTCGACGTTGGCGGAACGGCGGCAGCAAAACCGGCGGCAGCAAACGCCCCGAAGGCCGGTTGAATTTCCTCTCATTCATGGTGCTGTAACAAAACTGAATTATTGTTCGCAGCTCTGAGCATTTTCATAATTCGCCTTGACTACATGGATATCTTCTTGGATGGCAGGCTTCGCTAGCCGGGTCGATCCAACGGCAACAGTGCTGCGCTGGTCCGGACGATTTGCAACATTGGCAGTCGTGGGCTTGGGTTGCTGGGCGATCGCTGGATTGTTGGCTGATTTTGTCAGCCCCTTGCCGGCACCGCGAGTTGCCATCTTGGGAGGCCGGCCGCTTGTGTTAGCCGACAAATTCGCTGCCCGACCGCTATTCGGCAACTTATCCCAAACCGATACCCCGGCGGTCGCTTCGGTGGGGCAGGATATGCATTTGCTCGGTGTGCTTTCTTCCAATCGAACGGGTGGCGCGCGGGCAATCGTGCGGCAAGATGGCAACGATAAAACATGGGTGCTGGGGATCGGCGAAGAACTGCTGAGCGGGGTAAAAATTACCCGAATAGAACCCAAACAGATCACAGTATCGAATATGGGGCGGGAGATCACCCTTTCTCTACCCAAACCGCCTGCCCACCAATTGAATACCAGTAAAAAATGAGCAAACTAATGATTTCATCTATGCGCAGCATCGCGATCCGGTTCGGCCTAGTGGCTTGCTGTGCGTTTGCTTCGTTGAACGCCTGGACCGCTGAGGAGGAGGTGACCCTCGATTTTGTCGGCGCCGATATCGAATCGGTGATCAAGGCCATCGGTCAGGTGACGAAGCGCAATTTCGTCATCGATCCGCGCGTCAAGGGGACGATCAACATCGTTTCCGGCAAGCCGGTATCGCGCGAGCTGGCCTATCAGGTTCTGGTTTCCGCCCTGCGTCTGCAAGGTTTTGCCGTCGTCGAGGGAAGTTCGGCAACCAAGATCATGCCGGAAGCCGAGGCGCGCACGCATGGCGGACCCTTGGTGTCGAAGGGGATGGCGTCGGGGGACCAGATCGTCACCCAGGTCTTTAACATCCGCTACGAATCGGCGGTGCAGATGGTCGGGGTTTTGAAACCGCTGGTCGGCGCCAACCAGTCGATTTCGGCCAATGCGGTCAGCAATACGCTGGTAGTCACCGACTCGGCCGAAAACTTGCGCCGACTGGAGCGCATCATTGCAGCGATCGATGTGGCACATGGCGACGATCCGCAGATCATTGCACTTAAATATGCCTCTGCCGTCGAAGTGGCCGGCAATCTTAATCGCCTGTTTACAACGGTCGGCAGCAGTGCCGGAACAACGACCGGCTCCCTGGTTGCCATGGCCGACCCGCGCAGCAATCGCGTCATCTTGCGTGCCGACAATCCCGGACTGCTTGCGCGTGCGACCACACTGATTGCCAGTATGGACAAGCCGGAATCCGGTCTCGGCAATATTCGCGTGGTTTATTTGAAACATGCCGACGCACCGCGCCTGGCGCAAATGCTGCGCGCCATTTTGGGCAGCGAGGCTGGGGCTGGCGGCAACTCGTCAACTGCGGCGGGGGGATTGGCGCCGCTCGCGCCGTCGTCGTTGCCAACGTCCAGCGGCCTGCCGATGTCCAGCGGTTTGTCGGGCAATGCCGGTGCGCAGGCGAGCGTTGCGTCGCAACAAAATGTTGCCGCCTTGGTGCCGGGCAGCATGATTCAGGCCGATGTCGGCAGCAATGCGTTGATTATTACTGCGCCTGAAACCGTCTTCAACAATCTGCAAAATGTGATTGCCATGCTCGACCGCCGACGGGCACAGGTACATATCGAGGCACTGATCGTCGAACTGACGGCAGAGCGTGCCGCCGAATTCGGTATTCAGTGGCAGGATCTTAGCGGAATCAACAAAAACGGTTCCCAAGCCGTTGGCGGAACCAATTTTGGCGGCAATGGAACGAACATCGTGCCGACGGCAATCAATATCGGGACCGCCGGTCGCGGCCTGAACTTCGGCATTGTCGACGGGCAAGTCAATATCCCCGGTATCGGCACCATTACCAATCTTGGCTTGCTTGCTCGCTTTCTCGAAACTGAAGCCAATGCCAATATTTTGTCTACCCCGAGCATCATGACACTGGACAACGAAGAGGCGAAAATCGTCATTGGTCAGAATCTGCCTTTCGTCACCGGCTCCTACAGCACGACTGGGGGTGCCGCGTCGGTTACGCCATTTCAGACCTATGAACGTCGCGATGTCGGTCTGACCCTGAAAGTTCGTCCGCAGATCACCGAAGGAGGGGTCGTTCGGGTGCAGATCTATCAGGAAGCGTCTACCGTCCAGCCGGGAACGGCGAGCAGCGCAGCCGGTCCGACGACCAACAAGCGCTCGCTGGAATCGAGCGTTCTGGTCGACGATGGGAATGTCATCGTGCTTGGCGGTTTGATCGAGGACAGTTTTGGCCACAACGAAGAGAAAGTGCCGCTGCTGGGCGATCTTCCGGTGCTGCGCAACCTGTTCCGCTACGATAATCGGAATCGCAAAAAAACCAACCTGATGGTCTTCCTGCGTCCGAGCATTATTCGCGATGCGGTGGGTTATCGGGACATCACCGAAGATCGCTACAACCAGCTGCTGGTTGGCCAGAAAAGACAGGCCCGAAATACGCAGCCGGCTTGGGGCGACGATTCGGTGCCGATGCTCAAGGATTTATCGTTGCCCGGGAAAGTCCAGTTCGAAGCGGCAGAGGTTCCCAAGCCCTGATGTCCAACCCGATTGTCCGTCTTCCCTATGCCTTTGCGCGTCGGCATGGCGTGCTACCCGATGCGGTCGATGGCGTTGCGACGCGAATTCTTTGCCGGACTTCCGAGTCAGGGGGGCTGCCGTTGGCCGCACTGGCCGAAATCCGCCGTGTCTATGGCCTGCAGTTGCGTCCCGAGCCGGTCGACAGCGACGAATTCGACCGGCGCTTGGCGGAAACCTACGCCCAGGGCGACCAGACGGCGGCCGAAGTCGCCAACGATATTGGTCAGGATCTCGATATCGCCCGCTTGGTCGAATCGCTGCCACCGATTGAAGACCTGCTCGACAGCCAGCACGACGCGCCCATCATTCGCATGATCAACGCCTTGCTGACCCAGGCGGCGCGCGAGAACGTTTCCGACATTCACATCGAGCCTTACGAGCGGCTGTCGGTGGTGCGTTTCCGGCTCGATGGCGTCTTGCGGGATATCGTCAAACCCAATCGCGCCCTGCATGCTGCCATGGTATCGCGCATCAAGATCATGGCCAGCCTCGACATTGCCGAAAAACGCCTGCCGCAGGACGGACGCTTGAGCGTGCGCATCGCCGGCCGCGGCATGGATGTGCGGGTGTCGACCGTACCCTCCAGCCATGGCGAACGCGTCGTACTGCGCCTGCTCGACAAGGATCCGGTACGCCTCGACCTTGGCCGCCTCGGCATGGCAGCCGATACCTTGCAGCGGGTCGATTACCTGATCCGTCAGCCGCACGGCATCCTGCTCGTTACCGGGCCCACCGGCTCGGGCAAGACGACGACGCTTTATGCCGCGCTGTCGCGCCTCGATGCCCGCCAGCAGAACATCATGACCGTAGAAGACCCGGTCGAATACGACCTGCCGGGGATTGGTCAGATTCAGGTCAATCCGCGCATCGACCTGAGTTTTGCCAAGGCCTTGCGTGCCATCCTGCGGCAAGACCCGGATGTCGTGATGATCGGCGAGATCCGCGATGCCGAAACGGCGCAGATTGCGGTTCAGGCCAGTCTGACGGGACATCTCGTGCTGGCGACGCTGCACACCAACGATGCGGTCAGCGCCGCCACCCGCCTCGCCGACATGGGGGTCGAGCCATTCTTGCTGTCATCCAGCCTGCTCGGCGCACTCGCCCAGCGCCTAGTACGGCGCCTGTGTCCGCACTGCAAGGAAGCTGTCGCGGCAGATGCCGAACTGGGTTTGCCGCCGGAAATTGTTACGCTATATCGCCCGGCTGGTTGTGCGCAATGTGCCCAGAGCGGCTATCTGGGGCGGATCGGCATTTATGAGTTGCTGGAAGTAGACGCCGAGATAGCCCAGTTGATTCACCATAGCACCGGCGAGGCTGCGCTGCGCCAAGCGGCGCGGCGTCCGGAACGCGGCGCGCGCAGCTTGCGTTTCCTGCGCGACGACGGGCTGCGCTGGCTGGCTGCCGGCGAAACATCGCTCGAAGAGTTGCTGCGCGTGACGCGCGACTGATTCCCCGTCTAGCCCATGCACAAACCTGAAAACCTCTCCCGATGACCGCCTTCCGCTACCGTGCGGTCAATCTCGATGGCCGCGAGATTTTGGGCGTCGTCGATGCCGATACTACCCGCCAGGCCCGCGGTCTGTTGCGGCAGCAAGGCCTGATTGCGCTGGCCGTCAACGTCGCCGTGGCGACCGGCGAAGGCAAAAGCGGGTTACAGGGCGAGCGCCCCAAGCGCTTGCGCAATACCGATCTGATGCTGCTCACCCGGCAATGGTCTACCTTGCTTGAAGCCGGTATTCCCGTTGAACGGGCACTTGCCGCCTTGATCGAGCAAAGCGACGATGCCCGGACGCGCCACCTCCTGTCGGCAATTCGCGATGAACTATTGGCCGGTCACCCCTTGCACCGGGCGCTGGCCCTCTTTCCGCAATGCTTCAGCCCACTCTACTGTGCGCTGGTGGCGGCCGGCGAGCAAAGCGGTCAGCTCGACCGGGTGATGCTGCGCCTGGCCGACAATCTGGAAAACAGCGGCGCATTGCGCCAGAAAATCATTCAGGCCCTGGTCTATCCGCTGCTCGTAGTGCTGGTCGCCAGTGCCGTCATTTTTGCGCTGATGATCTATGTCGTTCCACAGGTCGTGGCGGTGTTCCAGAATGGCAAACAGGCTTTACCGTTTCTGACCCGTGCCCTGATCGTCGTCAGCGACTTTCTGCGGCTGACCTGGCCGGTGCTGTTGGCGGGTGGGGTGCTGGCCTTTTGGGCGGTCGGGCGCGCGCTGAAGGTCGAAGCGATACGCTGCACTTGGCATGCGCGCTTGCTGCAACTGCCCTTCGTCGGTCGCTTGTTGCTTGGTCTGGATAGTGCGCGGCTGGCACAGACACTGGCCATTCTCGTCGGTAGCGGTGTGCCGCTGCTCACGGCATTGCAGGCCGGTGCGGCAGTGGTCTGGTTGATGCCGGTCGCCGCCGCGTTGCAGCGCGCTGCCGAACAGGTGCGCGAGGGGGTACCCTTGAACCGGGCGCTGGCTCAAGCCAAAATGTTCCCGCCTTTGCTGGTGCATATGGTGGCGAGCGGCGAAGCCAGCGGTCGGTTGGGCGAAATGCTGGATAAAACGGCGCGCCAGCAAACCGATGAGGTCAGCAACCGGCTCGCCTTGAGCATGAGCCTGCTCGAACCCTTGCTGATCCTGATCATGGGCGTGCTGGTGCTGATCATCGTACTGGCTATCTTGCAACCGATCATCGAAATCAACCAACTCTTGCGTTAGGAAAGCGATGTCCATAACTCGACAAATTAACCGCTACGGCGGCTTCACACTGATCGAAATCATGGTGGTTATCGTTATTGTGGGGATTCTGGCGGCCCTGGTGGTGCCTAAGGTCATGAGCCGTCCCGATGAGGCGCGCGCGGTGGCGGCGAATCAGGATATCGCCAGCCTGATGCAGGCACTCAAACTCTACCGCCTCGACAACCGGCGTTATCCGACGACCGAACAGGGCTTGGCGGCATTGGTCGGCAAACCGCAGTTGCCGCCCGTCCCCGAAGGCTGGAAAAACGGCGGCTACGTCGAACGCCTGCCGCTCGACCCCTGGGGCAAACCCTATCAGTATTTGAACCCCGGTCTGCGCAGCGAAATCGATGTTTTCAGTTTTGGCGCGGATGGCGTCGCCGGCGGCGAGGGGGCCGATGCCGATGTCGGCAACTGGTCGCTTTAAGCCATTTCCGTTCCTGGAGCGTGGAGTTTCCGGCTTCACGCTGATTGAAATTCTGGTGGCCATGTTGATCGTCGGCATACTGGCCACCTCGGTTGTACTGACCTTACCCGACACTGGCCTCAGTCAGCGTCGGGCCAGTGTGCGCGGCTGGAAGACGATGGCCGAGACGGCCGCCTTGCGCGCCGAGGCGCGGGCGCAACCCTATGCTTGGGAAATTTCGGAAACACAGGCGCGTCTGCTAATCCTTGAGCGCAATCGGTGGCAGGTGCCCGAACAAGCTGAAGCAAGCACGCTAGCGTTGGCCGAGGGTTTGGCGGTCGATCATCTGGAAAACGATGGGCAGCGTCTGCCGCTGGGCAGCCGCATCGTTTTTTCCGGAACGCCCCCGCTTTTTGTCATACGCATCGGCGGACATGGCCGAAGCTGGCAACTGGATGGACAGCCGAATGGTGCCATCGCAATGGCCGAGTCGTTGGCCAATTCGCCGGCAAACTCGCCATGAATGCTTGTTCGGTCGGGCGCGGTTTCACCCTGCTCGAAATCCTGATTGCCTTGAGCATTCTGGCGATTGGCTTGTCGGCGGCGATCCGTTCGGGGCTGGCGAGTACCGAAACGGTGAGGGAATTGCGTTCGCGCCAACTGGCCGGCTGGGTAGCCGAAAACCAAGTCGCCTTGCTGCGGGCAACCCGGCAATGGCCAGCAATTGGCGAAACAAGTGGCGAAGCGAGTATGGGTGGCAGCCGCTTTCGCTGGCAGATGCAAGTTGGTCAGACGCCGCACAAACAATTCCGGCGGGTCGAGGTGCTCGTCGTGCGCGCCGAGGAGGGCGATGCGCCGCTCGCCCGTCTGGTTACCTATCTGACTTCTCCATGAAATCCGGCCCCCCGCACAGAGGCTTCACCCTGATCGAGATTCTGGTCGCCATGGCCCTGATGGCGATTATTGGCGTGCTTGGTTTTCGCGGTCTGGACAACGTCCGTCATTCCAGCGAACGACTCGGCGGTACGGCCGCATATTGGCAGGATATTGCGCTGGCCAGCGAGCGCATTGGCCGCGATGTGCGTCAGGCGCTGGCTGTTCCCGGCCGGACAAGCGACGGACTTGAAGCGCCGGCCTGGCAGACTCGGCGCTGGCTGGACGAGCGCCCCGAAGCGGCACAACTGGTTTTCTCCCGACTCGGCAATGGCGAAGGCGACCTGCAGCGGGTGGGTTATCGTTGGGAAAAGGGCATCAGCGGGGAGGGGAGGTTGTCATTGCTGGTCTGGCCTGCGGTCGATGCAGCCGCGCCCTCGCGCAGCTACCCGTTGCTGGAGGGCGTGGCCAAGTTGGAACTTAGCTATCTTGATCGTCAGGGCAAGTGGCTGGCCGATTGGCCTACTACGTCAGCCCGGCAGTTGCCGCGTGCAGTCCGTCTGACGCTGACGCTTGAAGAAGGTGGCGTAATTGAAAGGATTTTCGATGTGCCGGCTGCCGAATGAGTCAGTGGGCAGCGGGGAAAAAATGCCCCGTTTCTCGCAGCGACCGCAACAAATCGGTGCCGCGTTGATTACCGCCATCCTGATTGTCGCTCTGGCGGCCAGTGCAGCGATCTTGCTGCTCGGACGCATCGACCACTGGATCGAACGCGTCGCGCTGACCCGCGACAAGGCGCAGGCGCTGGAACTGGCGCGTGCCGGCATCGATTACGCACGTGCCGTGCTGGCCTACGATGCGCGTCGGAGCAGTGTCGATACCCTGGAGGAAGACTGGGCCAGAGTGCTGCCGCCGATGCGCAGCGAAGAAAGCGAAGTGAGCGGCTATATTGAAGACCTGCAGGGGCGCCTTAATCTCAACAACCTGCGCCGCAACGATGGCGCGATTGACGAACAGGCGCTTTCTGCCTACCAGCGCTTGCTCGGCCTGCTCGGTCTGCCCGAAGCGCTGGCCGACACCCTCGCCGACTGGCTCGATGCCGATGACAGCCCGCGTGCAGCGGGGGCCGAAGCAGCCTACTACCAAGGGTTAGGAACGCCGACGCAGTGCGCCAATCGCCCACTGGATAACGTGAGCAATTTGTTGCGGGTGAAGGGCTACAACGCTCGGCTGATTGCGCGTCTGGAACCATTTGTCGCTGTCTTGCCCGAACTGCAGCCGGTCAATGTCAATACCGCACCGGCCGAGGTCATCGCCGCGATACAGCCCGGCCTCGGGTTGGCTTCGGCAACGGCCTTGCTGCGTACACGGCAAGGCGTGTTTTTTCGCGATCTGGCGGACTTCCAGAATCGCCTGCCGGAAAAGAGTCTGCCGCCCGTGCTGGTTCCCGCAGGCGCCAGCAGCCAGCATTTCCTGATCCATATGCAAGTACAAACCGGCAACAGCCGCAGTCGTGCTCGCGCCCTTGTGCATCGTACCCGGGATGGCAACCGTCCCCGAATTCTCTGGCTAGGCATGCAATGATGAAAACCTTAACCCTGCTGATCCCGTCCGACTGGCCCGAGCAGCGACGCGATTGCCCGTGGCTACTGCGCGATGCGCTTGGTCATCTGATTGAACAAGGCTGCAGCGAACCGGCGCACTGGCCGATTCGACCGAGTGTGCCCCAATCGCATATAACCCCGGCAAAAGCGGGGCGGACTCAAGCGTTTGGCGACGAGCCGTTGCTCTGCGATATGGTGCTCTGTGGCGAACAGGTCTCCGGCCACGCGATCCAGCTACCTAAAACTGCGCTGGGACGCTCCCCTGAGGTCATCGCGGCCGCCCTTGAGGACTGCCTGCTCGAAGATGGTGCCCAGACCCATTTTTCAGTGCGGCCCAGTCCAGCGGCAGAAGGGGAATTGTCTACCGTCGGTGTGGTTTCCAAACTGCGCCTGATGGAAATCTGCCAGGTGCTCAAACCCTTGGGGCTGCAACTGCGTAGCGCTTGGCCGCTGAGTCTCTGTTTGCCGCCGGATAACGCGGCGCTGATGGCAAGCGAACTGACGCTGCCCCTGCCTAAGGGAGGCTTTGTCACTCTTGATATCAGTAGCGACCTTAGCGTATGGCTGGACACCCTGGGGCGCGACAACGGTAGTTTGCCGCTGCGTTGCGTCGTGCTCGGCCAGCAGATGGCGCCGGAAAATGAATTGCGCCTGAAACAGAGCGCGGCTGGGCATCTGCAATTGATAAATGCTTCCGACTTATTGACCATACCCGCCGGCGCCGGATTTCTCTATGGCGAGCTCGCACCGCCACGCCGGCCATCGGCGACGCTGCGCGACTTCCGGATGGCAGCGCGACTGGCCACCGGGTTTGCACTTGCTGCCACCCTGCTCTCTGCTCTGCAATGGGGCTGGTTAAACTGGCAGGCGAAGAAATATCGCCAGGACATTGAAAGCAGTTTCCGCGTCATCTCGCCGCAGGGGGCGCTGGTCGATCCTCTGCTGCAAATGCAGCGTCAGGTTGATACGGCGTTGCATGCTGCAGGCCAATTGGGCGCGGGCGATTTTCTGCGATTGATCGAACCGCTGGCCGGGCTGCCGGCCAATCAAGCGGCACTTCAGGAAATCAGCTACGTCAGAGGTCGCCTGCGCATCGCCGGACAATTGGACGACGACGACTTGCAGGCGCTGAAACAGGATTACCGCCGCCTGGGGCTGACATTTAATGTGTTAGCGCAGGACAAGCAGGCCAGCGGAATCCGCGTTGATCTGGAAATTTCAGAGGGAATCAAACGATGATGGCGGAATTGAATACTTATTGGCAGCGATTCTGGCAACAACGGTCGCCTCAGGAGCAGCGTGCACTGCACTTATTGTTATGGATCGTGATCGGCGCGCTGGCCGTGCAAACGCTATGGTCGCTGGAACAATCCAGACGGCTGCTCAACCGGAAATTGCCGCTGCTCGCCGAGCAGGCCGAACAGGCGCATACCTTGCGCGATGCCTGGCGGCAACTGGACGCCGGTCGCGATACGCAGCGCATGCCACGCGCCGATACGGTGCGTGCCGAGGTTGCCCGCCGTTTGCCCGAGTTGGGCAAGGAAATTGCCGCCGAATGGAAAGCCAATGGCGAACTGGGGCTCAAAGGCAAGACGGATTTTTCAGTCTGGTTGAAATGGGCGGCAACAATGCATGAGGACTATCGACTCGTTGTCAGCCATTGCCGAGTGACGAGTTCCGCCAGCGGTGCAGTCGACATCGAAGCCACCCTTACCCCGACGCAGACCGACCAGTGAATAAGGTCATGCGGTCCTGGTTGATCGGTACGGTCCCCATTTTCATTTTCCTGCTGCAAGCCCCGGCGGCTTGGTTGGCCCATTTCACGAACGAAAAATGCGTCAGCCAGTGTCGCCTGGCTCGGGTGAGTGGGCCATGGTGGGCAGGGCAGGGCGAGTTGTTTGTCAAATCGCCGAGCAATGGAAACTGGAATCTGATCGGCGATATCAATTGGCGACTGACCCGCCCGTTTGGTCTCGAAGTCCATTTGGGTGGCGGTACGGCACGGCTCGATCTTGGCCTTTCCGGGGTGCAATTGATGCTGGATCGGATCGTTTTGCCGGCAGATATCGTGCTTTCGCAAAAAGTGCTGGTATTGCCGACGGCCAGTTGGGACGGCAGCCTGCATTTATTGAAAACAACCGCCGCGTGGGATATGCGAGGCTCCAGTCAAGCAACAGGTCATGTCGTCTGGAAAAATGTGACCTCCAGCATGGTAAGCAACTATCCGCTGGGCAATATTGAACTAGGTTGGGACTGGAAAGGCGGCCAGGGGCTCAGCGGAAAAGTTGCCAATTCCCCCAATGATGCATTCACTCTTTCAGGCGACTTGCAAACAGGCCCACAATTCAATAACGTGAGTTTTGACGGCATGGTCGACTTGGCGCCTGGCTCGCGTGCCCGACTGTCCAAGTATTTAAGCCTAGTCGCCAAACCGGTGAGCGGAACCGAAGGCAGGTATCGGATCAAATACCCGCAGCGATGATTCTTGCTAATCCCGGATGAAATACCGCGCTAGTCATCAAATTGAAATACCGACTTGCCAAACTAAGGTTCCCTCATTTCTATAAAAAAGGAACCTTCAATGTTGATGCGAAAAAGTGGAATTGCGATCGCCGTGGCCAGTACCATGTCACTTGCTGGTTGCCTTGGCGGCGGCGGCGATGACGCACCTGTGCTGACCGGTGTCGAATTCGTCGAAACACGCTCCACCCCTACGACGGCTGCTGAAATGTCCCAGACTCAGATCATGGCAAAGGCTGTGGCGACATATAGCGACGGCAGCACCAAGGATTTTCCCTTGACCTACAACACCCTGTTTGGCGTCAAGGACAAGGTAGGCGGCAACGCTCACCCTGCCGGACAGGCGTATGACTACAAAATGAACCCGCTGATGGACCCGTTCGGCAAGCCTGTCATCCTGGAGACGCCGGACGCTAATAGTCTGCTGAATGTGGAAGGAAATCTTTATCTGGTCAGCCACCTGGAGTACGACTGGCTGCTCTCCGACGGCGCCGAGTCTTACACGGCCCCCAACTGGTATACCCGCGTGCCGACCGGCATGCTGCTGACCGCCCTCAATCAGGCGGATGACGGCAAATTGAGCGTGAAGTCGCAGAAACCCATCGACTTCTCCTCCGTCAATGGCACCTGGATCAACTGTTTCGGTTCGCAAACCCCCTGGAATACCCACCTGGGCTCCGAGGAAGACTACGACCTGCAATACAACCCGCTGACTAGCAACGCTGCTACCACCACGGCCGGCGTGAAGGCGATGACCGAGCTGTACTGGAAAAACACCAAGACCGCCAACTCCTACCATTACGGCTGGATCCCCGAGGTGACCGTCAGCAAGGATGGTGCTACCAGCGTGGTCAAACACTACGCCATGGGCCGCGGCACCTGGGAACAAGCCAAGGTCATGGGCGACGACAAGACTGCTTATATGGGTGATGACGGGGCCTACGTCGGCATGGCCATGTTCGTGGCCGACAAGGCCAAGGATCTGTCCGCCGGCACCCTCTATGCCGCCAAGTGGAATCAGACCAGCGACAAGGACGGCGGTGCCGCCAATCTGACCTGGTACAAGCTGGGCCATGGCACCAATGCCGAGATCAAGGCCATCATTGACAGTGGCGTGACCTTCAGCAGCATCTGGGACGCCGCAGCCCCGACCAAGGACGCCGCTGGCAATAACACCTGCGCCGCAGGCCATGCCCGCATCCGTGCGGGTTCGTCCTCCGACGAGTGCCTGAAGCTTAAATCGGGTATGGAAAAAGCCGCCGCCTTCCTGGAAACCCGCCGTTATGCCGCCTATCTGGGTGCGACTACCGAGTTCACCAAGATGGAAGGGATTGCTGTGAACCTCAAGGACAAGAAGGGTTATATGGCGATGTCGCGCATCGAGACCAGCATGAAGTCCGAGTCGGCCGCTCCGGTCGACCATATCAAGCTGCCCGAGAACAAGGCGGGCGCAACCTATACCTTGGATTTGGCAGGGGGCCAGAAGACCGCCAACGGCGGCGAGGCGATCAACTCAGAGTGGGTAGCCACCAAGATGTACGTGGAGACCAAGTTACTCGGCAAACCGATCAGCACCGATGCCTACGGCAACACGGCGGACGTGAATGCCATCGCCAACACCGACAACGTGTTCTTCTCAGAAAAGATGCGCACCCTGTTCATCGGTGAGGACTCCGGCATGCACGTCAACAACTACGTCTGGGCCTATAACGTCGACACCAAGAAGCTGACCCGCCTCTTGGCCGCCGTGGCCGGCGCCGAGAACACCGGTCTGCAGATCGTAGACGACATGAACGGCAAGGGCGCCTACATCATGTCCAACCAGCAGCACTGGGGCGACCTGCCGAGTACCGTGCCGGCTGCACTGAAGACGGAACTGACCAGCAAGATCGACAAGTTCCAGGCGCCGTTTGGTTACATTGGTGGCTTGCCCGCCATCAAGTAATACAGTGTCTTATCGATAAGCGCATAACGGAAGGCCGGATGCATGTCCGGCCTTTTTCTATTTGAGGATGGCCATGCAACGCACACTTTCCCTTTCATTACTGACTGTTTTGGCCATTGCCGGCCTAGCCTCGCTCGCGATGTTCGGCTGCAATGGCGAGGGCGGTGCCGCTACCACCACTGACAAGTCCGCGTCTAAGACCGGCTCCCTTGTGGGCGACCGGATCAGCCCCTTGTTGTTCGATAACCCCTACGCCCATGTCCCCGCGCAGTGCTATATCGAAACCTCCGCTGGCACCCAGAACGCCTGTCAGTACTGCCACAACAACGGCTTGTATCTGGAAGGTATGGGCAATAATCCACAGGCCGGCCTGGCCGATAACATCGGGAATCTTCAGGCAGATTACAGCTTCGCGCCTTACGGCTCGAGCGCGCCGTTGGCAACCATCAACCGCTGGGAGAACACCCTATACCCCGAGAAACTCCGGGCCAGGGTTCAGGCCATTGGCCAAAACCCGGCGAGTTGGGATATGAATGACTGGGTTCGTCGGGACAACTGGAGTGCTGCGTTTGCCAATCGTGGCGGCGACATGAAATCATGGGATTCGGGAGCCGATAATGCCTGGCGCCTGCTGCCCGCGCTTGACCCCGCCGACCTGCCCGCCGCTACTGACGGTCACGTCCGCAGCGGCATGGAGAAAAACGGCTTCTTCCAAGAGGGGGGTAACTGGATTACCGGCTGGCGGGCGGTCAATTTCATGCCGTATGGCATTTTTACGCCGATGACAGGTTCGGTATCGGGCATCTATGTCCGCTTGCCCGCCGTATTCATGAAGAAGGACGATGGCAGCTTCGATCTCGCCCTCTACAACAGCAATCTCGACTTGCTTGAGAAGGCCATCCAGAACCGCTTGATTCCTTCTGAAGGCACCCACTACTTCGGTTTGGCGAAGGACATTCCGGTCGAAAAAGGCGTCTATCCGGTTGGCACCGAGTTTGCCCATCCGCTGCATTACGTCGATGTCGGCGCCGATGGTACGGATACATCGATTAGCTCTTTCCCCGGCACCCGCGCCAAACGGGTCAAGGAAATTCGCTATATGTACAAGTGGCAGCGCTTTAACCATGCCGAACACCGGCCTGGCGACCGTGCCGACGCCTCTAGCTTGTATGGCAACGACGGCCAGGGCTGGATCGACAATGGCGCCGGTTGGTACCTGGCGGGCTGGATCGAAGATAACGCAGGCGTACTACGGCCGCAAAAGCGGGAGGAGATGATGCAGTGCCTGGGCTGTCACAGTGCGGTGCGGCGAACCGAGTTTCCGACCCTCACTTCCGGCACCGGCAACACCGTCGATAGTACTTGGGCGATGGTGCGCAAGTTCGCAGGCAATGCCGGTTGGAAAGAGATGGATTACCTGGGCTACAAGGCCGACCGTTCGAAGGCGGCGAGCGCCACGCCGGGACAGGCCAGTCAGGGCGACCCGATCAATCGCGCTATGAATAAGGGCGAATTCCGTCACTTTTTGGAAACCGTGGTCGGCGCCAGCCTTTATGGCGACATGCCTGCCGCGATGGAGGCCCATTTCGCCAGCCTTATTCGGACCAGCGCCGGCTACAGCGCCGACTGGCCGGCCTTGAATACCGCATTGGCCAATGATTTCCAGGCTGCCCAGGCCCTGCGCCAGAAACTGATGCGGGAATACACCGGCAAACGGGCCTACTTGCGCTCGAATGGCAGCATCGTAGCCAGTTTGCTGTATCCGCCGGCCAATGATGCCCTCTCGGGCGCACGCCGTTACCGGATGGTGGTGGCGACGCAGACTTATACCAAAGGCAAGGATGTGTTCGAACAAACCCCGATGACCTACCGTTACTTCCGCCGCGACGGCGATCAACCCTACCGCAAGCTCGATGGATCGGCGTATGCGACGGGTGAAGTCATCGTTGATCGCCCGGTACATCTGGATGATGCCGCGAGTATCGACTACCGGCTGGGAAATGTGGAAACCTTAATCGACCAAGGTAAGCCATTTAAAGACGGCGGCACATACAACCCCGATTACTCGCCCTTTCTGGTCGTGCCTTTGCGGTTCGAGTGATCTCCCGATGACAGTCGTTTGAGTATTGAAATCCACTCTTTAAAGAGTGCCCGGTCGTTAATCAACAATGAGATATAACTCTCAAGGAGAAAATTATGAAAATTAAACTTTGCGCTTTAGCCATCACCACCGCATTTGGCCTGACCGCTTGTAACGATGACGGCGATAGCGGTAGCTCGTCAGTTTCGGGTGTCCTGCTCGACGCTGCCATCGAGGGCGTTGCCTACACGGCCAGCCCTTCGGGCCAGAGCGGCACCACCGATAGCGCCGGACGTTTCAATTGCCAGACGGGCGATTCCGTTACGTTCAAAATCGGCGGTATTGAACTCGGCAAGGCCAACTGCGCCACGACGGTGACGCCGCTGGAACTGGCCAGCGTTGCTGCGTGGACCGGCACGGACGACAAAGTGAACAACCGGCTGCTTTTTGTCCAGTCGCTGGATGAAGATGACGACCCGAGCAATGGCATCAAGGTGACCAGTGCTGTGGTAAGCAGCCTGGCGAACAAGACCCTGGATTTCGCCAAGGCGGCGAGCAGTTTCAATACGGATCTGGCCGCCGTTCTGCCGGCGCTGGCCGACAAGTTTGGCAATCTATACAGTAGCCGCACGCCTAACGATACGCGGCGCAATGTGGCGAAAGAGCAATTTGAAAGTACGCTGGCGACAGCGCTGGGTCAGTCGAATACAACCAAAGTTACCCAGACCTCCGTCGGCGGCGAGGTGGCCGTTACCAAATATGTGTTGAGTGCAGATGCTTCCCTGTACATTCCATATGACGGCACCAATGCCAATGCCAAGAAAGATTTCCCCGCTGGATTTTTCCCTGCGGTCGGATCTGGCTTGGCTTACAAAGGCAAGGCGGCCGATGGCAGTCTGGAGTTCTACGGCATCACCGACCGTGGCCCGAACGGCGATAGCCCGAATGCGCCCATTCCCGGAAATACGAGCAAGGCATCTGTGACCAAAATGTTCCCGGCGCCTAGCTTTACGCCCTCGATTGGCCTGATTTCGATCGGCAAGGATGGCGCCCTTATCAAGTCCCTGCTGCCGCTCAAGAGCGATGCCAGCACCAAGATCAATGGCCGCCCCTTGCCAGCGGGTACGACGGGCAGCAGTGGCGAAGTGCCGCTGACCGATGCGCTCGTATTCGATGCAGCCAAGGCAAATTTCGACGCCAATGGCCTGGATCCGGAAAGCCTGATTTACGACGCCGCCAACAAGGTATTCTGGACTTCGGACGAATACGGTCCGTTTGTGGTCAAGATCGATGCCGCGTCGGGGGTTATCCTGAAAAAGTACAAGCCGGGCACTGGTGCCACCGACCTGCCCGATGTACTCAAGAATCGCCGAGCCAATCGCGGCATGGAAGGCCTGACCATGAGCGCCAATGGCAAGCTGCATGGCTTCCTGCAGAGCCCGATCGATCCGCTGGATAGTAGTGGCGCCTCAGTCAAAGCCACGGATGCTGCCGATATGGATCAGGACGGGAAAAAGGACGACACGGTCAATATCCGCGACTTCGCGCAGTTTGCCCGCTGGATGGAGCTCGATCCGACGACCGAAAAATCCAGGCTCTATGCTTATCCGTTGAGCTACCCGTTGAGCGCTGCTGGCGAGAAATGGGATCGCAATCGGACCGGCGGCGCCAAATTGGGCGATCTCGTAGCACTCGCCAACGGCAAGTTCATCGTTATCGAGCAGGGGGCGGACAGCAAAGGAAAGGTGCGTAATTTCCTGATGCTGGTTGAGGTGCCCAATAACGTCACCGATATTGCCGCCGATGGCATCGAGTTGGAAAAGAACAGCATCGACGGTACGACGACGACTGCGCATCCCTGGGCTAGCGTGGTCACGCTGAAGAAGACGACGCTGCTTGACTTGAACGCAATCGGCTGGAGTGCAGAAAAGGCCGAGGGCCTGACGATTGTCGATGGGCAAACCCTGGCCTTGATCAACGACAACGATTTTGGGCTGAGCACCACACTGACCGATGCTGGCGGCAAGCTGCTCGATGGCGACATCACGGCCTGCACGGTCGACGTTAAGGGCGCCATTGTCAATGACGGAAAGTGCACGGCAAATGCGACCGGCGGTCGTGTGACCCGCAGTAACGGCCAGGAACGGCCGACGCGACTGTGGCTGATCAAGTTGCCCAAGGTGCTGACCGCCTATTAAGCTTTGCGCATGAAGTCAAAAAGGCCAGAGCGATCTGGCCTTTTTCAATTTTGAACCAGAAAAGTCGACGCTGGCGGGACGGCACAGCTTATTTCAGATGGATTCGACCCGGTTGCGCCCGGCGTTTTTTGCCTTGTAGAGGGCCGAGTCGGCGCGATCGATGGTCTGGTCGGGCGATTCCTTGCCATTGAATTCGCTGACGCCGATGCTGATGGTCAGATTCAGGGTTTTCCCCTGGATTTCGATCGGTAGCGCACCGATGGATTCGCGCAGGTTCTCGGCGATGCGCAGTGCCTCGTTGCGATCGCAGCCCTTGAGGGCGAGCAGGAATTCCTCGCCGCCCCAGCGTACGGCCAGGTCTGATTCGCGCAGGCCGCTTTCCAGTCGTCGTGCAACGATCTTGAGAACTTCATCGCCGATCTGATGACCGTGCTCGTCGTTGACGCGCTTGAAGTGGTCGATATCGACCACCAGCATGCTGATCGGTCGTGGCGCACGGCGATATTCGGCGATCAACTTGTCGATCAGGATGGTGAAGGCATGGCGGTTGAGCAGGCCGGTCAGCTTGTCGGTCGAGGCCATTTCTTCCAACTGCCACTGGTAGCGGTTGAAGGCGAATTGGATCAGGAAAATCACGATCAGCGTGACGACCACGCTGATCAACAGGTTGGTGTAGAGCGTTTGGCGCACGGCGGCCAGGGCCACCGCTTCATTCTGCTCGACGAACAGCAGCCATTTGAGTTCGGGCAGATAGTTCACGTGGAGAATGTGGTTGTCGCCTTCGGCCTCGTATTGATAGGAACCGCGGCGGTCGCTGATGATGCGGTCGATTTGCGGTCCCAGGCTGGGTATCGTGTGCAAGTCGACGGATTGCTTCTTCCTGTTGCCGAACTCGACGACCCGCCCGCGCAGGTCGACGAAGTAAATCTTGCGCTTGTAGCGTTCCTGGTATTCCTGAATCAGGTGGCGGACGGCGTCCACGGTGAGGCCGATGCCCGTGGCCCCGATGTAGTTGCCGGCGTAGTCGAAGACGCGATAATTGATAAAGATGGTCAGCGCATCGGCATTGGCCAGATCGGGGTCGACGTTGATCTCGTAGTCTTCGGAGAGGCCGCGCACGCGGTAGTACCAGGCATCGCGCGGCTCAAAGGAAGAAATGCGCTTGAGGGCGCCGTCGGCAGTGTAGTAGATGCTGCTCTTGTCCGAAACGAAGAAACTGCTGAAGGCGCCATGGCGCTCTTTTATTTCCTTGAGGTAGCGAGACATGTCCGGCAGGTTTTTCTCGCCGCGCAAGACCCAGTCGCGCACGAAGGTGTCGTGCGCCATGGTCATCGAAATCAGGATCGGACGAATCAGGTCGCGCTGGATTTCCGAATAGATGTTGCTTGAGGTCAGCGGTAGATCCTGCGCGATGATGGTCTCGCGAATCGCCTGCTTGGAAACGAAATAGCCGATCAGCGAGATGGTGATGAAGCCGGCCGACAGCAGTACCCACAGCATCAACATCAGCTGGCGGCGGTCGAAAATGGTGGGGCGGGCGAGTCTGCGGGTCATGACGATCGATTTTAGGGCAAACCCCGTGGTTTGCGTCCGGCATGGGCGAAGGCAGCATCGAAGATCGTACGCGGCAAATATTTCAGTAAGCTTGCCACGATACCCATCGGCCATGGCATCACGGCAAAGCGCGAACCATGCTCGATATGACGTACCATGCTGCGTGCCGCATCGGCCACCGGCATCAGGAAGGGCATCGGATAGGGGTTCCTTTCCGTCATCGGCGTGGCGATGTAGCCGGGCGCGAGTGTGACGACCTGGATGCCGCTGCCGCGCAATTCCACGCGCAGGCTTTCAAGATAGGCAATCGCCGCCGCCTTGGAAGCGCAATAGGCGCCGGCACCGGGCAGTCCACGAATGCCGGCCACCGAGGCAATCCCTACCAGTCGGCCGGCACCTGCTTGCCGCATCGCGGCGAGGAAGGGCTGAAAGGTATGCACCATGCCCAGCACATTGGTCTCGAAGACGCGCCGAAAGGCAGGCAGGTCTTCGGCGGCTTCGGAGAGCGTGCCGACCGAGATGCCGGCGTTGGCAATCACAATGTCGGGAATGCCAGCGCGCTGGATGAAGTCCTGCCCGGCAGCGGCTATAGCTGCGGCATCGGCGACATCGAGCGGGTAAAGGTGGCAGGTGGTGGGCAGTGCGGCCGCAAGTGCCCCAAGCTTTTCGCTGCGTCGGGCGACCAGTCCCAGCGTGGCACCACGCTGGGCATATTGCTGCGCCAAGGCCATACCGATGCCTGACGAGGCACCGGTAATGAATATGCGCAGGGGAGAGTTCAGAAACTTACTTCTTCTTGATTTCGCTGCGGTTCTTGTCGATCAAGCCATTGACGACTTCCAGCATATTGTCGAAGCCGCCAAGGTTGGGGGAGGGCATGTATTTGCCACCGACAATCAGTACCGGCACTCCGCCAAAACCGTACTCCTGAGTCATTTCGGCGGCACGACGCACCTTGCCATCAACGGCGAAGGACTTGTACATGTCGGCGAACTGCTGGCGATCGATTCCTTGTTTGGTTACCCAGTCGAGCAGTGTCTTTTCGTCGTTGAGATTGACGCGCTGTTTGATCATGGCAATGAACACGGCATCGTGGTGCTTGTCGAGTAGGCCGAGCGCTTCAAGGGTGTAGTAGATGCGCGCGCCGTTCGCCCATTCGGCGCGGAAGATGGCCGGCACCTTTTTGAAGCTCACATCGCCGGGCAACTTCTTCGTCCAGGACTTGAGCAGGGGCTCGAAATCGGCACAATGAGGGCAGCCATACCAGAAGAATTCGATCACCTCGACCTTGCCCGGCGCTTCGGTGGGCTGCGGCATTTGCAGACGGCTGTAGTGCTTGCCTTCCTGCGGCGCGGCCGCCATGACGGGTGACAGGGTAAAGCTGCCAAGGGCAATGGCAGCAGCGAGCAGGGTGTTGAGCAACTTCATGGGTGTCCTCTCCTAGTCCTTGACCCGAACCACCGTGGCCGGGATGCCATTCTGAGACAGCTGACTGCGATTCTGGTTCATTTCTTCTGCGCTGCCGTAGGGGCCGACACGGACGCGATGCATGGTGCCCTTGTCGGCGACCTCGACCTCCTGCACGCCCGCTTCGAAGCCCAGCATGGCGAGTTTGGCTTTCATCTTCTCGGCATCGGCGAGCTTCTGGAAGGCGCCGACCTGCAGAAACAGACGACCGGATTCCGCTTGCGGTGCCGGGGCGGCTGCCGGCGCTGGTACGGACGGTGCAGCCGTAGTGGGTGCGCCGGACGTCGTGGGCTTTTTGCCTTCGAGGATGTCGTAGAACTCGAACTTGCGCTCGGCCGGCTTCTCGATCGGCTTGTCCCCCGGCTTGCCGGGCAGGGCGACGGGCGCTTTCTGACCGTTCTCCTGCGGTTTTTGCTCGGACTTCAGTACCTTGTCGACAAAGGGTAACGGCGTCTTGTTGAGGTACCAGACGACACCAAAGGAAATCAGCACCCCGACGACCAGACCGAAGGCCAGGCCGATAAGCGTGCCGCCGCGTTGATATTGGTTCACATGGCCCCCGGAGCGGACACGCCCAGGATACGTAGCCCGTTGCGGATCACCTGACGGACCGCAACGGCTAGTGCCAGACGCGCACGTTTCTGGGCTTCATCATCGACCAGCAGTCGCTCGGCGTTGTACCAGGCGTGGAATTCCGCTGCCAGTTCGCGCAGCCAGAAGGCGATCGCATGCGGTGCCTGATCGCGGGCGGCGTTTTCGATGACTTCGGGGAAGGCGGCGAGCTTGGCAGCCAGAGCCAGTTCGCGTTCGCTGCCGAGAGCGCCGAGGTCGGCCTGTGCCAGTTCTGCAGCTTCTCCGCCCCACTGGTTGAGTACCGAACAGACACGCGCATGGGCGTATTGGACGTAGTACACCGGGTTGTCGGTCGACTGCGATTTGGCGAGGTCGAGGTCGAAGTCCAGCGACTGATCCTGCTTGCGCAGCAGATAAAAGAAACGACAGGCGTCGTTGCCGACTTCCTGACGCAACTCGCGCAGGGTGACGTAGGAGCCGGCCCGTGTCGACATCGAAACACGCTCCGTGCCGCGGAACAGGCTGACAAATTGCACCAGCGCCACTTCAAGGGCGTCGGCATCGAGATCCAGCGCTTTGAGTGCGCCCTTGACGCGTGGAATGTAGCCGTGATGGTCGGCGCCCCAGATGTCGATGATGCGCGTGAAGCCGCGCTCGAACTTGTTCCAGTGATAGGCAATGTCCGAAGCGAAGTAGGTATAGAGACCGTTGTCGCGCTGGACGACGCGATCCTTCTCGTCGCCGAAGGTGGTGGAACGGAACCATTTGGCACCGTCCTGCACATAGATGTGGCCGCGTTTTTCGAGTTCGGCCACAGCCTTGGCCACCATGCCGGTATCGTAGAGCGAGCGCTCCGAGAACCAGCAATCGAAATGCACGCCGTATTCCTCGAGGTCGGCGCGTCCGTCGGCCAGTTGTTCTGAGAGGGCGTGCTGGTGAATGTAGTGCCAGTCTTCGCCGAGCAGATCCTTGGCGGCAGCGATCAGGCCGTCCAGATGCGCTTCGGCGTCCGGTTCGAGGGGGGGCACACAGGCCAGCACCGCGGCGGCCGGATGCACGTAGCGGTCGCCATGCGCATCCTTGATCTGCGCCGCCATGTCGCGCACGTAGTCGCCCTGGTAGGCATTGGGCGGGAAGGCCACGACTTCGCCGAAGATGTCCAGATAGCGTAGCCAGGTCGACAGCGCGAGGATGTCCATCTGGCGGCCGGCGTCATTCACATAGTATTCGCGGCAGACCTCATGGCCGGCGAAAGCGAGCAGGTTGGCCAGGCTGGCGCCAAAGGCGGCGCCACGGCCGTGGCCGACATGCAAGGGCCCGGTCGGATTGGCCGAGACAAATTCGACCTGCAGCTTGCCGGGTTTTTTCGTCCCATGCCCGAAGTCGTCGCCCTGTGCCAGCACGGCAAGTACAACGACCGTCTTGGCGGCGGGGGCCACGGTAAAGTTGATAAAGCCGGCACCGGCCACTTCTGCCTTCAGTATCCAGGGCGAGGGCGGCAGTTCATGTACCAGCCGGTCGGCAATCTTGCGCGGATTTTCCTTGAGGCCCCGCGCCAGTTGCATGGCCAGGTTGCTGGAAAAATCGCCGTGGGTGGCGTCGCGCGGGCGTTCGAGGTGGATGTCGCATTCGGTGCCGGGGGCAACACTGGCGAGCGCTGCGCGCAGCAGGTCGGCAAGATGCGTTTTGATATCAGTGGATTGGGCAGGCATGTCAGACATTATAGCGATGGCGTTCCACTGACGCGGGCGCCTGGGTTAAACTGGACAGATATAAACACATAAAACGAATAGCCATGAAAGTCGACCTGCGCAAGATTTACCGTTTTGACCCCGTTGCTCGCAATGACGATGGTTCGCTGCCGAAGGGTGGCAATGTCTATTACGAGTGTGATGATTGCAAGGTGATCGTTGCTTCTGTCTCGCACATCAAGGCCGCGTGTGAATGTGGCAATGTGGTTGGCGGCGGCGGTACGACCGAGATCAAGGAACCCGTCAAGATCAATCCGCTGCGCGGCACACTGAAGTAGCAGTGCATGGATTGAACCCGCCGCAGCGGGAGGCGGTGCGGTATCTGGAGGGTCCCTTGCTGGTGCTGGCCGGGGCCGGCAGCGGCAAGACGCGCGTGATTACGCAGAAGATTGCCTATCTCTTGAGCGACTGCGGCATGGCGCCGCAGCACGTCATGGCGATTACCTTTACCAACAAGGCGGCGCGCGAGATGAAGGAGCGCGCCGTCAAGCTGATCGGCGAGCGCGCCAACGAGGTCAGCATCAGCACCTTTCATGCACTCGGGGCGAAGCTGCTACGTCAGGAAGCCCGCGCCATTGGGCTCAAACCCAGTTTTTCCATCCTTGACGCCAGCGATACCGGTGCCCTGTTCGGCGAGATGCTGAAAGACGTCGACAAGGCGCGCGTCAAGCTGATCCAGCAGCGCATCTCCCTGTGGAAGAATGCGCTGCTGACGCCGGAACAGGCGCTGGAACAGGCAGAGGATGACCTCGCCGTTGGCGCCGCACGGGTATATGCCGAATACGAACGTAGCCTGCGCGCTTATCAGGCCGTCGATTTCGACGATTTGATCCGCCTGCCGGTGAAATTGCTGGAAGAGCATGAGGAGGTGGCCCAGCGCTGGCGTACCCGCGTCTGGCATCTGCTGGTGGATGAGTATCAGGACACCAACCGTTGCCAGAACCGCCTCCTGCGTTTGCTGACGGGCGAACGCGCTTCCTTTACAGCGGTCGGTGATGACGACCAGTCGATCTATGCCTGGCGCGGCGCGGATGTCGAGAACCTGCGCCAGTTGCAGGTCGACTTTCCGCGCCTCAAGGTGATCAAGCTGGAGCAGAACTATCGCTCGACCACACGTATCCTCAAGGCGGCGAACAGCGTGATCAAGAACAACCCCAAGCTGTTCGACAAGAAGCTCTGGTCAGACAAGGGCCACGGCGATGCAATTCGCGTCATGGCCTGTCGCGACGGCGAGCATGAGGCCGAATGGGTGGTGACGCGCCTGATGGCGCACAAGTTCGAGACGCGCGGGAAATGGCACGACTACGCGATTCTCTATCGCGGCAATTTTCAGGCGCGCGCCTTCGAGCAGCAGTTGCGTGCCCACAAAGTGCCGTATGTGCTTTCGGGCGGGCAGTCCTTCTTCGACAAGACCGAGATCAAGGATGTGACCAGCTATCTGCGCCTGCTGGCGAATCAGGACGACGATCCGGCCTTCCTGCGTGCGGCGCGCACGCCCAAGCGCGGCATTGGCAATACCACGCTCGAAGCGCTCGGGCAAGCTGCCGGACGGCGCCACATCAGCCTGTTCGCAGCGATTTACGCGCCAGGGGTCGAACTGGAAATCAAGCCGGCGCAACTGGCGGCCTTGCGCGAATTCGGCGATTTCATCAATCGCATGGAGTGGCGCGCCGCGCTTGAGCCGGCGGGAACGGTGCTGGAAGATTTACTGCGGGCCATCGGCTACGAAGCCTGGCTGTTCGAGACGCTGGAGGCGAAGGATGCCGAATCGCGCTGGAGCAACCTGCGCGAATTCACCGGCTGGCTGGCCGGCAAGGGCTTGGAAGAAAACAAGACGCTGATCGAACTGGCGCAGACCGTGGCGCTGATCACCATGCTCGACAAGCAGGATGAGGATGTCGATGCGGTGCAGTTGGCGACCCTGCATGCCGCCAAGGGCCTGGAGTTTCGCCATGTCCATCTGGTCGGCGTCGAGGAGGGTTCGCTGCCGCATCGCGAGTCGATCGATGCCGGCAACATCGAGGAGGAGCGACGGCTGATGTATGTCGGCATCACGCGGGCGCAGATGAGCCTGAATATCAGCTGGTGCGCGCGACGCAAGCAGGGCAAGGACATCATGGAGCGCAGCCTGTCGCGCTTCATTGCCGAGATGGCGGATGGGGATGGCGACATCAAGTTCGAGGGCGGTGGTGCCGTCTCGTCAGCGTCGACTTTTGAGGATCGCGCTTCCGGCAATGCGCGCCTGGCCAACTTCAGGGCCATGCTGGGCAAAAAGGCGCCTCAATAACTTTCCGGCGGACTCTCCTGATCGAGAATCCATTGCGTTGCTTCGATCAGCCGGGCCTGACGTTCCTCATTGAGACCATTCATGTGGCTGGTCAGCCATTCGAGACTGGCGCCGTGAATCAGGCGCTTGGCCTGCGCCAGATCATCCGGCAGGGCAGGATCATCGGGCGAGTTCACCAGATGGCGCGCGGTATCGAGATAGAGCTTGCATAGATTGGCGCGCACATTGTCGGCGCCGCGAATCAACTGGATCAGCAGGGGGGGTAGTTCCCAGACGGTGGCGCACTTGAGCGACAGGTCACGGAATCGAAAGCCGCAGGCCATGTCCTGTGCCTGGGCAGAACGACTGGCTTTGCCGCTTTTGAGTGCGTCCAGTGCCGCCTGTGGAATTTCGGGGGCGAAATGCCACAGCAGCAACTCGCCAGTTTCCGCCAGCAGCGCGGCCATGGCGACTTCCTCCGGGGCGATGTCAGCGCGTGCGCGTCCCCACATCTGGGCAATCTGGCTGGACAGAACGGCCCGTGAGGAACAGGCCTGCAGGCCGATTTGATCCTCGTCGGTTTCCGAGCAGTTCAGCAGCAAGTTGCGAAAAGTCTTGATGCCGAGTTGCATGACCGCGCCGAGCGGTGTGGTGGTGTCGTGCCCCAGACGGTGGGTACGCCGTTTTTCGGCTTCGCGCAGCAAGCGCAAGCAAAGAAAGGGATCGTGGATGACCAACGCGGTCAGGTCGGCAGCCGATAAGTCTTCGCCCTGGGTTTGTTCCAGTGCGCGCAACATCATTTTGCTGCGGCCGATGCAGGGCAGGGTCTGGTTGGTGAGAAATGCCGCCCACTGATCCACGCCCCAGTGTTTCTGGTGTTCCGTCAGCATGCGTCCTCCATTTCCCCCGTTGTGGGAATAACGGCAGATTCTGCTTACGCTTTAATGGCCGCCAATGCGTGAATGCGGGCCTGCTGTATCCGTATCGGGATTTGTGCCTTGTCTTCGCAGCGCTGGGCAATCGTCCCGGCATCGACGGACTGTGCGGCGGCCAGGAGCGCGCGCCAGCGTTTGCCTGCCGTAAAGGGGCGTTCGGTATAGCCAAGCCGGCCGCGATAATCGGCCTCGCAAGCACCGAGGATTTCCTCGAAACGGGCCGGGCGACGCAGGGCGTCGCAGCGTTCGAGAATCTTGAGCTGGGTATCCGGCCGTAGCGCATCGACCTTGCCGATGTCGCCATGAAAGCGGGCGACCAATCGGGCCACATCGCGACACTCGGCTGGTACGCGCAGGCGTTCACACACAGGCTCGAGCAAGGTGACACTACGCTGCTCGTGGCCGAGGTGGCGCGGCAGGATGTCGGCCGGTGTGGTGCCTTTGCCCAGATCGTGAACCAGCGCGGCAAAGCGTGCCGGCAGCGAAAGCTTGAGCTGCGCGGCCATGTCGATCACCATCATGACGTGCACGCCGGTATCGATTTCCGGATGGTAGTCGGCCCGTTGCGGCACGCCCCACAAGCGATCCAGTTCCGGCAGCAGCTTTGCCAAGGCGCCGCAGGCGCGCAGGGTTTCAAACAGGTGGGAGGGCTTGGCCTCCATCAGGCCGCGTGCCAGCTCCTGCCAGACGCGTTCGGCCACCAGCGCATCGACTTCGCCATGGTCGACCATCTTACGCATCAGGGTCACCGTCTCAGGGGCCACCGTGAAGTCGGCAAAGCGTGCGGCAAAGCGCGCGAGGCGCAGGATGCGCACGGGGTCTTCGGCAAAGGCCGGCGAGACGTGGCGCAGAATCCTGCGTTCCAGATCGGCCCGCCCGCCATGCGGATCGACCAGTACGCCATCTTCACCGCGCGCCATCGCGTTGATGGTCAGGTCGCGGCGGATCAGGTCTTCTTCGAGCGTGACATCGACACTGGTGTGGAAGACGAAGCCGGCATAGCCCGGCGCCGTTTTGCGCTCGGTGCGGGCGAGGGCATATTCCTCATGCGTTTGCGGATGCAGGAAAACCGGGAAATCACGTCCGACGGGCTTGAAGCCGCGCGCTACCATCTCTTCCGGGGTGGCACCGACGACAACCCAGTCGCGATCCTGCACCGGCAGGCCGAGCAGTTCGTCGCGCAGCGCGCCGCCGACGCAGTAGATTTGCATGCGCTAGGGAGCGAGGTAGGTCGGGGCAATGACTTCGAGGGCGCTGGCTGGCAGACCGAATGGAAGACTGCAGCCGGCAGGACAGACGCTGGGTACCTGCATCGACCAGACGTTGTCGCGGGTCATCGGTCCTTTGGGCAGAAACTCCATCAGAAAGGCCTGCAGGATGGAAAAGGCAAACGGCAAGCCGATGATCGGCCGCGGATGGCCGCTGACCTGGCCGGCGTAGGCGACCAGTTGTTGCAGCGTGTATTCGCGCGGGCCGCACAGCGGGTAGGTCTGCCCGCGACTTTCCGGATGGTCGAGGCTGGCGATCACGGCCGAGACGACATCTTCGATCCACACTGGTTGGAAGCGGGCGTCGGCACAGGCCAGCGGCACGATCGGCGCCAGCTTGAGCAGGCTGGCAAACAGCGTGAGAAAGGAATCGCCCTGGCCAAAGATGACCGAAGGCTGGAAGATCGTGGCCTCCGGATAGGCGGCCCTGAGGGCGGCTTCCCCGGCAGCCTTGGAGCGCAGGTATTGCGAGGGGGCATCCGTCGCGGCGGCGAGGGCCGAGATGTGCAGCAGGCGGGGTATGCCCGCAGAATTGTTGGCAGATGCGGCGGCGCGCGCGATCTTGCCGGGCAGTTCGGCATGGGCGCGCTGAAAATTGCCCTTGAGAATACCCACCAGACTGATCACGGCATCCTGCCCGATCATCAGGCGCGCTAAGGCCGCTTCGTCATGCACGTCGGCTTGAACAATGCGCGCGGTGGGCAGCACGGCCAGATGCCTTGCCCGTTCCGGTCGGCGTGTCGGCAAGGTGACGCAAAAGTCGGCTTTGACGAGACGGCGCGCCAGGGCTTCGCCGACAAATCCGGTCCCGCCGATCAACAAAATGTTCTTCATGGTAAATCCTCTGCAGTGCCATCGCCGAAACCGCGCGACCGGATGGTGCCGAGTCGCTGGGTCAGCGAGGGTTGGGGAAGGCCCATCAGGGCGGCGTAGTGCACGGCGTTGGCCAGCACTTTCTTGACGTAGTCACGTGTTTCGTTGAAAGGAATCGTCTCGGCATAGATGGCCCCTTCGAGCGGGCGCTCGGCGCGCCATTTACGGGCGCGTCCCGGGCCGGCGTTATAGGCCGCCGAGGCCAGTACCGGATGGTTGTCGAGACTGTCCATCACCATCTTCATGTAGTTGGTGCCGAGCGTCACATTGGTATCCATGTCGGTGACCTTGGCCGGGTGGTAGTTGGTCATGCCAATCTTTTTGGCCACCCACTTGGCGGTCGCCGGCATCAGCTGCATCAGCCCTTTGGCACCGGCGCTCGATTTGGCATCCATGATGAAGCGGCTTTCCTGGCGCATCAGGCCATAAACCCAGGCAGGGTCGAGACCAACACTGCGGACGCGCGGCTCGACCTGATCGTAGAACGGCGTGGGATAACGCAGCGAGAAATCGTGTTCGGCGCGCGTGCGATCGGCGGTGTTGATGGCGCGGTCGATCACCGCTTCGCGGCGGGCAAGTTCGGCGGCCGCCAGCAGCTCGCGGTCGGAGAGGCGCGCCAGCGGCCAGTTCCATTCGCGGATGCCGTCGATGCGCATGCCGGCGCGAATCAGCGCCAGGCCGCGTACCAGCCCCGGGTGTGCCTGGGCGGCGGCCAGTTCGGCCTCGCTGATCGGTGCCGCCTTGGCGGGGAGCGCGCCCGGCTTACCCAGTGCCTCGCCGGCGAGAATGCTGTAAAAGCTGGCCTGACCGGCGATCTTCTGGAACAGTGCCTGGGCGGCCTCGCGCTGCCCCAATGCGCTGTGCGCGCGTGCCTGCCAGTAGAGCCACTCCGGCTGGGTGGCCTGTACGCTCGGCATGGCGGCAATGGCGCGTATCACGCGCGTCCAGTCTTCGTTGCGCAGGGCGCTGCGCACGCGCCAGGCACGCTGCTCCTCATCGAATACGCCGCCCAGTTTCTCGGCCTGGTCGTACCACTCGCTGGCACTGGCCTGGTGGCCTATCGCCGCCCGATAGGCCAGCCAACCCCAGCCACTCCCCCGCTCTGCCGCTGGATAGTGTGCCTCGATATCGGTCCAGCGGGCAGCAGCGATGCGTACGTCGCTACGCGCCATGCGCAATACCGCAAACAGGGCCAGCTCGCGCCCACTGCGGGTTACCGCAAACCGTTCCGGCAGCTTGGCCAGGTGGTGCGCCGGATGATTGTCGATGGCTTCGATCATGCGCCAGGCCGGTGCTTCCTTGGCAGGTAGCCAGCCAACCAGGGTGCGGGCTTCCTTGAGCTTGCCGAGGGCGAGTTGGCGGCGTAAGCGCTCCCACAGCTTGTCGCCGGGCAGGGCGCCCTGCCCGGCCAAGCGTTCCAGCGGGGCGCGGCAGGGTTCAGCCAGCGGGGCTTCGCTGGTCAGAAGCGCATGCGTTTCGTCGAGCGCCTCGGGCTCGCCCAGCCGCAGGCGGACATCGAGACCACGACATTGGGCGTCGGCGTCAGGCCGCTCCAAGTAGGCGAACTGGATGCGTGCGGTCGACCAGTCTTCCTGGCGCATCAGCCACTTCAGCCAGTCGCCGCGCGCTTTTTCACCCAGATAAGTGCCATTGTGACGCGCCACGAATGCCGCCATACCCTCATCCGAGCCATCTTCGAGGCGCTGGCTCAGGCGAAAATACTCTACCCACGGCAGCAGCGGATGGCTGCTCAGCTCATTGGCCGCACGGGCCAACTTGTTGCGCTCGCCTTTGACAAATGCCTCGCGGGCGGCGATGAACGCTGCATCCTCGGAGTGGGCCGTTTGGGCAAAAACCGTGGAAGCCAATGGGATGGCAAACAGCAGACTGAGGGCGGATAAAGACGTTAGCTGCATGGTGCGACACGGAATTGACTATGATCCTCTCAGAGTAGCACATGCCCATTCGCCTTCCATGCCCGATCACCGCGAGAAAAACCCTGCCAATCCTGCTGTCGCCAGCGTCACAATCCGCGCACGTATGCGGCGCGAATGTATTGCGGCCCGAGAGGCCATGCCCGCTGCGCAACGTGCCGCCCATGAGGCCCGCATCCTAGCTCTGCTGTGGGAGTGGTTTGCCTCCCAGCCCGTTGGCAGTGTGGGTTTTTGCTGGCCGATTCGCGCCGAGGTCGATTGTCGGCCGCTGATCCGGCGTCTGCTGGAAGCTGGCTGGCAGGCCGCAATGCCGGTGGTGGTCGAACGCGATGCGCCGATGCGATTCCGCAGTTGGGCCCCCGAGGTGCCGATGACCCAGGATCCCCACGGTATTCCCGTGCCGGTATCGCTAGACGTCCCTGTGCCAGCGGTACTGCTGTTGCCCTTGGTGGCCTACGATGCAGCCGGCCATCGCCTCGGTTATGGTGGAGGCTATTTCGATCGTACATTGGCCAGTTGTCCGAAGCGCCCCGTTACGCTGGGTGTCGGCTATGCCCTTGGTCGCGTCGACAGCATTTGCCCTGCCGCACACGACATTCCGCTGGATGCCGTGGCGACTGAGGTCGGGCTGCAGCGCTTTTCTTTTTGATTTCCCTCAAATTCAGGCCGAAGATGCCGTAGTTGAAAATTTACTGCCAACCATGACTACTGAAAATAGCTTCCCGCTCGTTACCCTGCATGCTTTGACAGACGCCAAACAGGTATGGGTGGGACTGTCGATATGCGGCGAACGTCCAATGGATACGCCCTCCTTGGTGCGCATGCTGAATGGCTTTGGGCTTGCCGAAGTCCTTGCCGATCTGCCCTGCGTGGCGTGTATCGAACTTGCCGGTTTCGATCCGGCGCCTCTGGCGCCTCTGGCGCCGCGACTGCAGTTGGCACTCACGGTCGCTGCAGCAGCCGACCCGGCGCTGGCTCCTGCCCGTGCGATGTTGTCGGCGGCCGGCTACACGCTGCTGCTGAGCGAAGAAATACCCCAGACTGCGCAGGCGATTGCGGTAGAGCCTGCCGAGAAAAAGGCAACGCCTACCCACGGTTTGTTGCTCAAATTGATGACACTGGTGACTTCGAATGCCGACACGGACGAGATCGAGGACATGATCAAGCGCGACCCAAATCTTTCTTTTCAATTGCTGAAGCTGGTGAATTCGGTGGCGTTTGCGCCCGGCAAGAAAATTACCAGCTTTGGTCAGGCGATTGCCCTACTCGGTCGGCGCCAGTTGCAGCGTTGGCTGCAACTGCTGCTCTATGCGCGTCAGCCCGGTAGCCAGCATGCCAGCCCCTTGTTGCCGCACGCAGCACAACGTGCCGGCCTGATGGGAGCCCTGGCCAAGCGCCAGCAGCTTTCTCACGAGATGCAGGATCATGCTTTCATGGTTGGCATGTTCTCGCTGCTCGATAAGCTGTTTGGCATACCGGTGGCCGAGGTGATCAAGCCGATTAACTTGCCGGATCCTGTGGTGCAGGGGCTGGCGCTAGGTAGCGGGATGCTGGGCGGGATGCTGGCAGCCGTAGTGGCCAATGACGATCGTCCAACACAGGCGCTCGGAGAGCTTATCGCGCACCTTGGCATTGCAACGGAAGACTGGGCCGCTGCGCAGGTCGAGGCCTTGCGCTGGGCCGTGCAAGTGAGCAAGGAAGCTTGAAGAACATGGATACGCTGCCCGAGCTGAACGAGGCCCAGCGTCTGTGCGAAATGGCCCGCGCCGTACCCGGCGCCTGCCATCTGGCACCGCAGACCCAGATCATCAATCAGATCCGCGAGTCGGTGGTTACGATGGATCTCGGTGGCTTCATCACCGGCTGGAATCGGGGTGCCGAACAATTGTTCGGTTATACCGCCGAGGAAGCGATCAGCAAACACATCCTGTTCTTGTATGCCGACCCCGATGCCGAAGATGACAGCGAGGGTTTTGACGGTGCTTTCCTTGAGCATGGCGGCCGCGAATTGGAAGTGCGGCGGCGGCGCAAGTCCGGCGAGGTGTTTTGGGCCAGCCTGCAGTTGTCCCTGATGCGCGATGCCCAGGGTGACCCTTGCGGGCTGATCGGTTACCTCTCCGATATCACGGCCCGTATCGAAGCCGAAAAAAACATGCGTCTGCAGTCGCGCATCTTCGAGCACAGCGAGGAAAGTATCCTCATTACCGATCCCGAGCGCCTCATCCTTTCGGTTAACCCAGCCTTTTATGCAATGACCGGCTATACCGAGGAGGAGGTTCTCGGCAAGACGACTGGCTTCCTTCGATCCGACAAGCATCCGCCGCACTTCTATGATGAGATATGGAAGCATGTCGAGACCGAAGGCAGCTGGAACGGCGAGATCTGGTCGCGGCGCAAGAATGGCGACGACTTTCCCAGTTGGGCATCGATCAGCCTGGTAAGAAACCGCGATGGCGGCTTGAGCAATTACTTTTCCATCTTTACCGATATCACCGAACGCAAAAAGGCCGAGGAACGCATTCATCATCTCGCCTATTACGACGGACTGACCGGTCTGCCCAATCGCACCCTGTTTTACAAGCTGGTCGATCAGGCGCTCGTCGAAGCGCGCCGCCATCGCCTGCATGGGGCGATCCTGTTTGTCGACCTCAATCGCTTCAAGCCGATTAACGATACGCTCGGGCACGGTATTGGCGATCATCTGCTGTGCTGTGTCGCCGAGCGCGTGCGCGGCGCCGTACGCAATGAGGATGTCGTGGCTCGTCTGGGGGGCGACGAATTCGTCGTCGCCCTGTTCGATATTACGCGCCGCGAGCATGCAGCGGTAGTGGCGCAAAAAGTGCTAGCAGCACTCGATCCGCCCTTCCTGGTTGAGGGGCACGAGCTTAAGATCGGTGCCGCCATCGGCATTAGCGTCTATCCGCGCGACGGCTTTGAAACCGAGTCTCTGCTGCGCATGGCGGATATCGCCATGTACCGCGCCAAGCAGTCCGGCCAGGATGGCTATGCTTTCTACAGCCACGACATGAACCAGCGCGCGCTTGATCGCCTCAAGATCGAGACCGGCTTGCGCCGTGCGCTCGATCATGACGAGCTGCTGCTTTACTACCAGCCCAAGGTGGATATCGTCAGTGGGCGTATCGTCGGCGCCGAAGCGCTGGTGCGCTGGCGGCATCCAGAGCGTGGCATGGTGCCGCCGGGCGAGTTCATCCCCGTGGCCGAAGAATCAGGCTTGATCGTTCGAGTCTCCGCCTGGGTGCTAGAAGCCGCCCTGAAACAGGCCCAAGCCTGGCAAGCCGAAGGATTGCCGCTTACCAAGATTGCCGTCAACCTCTCGGCGCGCGATTTTTCGCCCGGCCTCGCCGAGCGCGTCAAGGCCATGCTGGTGCAACATGACTTGCTGCCGGCCTGGCTCGAACTGGAAATCACCGAAGGCATGTTGACCCACAGCAGCGAGGATGTCATTGCGATGATGGATGCGCTGACCGCATTCGGCGTGACGCTCTCGCTCGACGACTTCGGTACCGGCTATTCGAGCCTCGCCTATCTCAAGCGCTTTCCGATCAATACGCTCAAGATTGACCAGTCCTTCGTGCGTGGTATCCCAGAGGATGGCAACGATTGCGCGATTGCCGGTGCCATCGTCAGCATGGCGCAGCGCCTCGGCCATCGGGTCATCGCCGAGGGTGTTGAAACTCGCGCTCAGCTCGATTTCCTGCGCAGCCTTGGCTGTCAGGAAATCCAGGGTTATCTCTTCTCGCCACCGATGCCGGCGGAGAAGTTTGCGGCGATGCTGCGGGAAGGCAAGACGCTGTAAGCCTTACCGCTTGCCAGCGTCGACTTTTCAGCCTGCCTGACATGCGTACGCAATTCGCGCCCAGAGCCGAAATCGCGCTCGCCCGTGAGGCCGATGTCGGCATGTTCGAACTCTCCGCTCCATATCCCCCCAGAAATGTGATTGATAATAGTCGTATTCCCCGTGTATTCATGGCTAAGCGGGCGCATAGAATAGCGATGTTCGTATAACTACCCTGACCTTGCCCGAACATGTCGCTTCCTGCCGAAGATTTCCCTGTGGGTTTTGTGCGTCATTTTGTGTGGCTGGTCTCGTCCCTGTTGTTTATGGGTTGTACTACGACGCCGCACCGCCAGGCCATCGCTCCGGTGCCGATTCCGGCCGAGTTCAAGCAGGCCGCCGCCATGCGCGCCGAACTGGAGCCGTTTGCCAAGAAGTCGGCAGTCGCTGCGGCTGTTACCGAGCCACTGGTGGGCAAGAAGCTGTCGGAATGGTGGCGTTTGATGTCCAATCCGGAACTCGATGCCCTGATCGATCGCGCCATCGCGAATAACACTGACTTGAGTATCGCCACCTTACGCATCGTACAAGCCAAGGTGCGCGCCGATCAGGCCGGCGCCGACCGCTGGCCGACATTGTCCGTCCCCTACCAGGCCAAAGGCGAAGCGCCCAAGGGCGGTATCGGTTCGTTGAACGCCGGCCAACAGCGGGAAACGCTACACACTTACCAAATCAGCTTGCGGGCGGATTGGCGCCCCGACCTATGGGGCGAGCGTAGCGCCCTGGTCGAGTCGGCCCAAATGCAGTTGTACCGCACAACCTATCAGCGCGACGATACGCGTCGGCAGATGATCGCCAACGTTGCGGCGCTTTATGTCGAATATCTCTCCCTGAATGATCGGGTCCGCGTCGCTCGGGAAACCGAAACCGTATTACGCGGCATGCTGGAGTCTGTCAGCCGCCGTCTGGAAATTGGCGATGCCACCATCACCGACCTCGAACAGCAGCGTGCTGCCGTTTATGCCGTACAAGCCACCATTCCGGCCCTGGAATTGCAGCGGGAAACGGTCAGCAATGCGATTGCCCAATTATTGGGCGTGACGCCCGTATCGCTGGCGCTGTCTGATCGGGGACTCGATTCTCTGACGTTTGCCGGCCTGCTGCCCGGCATTCCGGCCAGTCTCGTCCTGCGTCGCCCCGACGTCAGGGTCATTGAAGCGCGCATGCTGTCGGCCCATGCCGATATCGAGGTGGCGCGGGCGCGTCTGTTGCCACCTCTGGACCTTACCGCCCAAGTGGGTTACGGTAGTCATATTCTTTCTCAGTTGTTCAGTTCGCACAACCTGCTCTGGAATGCCATCGCCAACCTGTCGGCGACCATATTCGATCATGGCAAGCGCGCCAGCGAGGTTGAGTTTTCCAATGCGCTGCATGAGGAGCTGACGGAAACCTATATCAAGGTGATTTACAACGCCATTCGCGAAACCGAAGACGCGCTTGCTACCGTCCAAATGACGGGCAAACGCATCGAGGCTCAAGCGGCATCGGTCGACGCGGCGCGGCGCGCATGGAAATTGAGCATGGAAGCTTATGAAGTCGGCGCAGTGGATTACCTGACGCTGATCGATACCGAACGCACCTACCATAGGACGCTTGATGAGTTGTATCGTATCCGCATGGAACGCATGAAAGGCGTGGTTTCCCTGTTTGCCGCGCTCGGCGGCGGCGTGACCACGCCTGAAGAACCCGGTGCAGCCGTACCGGGTTTGACTGCTGACGCAGCAGGGGCTGCTCCGGCAGGCGATATTCCTTACCGCAAATACGCGCTTTCAAAAGACGAAGATGAGCGTCAGCGCTGGTTTGTCGAGCTTGCCGGCCTGCATGATCGTAGCGGCATCCCTCATGTGTGGCGCGATCTGAATATGCGCTATGCCGAGTCAATGGCTGGCCGCAGTCTGTTGCCGCGGTTGCAGGGACGCGTCGAAGCGCGGCACACCCACTGGTATCGCCTTTACATTGCCGCTTTCGACACCGAAGAAGCCGCGCAGGAGGTTTGCGACCAACTTACCCTCAAGCTGCAGCGTTGCCGCATCGTTTCCTTTGGCGATATTGCGCCGCACTACGAAGTGGAGGAAATTCAGGAGCAGCAAACACTTGTTGCCATGTCTGACGAGAGCAAGGCCGAACCGCAACTGTCAGTAGGCATGCTGGGCGACCTCATGGTGCCACTCGTTCTCCAGCCGGTGATGGAAAAGTCGGCCCGCAAGCCCGGCAGGATTGAGGTTCGGCCCAAAGGAGCGGTGCCTGCAGGTGATAATTTCTTGCCTGCACTCGTTGTGCCTGCAGTTGCAGGTAGTTGAGTACAGTACGCGAGCACTAATGCCCCAATCCCGTAGCCAAAATACACCTGCTTCGCCGGAAGAAGTCGGGACGACTGACGCCCAGCTAATTCCTGATCTCTCGGCACGCCAGCAGCAAATACTGGCGCTCCTGCGGGCCGGTAAAGTCAACAAGGAAATCGCCAGCGAACTGGGGATTGGTCTCGGGACGGTCAAGCAGCATGTGGTTGCCCTGTTCAAGAAGCTCAATGTCAGCAACCGAACGATGGCGGTTGGGCGCGCGGCCCAGCAGGGAAGAATGGGGAGTGCGGCAGCGAACGAGGGGGAACTCGAACGGCGCCCTTGTGCCGTCCTCAGCTATGTCCTCGCGGGCGTATCGGAAAAGTTTGGCCGAAAACTGCACCAGATACTCGCCAACCATGCCTATGACCAGGATGCCATCTATCTGTCTCGACGGGAACACGGGGGGGATCTGATCTTCGGCATTTCGCACTGTAGCGAACTGCTGCTGCCCCAGGCATTGCTGGCGCACAAGGCGATTGTCGACACATTGAAGCCTTCGCCAGACGAAATGAACGGATTGCGATGCGGCATGGCTGCCGGGACCGCGGTTGCCAGCATCCGTCGTGAGGGCGGTTGGTCGGGCGAGGCGATCGCCAGTGCGACGATTGCCGAGGCGCGCGCGCTGGCCGAAACGGTGACGGCCGGCTATTTGGCGATCAGTGATCAGGCGCGCCATCTGCTGGCCACGCTGGGGCCTGTCGACCGGTGCAGCCTGCAGGAGATGTTCGCGCTGGATCAGGCTGATCTTTTACCCTGGCGGCTTGACCCATCCGAATTGCGCAAGCCGACCCTGTTCGGTCGCGACGAAGAGGCCGCCCACCTTATCGAGGCGATTGGGAAAGTGGCCGCAGGAGAAGGCCGCACGATTCTTATCGAGGGCGAGAATGGAACTGGTAAGTCCAGTTTGTGCCGGATGGCGGCGGCAGAAATATTGGCACGCCAGGGAGCGGTGAGTTACGGCCTATGTCAGCCATCGGCCGATGGTTATCGTATACATGACTTGAAGTCCGGCAAGATCATGTCTCTAACCATGCTGGCGATGGCATTGCACAGGAGTCCGCGCCGCCGGCCGCAACTATGGATCATCGACAACAGCCATTTGATTCCCCCGGAAGCGCTGAGCGAGTTGATTCATGATGTGCCCAGCGGGCAGGTGCGCCTGTTTGCCGGGCGTCGCCACCCCCACCTTGCCAGCAACGAGATCGATTACAAAATCAAACTTGGGCGACTGTCGCAGGCTGTCATCGCGCAGATTGTGCGCCATCATCTGGCGGGCGTGACTGCTGCTCAACTCGATATCATTTCACAGCAGGCCGCTGGCATTCCACTATTTGCCGTTCAGTTGGCGCTGGCGGCCACTGGCGATTTGCCGCTTTCCCTGCAGGTAGTGGTTGGTAGCCGACTCGATCGACTTGGCCTGGATCGCAGTCTATTGCGGCAACTGGCGAGCGAACCGGGTAAATGGACGCTGCCACAGCTCACTCGTAGCATGAAAGAACCCAAGGCGACGGTTGAAGCGAGCCTCAATAAGGCTGCCGCTGCAGGGGTTGTGCTGCAGGACGATCAGGGACAGTGGCGCTTCTCCCATCCGTTGATTCGCCGGGTCATTATGGAATCAGGAGTCGAACAGGTATGACAAGCTTCGTGCGTAACGAACGAGTATCGGGTAAGAGCATGTCGGTACGCAATATGCTCGATCAAGTGCTGTCACGTCCGGAACTTCGGCGCAGGTTGCCCAGTTTGGCACTTGGCAGTCTGTTGGCCAATATTCTCGCCCTTGCCCTGCCCTTGGCTATCCTGCAATTCATGGATCGTGTGCTGGTCAACCAAAGTACCAGTACCTTGTGGTTGCTGGCGCTAGGGGTGGTAGTCGCCTTGGTGCTCGAAGAAACGGTACGTTTGGCGGTCAGTCATCTCACCGGTTGGATTGGCTCACGCTACGAGCATTCGCTGGGGATGCAGGCGGTACGTCATTTGAACCAAGTCCCCTTGCGGATTCTGGAACGAGAGGAGCCCCTACGGCATGCCGAACGAGTCGGTGCCTCGGCCATGGTTGCCGACTTCTATTCCGGTCGAACTTTGCTCCTCATCTTCGATTTCCCCTTTGCATTGGTGTTTATCTGGGTGATTTATCTGATTGGCGACTGGGTGGTGGTCGTGCCCATCGCCATGCTGATTCTCTTTGCCTACATCTCTATCCACTTTGGCTCATGGCTGCGTACGCTCATTGAGATCCGGCATGAAAAGGATGATCGACGCTATAACTTTCTGGTCGAAGTTTTCCGCAACCTGCATACGATCAAGACGCACGCAATGGAGGCACAATTGGAGCGTCGCTACGAGCTGCTACAGGCGAGCAACTCAGACATGACCGATAAGCTCACCTATGGCAACGCGGTGGCAAACGCCACCGGGCTAATATTTAGCCAGATGATGATTATCGTCGTGGTTTTTGTGGGTGCATGGGCCGTGCTCGATGGGACTATGACACCAGGCGGCTTGGCAACCTGCATGTTGCTCTCGGTGCGTGCACTTGGCCCGCTAAGGCGCAGTATCAGCCTTTGGATGCGCTTGCAGCACTACCAGAGCGCTTACAACCGTTTGCAGGAAATAGAAGCAATGCCGGTGGTGTCCCGACAATCTGACATACCGATGCCGCCAGTACGGAATTCGCTAGAAATCCAGGGAGTCACCGTTATCGGCGATCACGGGCGCCCGATACTTGATGGTCTGACGCTAAGCCTTCCCGCTGGCGCATGTATCGGCATTCGTGGCGAAAGCGGCAGCGGTAAGTCATGTTTGATGAGCATTCTGAACGGACTCGATCAGGCCAGCAAAGGGCAGGTGCTGGCTGATGGTCGCCCATTAGCTGACTTCAATGCGGATAGCGTACAACGGCAAATTGCCTTGTTGCCCCAGGTTAGCAACATATTCAGCGGCACCATCTTGCAGAACCTCACCATGTTCGACGATAGCCGGAACGAAGCGGCGCTTGAAATTGCGCACAAGCTCGGTCTGGACAAGATAGTCGCAGGCATGAAGCTGGGTTACGAAACCCAGCTGGGAGAAGGCGCAAACGAAACCTTGCCGCAGGGAGTGCGCCAGATCATTGCCATTGCGCGCATTCTGGTTCCCGGGCCGAGTGTGATTTTGCTTGACGAAAGCAATATCACGCTGGACATGCAGGCAGATCAGAAGTTGCGCGAATTGCTGGCCGAACACAGGGGGCGCTGCATCCTGATTCTCGTTACGCACCGGCCATCTTATTTGGAGATGGCCGATCATCTTTACACGCTGCGTGGGGGCAAATTGCTGGCTGACACTGAAACGAGCAGCGACCGCTCGGCACAGGCAGCAGTGACTGGTACGACTGTCGACATACCGGAGCGGCCGGCACATGTCGAATGCATCGAAAAGCTGATCGCCCTCCATTTCACCGAACCTTCAGATTTTTCCAACTGTCTTTGCCCGCTGCTGCGGGCGCTCAAGTGGCAAGGCCGGCCGCAGGAATTTTCCGAAGCCGCACCGCACCTAGTGCGCCATATGGACCTCTCGGGACTTTGCGATACGCTGGCCAATCTTGGATTTTTGCCTCATCACTATCAGGGAAACCTGGCCAGTCTTGATGCGCGCCTGATGCCCTGTTTGGCGGTACCCGAAAACCGCGCCGCACTGGTCGTCCATGAACGTTTGCCGGATGGGCGGCTGCGCTGCCACGATGGCGAGACAAATCGCGAGATCCTGATGGAGCCGCTTCGCGAGAATGTGACCATCTATGTCTTCCGCCAAGAAGACTCAACTGCGACCTCCGTTCGCTCCAATACCAGTTGGTTTGGTCGTTTGCTGTTTAGGTTCCACCAGCAGATATTGCTGGCTCTTGCCCTGTCCGTCTTCAGTGCCCTGATGGTTTTGGCTGCGCCTTTGTTTGTGCGTTCCGTATTCGACCACGTATTGCCGACGGGTGACATAGTGATGCAAACCTATATGCTGGCAGGCGTGGGAATCGTGCTGCTGCTGGATTTTTCCATGCGGCGTTTGCGCGGCCGGGTGATTGCCCATATGGGGGGGCGCACGGAATACCTGATGGGTGTCAGCGTCCTGCAGCGAGTGATCAGCCTGCCGACGGCTATGACTGCGGGCGCGTCGGTCATTCGCCAGGTGGGCAGAATGCGTAACTTCGAATCGCTGCGGGACTTCTTCACCGGACAGCTGGCAACAATTGTGCTTGACTTGCCAGCGATCTTGGTCATTGTCATCGCTCTCGCGGTATTTAATCCACAGTCCCTGCTAATCATTCTTGTCGCAATTGTGGCCTATGGGGTGCTGGGCTGGGCTACTCACTCTGTTTCGCAGCAAGCAGTCGCACGGGCCGGGCAGGCAACTTCAGAATATCAAGAGCTATTGGCTGAAATGGTGACGCAAATGCGCACGATCCGTGGTGTCGGCCACCGCCAGGACTGGATTGAACGTTTTCGTCATCTCAGCGCCCGAGCATCCTTGTTGCGCTACCGGGATTTTCAGGTACATGCGGCTATCGGCAGTGCCGCTCAGGTGATTAGTACCATGACCGGGTTGACGGTGCTGGTCGTGTCAGCGCTTGCCACGATCAATGGGCAATTGACGGCCGGCGGCATGATTGCGACCATGATGCTGATCTGGCGGCTGACCGGCCCACTGCAGAACTTTTTCCTCGCTTACAGTTCGCTTTGGAAAGTCCGTGCCAATGCGCAACAGATTGAGAATCTGATGAAGCTGGGTTCGGAGCGTGAAAGCGGGGTGCGCCAGACACTGCGTCCACCAACTAGCGGCGCGCTTATTTTCTCGCGCGTGTCGTTTCGCTATGCCAGTGATGCTGACCCAGCGCTGATTGGCGTCAGTTTCGAGGTCAGGCCCCGCGAATTGGTCGTCATTACCGGCGCCAGTGGCGCTGGCAAGAGTACTTTGCTCAAACTGATCGAACGAACCTACTCGCCACAGGCTGGGGTTATCCGGCTCGATAACATCGATATTCGCCAGTTGCCGATTGCCGACTTGCGTGCGCGGCTTTCCTACATGCCGCAACAATGTGAATTGTTCTACGGTACGATTAATCAGAATTTGCGCTTGGCCTACCCCAACGCCACCGAGGAAGAACTGCAATGGGTCATCGAAATGGCCGGGCTGCAGCCGCATATTGATTCAATGTCAGAGGGTGCGCAGACACGCATCTCGAATAGCATAGCGAGACAGATGCCCAATGGCTTCAAGCAACAGTTAATGTTGGCGCGCACCCTGCTCAAGCCGGCACCAGTCGTGCTGCTGGATGAGCCGGCTACCGGCCTCGATAGTGCCGGTGAGGAAGCGCTTTTGCGCTGCGTGACATGGCTGCGTCAGCATGCAACCGTTCTAATGACTTCGCATCGGCCAGGGCACATGCGTTTGGCCGACCGGGTCATCTATATAGATCGTGGCGGCATAGTTGCCAATGGCCCTTATGACGATATTAAACAGAAAATCATGGCAGGAATAAAAGCATGAAACTTTGGCCCAAGAAAAAATCTTCGGTAGCCCGGCCTGGTACGGCCGGCAAGCCTCGTCTCGGATCGCGCGAGCGCAGACTGCTGACAGAAACAGCCCTGATCGAGGAAGAAACATTGCCCATGTTTGTGCGCCCGATGCTGCTGATTACCTTGGCGACCACATTGGTGTTCATGGTCTGGGCGGGAACGACCCGGATCAAGGAAGTCGCGGTGGCGCCCGGCGAGATTATTCCTTTGAGCAAGGTCAAGGTGGTCCAGCACATTGATGGCGGCATTGTGGCGGAAATTCATGTCGATGAACGCATGAAGGTATCAGAAGGCCAGGTACTGCTTGAACTGGACGGCAGCCAAGCAATTGCGGAGTTGCGCCAAAGGGAGTCGCGCAAGGTGGCGCTGCAGTTGCGGGCAGAGCGCTTGGCTGCCTTCGCAGAAAGACGTAAGCCAGAATGGCCGGTAGTCGATGAAGTCCATAAAGATCTTCTGGCAGATCAGATGGATGTTCATCGCATGCAGGTGGCGGCAATGAACTCAACACTCTCGGTACTCGGTCGCCAGATCGAGCAGCGCAAAAACCGGATTGGTCAGTTGGAACAATCCCTTGTGACGGCAGAAAAGCATCAGCGGCTTACCGAGGAAATGACCGGTATGCGCGAAGATCTTGCTGCCAAACGCTTGGTTAATCGCACGATCCTATTAGAAACCCGGCGAGCCCACGTAACTGCTGCGGGCGAGGTTGATCGCATCAGGGAAGATGTTGCGCGCAGTCGCCAGGAGCTTGCCGAGACCCAAAGCAGGCAAGTCGACACACTCAATCAGTTGCAGCGCGATGCGCTGAACGAAATGGGCGCCGTAAGGGCTGAAATGGCTGAGGTCGAAGAAAGTCTGCAGCGACTCAAGACCAGAGTGGAACGACTCATCGTTCGGGCACCGCATGCCGGCCTGATTCAAGATCTCAAGGTACAGACTGTCGGCCAGGTCGTCCTGCCAGGGGCGGTATTGATGCAGGTTGTCCCTGACGATGCCACGCTCGAAGCTGAGGTGCGTATCGGATCACGCGATGCCGGGCATGTCAGAGCGGGGCAAGATGTCAATCTGCGCATATCAAGTTATGAATACACCCGCTACGGCTATGTGCCCGGTATCTTGAAACGCGTATCGGCTACCAGTATTGTCGATCCGCAAACCAACAATGTGTATTACAGGGGGTGGGTAACTCTGACCCAGTCATATGCCGGTACCGAGCCTGGCAGATATTTGGTACAACCAGGCATGAGCCTCGAGGCAGATATCGTAACTGGCGAGAAGTCGTTGTTGGCATATTTATTCAAGCCGTTGGCGGATACATTGGCCCGGTCATTTCGCGAGCGCTAAGCGGGGCGAGACTAGCTGAAAGGGTCGTCGGTCGCGGTCGTGTTAGCCCCGGACTTTGATGCCGCAAAGTAACTTGATCGTTGGAAAGGCGCATGGTGCGGGTGATTCGGCGAAGTGGCCGAAATGGGTAAGTAGCTATTACATGGGCTTGATATTCTTTTTGATGATGTCTGCGAAGGTATTTTGGCAAGTTGCCTTGATCATGGATAAGGATTGCCGTTTTGCCAGCGCCGACTTTTGCAAGGGGATTGCATGAACACCCAAAGCTGCAATACCGTTTGGCACCACGCCACCGTCACACGTCAGCGGCGCGAGGCCTTAAACGGTCATCGTGCGGCGGTGATCTGGTTTACCGGTCTTTCCGGATCTGGCAAGAGTACACTGGCGCATGCGGTCGAAGAAAAATTGCACGAGTTCGGCTGTCGCACCTTTGTCTTGGATGGCGACAACGTGCGCCATGGTTTGTGCAGCAACCTCGGGTTCTCTATTGACGACCGGCGCGAGAACATTCGCCGCATTGCCGAATCGGCCAAATTGATGATGGAGGCCGGGGTGATCGCCATGACGGCCTTCATATCGCCCTTTCGCGCCGATCGCGAGCGGGCGCGCAGCCTGTTTCCGCATGGCGACTTTATCGAGATTTATTGCGCTGCACCGCTGGAGGTATGCGAAAGCCGCGATGTGAAGGGTTTGTACGCCCGTGCCCGGGCGGGCGAGGTGAAAGAATTCACGGGGATTTCTTCGCCTTATGAGCTGCCTGTCAAACCCGAGTTGGTGGTGGATACGGGCGGGCAGGCACTGGAAGATTGTGTGGCGCAGGTGATGGCGATGTTAAGAGCGCGTGGCGTGGCGGTGGTTTGATGGTGCCGACGATCAACTGGGTCCGGGTGATGAAGAGCTATTCAATATCCCGCCCGGCGCATTCAGCCCGCCACCCGAGGCCGATTCCGCTGAGGCCCGATTGATACCACTCCCTGCTGACGTGATCCTCTACTGCGATGCCCAGCGTTTCAGTGATATCGTCACCTGAGCCTTCGGCCAGCGCTGCAAGGCCCTGCGCGCGCATCACCCTCAAGAGCCCGATAGAACCTGAAGTCTCCAAAACACTCTGCATCGCACCAACAACGGGACGAGACCCTCTCGGTAATGGGATTTAGCCGCTTGGTTAATCACTCCGAAACCGGGAATAATTGGTATGCTTTTGGCCGCTGGATTCTTCTCGACAGATGATTTTGGCCAAAGTGCTTGGCAAGTCTGGCAGCTGCTTATGGTGGGCGCGTGAAATCGCACCACACAACAACAACTGGAACAACTTTCAGAGCAAACGACGCGGGGAACTCCATGCATTATCCAGACGTATCATGCTGCATGCCAACCTACGGCAGACCCGTTGAATTACTGAATGAATCTGTCTATTCATTTCTAGAGCAGGACTACCCAGGCAATAAGGAACTGGTCATCTACAATGACAATAGTCAAATCAACTTTACAATTAACCATCCGGAAATACGGATGATTAACTCAAAAATTAGAGAACCTGATCTAGGATCTAAATACAATAAAACAGTAGATTATTCAAAATATAACCAAATATTGCTATGGGACGATGACGATATTTGCCTTAGGCACAGAATAAGATATTCAATTGAAAGCATGATTGACGATGTTTTTATTGCTGAAAAATATTACATTTACTATGTTGCCAGAAATAGGATTGAAATCATACAGAACCATGTCCCCGCGACGCTTTGCATAAACAAGGATATTTGGTACGAGCAAGGTGGTTATGACCCTAAAGATAGGGGTGCGGATCTTAAAATGGCCATGTTTGCAAAAAACATGATGAAGCGTGCGGCAGGCATGTCTAATGATGATATATTTTATATTTACAAATGGGAGCCTAGTGCGCGTTATCATCACTCTGCTGTCACTCGGAATAACACCGACGAGCAAGCACGCGAACTTATTGACAAAAAAATACCAGAGGCGATAAAAGGTGACTTTGTGATTCAGCCCCAACACTATACTAACTACAATGACTTAATAAATAGTCTCACGAGCAACTAGGTTCAATAGAATTAAAGCATGAACAAATCTTTCAATAGCTATATTGAAAAAATACAGCGCACCCTGCAAAAGCAGATCTTCTTCGTCGCGGGTACGGAAAAATCGGGCACCACTTGGCTACAAATGATGTTCGACCGGCATCCAGAAAGCGTTTGCAAGGGCGAGGGCCAGTTCGCCACCAAATTGTGGCCGACCTTGCGTCGTGGCCTCGACGAATATTCGGCATTCATCGGCGAATTGAACCAGAAGGTTTTCAGTGAGATCGATCATTTTCCGGTGTTCAAGGAGCCATCCATCCGCGCCGTGCAAACCTTCGGCGCCAGCCTTTTGCTTAGCGAATATGGCGATCAAGAAGGCATCAAGGCGGTTGGCGAAAAAACCCCAGGACATCTGCGCACCCTGGATCGGCTCAAGGTGCTGTTTCCCAAAGCGAAATTCGTCTTTATCTTCCGCGATGGGCGTGATATAGCGGTGTCCGGCTGGTATCACCTGCAACGTCAGTATGGCAACGACAAAGTCGAGGCCTTGCGCGACTACACCCAACGCATCGCCAAGGTCTGGCACAACGATTACGAGAAGGTACTGACCTTCGCCGAACTCCATCCCAAGGATTGCGCCACAGTGCGCTATGAGGATCTGCACACCGATCCGCTTCCGGAAATGACCCGGCTGTTGGATTTTCTCGGTTTGGACAGCTGCCCCGTAACCGTGCAGCCGTGCATTGATGCCTGCAATTTTTCCAAACTCGCGGGCGGGCGTGAGCGTGGTCAGGAAAACCAGAAATCCCATTTTCGCAAGGGCATCGTGGGCGACTGGTGCAATCATTTCGACCGAGAATCCTGGTCAGTTTTCGATGCTGAAGCCGGAGATCTGCTCGAAAAACTGGGCTATACCCGCGACTGGCTGGGCCAGGACACAAAGCCAGTTGTCCCCGAGCCTGTTTCGCCCTCGTCTGCCCCGATCACGGCCACCCAGCCGCCGCCCTCCCCCAAGGGCAATGCCCGTGCAAGCGCCACCCAGCTGACCAAGGACAAGAAATGGCCTGAAGCCGTCTCGGCCTGGCAAGGGGTCATCGACTCCGGCCAGGCCGACTTCGACGCCTGCTATCAACTCGGTGCTGCCCTGCGCGCCATTAAGGATGAAACTCGGGCGGCCGAGGCCTTCAAACAGGCGCTGAGCTTCAACCCAAAACACGAAGATGCCCAGTTCATGCGGGCGGTCACGCTCAAGGAGTCCGGCCAGATTGAAGCCGCCGAGGCCGCCTATCGGCAATTGTTGGGCGACCACAAGAAGAACGCACGGGGTTGGCGCATGCTTGGCATCCTGCTGCGTGAAGCCAGGCGCTTGCCTGAGGCCATTGATGCCTTGCGTACCTCTCTGGCCGAACAGGAAGACATTCCCACTTACAACGTCCTGGTCATGGCCCTGGACGATGCCGGCGAACGGGATCAGGCCATCGAGGCCGGCAGTCGCGTGCTGGCACTCAAGGACAAGCAGGCGATGACCACCTTCAAACAGTCGGAGTTTCGTGATCTGCGCTTGGTGCCATCCGGCAAGACCTTCAACTACGCCACGCCACACCGAAACGTCATTGCATTCTCGCTCTGGGGCAGCGATCCCACTTATGTCCATGGCGCCATCGTTAATGCGCGTATCGCACCCAACCTCTATTACGGCTGGCGCATACGCTTTTATTGCGACCGTAGTGTCCCTGCGGATGCCCTGGAAGAGATCAAGCGCCATGGTGCCGAGATCATCATGGTGGACGACCCGTTGCTGCAAACGATCCGGCCGATGTGGCGGTTTCTTGCCTCGGACGACCCCAACGTCGACTGGTTTATCTGCCGGGATGCCGATTCCCGCCTCAACGCCCAGGAATTGCTCGCAGTCGAGGCATGGACCCGTTCGGGCCAGCCCTTTCACATCATGCGCGATCACGTTTATCACATGGAACTAATCCTGGCCGGCATGTGGGGCGGCATGGCGGGCGTGCTGCCCAACCTGCGCGAGATGATTCTCGGCCACCCTAAATACTTCAATAACCGCTTCAGCGATCAGGCCTTCCTGAAGGATCTGGTCTGGCCGTTGATCAAGGACAAAACCCTCATCCACGACAGCTATTATCAATTCGCCGGTTCGCAAGATTTCCCCGGCGACTATCGGCTGCCGCGCCCGATCCATGTTGGCGGGGCGATCAAGAACATGCCGCCATGGAAACCCTGAACCGCTTTACTCACTTCAGAATCTGAAGGATCCAGTCGAGGGTTACATCGACCTGCTTTTTAGGGTAGCGCAACGCATCAATGTGGGGTTTCTTCTCTGCCCCCTGGGTAATCCCCCCCCCAAGCTTGACTGTCTATCAAGATTGAACTTGCTAGCAACTATAACCACTGGCTGGATACAACCGGTTCATGCGTAAAGCTATTATGGCGTCGATAGTCAGAAAATTGCGTCTGCGTGGGGGATACTGGAATGGCAAACGAAACCAACAATCAACACTTGAACAACACTGAGCAAGAACTTCAGATTCTTGACGATTTAACTGTGTTGAGTCGTGAAGATGCTTTAAAGCAGGAAACATCATCCGGTGAAACTGTTGGGAGCCAGGAACCAGTCGCGGATTCCGGGAACGAAAACATTCAGGTTGATTCGCGCCAGTATGACGATGGGATTTTTGTGAGGCAAGATGATGGAGCGGGTTTGCCCGATGGAAGTGGCATTCGATCCGAGGATCCGGATGGTGGTCAACAAGTTCCTTCACAGATGATCAATAGCAACGGTATTCAGGATCCCGTGCCGCCAATATCGCAGCCCTTACCTGCAGCAGAGGTTGCTTTTGATCCGCAACAACAGAGGCCGGATATTGAACCGCCCCGGCCACCCCTGGATGTGGTAACTCCTATTGGAGGCGGGATTACCACGCCGACCACGCCGACCACGCCGACCACGCCGACCACGCCGACCACGCCGA
>CAYZEA010000017.1:0-74136 GCA_964477575.1 uncultured Methyloversatilis sp.
AATCGCAAGCGACTTACAACTACAAAGTCGTGCGCCAGTTCGCCGTGATGACCGTAATTTGGGGCATTGTCGGCATGTTGGTCGGCGTTATCATTGCCGCCCAATTGGTCTGGCCTGAACTGAACGTCATCGAGTTTCTGTCGTACGGAAGGCTCCGGCCGCTGCACACTAACGCGGTAATTTTCGCTTTCGGCGGTTGCGCGTTGTTCGCCACCTCCTACTACTCGGTCCAGCGGACCAACCACACGACGCTGTTCGCGCCGGGCCTGGCTGCCTTCACCTTCTGGGCTTGGCAGGTTGTCATCGTCCTTGCCGCACTCTCCCTGCCGCTGGGTATTACCTCCGGCAAGGAATACGCCGAGCTTGAGTGGCCGATCGACCTGCTGATCACCGTCGTCTGGGTCTCCTACGCGATTGTGTTCTTCGGCACCATCGGCATCCGCAAGACCAAGCACATCTATGTGTCCAACTGGTTCTTCGGCTCGATGATCATCGCCGTCGCCCTGCTGCACCTGGGTAACAGCGCCGCCATCCCGGTCAATATGTTCAAGTCCTACTCGGCCTACGCCGGCGTGCAGGATGCGATGATGCAGTGGTGGTATGGTCATAACGCTGTCGGCTTCTTCCTGACCGCAGGCTTCCTCGGCATGATGTACTACTTCGTGCCGAAGCAGGCTGGTCGTCCGGTGTATTCCTACCGTTTGTCGGTGGTGCACTTCTGGGCACTGATCTTCACCTACATGTGGGCCGGTCCGCACCACCTGCACTACACCGCGCTGCCTGACTGGACCTCGTCCATCGGCATGATCTTCTCGCTGATTCTGCTGGCACCGAGCTGGGGTGGCATGATCAACGGCATCATGACCCTGTCGGGCGCATGGCACAAACTGCGTGACGATCCGGTTCTGAAGTTCATGATCACTTCGTTGTCCTTCTACGGTATGTCCACGTTCGAAGGCCCGATGATGTCGATCAAGACGGTGAATGCGCTGTCGCACTACACCGACTGGACCGTTGGTCACGTGCACTCCGGCGCCCTCGGTTGGGTCGCCATGATCTCTGTCGGCTCGATCTACTATCTGCTGCCGCGCCTGTTCGGCAAGACCGAGATGTATTCGACCAAGCTGATCAACGTGCATTTCTGGCTGGCGACGCTCGGCACTGTGCTCTACATTGCCGCATTGTGGATCTCCGGCGTGATGCAAGGCCTGATGTGGCGTGCGACCAACGCCGACGGCACGCTGACTTACGCGTTCGTTGAGTCGGTCAAGGCTTCCTATCCGTTCTGGACCATCCGCGTCGTTGGCGGTCTGCTGTTCCTGATCGGTATGCTGCTGATGGCCTACAACATGTTCAAGACAATCGGTAGTGGCCGTGCGGTCGATGACGCCAAAGTCCTCGAACCCGCTCACGCTCACTGATCGCAAGGGAGACTAAGCATCATGTTGACGCAAGAAAAAGTTGAATCAAGTAATACCCTACTGATCGTCATGACCCTGTTTGCGGTCATCTGGGGCGGCCTGGTGGAAATCGTACCGCTGTTCTTCCAGAAGTCGACCACGACGCCGGTGAATGAAACGGTTAAGCCCTACGATGCATTGCGCCTCGCCGGCCGGGACATCTACATCCGCGAAGGTTGCTACAACTGCCATTCGCAGATGATTCGTCCCTTCCGCGCCGAGACCGAGCGCTATGGTCACTACTCGGTGGCGGGTGAGTTCGTCTATGATCACCCGTTCCAGTGGGGTTCCAAGCGTACCGGCCCGGATTTGGCCCGCGTCGGCGGCCGTTATTCCGATCAGTGGCACAAGATCCACCTGCTGAATCCGCGTGACGTGGTTCCCGAGTCGAACATGCCGGCCTACTACTGGCTGGATCGTCCGCTCAATGACCCTGCCATCGGTGCCAAAATGTCGGCGCTGAACATGGTCTTTGGTTCCAGCCTGAAGGGCTACACGGATCAAGAAATTGCAGATGCGCCCAAGGCGCTTGAAGGCAAGACCGAGTTGGATGCGGTGGTTGCCTATCTGCAAGGTCTTGGCCTGGCGCTCAAGCAGACCCGTTAAGGTACATTCAGCGTCATGGATATCAACGACCTGCGTTCTATCGCCACGGTGCTGTCCTTCGTGGCTTTTATCAGCATCGTGGTGTGGGCCTACTCCGGCAAGCGCAAACGTGCTTTCGATGAGGCAGCGGCGCTAGCGGTTGATGATGAAGAACAAGCTACGCGCGGTGGCAACGCGGGTCATTCAGCATAAAGAAAGGAATTCGTAATGGATTTCAATATAACGAGCGATTTCGTCAGCGGCTTCTGGAACATGTACGTCATCGTTCTGGTTACCGTCAGTATCTTGTTTTGCGCGTGGTTCCTGTGGATACAGGGGTCTGTCAAGTACACACCGGGTGATGTGACCGGTCACAAATGGGACGAGACGCTGGAGGAATACAGCAACCCGTTGCCGAACTGGTGGCGCTGGATGTATTACATTACGGTACTGTTTGCGCTGGTTTATCTGGCTCTTTACCCTGGCCTTGGCAACATGACCGGTAGCTTTGGCTGGACCATGCGCGGTCAGTACGATGCCGAGATGAAGGCCGCTGAAGCGCAGTATGGTCCCAAGTTCAACCAGTTCCTCAAGCAGGACGTGATGACGGTGGCGAAGAACCAGGAAGCCAAGGAAATGGGTAGTCGCCTGTTCCAGACCTACTGTGCGCAGTGCCACGGCGGTGACGCCGGCGGTGCGATCAGCTTCCCGAATCTGAAGGATGGTGATTGGCTCTGGGGCGGTACGCCCGAGAAAATCAAGGAAACCATCACCGGTGGCCGTATGGGCATCATGACGCCGAAGGGCGTCAAGCCGGATATGGATGCCGAGCAGGTCAAGGATGTGGTGCATTATGTTCGTTCCCTGTCGGGGCTGACGTCTGATTCGGCGCGTGCCCAACGTGGTGGCGAACTGTTCCCGCAGGCATGTGCCGCTTGTCACCAGGCAGATGGCAAGGGCCTGCAAGCCGCTGGCTATCCGAACCTGACCGACAAGGTCTGGCTGCACGGATCGTCCGAGGCCAAGCAGGTCGAGATCGTCACCAAGGGTATGACTAACCAGATGCCTGCGTTCGGTGAGTTCCTCGGTGAAGCCAAGGTGCATCTGCTGACCGCCTATGTTTGGGGTCTCGGTGGTGGTGTCCAGCCCGAGGCTGCTGCACCGGTAGCTGCTGCAGCGCCAGCCGCTGAAGCCGCACCGGCTGCTGAGCAGAAGTAATTTATTGCGTATCAAGCTCCCGATCCCTGGTGGATCGGGAGGCTTTACCGCCTGTGGGGGACTCGCAGCAGCGATTCAGGTGGGATTTAGTGGACAGTAACAGGGGATTGTCCGTCACACGTAAGATCGAACGTTTTGTCAGATAAGAAGACAAATAACCCTTGAAGAAGTCCAGACAATGAGCCAATCCCCGAAATCCGATACCAAATCTGGTTCGGAAGAGGTCATCACCCTCTATAAATCCCGAGTCAAGATTCATCCGCGCACGGTCACTGGTATTTTTTCCAGCTGGCGCTGGTTCTTTGTCTGGTTCACACAAGCGTTGTACTACGGCTTGCCATGGCTGCAATGGAATGATCGCCAAGCGGTCCTCTTTGATCTCGTGCATCGCAAGTTTTATATTTTTGGTCTGGTACTCTGGCCGCAGGATGTGTTTTACTTGGCCATCATTCTGATCATTTCAGCGTACGCGCTGTTCCTGTTTACCGCAGTGGCCGGCCGTTTATGGTGCGGTTATACCTGCCCGCAGACGGTCTATACCGAAATCTTCCTCTGGATCGAAGCCAAGATTGATGGTGGGCGCAATGCCCGCATTAAGTTGGACAAGGCGCCGAATGATGCCCGCAAGATGCGCTTGCGGACCATGAAGTATGGTGCGTGGGCCTTGTTGTCGCTCTGGACGGGTTTTACCTTGGTCGCCTACTTCACGCCGACCGAGGAACTATGGGCTTCTTTTTGGTCCTGGAATCTAGGCCCTTGGGAAACCTTCTGGATTTTCTTCTACAGCGCGTTTACCTATGCTTTTGCGGGACATTTGCGCGAGCAGGTGTGTCTGTACATGTGTCCTTATGCTCGATTCCAGGGTGTTATGTTCGACCCGGATACGCTGGTGATCACCTACGATCCTGAGCGTGGCGAGCCACGCGGTCAGCGCAAAAAAGGTGTTGATCCAAAGAATGTTGGCAAGGGAGATTGCATCGATTGCAGCCTGTGCGTACAGGTTTGTCCGACCGGCATCGACATTCGTAATGGTATGCAATACGAGTGTATCGGTTGCGCCGCCTGTATTGATGTTTGCGATGATGTGATGGCGCAAATGAATTATCCAAAGGGACTGATTCGATACACCACCGAAAATGCCTTGGCTCAACACTGGGGCTGGCGCGACATTGTTGGCCATATCGTTCGTCCGCGCATCATCATCTATAGCGTGATTCTGGTGGGCATTACGTTGGCCCTGATATGGGGACTGGCCAACAAGGCCGACCTGCGGGTGAATGTCATCCGCGACCGTGCCATTCTGGCGCGTGAAGTCGAGGGTGGTCTGATCGAGAACGTTTATCGCCTGCAGGTCATGAACGTCACGGAGCAGGCCCACCGCTATGTGGTCACGGTCAGTGGTCTTGAGAACATCAAGATGGAAGGCGAAACCGAAGTGGAGGTTACGCCAGCCGCATCGAAGAGTTTCACCGTTGCCGTCCGTGTGCCGTCCGAAGCTGCCAAGAAGGGGTCGCATACGATCTTCTTTGACGTCAAGGCGGAAAACAACCCGAATCTGGCCGTGCATGAAAAAGCCACTTTCCTGATGCCATGAAAGAGAAACAAATGACCGCAACAACCATGATCGGCAAACAGTCTGCAAACCCGTGGTATCGGGAGCCATGGCCGTGGCTGCTGATGGCAGGGCCGTTTATCGTCATCATTGCCGGGCTGGTGACGGCTTGGTTGGCGGTTACCAGCAGCGACGGGTTGGTGACCGAGGATTACTACAAGAAGGGTCTGGCTGCCGGCGAAACCATTGCCAGGAGCCAACAGGCCGAAAGTCTGGGTATCAAGGCAGGAATCATGTTGACCCGTGAGGCGATGCAGATTCGCCTCAACGCAACGGAGCGCTTCGATCAGCCGCCTGCCCTGAATGTCACTCTGTCACACCCGACGCGGGCAGGCATGGATCAGCAAGTCTTGTTGAAGCGCAGCGGTGATGTATACCGTGGTGAGATGCTGTTGCCGGCATCCGGCCATTGGCTGGTGCTGGTCGAGGATGAAGCAAAAACATGGCGGATCATGGGTAGTGTCATGCTGCCTGCCGCTCAGGAAACGGTGATCGGTGGAGGAGATTCCGCCAAGCCGCGGTCGTAGTCTGTTTATCAACTAGGGGAGAAACGAAGATGGACGCCTGGAAATTGCTGTTTGGTTCTGACATTGGCTGGCTGAGCGTTGTGACCATCGTGGGAGCAACTGTTTTTGTGGTCTATATGTACGCTTACATCAAGAAAAAGATGGAAGAAGACGCCAAGAGCGCAGCTGGCAAGTAAGTACTCCGCTTCACGAAAAAAGGCGATCACTTACGGGTGATCGCCTTTTTTCTTAAAGGGATTAGTTGGTTCGGTCGTGTGCTGGCCCCACACCGATAGGCGGGGGCGCCAGATTTACGATACGGCTGAAGAGATCGCGGAACTCATGATCCGGTTTTGGCCCGAAGCGGGGGTCACCGTTTTCGCTGAAGGCTTCGCCAATGGTGATCCAGTCTTCCGTCGTCAGATATTTTTTGGCGAGCGGAATCACCACCTTTTCTTCGAGGCTCATATGATCCCAGGCTTCATCCGTGAGGCGGTCGGCAGCCGCTGAAAATGCTTCAAGCGCTCCAGGGATGCCAGCCTCCATTTGACCTAAGCTGAACTCCAGTTGGCGCACATGCTCACCGCTTTCAACATGCTGGCGCTCCAGCGTGGCGATGACCTCGTCGGCCTCGTGCGTGCGGGACTTGAGTGCCGAAAACAAGTAGGCATCTTCGCGCGGGTTGTGCAGGCGCTCAGAGAATGCGTCCATATAGTAAATCATGGACCACAATAGCTTGAAATCTGGAGCGACATGCTTTTCTCTCATGTCCCGAACCAGGAAGCGCAGCCCATGCAGCACGGCGCTCAAGGCGCGGTGCTCGTCATGGATGATGGCTAGGGCGCGGTTCAGCATAGCCTGCTTACCGATAAACGAGAACCGGAATCGTCGAGTGCGTGAGCACCTTCTGGGTTTCCGAGCCGAGCAGCAGGCCGCTGATGCCGCGACGCCCGTGGGAAGCCATAAAAATCAGGTCACAGCCCGCCTGTGCCGCCGCAGCGATGATGGCTTCGTAAGGTACGTCGCTGGTAACGGCCATTCGGGCACTCGGTACCTCGCGTGCTTTGGCCTGAGACTCGGCCGCTGAGAGGAGTGTCTGAGCCTGCTCATCAGCCAGTTCGGCAAATTTCTCCGGGGTGGTGGGGTCGATCAGAGCCCCTTCACCATAAAAGCTGACCGGATATTCCGGTTTGGCATAAAAGAAGGTGATGCGGGCACCGGCTTCACGGGCAAACTCGACGGCTTTGCTGATCGTGTCAGAGGACAGTGCGGAGCCGTCGGTCGGAACGAGGATATGCTTGAACATGGCTTCCTCCTACTAGTGAATCGTCGCGTTTGTGAGCGTGCGCGACGATTGATGCAGATCAACACGCAGAATGCGTGAATAGTCACAATCATAACGCATTCCTCGGGCATGATTCGGCGTATGGTGATGGTGCTCGAAGATCAATAGATGGTGCAGCCATGACTGCGCCAAGGAGAGTGGAAAATGGTTGCTGGAAAAGAGTTGCGTGCCGTCGCACCCCACAAAACGATGCGTGCCATGCACGAGGCAATCGAGGCTCATGTCGACCCGCTCGGCGTCGCGGTCCCCTTGATGCATGCGCAAATGGCGTGGCTGTCGCATCCACAGGAAATGGCGGAAGCGGCGGCGGATTTTTCCGCGCGCATGATGGCTCTGCAGTGGCATTCCTGGCAGCGCATGTTTGGCTTGCTAAGCGAGGATGTCGAAAAGCCAAACCCGGATGACACACGCTTCGCTGATCCGGTCTGGTCGGAATCGGCGAGTTGGGACATCACGAAGGAGTGGTACTTGACCTTTACCCACCACATACAGGACATGCTGTATCACACGCCGGGCCTATCAAGTCGCGACAAGCGGCGTGCCGCCTTCTGGTGGCGGAAATGGCTCAACGCCATGGCGCCGACCAACTTCCTGCTGACCAATCCGGTGGCGATGCGCAAGGCGGCCGAAACCAATGGCGACAGTCTGATGCGTGGTCTGCGCAACATGATGGCCGACATCCAGGCCGGTAACATCCGCATGACGCGCCCCGACGATTTTAAGGTGGGCGTCAATCTGGCGGCGACGCCTGGCAAGGTGGTGCTGCAGAACCGTTTGCTGGAAGTCATTCACTACACCCCGACGGCCAGCGAAACCTATCGCACACCGATCCTGATCGTTACCCCGTGGATCAACAAGTTCTACATCCTCGATCTGGTGCCGAAGAAGAGCCTGGTGAAGTTTCTGGTTGACCAAGGCTTCGATGTTTACATCACCAGCTGGAAGAATCCGGATGCCTCGATGGCCGAGATCGGCTTCGATGACTATCTGACCGAGGGCATCGGGGCGGCGGTCGAGGCCGTGCGCAGCATTGCCAAGAGCCCGAAGGTGCATGCGGTCGGCTACTGCATCGGCGGCGCGGCGCTGGCGAGCTACATGGCTTGGGCCAATCGCGAATACGCCGAGAAGGATGTGCCCGTTGCCAGCGCAACCTTCTTCACGACGCTGGTCGATTATCACAAGCCGGGCGATATCGAAGTCTTCCTCGACGAGGGCAGTTTCAACTATCTGGCGAAAAAGATGGCGGAAAAGGGCTATCTGGATGGCAAGGAAATGGCGGCGGCCTTCCGCCTGCTGCGATCCAACAGCCTGATCTGGCACTACGTCGTGCATGGCTATTTGTACGGCGAGGAGCCGCCCCCGTTCGACGTCCTGTTCTGGAACATGGATACGACGCGCATGCCGGCGAAGATGCACACCTGGTACCTGCGCAACCTCTATCTGGACAACAAGCTGATCAAGAAAGATGCGCTGGAAGTGGCCGGCCATCCGCTCGACCTCTCCCGGATTGTCCAGCCGACCTATGCGGTTGCGGCTGCGGATGACCACATTGCCCCCTGGGAACAGACCTTCCGCATCAACAATGTGGTTTCCGGCCCGAAGCGCAATGTGCTGTCCAGTTCCGGCCATATCCTCGGCATCATCAACCCGGTGGTCAATCCGCCCAAGCGCGAATACTGGGTGGGTAGCGCTGAGCGCCATGATACGGCGGAGGATTGGCGCGAGCGTGCCGAACACCATGCCGGCAGTTGGTGGGAAGACTGGATGTGCTGGCTCAAGCCGCAATCCGGCGATTTGGGCAAGCCGCAGCCGGCGTTCAACAAGGTCTATCCGGCTTTGGGCGATGCGCCTGGCAGCTACGTACTGGAAGCGTAGGGGGCTAGCAATAAAAAGTCGACGCTGGCGGGACGGCGCTTGGCCGTTCGGCTATCATGGCGACCTATCACTTAGGTCGCATGAGACTATTGTAGCCGGAGGAGTCAGGCGCAAGCGCCAAAGAATTCGATAATGAAATGTGTGGATGATTTCCGCCTCCGGCTAGGGCACCACGAGTTGGTGCCGATCATGATCGGCGGCATGGGCGTGGATATTTCCACGGCTGAACTGGCTCTCGTGGCCGCCCGCCTCGGTGGCGTGGGCCATATTTCCGACGCGATGGTGCCGACGATCTCCGATCGACGCTACAACACCAAATACGTCAAGGACAAGCTCAAGCTCTACAAGTACAACGTCGCAAATGCCGACAAGTCGGACGTGCAATTCGATCTTGCGCTGCTGGCCGAAGCGACCGAGGCGCATGTCCGTCACACCATGGAGGCCAAGCGTGGCGACGGCATGATCCTCATCAACTGCATGGAAAAGCTGACGATGAACGCGCCGAAGGAAACGCTGCGCGTGCGACTGCGTTCGGCACTCGATGCCGGCATTGACGGCATTACCCTGGCAGCGGGCCTACATCTCGGCTCTTTCGCGCTGATCGAGGATCACCCGCGCTTTCGCGATGCGCAACTGGGTATCATCGTCTCCAGCTTGCGCGCCCTGCAGTTGTTCATCAAGAAAAGTGCGCGGACCAATCGTCTGCCCGATTACGTGGTTGTCGAAGGCCCCCTCGCGGGTGGGCATCTCGGCTTTGGCATGGACTGGGCCGAATATAATCTAGCCACCATTGTGGCGGAAATCCAGGCCTGGCTGACAGCCGAGAAACTTGATATTCCGTTGATTCCGGCTGGCGGCATCTTCACCGGTGGCGACGCCACGACTTTCCTTGAGCAAGGCGCTGCAGCGGTTCAAGTGGCCACACGCTTTACGGTGGCGAAGGAGTGCGGCCTGCCGGATGACGTCAAGCAGGAGTACTTCAAGGCCAGTGAGGATGATATCGAGGTGAACGGCATTTCGCCGACTGGCTATCCGATGCGCATGCTAAAGGGCAGCCCGGCGATCGGCGATGGCATCCGTCCCAACTGCGAAGCGTATGGCTACATCCTCGATGCCAATGGCCATTGCCAATATATCGATGCCTACAACCGTGAAGTCGCGGCTCATCCCACGGAAAAGAAGGTCAAGGTGTGGGGCAAGACCTGCCTCTGCACCCATATGCGCAACTTTGATCTGTGGACCTGCGGCCACTATACGTATCGGCTCAAGGACACGACGGAACGCTTGCCGGATGGCAACTATGCCCTGCTGACCGCCGAGCATATCTTTAACGACTATCGCTTCAGTAAGGGCAATACACTTGCCCCGCCGCCTGAAGTGTCGACCTCCTGATTGCGGAAAAATTTCATGGCAGTGGTTACCCAAGATACCGGTCGCGAACTACGACGCATTGTGCGCACCAACGAAGAAATCAAGCGGGTGGTGGCGACGGCCTTCAAGATTAACCTGATGGCAATGAATGCCATCTTCCTCGCCAAGCGCGCCGGCCAGACGGCGCTGGGGTTTGGTGTACTCTCCAACGAACTACGCCGTTTTGCAATGGACCTGCAAAAACAGATGAGCCAGTTGCGCGAGATGACCTACGGCAGTGTCACCACGGTGACGGCACTGGTCAAGCAGGCACGCCTCAATCGCGTGCTGGAGCGAGCACGCAAGGAATCGACTGGCGTGGGTCGCAACCTGATCGATGAATTCATGCGCACGCGCCACAATCTGGCCTTTGCCCGCAATCGCGAGCAGATCGCCGCGCTTAATCGTCGTTTGTCGCAGATGATTGCCGATACGGCCCAACTGGTTGAACTGGGCAGCGTGTTAGCGCGTTCCGCCAAAATCGAGGCCGCATATGGCGGCGCATTTTCCACATCGCTGATGCAGGTCTCGAGCGATTTCGAGCGCACTATCGGCGAGATTCAGCGTTCTCTCGAAAGCCTCACCAAGCAACAGGATGCCAGCCTATGAAAACCGCCCGCGTCATATACGAAGATGGTCAGCATAAGTGGATTGCACTGGTGCGCGATCCCAGTCGCCCCGATTATCTGATCGACAGCAACGAATATCTGGTGATCGATAATGACGATTCGCTGCTGCTCGATCCGGGTGGCAACGAGGTGTTCCCCTCTGTGTTTTCGGCCCTGTCGACCGAGTTTGATCCGCGCAAGATCACCAAGCTGTTCGCCAGCCATCAGGACCCAGACATCATTTCCTCGCTGGCCCTGTGGCTGGAGTTCAACCCGCAGGTGAAGTGCTATATTAGCTGGCTATGGGCGAGCTTCGTGCCTCACTTCGGCGGCAACAAGGAAACCTTCATTTCCATCCCGGATGGCGGCATGGACATTATCATCGGCAGCCAGCGCCTGCAGGTGATCCCTGCCCACTATCTGCACTCCTCGGGCAATTTCCACCTCTATGATCCCAAGGCCAAGATCCTGTTCTCCGGTGATGTTGGGACTGCCTTGCTGCCGCCGGGCGAAGACGAGTTGTTCGTCGAAGATTTTGATCGTCACATTCGTCATGCCGAAGTCTTTCATCGTCGTTGGATGGGATCAGACAGGGCCAAACGCGACTGGTGTCAGCGCGTCAGCCAGCTCGATATCGAGATGATGTGTCCGCAGCACGGCGCCATCTATCGGGGCGATCAGGTGCGTCGTTTTATCGACTGGTTTTCCCATCTTGAGGTCGGTATCGTCAAAGGTTGATTGCAGTCAAGGTTCCTGAATGCAAAGGGGTCGAGAATCAGGTCTCCTGACATTAAATGGTTTTTCAAGATGGCTGCACTGACTGATCCGCTCCAGCATCACCACAAGCATTGCGATGATTTGTTTGCCGATGCGGAAGCCGAGGCGCTCGGGGGCGACTGGCCCCGTGCCAAGGAAAGCGTGATGCGCTTTCAAACCGAGATCGAATGCCATTTCCGCACTGAAGAAGAATTGCTGTTTCCGGCCTTCGAGGCAGAGACCGGCATGACGCTTGGCCCCACGCAGATGATGCGCCTCGAACATGCACAGATGCGCGAGTTGATCGGCCAGATGCAGACGGCACTGGCGGTGCAGGATCGCGAAGGATTCGGCGGGGCGGCGGAAACCCTCCTGATCATGATGCAGCAGCACAACATGAAGGAAGAAAGCATTCTCTATCCGATGTGCGACCGCAGTCTGGCGCCCCAGCAGGCCGTCCTGGGGCAGCAACTGCAAGACAGGATTGATCTGGCATGCCAGATGGCCTAGACAAACCGGCTGATCTGCTGGTCGACGGCCGCGACATGCAGCCGCCCGAGCCCCTAGAAAAAACCCTGGCAGCGCTGGATGTTCTGCCACGGGGCAAGGAATTGTTGCTGCTGATTTATTGCCATCCCGTCCCGCTGTTCAATATCCTGCGCAAAAATGGGTTTGTCTGGCAAGAGGCGATGCGCGAAGACGGTACGCACGAGATTCGCATCCGCCACGCCTAATTCGGAGGCCGTTTCCGCGTGCATCCGAACCTTTCTTTCGAGCAGGCACCGCCGATATCGGTACCCTACCGGTTCTTCCTGACGGCACCCTGGTTCGGCATCGCGGCCGGTCTGCTGCTGCTGGTACAGGGAGATGCCCTGCTGGCATCACGCTGGGCGCCCGGCACGCTGGCGCTGGTCCATCTGTTTGTGGTGGGATTCATGTTGCAGGCGATGTGCGGCGCCCTGCTGCAATTCATTCCGGTGGCCGCAGGCGGCAACATCTGGCGCCCGTACTGGCTGGCGGCGCTGATCCATCCGCTGTTGCTGGTCGCTGCCGGCTTGCTGGTGGCGGCGTTTCTGGCACAGCGCCCTGGCTTTTTCATGGCGGCGGGGCATACCTTTGTGGTCGGACTGGGTCTCTTTATCGGCGTGGTCGGTTTGGCGGTGTGGCGCACACCCGCGCAGGGGGCGACGATTATTGCCTTGCGCATTGCCATTGCGGCGCTCCTGATAACCCTGGCAACAGGGGTGACGCTTGCCACCGGCCTTGCGAAAGGCCTGCTGTTGCCGCTGCCGCCGCTGGCGGACGTGCATGCCGCCTGGGGACTGGGCGGCTGGGCCTTGATCCTGCTCGCGGGCGTGTCTTATTTCGTCGTACCGATGTTTCAGTTGACTCCCGCCTATCCGGCCTGGTTTTCCCGGGGCATGCCGTGGGCGATGGTGGCCGTCGTAGGTATGTGGTCGGCGCTGTTTCCCGATTTTTCCGAACCGCTGCGGTCGATCGTGTTGTTATCCGGCGTCGCTGTAGCGGCGAGTTATGGGGCCATGACCCTTCACCTGCATGTCCGACGGCGTCGCAAGGTGAGTGATACCTCCTTCCTGTTTTTTCGGCTGGCGATGCTGTCGCTGCTGCTCCTGCTGCTGTCGGCCTTGATGCCCCTGTTTTGGGAGGATGAGCGGATCACTGTCTGGCTGGGCGTGCTGGCCTTGTTTGGCGTGTTCTTCAGTGTCATCAACGGCATGCTTTACAAGATCATGCCCTTCATCAACTGGCTACAGTTGCAACGCCACTATGGCATGCAGGCCCTGCCACCCACCATGAACCAGATGCTGGCCGAGTCGCAGATGCGCGCCCAGTTCCGGGTGCATCTCGTCACCTTGATCGTGCTGCTCTCGGCCGTCTGGCTGCCGGTGCTGGCGCGGCCGGCCGGGATGCTGCTGGTGCTGGATTGTGGCTGGCTGGCATTCAATCTGCTGCAGATTGTGCGGGCATACCGGCGCTTCAAAGACCGTGTTCCCGCAATTGTTTGATGTCGGGGATCGTAATTTGTCGGCCTTGAACGCGAATCAGGCAGGCAGCGCTAAGCTCATTAAGAATCCGCGAGAAAGTTTCAGGGGTGAGATTGAGCCGCGAGGCGATAATTTGTTTCGAAATGGGCAAAGTCAGGTTCACGTTGCCTTCGCATCGCCCATGCGCCCCATTCGGACAGTGTTGCAGAAGGTAGCCGATGACCCGCTGGGTACTTGAATGCAGCGAATAGGTTTCGACATCCTGTACCAGGATATGGTTGCGCATCGACAATCCTGCCAACATTTGCCTAGCGAAAGAGAGATCGGTTTCCAGCAGGGAAAACACACACTCTTTGCTGACATGCAGCACCAGGCTATCGATAATCGCCTGCGCGAAAACGGGGTAAGGCTGGTCGATGAACATCACGGCTTCGCCAAAGCTGGCGCGCGGGCCGATGATGTCCACCACCTTTTCATTGCCGTTACTGGAGGGGAAAGCCAGCTTGATCTGACCGAAGACGACGAGGAAGATGCCTTGCGCCATATCGCCTTTGTGAAACAGCACCTCGCCCTTGGGCAGGATCTTTTTACGTGTTTGTTCGGCAATCTTGGCAATTTGGTCCGGCGTCAATGCCTGGAACAGGGGCAGGTGGGCGATCTGGTCGCTGATATCGATATTCGGAGTTTGGCGATGAGGCATGGGAATGCAGGCGATAGTTTGAGGGAATGCGGCGAGTGACTTATACGTTGCTCAAACACCTGCATGTGACCTGCGTGATCTTGAGCATTGGCGGTTTCTGCCTACGCGGACTCTGGCAACTGGGGCTGGTTAATAAGTCGGCGCTGGCGGGACGGCTCTCCGGAAAGCTGCGCTGGCTGCCACATGTCAATGACACGGTGCTGCTGGTAGTGGCGATTGCGCTGGCGGTAATGAGCGGGCAATATCCCTTTGTGGATGCTTGGCTGACGGCGAAGGTGCTTGGACTCGTTGCGTACATCATGCTGGGTTCATTGGCGCTGACACCGGGGCGCCCAGCCAAACTGCGCGTGACTGCCGGCCTGACGGCGGTTATCGTATTCGGTTGGATTGCCTCGGTGGCCTTGAGCAAGGACTTTACCGGTTTTCTGCTGCCGTTCTTTATTTGACCCGATTTTTCTTGACCCGTGTCAAGGAATAACGCATGACAGCTTCCTAGACTCCCTACACGTAGTGGTGGTATTCCCTACAAATTCACTGGGAGAAGAAAAATGGGAGCGAGCACGATGATGAGCAGGCTCATTGGCATGGCGGCACTTTGCACGGCAACAGTGTTTGCTATGTCGGCTGCGCAAGCCAAGGAAGTTGATCCGGCCTATGCCAAGCAGCAAAAGGAAACGATCAGCCAGATGAAGGGCAACCTCGCCAAGTCGGCCGAGGCGAAGATCAAGAATGTCGATGTGCAGAACTGTTATAGCTGCCACAAGGACATCAAGGAGTTTCACATGGGTAGCAAGCACGCCAGCGTGAACTGCGCCTATTGCCACACCGGGGCGGACGAGCACTTGGCCAAGGACGGCAAGCCGATCGCGCCTACCCAGGCTTCGATTGGCACCCGCACGGACCATGCACCCTGCGCGAGCTGCCACCAGGAGCAGTTCAACACCTTTGCCAACATGAACTACGATTCCGGTGCCAAGCTGGAAAAGGCGACGATGCGTGGCGTGTCCCCGATGTTCGACAAGCTGATGGCCCCGCACGGCTTTACCAAGGAGCATGCCGAGCCGCGCAGCCACATCTTCATGACCATGGATCACCTGATCGTCGACCGCGCCTACGGCGGCCGCTTCCAGATGAAGGACTGGACCTACATCACCGACGCCAAGAGTGCCGTGGCCGATCTGTGGAAGGTCATCCTCAAGGATCAGGATCCCAGCAACACCGACCAGAAGGCCTTCATGCCCCAGGTGGCTACTGCGGCCAACCCCGTCTGCATGAACTGCAAGTCCTTCGACAACATCCTGCGCTGGAAGTACATGGGCGACCCGGATCCGAAGGCCAAGTGGAGCCGCGTCTCCAAGCCGGTCGAGTTCGCCAAGGATATTACCCACGCGTTGAACTGCTTCATGTGTCATGACCCGCACTCATCCGCTCCGCGCGTTGCTCGCGATGCGCTGATCAATGCGGTGGTTGACCGCGGCCTGGGTACCTATCCGAACGACAAGGCCAAGAGCGCCAAGAACCCGATGAAGAAAGTCGAGTTCCGCGACGGTTTCCGCGCCATCGGCCTGCTCTCCAAGCCTGACTCCAACATCATGTGCGCCCAGTGCCACGTCGAGTACAACTGCAACCCGGGTATCGATACGGCTACCGGCGGCGCAGTCACCATGGCGGATCGTCGTGCCAACCACTTCTTCTGGGCGGACGTATTCAACTACAAGGCCGCTGCGCAGCAGATCAACTTCAAGGACTTCAAGCACGCCGTCACCGGCGCTGCCCTGTCCAAGCTGCAGCATCCTGAGGCCGAGACCTTCTGGGGCTCCAAGCATGAGCGCGAAGGCGTCGAGTGCAAGGACTGCCACATGAAGAAGATCGAGAAGAACGGCAAGACCTTCACCGATCACCAGCAGCAGTCGCCGCGCAAGATGCTCAAGGAAACTTGCGTGAAGTGCCACGGCGAGATGACGGAAGAGAATGCCAAGTACCAGATCGATGCGATCCAGAACTACACCCGCGGCAAGCTGGCCAAGGCTGAATTCTGGCTGGCCCAACTGATCGATACTTTTGCCAAGGCCAAGACGGCTGGCGTTCCGGAAGAAGCGATCAAGGCTGCACAGGTGCATCACGACCAGGCGCACATCTACTGGGAATGGTGGACGGCTGAGAACTCTGTCGGCTTCCACAACCCGGGTGCCGCCCGCGAATCGCTGACCCGTTCAGCCAATGAGTCGCAAGCCGGTATCAAGGTATTGAACGACGCCATTGCCGCCAAAGCAGCACCCCCAGTAGCGGCCAAGTAAGCTGGTAAGCTGAACTACCGGGGCGCGGGTTTCCGCGCCCCTTCCTTTTTGTGCGCATGACACTTTTCCCATGATTCCTGAGCTCGGGCATGTTGCCCTGATCATCGCCCTGCAACTCGCTTTGCTGCAAGGGTTCCTCGGCCTGGCCGGGGCTTCCCGCGACAATTCGTCATGGATGGCCATGGCCCGTGGCGCCGCCAGCGGCCAGTTGCTGTTTGTTGCGTTGGGTTTCCTTGCCCTCGTCTGGTCCTTCCTGATCAACGATTTTTCGGTGATGAACGTCGCCGACCATTCCTCACGCTATCTTCCTGTTGAGTACCGGATCACCGCCGCCTGGGGCTCGCACGAGGGCTCCTTCCTGTTATGGACCCTGCTGATGGCGGGGTGGACCGCCGCCATTGTTATTCGTGGCCGCCAACTACCGGCCGACCTGTATGCCCGCGTGATCGGCATCATGGGGCTGCTGAGTTTCTGCTTCCTCGCCTTCATCCTGTTTACTTCAAATCCCTTCATGCGCCTGCATCCGTCACCGGCGAACGGCAGCGACCTTAATCCGCTGTTGCAGGATCCAGGCATGATCATTCATCCGCCGCTGCTCTACATGGGCTACGTCGGCTTTTCCGTTGCCTTTGCCTTTGCCATCGCTGCCTTGATTTCCGGCAAACTGGACGAAGCCTGGGCGCGCTGGGTGCGCCCCTGGACGCTGATGGCCTGGGTGTTCCTGACGCTCGGCATCATGATCGGCTCCTGGTGGGCCTATTACGAGTTGGGTTGGGGCGGCTGGTGGTTCTGGGATCCGAGCGAGAATGCTTCGCTGATGCCCTGGCTCGCCGGCACGGCATTGGTGCATTCGCTGGCCGTTACGGGGCAGCGCGGCGCCTTCCGGGTGTGGACCGTGTTCCTTTCGCTCACCGCGTTCGCTCTTTCTTTGCTCGGTACCTTTCTGGTTCGCTCCGGCGTGTTGTCGTCGGTGCATGCCTTTGCGCAGGATCCGCTGCGCGGCCTGTTCATCCTGATCTTTCTGCTCATCCTGATCGGCGGCTCGCTAATCCTTTTCGCGAAACGTGCCGGTGCGGTCAAGGTGGCCGGTGACTTCGGCGCGGTGTCCCGTGAAACGGCCTTGCTGACCGGCAATGTCCTGTTGCTGGCAGCGCTGGCGACGGTGCTGCTGGGCACTTTGTACCCCTTGTTGCTCGATGCCTTTAGCCTCGGCAAGATCTCCGTCGGCCCGCCCTACTTCAATGCCGTGTTCGTGCCGATGATGGCGCCGGTGCTGCTGCTGCTCGGTATCGCGCCGTGGATGCGCTGGGGCCAGGAAAGCCTGCCGGAGCTTCTGCGGAAGGTGCGTTGGCAGGCGTTGGCAGCCGTGCTGCTCGGCATGGCGCTGCCCTTTGCTTTCGACGCGTGGAAATGGCAAGCCGCTCTCGGGCTGGTGCTGGCCGCCTGGATGATGCTGAGCACCGTTAGCGGTTTGGTCGTCCGCCGCCGTGCCACAGGCGGATTGCCGCTGTCTGCTTATGGCATGGGGTGCGCCCATGTCGGGCTGGCTATCGGCATCATCGGTATGGGCTTGGTTTCGGCTTATCAGAGTGAAAAAACGGTCGCCATGAATCCCGGCGACAACACCCGCCTGGGTCATTACGAGTTTGCCTTCCGCGGTGCGGAGGAGGTGCCTGCATCGAACTATTCGGCCATGCGCGGTACGATCGAGTTGAAACGTGACGGACAACGGGTGGCGACGCTGCGGCCGGAAAAACGCATCTACCGCAGTTCGCAGATGAAGATGACCGAGGCGGCGATCCGTTATGGGTTCGTTGGCGACGTCTATGTCGCATTGGGCGAACCCTTGCCGAATGGTGCCTGGAGTGTGCAGTTCTACCTCAAGCCCTTCGTCGGCTGGCTGTGGGGGGGCGCTTTGCTGATGGCCTGCGGCGGTCTTTTGTCTGCCGTTGGTGCGCGTCGTCGTGGAGGTGATGCATGAGCTTATGGATGGGCGTTGCCGTGATGGTGCTATTGGCACTCATGTGTGTACTTCTGCCTTGGGTGCGCGAAAAGTCGGCGCTGGAAGGGCGGCGCCTGACGCTGATTGGCGTACTGGGCAGCCTGCCTGCAGCAACCGTCGGCCTGTATCTTTACTTGGGTGCACCGGGCATTCTCGAAGAACAGGCGCTGACGCAGGCGCAGTCAAGCTACGATGCCGACGGGATGGTCCGGGCGCTCGAAGACAAGCTGAAATCGGCGCCCAACGATCCGGAGGGCTGGTATGCGCTGGGGCGGGCCTATATTGCCTTCGAGCGCTATGCCGATGCCGAGGAGGTACTGCGCAAGGCGACGACTCAGGCGCCGAAAAACGCGAAGATCATCGCCCAGTATGCCGAAGCGATGGCGCTCAAGAACAGCAGCCTGCTTGGACGGCCGCTGGAACTGGCGATGGAAGCCCTGGAAATTGACTACGAAGAAGACAAGGCGCTGGAACTCGCCGGCCTTGCCGCCTACCAGCAGGAAAAGTGGGCGGAATCGCTGCATTTCTGGCGCCGCCTGTTGAAGAAGCTACCCAAGGACACCGAACAGTACGATGCGATTGCTCAGGCGGTCAAGATCGCGGAAAAGAAGGCGGAAGAGACGAGTGGCCTTGGCGAGCGGGCAAAACTCAACGCGCCGGAACCGAAGAAGGCACCACACTGATGGTTGCCGCTCAGCGCGCACTTACCGGAAGTTGTGCCATAAAGTCGGCGACGGCGCCGATTTCGTCATCGCTATAGTTCTTGATGGCGGAGATCATCTCGGGATTGGCGTTGCGCCGTTTGCCGTCGCGGATCATGCGTCCTTCGCGCCGCAGGTAGCGGTAATGCTGGCCGGAAACACGTGGAAAGAATTTGCTGGCGTCTCCCATGCCATCGATGCCATGGCAGCTGGCGCAATCCCGCTCATAAAGTTGTCGACCGCGTAGAAGGTCTTTGCCATCTCCCTGTCCCTGATCGGGCGACACCGGCAACTGCTGCAGGAAGGCAGCGATGTCGGCGATCTCCTGCACCGAGAGCGACTGATGGTCGGCGAAGGGCAGCATCTTCGGGTTGTGGCGGCGCCCGGAGCGAATATCGACAAGTTGCTTGATCAGTACCGTCGCATGCTGCCCGGCAAGGCGTGGATAGCTGCCGTCGGCGCGCCCCAGCGCCCCGACGCGATGACAGCCCTGGCAAATCACGAACGCCGCTTCGCCGCGAGCAACGTCACCCTTCAGGGCCAAAGCCTCGGTTTTTTCCGGGAAGCTGGCATTCCATTGAGATTCGGCCAGTGCAAGCGAACTGCAAAGCATGGCAAGCAACACGGCAGGGATGTACATCAATCTGGTCTCCTTTACATGCCGGCAATGAATTCGGCCAGCGCCTTGACTTCATCGCTTGATAGACGCTTGCCCACTGTGGTCATCAGGGGATCCGTCGCCCGTCGTCCGCTCTTGTATTCGGCCAGTTGTTTTAGTACATAAGCCTGATGCTGGCCGGCGAGGCGCGGGAAACGCGCATTGCCCTTGCCATCCGGTTGATGACAGCCGGCGCAGGCGGGTACGCCACTATCGGTATTGCCGTCCTCGTAGATGCCTTTGCCGATGGTGGCCAGTTGTGGATCCTGGACTTTTCCTGGTAGTGGTTTCCTCTGTCCGTAATAGCTGGCCAGACCCGCAAAATCGGTCGGATCAAGGCTGCTGACGATACCGGTCATCGTCTCGTCGCGGCGCTTGCCACCGGCAAAGGCCTTGAGTTGGCGCAACAGGTATTCCTGATCCATGCCGGCAAGTTTGGGATAGGTCGGGTCGGTACTGTTGCCATCAAGGCCATGACAGGCAGCGCAAACGGTCGCCGCAATCTGCGTCGGATCGGCTGCCCAGGCGGTCGTGACTTGCCCGCTTAGGCAGCTTGCCATGAGCAGGAGGTTGAGGAAGGAGCGAATGGCCTTGGCTCAGCGTTTGGCGGGGCCGCGAACCAGACGGATATGAGCGCCGCTGCCGCTGTTGCCGACCAATGACATGCCCAGCTCAAAGCTGACCAACATGGCCCCTCCGACTTCAAGCGGCACGAAATCGCGGGTCCAGTAGTAGGAGGCCGGGGTATTGGGGAAATACAGCGGATCGATTTTTATGTCCTCGCGATCTGTGCGCAGGAGGCTTTCAAGTTCTTCCGCTGTGGGCAACCGCCAGTCGCGAAAGCCGCACAAGCCGCGTTTATTGACAATGCTGGCGTAGCCTTCGGTATCGCAATGCTGCTTGTTATGGCAACGTCCGCTGTTCTGGTAACCGGTTGATTTCCCGGTTTCGGGTTGCATGCTGATATACCAGGAATAGATCCAGTCCTTGTCGCGGAGGCCGTCATCGTCGGTCTTGACCTCCCAGGTCAGGCTGGTTCTGGTATCGAAGACGCAGGCATGCGGCTTGGGACCGCTTTGGGGTGCAGTCTTTTCCCCCTTGATGTTCAGCGCGACATATTGAGAAGTGTCAGCGCGGCAAACGAAAGAAGCAAGGCACAGCACGAGGACGACGGAAGCAGTCCGTAGAGGAGTATTCATGACATCGATAACAATAAAGGCTCTTGGGGCAAATTGGCTTGATATTCATCAATTATTTTTACACATAATTCCTGTATCTATTAGGGTTATCTATCCTTAACCCAAACTGTTCGGAGAACATCATGTCCCAGATTACCCTGTCCCGTTCCCTGATGATTGCCTTTGCATCCGCTGGTCTGGCGCTGTCCGTTCCCGCGTCCGCTCAGGTGGATGAAGATGCAGCCAAGTTGCTGTTCAAGCAGAACGAGTGTGGCAAGTGCCACAATCCGGAAAAGAACAAAAAGGGTCCGTCGCTCAAGAAGACGGCCAAGGAATACAAGGGCAAGGCCAATGCCGAGCAGGAGCTCATCAAGCACATGACTGCGGGCAAGAAGGTCAAGCTTGATGACGGTAGCGAAGAGGATCACAAGATCATCGACACCAAGGACCAGAAAGCGCTCAGCAACCTGGCCAAGTGGATTCTCTCCCACTGATCTGCTGATGTTTTCCATTCCCCGGCTGCGGCCGGGGAAGTTTTGAAGTGTTGCCTGCCCGATGGGTATTTCCATGCTGAAGAAACTATTTGCCTGCCTGGCGCTGCTGGCGCTTTGCGCCTCTCCTGCGCTGGCTACCAAGCTTGACCGCGAATCCTGCCTGAAGTGCCACGATGCGAAGCGGGACAAGATCACGGTGCCGGCCATCATCGATGGCGAAGAAGATGAGCGCGAACTGCGCCGCGTCGATCCGCGCAAGTTTGCCAAGAGCGTGCATAGCGAGTTGCAGTGCGTGGATTGCCACAAGAACATCGTCGATGCCCAGAAGCATCACAAGCTCGACAAGAATGCCCCCAAGGCCAGCTGCGCCGGATGCCACCAGGAACTCTGGGACAAGGCGCAGAAGGACGGCACCGCCAAGGACAAGCCGCGCCTCGAGGTCGTCGCCAAGAACATCGAGGCCTACAAGCACTCCTTCCATGCCAAGGAGAACAAGGACATGCCGGGCTTTGCCCTGGCCAACTGCGATGACTGCCATACCTCGCATGAGTTCAACGTCCCGCCCAAAGGCACCGAGCGGCGCACCGCCTGGCATCAAACCATCCCTGAGACCTGTGGCGCCAAGTGCCACGAAGATCAGCTGGACATCTATGCGGGCTCGATCCATGGCGAAGAGGTCATGGACAAGGGCAACATCAAGGCAGCGGTGTGTACCGACTGTCACAGCGCCCATAGCGTTACAGGCACCTCGGGCGATGCCTTCAAGCTCAGCAACACCACCACCTGCGGTTCCTGCCACAAAGATGAGCTGAAGAGCTTCCACGATACCTACCACGGCCAGGTCAGCAAGCTCGGCTACGCCTACACGGCGCGCTGCGTCAGCTGCCACGACAGCCACGGCATCAAGGCCGTGGATGACCCGAAGTCCAAGGTCCATCCTGACAATCGCCTGAAGACCTGCCAGAAGTGTCACGATGGCAAGAAGATGCCCAAGGCCACCGAAGGTTTTGCATCTTTCCATCCGCATGCCAATACCCATGACTTCGAGAAGTATCCGGTGATGTATGTCGCCTCGCAGTTCATGATCTGGCTGCTGATCGGCGTCTTCGCCTTTTTCTGGTTGCATTCCGGCCTCTGGTACTACCGCGAGTGGCAGGATCGCAAGGCGGGCAAGCGCCACCACCGCATCGACACCAAGGGCCTGAATCTCGACGAAGAGAAGCTGCATATCGAACGCTTCGCCTGGGGCTGGCGTGTGGGTCACCTGGTGTTTGCCCTGACGACCATGACGCTGGTGCTGACGGGTACGACTGTCCTGTTCGCGCATACGGGCTGGGCGCAGCTGGTGTCTGATGTCATGGGTGGGCCGCAGGTGCTGGGCATGATTCACCGGGCGGCGGCGGGCCTCTTCATCGGCATCTTCATGCTCCACTTCATCTACGTGATGCAGAAGCTGCTGCGTGACAAGAACTTCAAGTGGTTCGGGCCGGATTCGCTGATCCCAAACTGGAAGGATCTGGACGACGTCATCGGCATGTTCAAGTGGTTCCTCGGCAAGGGTGAGCGGCCGAAGATTGAGCGCTGGGCCTATTACGAGAAGTTCGACTACTGGGCGGTGTTCTGGGGTGTGAATATCATCGGCTGGAGCGGCATGATGCTGGCCTTCCCGCATGTCACAGCCCAATACCTGCCGGGCTGGGTGTTCAATATCGCCACCCTCGTGCATGCAGAAGAAGCCTTCCTTGCCGCCGTGTTCCTCTTCACGGTGCACTTCTTCAACAACCATTTCCGCCCCGATAAGCTGCCGCCGCCGGATGTGGTGATGTTCACCGGCACGCAGTCACTGCGCGAGTTCCGCCATGACCACCCGGCCCAGTATCAGCGCTTGGTCGATTCCGGCGAACTTGAGAAGCGTCTGGTCTCGGCACCGTCTCCGGCTATGCATAAGGCCTCGGTGGCGCTCGGCCTCCTGCTGATTACCTTCGGCCTGACGCTTCTGGTCATGGTGGGAACGGGCTTCTTCTCTCACTGACACTGCCCACGAGTAGAAATAACAAGGGCCGCCCATGTGATACGGGGCGGCCCTTGCATTTTTTTGGGTAGGGAGTTATCCGCGTCGCTCGGAAAGCAGTTTCTTCAACCCGGCCACTTCAAGGATCTGGATGTGCTTCTGGTGCACGGTGATGAGGCCTTCATCCTGAAAACGCGAGAAGGCACGGCTGACAGTCTCAAGCTTGAGCCCGAGGTAGGAGCCGATTTCGTTGCGCGTCATGCGCAGGTTGAATTCGGTGGGTGAGTAACCGCGCGCAGTGAAACGCTGCGACAGGTTGAGCAGGAAAGCGGCCAGCCGCTCCTCGGCACGCATGATGCCGAGCAGCATCATCACGCCGTGGTCGCGCACGATTTCGCGCGACATCACCTTGTGGAAATGGTGTTGCAGGGCGCCGATTTCGCGCGAGTAGTTTTCCAGGTCAATGAAGGGGATGACGCAGACTTCGCTGTCCTCAAGGGCGATGGCATTGCAGGCGTGCTTTTCGGTGCCGATACCATCAAGGCCGAGAATCTCGCCGGCCATCTGGAAGCCAGTGACCTGATCGCGCCCATCTTCCAGCAGCACATCGGTCTTAAAGAAACCGGTCTTGATGGCGTAGAGCGCCTCGAAGGTGTCGCCGCTGCGGTATATGTACTGGCCGCGCAATACGCGGCGGCGCGTATCCACCAGATCGTCAAGCTGCTCCAACTCATCCGGAGTGAGCCCGACGGGCAGACAAAGCTCGCGCAAATTGCATTGCGAACAGGCTTCGCGCAAGGCTGGAACCGACAGGGGAATCACCTGAGCATGCATGGATTTATTCCGTATGCAAATACGTGAGCCTTGATCTGTGTCAACGTGAACTGGCTGCGATTGCTGCATCCTGCACACCTCGCGAGTGATCGTGAGTATTGGTTGTTGTCAGTCAATTTTGGTTGGAAAGCGTTTGTTGTGACGGTACTTCAGTGAGCCACTATCAGGAACTAATTTTCGATCCGCAAGTCATTCGTCGTTTCGACGTCAGCGGCCCGCGCTACACGTCCTACCCGACGGCCGATCGCTTTGTCGAAGCCTTCGATTCTGTTGCCTACAGCTCGTGGCTGGGCAAGCGGACGATCGGCGGGATTGGTCGAGCGCTTTCATTATACTTTCACATCCCGTTCTGCAATACGATCTGCTATTACTGCGCCTGCAACAAGATTATTACCAAAGATCATGGCCGTTCGGCCAAGTATTTGAAATACCTTGGCAAGGAAATGGCTTTGCAGGCCGCATCGCTCGATGGCCCGCGCGAGGTGATCCAGTTGCACTGGGGCGGCGGTACGCCGACCTTCCTGTCGCACGACGAGATGCGCCGCCTGATGGAAATGACCTGGCAGCATTTCAAGATGCTGCCCGATGGCGAATACTCCATCGAAGTCGACCCGCGCAAGGTAGATCGCGAGACGGTCAAGCTGCTGTCAGAGCTAGGCTTTAACCGCATGAGCGTGGGCGTCCAGGACTTCGATCCGCGCGTGCAGGAAGCCGTCAATCGCATTCAGAGCCTCGACGAGACGCGACTTGTCATCGAGTCGGCACGCGAATTCGGTTTCAAGGGATTGTCGGTCGACCTGATCTACGGCCTGCCCAAGCAGAACGTCATCAGTTTCAACCATACCCTCGACGAGGTCATCAAGCTCTCGCCCGATCGTCTGTCGATCTACAACTATGCCCACCTGCCGAATCTCGCCAAGCCGCAGCGGCGCATCAGTGAGGCCGAACTGCCCTCGCCCGAGGCCAAGCTGCAGATCGTCCAGCTCGCGATTCGTCGCCTGACGGATGCCGGCTACGTCTTCATCGGCATGGACCACTTCGCCAAGCCCGACGACGAACTTGCCGTGGCGCAGCGCCAGGGCCGCCTGCATCGCAACTTCCAGGGCTATTCGACGCATGCCGAAGCCGACTTGCTGGCCTTTGGCGTTTCGGCGATCGGCAAGGTCGGCCCGACCTACTGCCAGAACTACCGCACCCTCGACGAGTACTACGATGCGCTCGATCAGGGCATCCTGCCGATCATGCGCGGGCTGGAGCTGACGGCAGACGACCTGCTGCGCCGCTCGATCATTCAGGCGCTGATGTGCCATTTCGAACTGTCGATCGAGTCCATTGAGATCGCCCACCTGATCGACTTCAAGTCTTACTTCGCCGCCGAACTGGCCGATCTGCGCGAAATGCAGGAGGCCGGTCTGCTGAGTATCGACGACCAGTGGATTACCGTCGAACCGAAGGGCCGCATCCTCGTGCGCGTCATTGCGATGGTATTCGACAAGTACCTGCGTTCCGACCGTGAGCGCGTGCGCTACTCCAAAGTCATTTGAAGCAAAAGTCGACGCTGGGAGGACGGCGGGCGCGGCATGGATAACCATTTCCTGGCCTTGCTTATCGTCGGCCTGCTGGGCGCAGGCCACTGCGCCGGCATGTGCGGCGGCATTGTCGGCGCTTTAAGTCTGCAAGCAACAGCCGGCACGCCGGCTTTCTCGATCCACCTCACCTACAACCTCGGCCGCATCGCCAGCTACGCGCTGGCCGGACTGCTGGCCGGCGCCATCGGACAAGTCGCCGGTTCGCTATTGCCGCTGCAAAATGGTCTCTACCTCTTCGCCAGCCTAATGCTGGTGGCGCTGGGGCTTTATCTGCTCGGCGCGACGCAATCGCTGGCCTGGGTGGAACAGGGCGGGCAAGCCGTGTGGCGGCGCATCCAGCCGGTGACCAAACGCTTTCTCCCGGTGCGGGGCATGGCGCAGGCCTTTCCGCTTGGCCTGCTGTGGGGCTGGCTGCCCTGCGGGCTGGTCTACAGTGCTCTTACCACGGCACTGGCCAGCGGCTCTGCCGGCAAGGGTGCGCTACTGATGCTGGCCTTCGGCTTGGGCACCCTGCCCAATCTGCTGCTAGCCGGCCTGCTGCTGACGCGCTTCCGGCGCTTTGCCCAAGCTCGTGCCACGCGTGTGGTGTCTGGCCTGTTGGTGTTGGGTTATGGGATTTACGGGTTGCTGAACAGTCTGGGGGTGTAGCGAAATATCCAAAACGATTGACACCTCCGCCCGCCTGTCATAAAGCCCCTGTCCATCGCACGGCATATCTGCCGTGCCGCCCGCTAGCGGCATTCGGTTCGCCGCTAGGCTATCCAGCTCTCAAGTTTCCTTGTGGGAGCGGCGGCAGCCGCGAAATTCGGCCCCGATCACCGCTCATCGCGCCTTCCGGCGCTCCTACAACCCCCTCCCCGGAGACCGCCCATGCGTCGCCTCGCCCTCGCGCTCGTCCTGATTTTCCCGCTACCCGTCCTCGCCGCCGGCCTCAACGACACCGGCATCACTTTCTGCGGCGCCTATTCGAGCGGCAACAACACGCCCTGCACCGGCAGCGGGCCGGCCGGCCAGGATAGCCGCTACGGTCGCGACGCCGATGCCGCCGCCAGCAAGCTCGGCGGCAGTCGCAAGACCAGCGGCCGCTACAACCCGGCCATCGATCCCAAGTACTTTCCGAACACGCCGAGTTCGTATTTCTGGTCGGGCTCGCCCTACGCCAACCATTCGAGCAGCGCGTGGTACGTGAATTTCGGCTATGGCGACGCCAACTACAACAGCCGCAGCGGCGACTATTACGTTCGTCTCATGCGCGGCGGACAGTGATTTTGCCCTTTTGTGAGAGGCGCCCATGAACGCACCGCGCGGCTCGCGCTACCAGCAGGTTTCGTTCTGGCGGGACGCCAGTCGTTTTGTCACCCTCCGTCCCAGGCCGAGGGAAATCCTCGCCGCTGCCTGAGTCATTCGCGCCATCCCGCCAGCGTCGACTTTTGGCGCAGGGATTTGACTAGGTTTCGCAGGGGGGCACGGGTTGCGCGGCGATGGCGGCAGTGAATGCAAAACCCAGACCGTGGACGGTGGTCAGGGGCAACTCGTCTCCGGCTTCGGTTTTCACCTTGTTGCGCAAACGCCGCACCAGGATTTCCATACGGCGCGGGTCGTATGACGTGGGGGACTTGCCGAGCGCGCGGATCAGGCTATCCCGGTCCAGCGTCTCGCCGGGACTGGCGGCCAGGGCGTTGAGCAACAGCGCTTCGGAACGGCTCAAACGCACCGTTTTGCCATTCCGCGCCGTGAGCGTCCAGGTGACGGTGTCCAGCCGCCAATCGGCGGCACCCGCCGCACGTAGCGGGGCCAGCCGATTGGCGATATTCCGCACCACCAGGCGCAACTCGGCGAATTCGACCGGCTTGACCAGGTAGGCATCGGCGCCGATGGCGCGCCCGCGCAGGCGGTCGTCGAGTTCGCCGCGCGCGGTGGTGACGATCAGGCCCTTGCCGCGCAGCAGCGGGTTTTCCGTCAGCCAGTCGATGCCATCCGCATCCGGCAGGCCGACGTCGAGGATGACGATGTCGGCTGCGTTGCCACGCAGCCACGCCGCCCCCGCCGTGGCGCTGCCCACCCCGTGGGCCGAGTAGCCATTGAGGGCGAGAAACGACGCCATCGCCTCGCACAGATCCGGCTCATCCTCGACAATCAGGATGCGCACCCTTTTATTCATGGTTTTCCTCCTTGGCGACGGCAAGTGGCAGCCACAGGCAGAAAAAGTTGCCGCCGTCCTCCGTGCAGGTCAGTTCAATCTCGCCCCGATGCAGTTCGGCGACGCGCTTGACGAAAGCCAGCCCCAGCCCCGTCCCCCCAATCGAATCGGCGTGCTTGCCACGCACATATTCAAGAAAAATAGCGTCACGCCGATCCAGGGGAATGCATGGCCCTTGGTCGCGCACGGCCAGCCCCACCTGCTCGCCGCGAATTTCCGCCGCCACGCCGATCGAGGTTCCGCCGGATGCGTACTTGACAGCGTTGTCGATCAAGTTACGCAAGGCGATGCGCAACAAGGACGCATCGGCAACGACACCCGGCAGCACCGGCGGCAGGTGTAGATCGATGGCATGGGCGGGATGATAGCGCCGGCACTCTTCCACCGCATCCACCAGCCACTTGGAGAGATCGACGCCGGACAAAACGATCTGGTGCATCTGCTCGCGCAGGCGGTCGTTGCGCAGCCATTCCTCGAATAGCCTCTCCAGTCGTCCGGCTGCGCCGACGACGGCGGCGATACGGCGTTCGGCGTTGTCGATGCCGTGTTCGCGCTCGATACCGACCAACGCCAACTGGCTCTTGATCACGGCCAGCGGATTGCGGAATTCGTGGGCGATCAGCGCGCCGAAGCGCGCATGGTGGAGAAACTGCTGTTGTTTGCTGCGCAGCGCCACCGCCAGCGCCTCGGTGCGCGCCGCCACCGTTTTTTCCAGGCGCGCTTCCGATTCGCGCAATGACTCCGTCAGCGCCTGGCGGGCGGTGAGCACGTCGGCTTGCGCTTTTTCCCGCGCCTCGCGCTCGAAGCGGATGCGTTCGCCCAGGGCAAAGGAAAGCAGCAGCATCTCGATGGACGAGGAAATCGCCACCGCATAGTCGGTCAGGGCGCCGTCCGGCAGCCAACCGAAATCCCGTAGCGCGCTGACGATGGCGCCCGCGCATAGCACGCCCCAGGCCAGCAGGAAGTAGCGCGCGCTGCGGTTGCCGGCGCGTAGCGCCAGCACGCCTGCGGCGACGATCAGGGCACCGACGGGAATCACCGCCACGGGCAGCGCCGCACCCACCATGTGTTCCGACACGCCGAACCAGGGCGACAGCGCCAGCAACAGCAGCACCGCGCCCAGCCATCGCAAGGCCCGGTGCAGGTGCGGCAACCGGGTGCCGGTTTGCAGGAAGGCCTGGGTGAAAAAGATTCCGAACACCATGGTCAAAGTGAACAGCACCGGATGCAGGACGCCGGGCAGGACGACCGTGTCCGGCCAGAAAAATTGCTGCGCGATACCGCTGCGCACCGCCTGCGCGCAGCCCAGGCAGCCGGCGAACAGCGTATAGCGCAGGAAGGCGCGCTCGCGCAGCGACACGAAGAGCAGGAAGTTGTAGCCCAACAGCGCCAGCAGCCCGCCCAAATACAGCGCCAGTCCGAAATAGGTCGCCTGGTTCCGCGCGGCGAAGGCTGTCGGCTCCCACAGCACCAGGGGAAACGCCATCGTGCCCTGGGTATGTACGCGCAGATGGAAATAGCGCGGCGTGTCGGACAGCGTCACGGGAAAAGCGAAAAAGCGGTGCGGCCAGGGGCGCTTGGCCGCAGGGAAAGCCTGTCCGGTGGTGAGCGGCGGGCGGCCCGGCGCGTAAAAACTGACCTCGTCGACGAGAAAAGCCAGCTCCACCAGCCGTTCGGCGCCCCCTGCGCCGCGCGCCAGAGGCAGGCGCAGCCAGACGGTGTCCGCTGCAAAGCCCGGCCTGAAGTCGCCCGTACCCCGCCAGGGGCGGAAACGCGCTGCCGCCGCGCCCGTCACGTCGTCCAGCGTCAGCCTTCCGCCGGCATCGTCGAGCCATTCGATGGCCGGCGCGAGATCGAGGCGTTCCGCCGGCGCGCCAAACGCCGAACCGGCCAGGGAGCCGAGGAGCGGCAACAGCAGTGCCAGAAGAAAGTGTCGGAACGTTTGCATGGGAATTTTCGCCGGTAATGGTAGGCCGTCGCGCCAATTATCGGTCGGGACGGCGCCAAAGGATCATTCCACCCGAAATGTCGGAAATGGTCGGAATTCGTCGGAATTCATGCCTAGAGTTGGCCGCCGAAGGCGGGGAGAATAACGCCGCCAACTGAGTAAACCAAAGCCGTATTTTTGCCTGGACATGCCATGAAATACGCCCCATCCAGCCCGCGCGCGTTTGCGCGCCGCCATTTTTCCGCCCATCTCCCCGGAGGAACCATGCGTTTCCCAATGCTCCTGCTCGCCCTCATTGTCTCCTTGCCCGCCCAGGCCGCCGGGCTTCCCGACACCGGCCAGGACACCTGCTACAGCGGCGTCAGTGCCTTCAGCGCCGCCGACGGCGTGGCGGCATCCGACGCCGCCAGCGTCGCCGGCGACGCCGGCAGCTACCCGCGCCAGGATTGCCGCTACGGGCGCGACCCGGCGGCGACCGCAGCTGCGCTGACCAAGACCGGCGCGGGCGCCAAGGGTTTCGACTACACCAAGATCGCCAACAATGGTTCCACCCTCGCTGCCGGCGCAGCCCTTGGAGCCAACGCCGGCGACTGGGCCTGCACCCGAGACAACATCACCGGCCTCACCTGGGAAGTCAAAACCACCAGCGGCCTGCGCAATAAAGACTCGACCTACACCTGGTACAACAGCGATGGCGCCACCAACGGCGGCGCTGCCGGCTCGGCGAACGGAGGTGTTTGCTCCGACGGCAGCGGCTGCGACACTGAAAAATTCGTCGCCGACGTTAACTTGGCGGCGCTATGCGGCTACGCCGACTGGCGCATGCCGACGCCACGCGAACTCCTCACGCTGGTTCATGCCGGCGCCGTGTCCCCCGCCATCGACACGGCCTATTTCCCCAATACCCTCGCGTCCTTTTTCTGGTCGGCTTCAGCCAAAGCCAATGATTCGAGCTATGCGTGGCGGGTTGATTTTGTCGATGGCGCCGTCGGCACCTCCTTTAAGGTGTTTTTCTTCTATGTCCGTCTGGTTCGCGGCGGATCGTTTTAGTCTTTCTCAAGCCGCACCCCAATCAGGAGTCCGACATGCACCGTAATCTATTCGCCCTGGCCACCCTGCTGGCCGTTCTGGTTGCGGGCACTGAGGCCCGCGCCGCCTGCACCGCCGGCAACGCCAACGCCTTTGTTGCCGAATCGACGCCGACTGGCGCCCTCACCGACAACGGCGACGGCACGGTCACGCACAGCCTCACCGGCCTGATGTGGAAGCAATGCGCGGAAGGCCTGAGCGGGGCGGGCTGCGCCACCGGCGCCGTCACCACCATGACCTGGGCGCAGGCGCTGGCCGCCGCGAAAAATTCGACATTCGCCGGCCACAGCGACTGGCGCCTGCCGAACAAAAAGGAACTCGAATCCCTCGTTGAGCGCTGCGGTTACAACCCGGCCATCAACCAGACCCAATTCCCGGCCACGCCGTCTGCGTGGTCTTTCTGGTCTGGTTCAACGCATCACCAGACTATTGCCAACGCCTGGGGGGTCTATTTCAATTATGGCAACACCACCGGCAACGATAAGACCAATCCCGCCCACGTTCGGCTCGTGCGTGGCGGACAGTCTTTCGATTATCTGGATGCCCAACTGAACATCGCCTATTCCCCCACCACCTTCACCGAATTGGCGAACGACGGCAGCATCGGCAACGGCATCACCCTGACGTTGAGCGGCGATACCTATGCGGCGGACGTGGTCAGCGCCAACCGGATCACGGCGAGCAACGTCCCCGCCGGCCTGACGGCGCATTTCGCGCGCGACAGCGCCACGCAGATCACCGCCACGCTGACCGGAAATGCCGCTGCCAACGCCAACGCCAACGACATCAGTAACCTGACCTTTACCTTCGCGGACGGCGCGTTCGCCAACACCGCGACCGCCGCGCACGTCATCCACTACGCCAGGAACAACCTGGTGGTGGATTTCGCCGATACGGCGGCCATCGCCTATTCCGCCACCACCTTCTCCGAGGTGGCGGCCAACGACGGCAGCATCGGCACCAGCATCACGCTGACCTTGAGCGGCGACACCTATGTGGCGGATGTGGTCAGCGCCAACAAGATCACGGCCAGCAACGTCCCCGCCGGCCTGACAGCGAATTTCGTGCGCGACAGCAACACGCAGATCACCGCCACGCTGACCGGCAACGCCGCCGCTCACGCCAACGCCAATGACGTAGCCAACCTGACCTTTACCTTCGCGGACGGCGCGTTCACCAACATCGCGACCGCAGCGACCGTCACCAACTACGCTAAGAACAATCTGGTGTTGGATTTCGCCGATCAGCCGGCCATCGCCTATTCCGCCACCACCTTCACGGAAAGCGCGGCGAACGACGGCAGCATCAGTGCCAGCGTCACCCTGACGTTGAACGGCGACACCTACGTGGCGGACGTGGTCAGCGCCAACAGGGTCACGGCAAGCAACGTCCCCGCCGGCCTCACGGTAACTTTCGTGCGCAGCAGCGCCACGGTGATTATCGTCTTGCTGACCGGAAATGCCGCCGCTCACGCCAACGCCAACGACATCGGCAATCTGACCTTTGCCTTCGCGGATGGCGCGTTCGCCAACACGCCGACCGCCGCGAACGTGACCAACTACGCCAGGAACAATCTGGTTGTCGATTTCGACCCAATAGCCAGCGACACCACCCCGGACGCCTTCGCCTTCACCACGCAAACCGGTGTGGCGCTCTCTACGGCCACGACTTCCAACACCGTCACCGTGGCGGGCATCAACAGCGCCGCGGCCATCACCGTCGCCGGCGGCAGCTACAGTGTCAATGGCGGCGCTTACGTCACGGGAGCCGGGACGGTGAGTAATGGCGATACGGTGACGGTGAAGCAGACTTCATCGGCCAGCTACAGCACCGCCACGACCGCGACGCTGACCATCGGCGGGGTGAGCGGGGTATTCGTCAGCGTGACCCAGGCGGCATCGTCCGGTTCCGGCTCAGGCCCCTCCACGCCGGCTCCGGGCCTGGAAACGACGTTGACCGACACCACCCCGGTCAGTCCCGTGCCCGGCAGCACTCTGACGATTCCCGCCGGGGCGTCCGTTTCCGGCGTGTCCATCACCCTGGCCGCGCCGGTGGCCGGGACGGTTACCGTGCCGGTGACGATCAAGGTCGGCGGCAATACCCTGACGGTGACGCCCGTCGGCGCCACGGCCATCGTGACCCTGAAAACCGTCACGCTGAACGGCGTGCCGACCCCGGTGCTGGCGGTCAGCAGCGGCGCGGTGACGGTCAGCGCCGCGCCTGGCAAACCCTTGCTGACGGTGAGCAACAGCGGCGCGGTGGTTACCGCCGGCACTGGCGGCGGGACGGTGGTTTTCGATGGCGGCGAGACTGCAACCCTGAGCGTGACGTCCGGTTACGTGGTGTTGCCCGCCAACGCTTTCGCCGCAGGCAACCGCCGTGCCGCGACCAGCCGCCTCGCCACGGTTCAGGACGGCAAGCTCTACGCCGGTGAAATCGCGCAATTCGACGCGGACGGCAAGGTGGCGCAAGTGCGCCTCGGCAGTCCGGCGGGCGATGGCGATGCCGTGGGCGACCCGCTCGGCACCGCCGACTTCATCAAGGCTGCGGTGCCAAACCTCCACGGCAAGGTGGCGCGCATCTCCGCCACCCGGATGTTCGCCGACATCCTCGCCGACGCTATCGGCGGGGACGCCACCGCGCAAGGACAAAACAGCGACGGCGTGCAGTACTTCGCCATCTCCGGCGGGTGGGCCAGCGTCCTGCCGGTTGGCGCCATCACGGTGGATACCGGCCGCCCGAACGGCGTCACGCTTACCGACACCGGCAACGCGGAAGTGGCGACGAGCGGCGTGGTCACCACCCTTGCCCCTGCGATTGGCGACTACAGCCGGTTTATCGGGCAACTTGCCAAGCTGGACGCAAACGCCATCCTGTCGGTGCTGGAAGACGGCAAGGTGCATGTGCGGCTGAACGACGCGACCTACGTGCTGCAACCTGCCTGGACGGTGGAACCCGCCAGCGGCGGCCAGGACGTAAGCAGCGACGAGCAGGGCAACGTCGTCTATCAGGACGGCGCCGGCAATCGGCAAACCCTGTTCCCGGCGTTCGCCGACCAGCGGCAACTGATCGCCGCGTTCATGCCGCTGGACGCCGGCGTTACTGTCGTCGCCAACGGCGACGGCAGCTACCGAGCCAAGCTGCTGGGCATAAGCTATACCCTGACGCCGGATTACCGCCTGAGCGTTACCCCCACAGAGCAGACCGCCAAGCGCTGGTGGCTGGACGCCGACGGCAAGCTGTTCATCAACCATGGCGACGGTGGCGCACAGGGGTTCGGATTCGAGTCGAGGTGATTGGTCGCTGTCAAAAAGTCGACGCTGGCGGGACGGCGCCAGCAAAAAATCGGCCGGCGCGGGCAAGCCCGCTCCTAGTAATGCGTGGAGTTTCCATTCGCTGGTCGCGATTTCGTCGCCCCTTGCCTTTCGATTCCTCTTTGCATTAGACCAAACGGGTCTGTTGAACAGGTAGGTTTGCCATGATTACCGTGGGTATCTTTGAAGCAAAGTCGAGTCTCGGCCAGCTCGTGCAAAGTGTGGCGGCGGGCGAAGTGGTTGTGCTGACGCGGCGCGGCAAGCCGGTGGCAGAGATTTGCGCACCGGATGCGACGAATGGGCAGGAAACGCAGTACAAACTATCGAGGCTTTGCGCAAATTCCGCCGCGCCAACCGCGTCGGCGACTTCGATATCGCCGTACTGGGGGCCGAAGGCCAGCGTTGAATTGAGTTGCACGCGCTGGCCGAGCACCACCGCCTGACCAGCTACGATGCCCTGTATCTGGAGACTGCCCTCGCCACCGGCCTGCCGCTGGTCACGCGCGACAAGGCGTTGCGGCAGGCTGCTCTCGGCAGCGGTGTTGGCGTCTGGCAGGGCTGAGTTTGAAAAGTCGACGCCGGCGGGACGGCGCCGCTTTGACCCCCAGAAAAAAACGGCCGGCCCGATGCTCCGGGTCGGCCGCCGTTCCCCTTTGCAGCGTTCCTAATTTACTTGCCGGCGATCTTTTCGAGCTTCTCGGCTTTGATCAACTGGCCATCGAGACCGGCCTGCTGGGCCGTGCCGCCGTAGGCGAGCGTCATCAGTTGCGAGTAATAAACGACGGGCATGTTGAACTTGGTGCCCTGCTTCTTGTTGATCTCGGACTGGTAGATCTCGACGTTGGCCTGACACAGCTGACAAGGTGTGACGATCATGTCAGCGCCGTGGTCGTAGGCGGACTCGACGATGTCGCGAATCTGCTTCTGTGCCTTTTCCGGCTCGGAGAAGGCCAGCGCACCGCCGCAGCAAGTGACTTTCTGGTCGTAGGCAACGGCTTCGGCACCGCAGGTCTCGATCATCTTGTCGAGGTACTGCGGATTCTCAAAGGACTCGCCCACAATGCCGAACGGACGGTTGGTCTGGCAGCCGACGTAGCCGGCAAACTTGAGACCATCGAGCGGCTTGACCACTTGCGACTTCATCTTGTCCCAACCGATGTCCTCGATCAGCACTTCGACAAAATGGCGCGCCTTGACCTCGCCCTTGAAGGTGAGGCCAGCTTCCTTAAGCGCTTCGTTGGTTTCGGCGAGCAGGCTGTTCGATTCGTGCAGGCGCTCGGCGGTCTCGCGCGAGGCGAGCCAGCAGGCGGGGCAGACCGAGACCATGTCCTGGCCGGCGAAGTTGGTCTCTGCCAGCGCGAGGTTGCGTGCGGACAGGGCCAGGCGCGGCAGTTCGCCACCTTCGCCGTAGCCGATCGAGGCGCCGCAGCAGTTCCAGTCGGGAATTTCGTTCAACTGGACGTCGAGCTTCTCGCAGACGACATCGATCGAGCGGACAAAGTTGTCGGCAGATGCCTTGGCCTGCGACGAGCAGCCGGGGTAAAACGCGTATTGCTTCTTCGACATTCTTTCGTCTCCTCTGGGCTTATTGGGCAAAGCCCTTGCGGCGGTCTTCAATCTCGCGCGCCTTGGCGATCATCTTGTGGATGCCGCTCTTGTCCTTGCACGAGTGGCCGCCGAGAATTTCCATCGGGTTGAGGCGCTTGGCCTTGACGAGGCCAAGACCGACGCCCTGCATGGCCATGGCGTTCTTGATGCCCTGACCGAAACCGTCCTTGAAGTACATCGCTAGCGAGAAGGTCAGTTCATTGACGCGGCCGGTCTTGATGATGTTGTTCCAGAACAGCTTGGCGATCTCGCGCGTCGGCTGGCCTTGCGGGGCGAGGCCGAGGCGGTGCGAGTAGTTGGCCAGACCGTGCATGATGTGCGTGATCGGCAGCTTGCGCGGGCAGCGCGCAATGCAGTTGTAGCAGGAGGTGCACATCCACATTGAATCGGACTTGAGCACTTCCTCGCGCTTGCCGGCACGGATCATCATGAAGATCTTCTGGGGCGAATGCTCCCAGTGCGGGCCGAGCGGGCAGGAGCCGGCGCAGACGCCGCACTGCATGCACATCTTGACCATGTGGCCGTCTTCGACATTGGCCTCGACTTCCTTGAGGAAGTTGTTCTTGTACTTGGCCTGGACTTGTTGGTTTGCAGTAGTCATCGTCATGCGCTCCTCTTAGCCGAAGCCCTTCATTGGCGACGGGCCCATTTCATTGAGCTGTTCGACATACTCGTTGATCAGCTTGACCACGCGGGCGCTGTCGGTAATCGCTACTTCCTGCGTCTGGACGCGCTCGGATTCGAGGCCCAGCTGCTTCAGCGTATCGCCGATCTTGCTCATGCGGTAGAAGGCCATCTCCGAGCCCTTGACGAAGTGGCACTGATAGTCATCGCCCTTCTTGCAACCCATCATCATCACGCCGTCGTAACCGGAGTTGAGCGAGTCGGTGATCCAGATGGTGTTGACCGAGCCGAGGCAGCGCACCGGAATCACCCGCACGAAGGCCGAGTAGTTCATGCGCTGCAGGCCGGCCATGTCGAGCGCCGGGTAGGCGTCGTTTTCGCAGGCGAGGATCAGGATGCGCGGCTTCTCTTCGAACTCGTCCGGCACATTGACGGCCTTGACTTGCATGCCGACGGTGTCGCAACTGTAGTTTTCGAAGGAGATGACGCGTACCGGGCAGGCGCCCATGCAGGTGCCGCAACGGCGGCAACGCTCTTCGTTGAACACCGGGAAGCGTTTTTCGTCTTCGTCGATGGCACCGAAGGGGCACTCGACCGTACAGCGCTTGCACTGCGTGCAGCCTTCGAGGCGGGCGCTGGGGAACGACAGGTCCCAAGCGCGCGGGTGGGCGGCACGTCCCTTCTCGACGTTCTCGACCGCCTGGATCGCCTTCAGTGCGGCGCCCGTGGCATCTTCGGTGGCCTGGAACATGTCCATCGGCCGACGGGTCGGGCCGGCAGCATAGATGCCGGTGCGGCGGGTTTCGTAGGGGAAACAGATGAAGTGCGAGTCGGCGAAGCCATACTTGAACTGCGGAACGTCCGGGCCCTGACGGTAGTTCAGGTTGAGTACAGAAATCTTCTGCAGTTCGGACTTCTTCTCAACGGCGGCGGCATCGCCACTCTCGGCGGCGGTGACCGTGGTGGTCCACTCGTCGAGATTGACGCCGGCGGTTGGTACCTGACCGGTGGCCAGCACGACGAGATCGGCATCGGTAGTGACGTCTTCATCGAGGATCAGATCCTTGAACCCCACTTGGCAGCTATCGCCACCCTTGACCGAGTTGACCTTGGCCTTGGTGAAGATCACGCCCTTCTGCTGGGCACTGCGATAGAAGTCCTCGCCCATGCCCGGTACGCGCAGATCCTGGTACATCACGACCGTGTCGACGTCGGGGTTCTGGTCCTTGAAGTACATCGCCTGCTTGATGCTGGTGGCGCAGCAGTGGCCGGAGCAGTAGTCGAGATGCGCGCCGCTGCCGTTGCCGCCGGAACCGCGCTGGCCGGCACACTGGACGAACACGACACTCTTCACTTCCTTGCCGTCGGCACGCTTGATCGCACTGCCGTTGGCGGACTTGGCGAAGGCTTCGAGGCCGACCTGATCCACCACGTTGGCCTGACCGCCACCCAGTTCGGGCAGTTTGTCGAGCGGGTAGGTGGTGAAGCCGGTGGCCTGAACGATGGCACCGCAAATCTCTTCGCTGATGCTGCCCGATTCGGCGGCAATTTTCACGGCGAAACGGCCGGGCGCACCCGCAGTCTCGGTGATGGTCGAGTTCAGGTAAACCTTGATCTTGCTGTTACCTTGTACCTTGGCGACCGTCTCGCCAGCGCCGACTTCTTGCGGCTCGGCATACGGGCCATTGAAGGGCACGCGCTTGTAAAGATGATTGGCGAAGCCGCCGAGGGCACCGGTCTTCTCGACCAACGCGACTTCGTAGCCGGCATCGGCTGCGGCGAGCGCCGCCGTCATGCCGGACATGCCGCCACCGACGACGAGAATCTTCTTGCTGGAAGCTTCCTTGACGTTGCCGGCGGGTGCCTTCATCTTTTTGACTTCGGCACAGCCCATGCGGACGTAGTCTTCGGCCATTTCCTGACGCACTTCGTCATGCTCGGAACCTTCGGCAACGACCCAGATCACGCCTTCGCGCAGGTTGGCGCGCGACATTGCGGCGGCGGGGAACTGGAAGGCCTCGGCCTTGGCGCGGCGCGAGCAGGCGGCGATACAGAGGTGGGTGACACCCTCGTTGGCGATATCGTCGCGAATCATCTGCACGCCGGCTTCTGAGCACAGAAACTCATGCGTCTTGATGACGGCCATCTTGCCTTCGGTCTTGGCGACTTTTTCGAGACCGGCGACTTTCAGCGTGTCACCGATGCCGCAGCCGGAGCAGATGTAAGCAGCGTATTTTGGAGTAGCGGGGGCGTTCATGCCGAGGCCTCCGTGGATGCGGTTTTATGGATCACTTGAATTGCCTTGAGGCTGGCAGCGGTAGCGCTTTGCACCGCACGGTTGACATCAAGCGGGCTGGCGGCGCTGCCGGCACCGAACATGCCACCGCTCTTCGAGCCTTCGATGAAGCTTGAAGAATCGAGCAACAGGTCGTCGGGCAGCTTGACACCGGTGACTTCGGGTTCCATGCCGACGGCCAGCACGACGAGGTCATGCTCGGTGGCGTAGCGGTGGTAGCCCTCGGTGTTTACGCCGTGGAGAACCGGATTGCCGTTCTCTTCGTTCAGCGCGATGCGCGCGACCTTCGACTTGACGAAGCTGACAGTCGGGTCTTTCCATACGTTGGCATAGAAGTCCTCGAAGCGGTCGATGGCACGGATGTCGATGTAGTAAACCGTCGACTTGCCTTCGTCACCACAGGCTTCGCGCACGTATTGTGTCTGCTTGAGCGTGGCCATGCAGCAGATGCGCGAGCAGTGACGCAGGTAGTTTTCGTCACGCGAGCCGGCGCACTGGATGAAGGCGATGTTCTTCGCTTCCTTGCCGTCACCGGGGCGGAGGATCTTGCCGCCGGTCGGGCCGTGCGGGTCGCACAGGCGCTCGAATTCGAGGCTGGTGATCACGTTGGCGTAGCGGTCGTAGCCGTAGGGCTGAATCTTGGCCGCGTCGAAGGGACGCCAGCCGGTCGCCCAGACCACGCTGCCGACCTTCAGTTCAACGGTCTCTTCCTGCATGGCCAGATCGACGGCGCCGACCTTGCAAGCGGCCTTGGCGGCTTCGCCGTCGGGCGTGCCGACGATGGAGGGATCGATCACGAAGCGCTGCGGGTAGGCCATGCCGTGGGGCAGGTAGGCTGCCTTGATCTTGTCCAGCCCGTAGTTGGCGGGGTTTGGCACTTCGGCCGTCACGGCCTTGCCGCAATCGCCACAACCGGTACAAGCTTCAGTGACATAGCGCGGCTTGATCTTCAGCGTGACGTTGTAATCGCCGCGGCTGCCGGACACGGCGGCCACTTCGGTCATCGTCATCACGCGCACATTAGGATTGCCGCGAATGCGCTTGAGGTTGATCTCCAGCCCGCAGGTGGGGTGGCACATCTTGGGGAAATAGCGATACAGCAGGGATGTGCGGCCGCCCAGCGTGGGGGTTTTTTCCGCGAGGATCACCTGTTTGCCGCATTCGGCCGCTTCGAGAGCTGCCGTCATGCCAGCGATACCGCCGCCGACGACCAGAATGGTCTGGTTGGTTGCGATTGAAGCCGTCATCGAGCCTCCGTGAGAGAGTACAGCAAAGGGGTACTACGAAAATGGTCTGCGATTGTAGTCGTCAACCCCGGCTGAAGTTTCTGCGCTAGATCAAATGGCGACCAGATTGTTCCTATGGCGAAATAGAAGAGGCGAATAGGGGATGTCGTCCCACCAGCAGGGAGGCCGTCAGGCCGGAAGCGGCCCGAAGAGGCTGCGCCGACTTTTCAGCGTGGCAGAGTGCGAATCTCGAACTGCATGGCGTCGAGATCGCCAAGAATCCAGGTCGCCGCCGGGGCGCCCAGTCCGGCGACGGTGCCGGGATTGACGAGCCAGGTCTCGCCGCCCTTGACGTTGGCTTGGACGCGGATCATCGGCTCATGGCTGTGGCCACAGCAGACCAGATCGTAGTCGCCGGTACAGGCCATGCCGTTGCCGTAGTGGGGGTAGTGGGTCATGAAGATGCGCTTGCCGCCGAGCGAGAACGAGGCATCGCGGCCGTGGTAGGTGAACTGGCCCTCGGAGTTGCAGGCGACGCGGGCGAGGGAGACGATGTCGCCGAGGTTGTTGCCATGCACCAGATGAATCGGCAACTGGAACTTGAGCGAGGCCTTGAGGGTGTTGGTGCCGATCAGGTCGCCGCAATGGATGACGGCTTCGGCGCCCTCGCTTTGGGCGGTGGCAATGGCTTCGGCGAGCATGGGGCCACGGTCGTGGCTGTCAGAAACAATACAGATTTTCATGTGAACTCTAGATGATGATGGGGGCGTGGTAATCCTCGCCGTCGTTGGCCTTGGTAAAGTCGACAGCGTTCAGGCCGCGCATCACGCGGAGGCGCTCTTCCTCGTGCTTTGCCTGAAGTTGCAGCAATTTGAGGGTGCAATCGCCGAGGTTGTCGAATTCTTTTTCGTCCGTGCCGAACTGTTCGGCATCGGTGTAGTAGAACTGGCAGCGGAAGCGGCTGTCGCCGGTTTTGAAGATCACAAAGTGGCAGAGGTTCTCCTGCCAGGTCAAGGCCGGACACATGGTCAGTTCGTCCTGGATCAGATTGAGTTGGACTTCGGCCTGGATGGTCTGGATCGGAATCGGCTGACCGAAGCGCTCGACCAGCGTCTGGCTGACCAGATGGCGCTCGCGGGCAGTAAAGTCTGGGATGGGGCGCGGCATGGTACTGTTCCTGGCGGGGCTGTTTATCGGGAAATAAAAATTACTCCCTTGTGACAAGGGAGCATGGCTGCAACAATATCGGAAAATACTAATAAATCGATTTTAATAAATTCGAGGGGCCGACAGAGACATGACACAACAATCCGTGCAGGAAGTCAAAAACACGACCTGCTACATGTGCGCTTGCCGCTGCGGTATCCGCGTTCACCTGCGCGATGGCGAGGTGCGCTATATCGATGGCAACCCCGATCACCCGCTCAACAAGGGCGTGATCTGTGCCAAGGGTTCGTCCGGCATCATGAAGCAGTATTCGCCGGCACGCCTGACTCGACCTCTGCGCCGCAAAGCGGGCGCCGAACGTGGCGCCGGCGAGTTCGAGCCGATTTCGTGGGAAGAGACCTTTTCCATTCTCACCGAGCGGCTTGGCAAGATTCGCGCGACCGACCCGAAGAGGTTCGCGCTATTCACGGGCCGCGACCAGATGCAGGCGCTCACCGGCATGTTCGCGCGCCAGTTCGGCACGCCCAACTATGCGGCGCACGGCGGCTTCTGCTCGGTGAATATGGCGGCCGGCATGATCTACACCATTGGCGGCTCGTTCTGGGAATTCGGCGGCCCCGACCTTGATCGCGCCAAGCTCTTCGTGATGATCGGCACCGCTGAGGATCACCACTCCAACCCGATGAAGATGGCGCTGGCCAAATTCAAGCGTGACGGTGGCCGTTTCGTCTCGATCAACCCGGTGCGCACCGGTTACTCGGCCATCGCCGACGAATGGGTGCCGATCCGCCCCGGTACCGATGGCGCATTTTTGTTGGCGGTGATCCACGAGATCATCCAGAAAGGTCTCTACGACCGCGACTTCCTCGTCCAGTATTCGAATGCCGGCGAGTTGGTGAACTGCAACGAGGCCAGCGACGAATTCGGCATGTTCCTGCGCACCGAGGTGCCGGAGGAAGAGGCCTGCTACGACCCGCAGGATAAGCTGTGGTGGGATCGCAAGACGAACAAGGCCGTGGTGACGCATGCCGAGGGTGCCGACCCCTTCCTGCTCGGCGAGTTCAAGATGAAGGACGGTACGCCGGTCAAGCCCTCGTTCCAGTTGCTGCTGGAGCGCGTCAAGGATTACACGCCGGAATGGGCCGAGGGCGTCACCGGTATTCCCGCCGACACGATCCGCCGCCTAGCCTACGAGATGGGCGTCACGGCACGCGATCAGCGCATCGAACTGCCGATTGCCTGGACGGATAGCTGGGGCAAGGAACACGATACCGTCACCGGCAACCCCGTGGCTTTCCATGCCATGCGCGGCCTGGCGGCGCACTCGAATGGCTTCCAGACGATTCGCGCCTTGGCGATCCTGATGTCGCTGCTTGGCACCATCGACCGCCCTGGCGGTTTCCGCCACAAGGTGCCGTTCCCACGGCCGATTCCGCCTTGCGCGCGTACGCCGAACCATCCGAACGCCGTGCAGCCCAACAAGCCGCTCGACGGCATGGCGCTTGGCTGGCCAGCCGATCCCGACGACCTATTCGTTGACGCGGACGGCGGCCCGGTACGCCTCGACAAGGGCTTCTCATGGGAATATCCGCTATCCGTGCATGGCCTGATGCATAACGCCATCACCAATGCCTGGCGCGGCGATCCGTACAAGATCGATACCTTGCTGATCTTCATGGCCAACATGGCCTGGAACTCGACGATGAACGCCGTCGAGGTGCGCAAGATGCTGAATGACAAAGACGAGAATGGCGAGTACAAGATTCCGTTCATCGTCGTTGCCGACGCCTTCCAGTCCGAGATGACGGCCTTCGCCGACCTGATCCTGCCGGATACGACCTATCTTGAACGCCACGACGTGATGTCGATCCTCGACCGGCCGATTTCCGAGTTCGATGGGCCGGTCGACTCGGTGCGTATTCCCGTATTGCCGCCGACCGGCGAATGCAAGCCCTTCCAGGAAGTGCTGATTGAACTGGGTTCGCGCTTGAAGCTGCCCGCCTTCACGACCAAGGACGGTCAGCGCAAGTACCGCGACTACCCCGACTTCATCGTCAATTACGAAACCGAGCCGGGTTCCGGTATTGGCTTCCTCGCCGGCTGGCGTGGCAAGGGTGGCGAGAAGTCGTTGCGCGGTGAGCCAAACCCGAATCAGTGGGAGATGTACGCGAAGAACAACTGCGTCTTCCATTACGAGCTGCCGAAAAGCTACCAGTACATGCGCAACTGGAACCAGGGCTATCTGGAGTGGAGCCAGCGCAACCGCATCACGCGCTATGCCGAGCCGATCCTCATCAATATCTACTCGGAAGTGCTGATGCGCTTCCGTCAGGCCGCGCAGGGCAAGGGCTTCTCGCGCAAGCCACCGGCGCATCTGGCGAAGCGCGTCGAGACCTTCTTCGATCCGCTACCCTTCTACTACGACACGCTGGAAGCGCAGGTCAGCGACAAACACAAGTACCCGCTGGCGGCGATCACGCAGCGGCCGATGGCGATGTATCACTCGTGGGATTCGCAAAATGCCTGGCTGCGCCAGATTCACGCCCACAACCTGCTCTATGTGAATGCGCACACGGCACGAGTGAATGGCATCGAGGATGGCGACTGGATCTGGGTCGAATCGCAGTGGGGCAAGGTCAAGTGCATGGCCAAGCATTCCGAAGCGGTCGAGCCGGGCACCGTATGGACCTGGAACGCCATCGGCAAGGCGGCTGGCGCCTGGGGCCTGACGCCGGATGCCAACGAGTCACAGCAGGGTTTCCTGCTGAATCACCTGATTTCCGAAGAGCTGCCGGCCTGCGAGCGTGGCGTGGATCGGCGCGTGTCGAACTCCGACCCGATTACGGGTCAGGCCGCGTGGTACGACGTCCGCGTGAGGATCTACAAAGCAGAAGTCGGTGCCGGCGAGACGGCGACCGAACCGCAGTTCAAGCCGTTGAAGCCCTATCCCGGCCAGCCTGAGCGCAAATCCGTGTGGAACTTCTTTGCCGGCAAGGGAGGTGCGAAATGACGCAACTCGCCCTCGTCATCGACCTTAACGTTTGCGTCGGCTGCCATGCCTGCGTGACCAACTGCAAGGAGTGGAACACCTCCGGCGAGGCCGGCCCGATGGTCGACCAGAATCCCTACGGCAAGGACCCGACCGGCACTTTCTTCAACCGCGTGCAGACCTTCGAGGTCGGCGAGTTTCCGAACACGGAAACCGTGCATTTTCCGAAGTCCTGCCTGCATTGCGAAGATCCGCCCTGCGTGCCGGTGTGCCCGACGGGTGCCTCCTACAAGCGCAAGGAAGACGGCATCGTCCTCGTCGACTACGACAAGTGCATCGGCTGCAAGTACTGCTCCTGGGCTTGCCCCTACGGTGCGCGCGAGCTGGATGAACAGCAGCAGGTGATGAAGAAGTGCACCCTCTGCGTCGACCGCATCTACGATACGACGATGACTGCCGAAGAGCGCCGTCCCGCCTGCGTACGCGCGTGTCCGACCAGCGCACGGCTGTTTGGCGACATTCACGATCCGGATTCTGAGGTCTCGAAGGCGATCCGCGAAAGTGGTGGTTATCCGCTGATGCCGGAGTGGGGCACCAATCCGGCCAACCACTACCTGCCGCGGCGCAAGACCAAGCTGCGCATTCGCGAGGACGAACTCGAGCGCGCCGACAATCCGCTCAAGATCGATTCGCAATTGCCCAAGCCGGGCAAGGCCGAGCCTTCGCTCGACGACGTCACGAGCTGGTAAGGAGACCAAACAAAATGCATCCCGCTTTCTCCGTTGTTTTCCTCACCACGCTGATCGGTGCCGGGCAGGGCCTGTTCCTCGCCCTGTTTACCGTCGAGTCCTATGCGGCCTTTGGCCTGTTACCGGCGCAGTCGGATAGCTTCTATGCCATCGGCAGCGCCATGGCCGTGATCCTGCTGGTCCTCGGACTGTTCGCCTCGTTTTTCCACCTGGGCCATCCCGAGCGGGCCTGGCGTGCGGCAGCGAAATGGCGTACTTCCTGGTTGTCGCGCGAGGTCATCGTGCTGCCAGCTTTTATGGGCGCCGTGTTCTTCTATGGCGTGGCGCACTGGTTTGGCATCAATCCCGTGCTGGCAGAACTCCCAAGCGGCGCGCCGGTGAATATCACCGCCGTGCTGGGTACGCTCGGCACCGTACTCGCTTTTGCCCTCTACATCTGCACGGCGATGATCTACGCCTGCTTGCGTTTTCTACGCGAATGGCATACGCCGCTGACGGTGATCAACTACATCCTGCTGGGCGGCGCTTCAGGCTTTACGCTGGCTGCCGCGCTGGCCGCTGCCGAGGCGCCGGAGGTGATGCCCGTGCTGGCTGGCTGGGCGCTTATCATCACCGCGCTGGGGCTGGTCGGACGCATCGCGACGCTGATCCGCAATGCGCGCCTGAAGCCAAAGTCGACGCTGCAAACGGCTATCGGCATCAAGCATCCCAAGATCATGCAGAAAACGCAGGGCATGATGGGCGGCGCTTTCAATACCCGCGAGTTTTTCCATGGACAAAGCATCGCGCTGCTGCGTTCGCTGAAGTGGGTGTTTCTGCTGCTGGCTTTCGTTATTCCCTTGGGTTTGCTCAGCATGGGCTTGTCGCTGGCGGCCGGAGGTATGCTGCTGCTGGCATTTGTCGTGCAATATCTGGGCTTGCTGGCCGAGCGCTGGTTCTTCTTTGCCCAGGCCAATCATCCGCAGAATCTGTATTACCAGTCGGTCGCTTGATCACGCTCAATCGAATCGACTGGTCTTTGGTATAAGTTTCTAAATTTGCCGCATAATCGAAAGCGGCTTATGATGTATCACCATCCTTGACCCACATCCACTTACTGGAGGAAAACAATGAACTTCGACAAAGAACTCGATGCCCGTGGCCTGAACTGCCCGCTGCCCATTCTGCGTGCCAAGAAGGCGCTGGGTGAAATGACTGGTGGCCAGGTGTTGCGCATCATCGCCACCGACCCGGGTTCCGTGAAGGATTTCGCAGCCTTTGCCAAGCAGACCGGCAATGAACTGCTGTCGAGCGCCGAGAACAACAAGGAATTCGAGTTCTACATCAAGCGCAAGTAATACCCATAAGTCGGCGCTGGTAAGTCGGCGCGTGCAACATCGAAGGGCGTTCAGGGCGCCTTTCGCCGTTTTACTGATGTCGGCATTAATAAAATTGCTTCGATGCTGCGCCGCGATGTGCGGCATCATCGCACTTCGTGTGAAGAGGAGGATGCATGAGTACCAATCCGGAAATGGAAGCACTGATTGCCCAGAAGCTTGATGAGCTGCTGCCTCAGAAGCTTGAGGCGCTGTTACAGGAGCGCGAGGAATCGAGAACGCCCAAGATGACCATCATCTGCACCAAGGGTACGCTGGACTGGGGCTATCCCCCTTTTATCCTCGCCTCTACCGCCGCCGCGCTGGGTTGGGATGTCACCGTGTTCTTCACCTTCTATGGCCTGCAACTGGTCAAGAAGGACATCTCCGACCTGCAGGTTAGCCCGCTGGGCAATCCCGGAATGCCCATGAAAATGCCCTTCGGCCCGGACTGGTTCAAGAGCATCAACTGGAACATTCCGAATATCGTTCAGAGCAACATTCCCGGCTTTGAGGCGATGGCTACCACGCTGATGAAGCAGACTATCGCCAATAACGGTGTGGCAAGCCTGGCGGAGCTCCGCGAACTGTCTCAGGAAGCTGGCGTCAAGTTTGTCGTCTGCCAGATGACCGTTGAACTATTTGGCTTCGACCACAACGACTTCATCGATGGCATGGACTACGTCGGCGCGGCCTCCTTCCTGCCGGAAGCGCAAACCGCCGAAGTCAATCTGTTCATCTAGCAATTACACGATAACAACAAGCCCGGCCCACCGGGCTTCTTAATATGAACCTCAACAAGACATTCAGGGCCTTGGCTCTGCTGGTGCTATCGCCTGCCACTGCGTTTGCGACCAATGGCATGAATCTCGAAGGCTATGGCCCGGTAGCGACAGCCATGGGGGGGGCTTCTTTCGCCTATCAAAATGGCGCTGGCGCCATGATGAACAATCCGGCCACGCTCGGGCTGATGCCGCAGGGGCGCGGGATAGGCGTGGCACTCGGCTTCCTGGGGCCGGATGTATCGGCTGCCTCGACGAAATCGGGGGGCGACACTTATTTCATGCCAGCCTTTGGCTATGTCGCTAAAACGGGAAAGCTGACTTATGGCTTGGGCGTTTACTCACAAGGTGGCATGGGGACTGAATACAGTACCCATTCGCCGCTCGCCCTAAATACGGGTGAAGGTGTTCGATCCGAAGTTGGCGTCGGACGGATGATTCTGCCCTTGGTCTATAACGTCAATGACCAACTGACAATTGGCGGTTCGCTCGATTGGGTGTGGGTGACCATGGATCTGAAGATGGCCGCAACGACGGATCAGTTTGCCGCCATGTTTACAGGGACGGCCGCAGGCCCCGTCGGCCCGATGATGGCAGCGATGGGCGGGTTGATGGGATCTGGTACCAATCGGTTCCGCATCGATTTTTCCGATACCAATGACTATAGCGGTGAAGCGTTCGGTTCAGGTTTCGCCGGCAAAATCGGTATTGTTTACAAGCACAACGATGCGCTGACGATGGGTGCGACCTATCATAGCAAGACGCGTCTGGGCGACTTGAAAACGGGAAATGGTGGCGCCAAGTTTTCCGCCTATAGCAACACCGGTACGATGATTCCCGGTACGACCATGACTGGGAAGGTGACCGTCCATAACTTCCAGTGGCCTGAAACCTATGGTTTTGGAGTGGCTTACCGGGTTAACTCGCAGTGGATGTTAGCGGCGGACTACAAGCGCCTGAACTGGGCGGATGTCATGCGCGATTTCAAAATGACTTTTGCACCCAACGGGATTGCAGACTCGGGTGACTTCACGATCAATCAGAACTGGAAGAACCAGAATGTCTTCATGGTTGGGGCTGCTTATCGCATGAATGATCGCCTCACGCTCAGGTTCGGGGGAAATTTTGCAGGCAATCCTGTACCGGATAATCGCGTTAATCCGATGTTTCCGGCAACCGTCAAAGATCATTACACCTGCGGTTTTGGCTATGTCTTGAGTCGTCAAAGTGGCATAGATTTCTCGATGACCTATGCGCCGAAAGTGAAAGTCACGGGAAGTCAGCCGCTTAGTGGCGACATGGGCAGCGGGGCTCCAAGCAATGGCATAACGATTGCTCATGGACAGCTGAACGCACAACTTCAATACGGATACTACTTTTAGTAGATGTTGCATCATCGCAACGTTGGTCTGATAGACCGAATCGAGAGCTAGGTCTTACGTTGCCAACCCATAAGCAAACGTTTAGATTGAAGATAATTTCACCTGGGTAATCGCCCAAACACCACAACAACCCATCAGGGGGGACTATGAAGCTGAAGAAAATCGCTGTACTGTTGGCTATTGCCGGTATCTCCACATCCGCATTTGCCACCAATGGTATGAACATGGAGGGCTATGGCCCGGTTGCCACGGGAATGGGCGGCGCTTCCTATGCCTATGACAACGGCACGGGCGGCATGATCAACAACCCGGCAACACTTGGCTTGATGAAGAGCGGCACATCGCGCTTTGATATTGCGGTGGGCGGACTGCACCCTGACGTTACGACTAAGATGAACGGGATGCCTAACGCCAACTCCGGTGGCGATGCTTACTACATGCCGGCCATGGGCTATGTTCGCAAGGATGGGAAACTTGCTTATGGTGTTGGCATGATGGCTCAGGGGGGCATGGGCACAGAATATGGCAATACTTCATTCATGAGCGGCTATCTGTCCATGATGGGTGCCCAAGGTGCATCTGGTCAGGAAAATCGCTCTGAACTGGGTATTGGCCGCTTGATATTCCCGCTGGCCTTTGATGTCAGCAATGAATTCAAAGTTGGCGGTTCGTTAGACTACCTTTGGGGTGGCCTTGACCTTCAGATGGTCATGACAGGGCAGCAGTTCGGTAGTATGGCGCGCATGCCCGGATTTGCTGCCTCTCCGTCCGGTGTTGTTAGCCCAACGAGTACGATGCTTGGTGCCTTTGCTGGCTTTATGGCTATGCCTGGCTTCGATTTGCAGTGGGCCCAGTTCGACTTCTCTGAAGGCACTAACAAGATGAAGCAGCGCCTGAAGACGGATGGTTGGGCGGGCAATATTGGATTCCAGTGGCAAGCGACGCCGAAACTTTCTGTTGGCGGTGTGTACCATGCCAAGACCCGACTTGGTGACATGGAGGGCAACGGTAGCATCAAGATGGGTACGCCAATGGGTGTGATTGGTGTAACTGGCAAGCTCAAAGTGGTTAATTTCCAGTGGCCGGAAACCTACGGTCTGGGACTAGCCTATCAGGTTAATGAGCAATGGATGCTTGCAGCTGACTACAAGCGTATCGGCTGGAAGAATGTCATGCAGAACTTCAACATGAGTTTTGTGGCCGATTCTTCACAAGCTAACCCGATGGCTGCGGGTATGGGCGGTACCACCATGGATGCAACCCTGTATCAGAACTGGAAGGATCAGAATGTGTTCATGATCGGTGCGTCCTATAAATTCAATCCGGCGCTGACGTTACGAGCGGGCCTTAATTTGGCGAACAATCCTGTGCCGGATGCGGACATGAATCCGCTCTTCCCCGCAACGATTAAGGACCATTTGGCTCTTGGTTTTGGATATGCCTTAAGCCCGGCTGCATCAGTCGATTTTTCTTACACGTACGCTCCTAATGTGTCGGCGACAAACAATAACATGGGTGTGCAAACGACTCATGGTCAAAGCAACAACTGGCAGTTTATGTACAGCCACCGCTTCTAATCAATACAGCTCTACGAAAGGCCGGCGTAGCCGGCCTTTTTCATCTCTGCAGCACATAAAAAACACTAACTCGTACATCAATCGGAGGAGACTATATGAGCAAGATGTTGAAATTCTTTGGTGCCATGGTGATGTCGCTGTGCGCGACGGTAGCTTTTGCGCAGGCTTTGAAGCCTTTCGTCCTTGGCTCGAAAGCCACGGGCGATCTGGCAGCAAAAGTAGAGGAAACCAAGAAGGCACTGACCGGTGCCGGCTTTACCATCATCGGTACCTATAATCCCTATGCGAACACCAGCCTTATCGTCGTGACGAACGACGAACTGAAAACCACGGCGGCCAAGTCGAAAATGGGCGGTTTCGGGGCGGCCCAGCGTGTTTCGGTTGTCAAGGTCAAGGATGAGGTGCAGGTTTCCTATGCCAACCCCATCTACTGGTCTAACGTCTATCGCATGGGCGGTGATTTGAAAGGCACGCAGGAAAAACTGCAGGCGGCGCTTGGCAAGGTCGAGGAATTCGGTGCCAAAGGCCTGACAGCCGAGCAGCTCCGCAAGTATCACTACATGATGATGATGCCCTACTTCGACGATCCGGATCGTCTCATCCGTCATCCCAGCCATGAAGCGGCTGTAAAGGCCGTGGAAGAAGGTTTGGCGGCTGGCAAGTCCGGGGTGACCAAGGTCTATCGCGTGGATATACCCGGCAAGAAGGAAGTTGTCTTTGGTGTCGCCATGAAAGGCGAAGGAAAAGACAAGATCATGGATGACAAGTTCATCATGGGCGAAGTCGACTTCAAGGACATGAAGTCTGCGGCTCACCTGCCTTTTGAAATGCTCGTGGTCGATGATACCGTCTATGCCCTGTCGGCACGCTTCCGCATTGCGGCCAGTTTCCCCGATCTGTCGATGACGGGGGACAACAGCTTCATGCGCATTATGGAGTCGCCCGATGCCATGAAGAAGGCGTTGGCTTACACAGCGGGCGACAAGGACTGATTGACTAACCGAGACGGGCGATCTGGACCTGCAGTTTGTTGCGCAGTTCCAGAAAGCCTGTCAATCGTTAGCGCTCTTGTGCCACGACGGCAGCAGGGGCGCGGGCTAAAAAGCTATCGGCGGAGAGCTTTTTTCTGCCTTGATGATTTCTATCGTTCCCTCCCCGCCTCATGCCATGCCCCTTGCACAGGTGACAGCAGATACTCCGCGACAGTACGCGTCCCCAACAATATCTCGGCATTGGTTTGTATGCCGGCAGAAAGCTTGTAGCGCTCCCCGCTCATTTCTAGCGTCATCGCCTTGATCGCTACCAGTGCTTTATAAACCAGCGGGGTCGCCTTCCCAGACTTGTCCGTCGTCGGTGCGCTATTGTTGGCGTTGCTGTCTGCGGCATCCGCGCTGACATGCTCGACGACACCTTCCGCCATGCCGTATTTCTGGAAGGGGAATGCCGCCAGTTTGAGCTTCACGATTTGCCCGGGGCGCACGAAACCGATGTCCTCATTCGTCACCCAGACTTCGGCGCGCAGAATTTCGTCCTGTGGCACAAGGGTCAGAAGAACAGTCCCTGGCTGCACAACAGTACCAGTCCAGGGCGATCAGCGACAACTGCCACGAATACCAGCACGGCCAGGAAGATCAGCAGGAAGGGCAGATCGAGCACCAGGGTAATGGCGGCACCGGAGATGAATTCGCGGATCGTCTCGACGCCTTGCAGCCGGGCGACCGTGGTGCCGGTCGGGCGGTTCTCGAAATATGGCAACGGCAAGCGCAGCAGGTGCCGGAAGACCTGACTGCCGAGTACGGCATCGATGCGATTGCCGGTATGGAGCACCAGATACTGCCGCAGCCAGGTCATGCCGCTGGTGAAGAGCATGAAGATCACGAGCGCGAATCCAAGGACAAGCAGCGTGCTCTGGGTCTGGTGCGCGATGACCTTGTCGATGATGACTTGCGTGAAGAGTGGCGTCGCCAACCCGACCAACTGGATCGAGAAGGAGGCCAGCAGCACATCGCGCCAGAGGGACTTGTGTTTCTTGAGTTCCGGCATGAACCAGCCGAAGCCGAATTCCTTCTTTTTTGCATCGAAGCCGAAAATGCTGTCTTCCTTGCTTTCGCCGACTTTCGATTCTCTGGCGACCAGGATCAGTTCTGCTTCGAGGCGTCGGGCGGCTTCCTCGACGGCTAGCGTTTCTGGCGCCTGGCTACCGGGATGAAAGTAGAGCAGCTGATTACCGTCGCTTTTCAGGATGAGGATCGGCGCCAGTACGGGCGCCTCCGCCTCGTCGTCTTTCCCTTCCGGTGCGGGCCGAAGAAAAGCGATTGCCGGCAACGGCAGTTTTGTCCAGTCGAGACCTTCCTGTTGGCGGCTGCCGGTCTTGATGCCGAGCGCGCGTGCCGGTTCATGGAGTGTCGCCAGGGTGTGCGGCGGCGGAAACTGCTGACCGACAAGCGCGGCATCGAAGGGAATGCGATAAAGGCTGCTCTGGCTGCCTAGCAGCCAGAGCAAATATTCCCTCGCCAGCCCGCGATTCACGCTGCGATGCCCCTCGTTCGTCATGCCTCACCGCCATCCAACGAAATGACCATGAGCAGACAATTGAGATTGTCAGAAAGCGTGAAATTATGTAACCGTCACATATGACAGGTATGAACTCCCTGCCGATTCAGGAAGGCAATGGCGTACGGATGCTTGTCGTACGAATGCTTTGTAAAGCATCTTTAATGGTGCTACCATTGGCACTCGTAATACTCTGCGGGGAATTATCATGGCGCACCAGATCTTGTCGGAAACGGCGGCCAGCATTTCAGAATTGAAACGCAACCCGATGGGCACGGTGGCCGCTGGCGAAGGGTTTCCGGTCGCGATTCTGAATCGCAACGAGCCCGCTTTCTACTGCGTTCCCGCCAAAGCCTTCGAGGCCATGGTCGAGCGCCTTGAAGACATCGAATTGAATGCCCTGGCCAATGCTCGCGCCGCTCAGAAGCGCGTGAAGGTCAAGCTTGATGAGCTTTGAGCTCGAGTTTCTCGAAGAGGCGCTACTTGAGTGGAAACGTCTGGATGGCTCGGTTTGCGATCAGTTCAAGAAGAAGCTGGCCGAACGCCTCGCGGAACCACGCATTCCCTCCGCGAAACTGTTCGGCCATCCGGATCGCTACAAGATCAAGCTGCGCACGATCGGGTATCGTCTGGTCTATGAGGTTCTCGACAAGCGCCTGATCGTTCTGGTCATCGCCGTTGGCAGGCGCGACCGGAATGCGGTCTACCGCGTAGCGGAGAAACGCTGAAACTGAACGACTCCTTGCATGCGCACTTCCTCATGCCCCGCCGTCCCGCCAGCGTCGACTTTTCGGGTACCCATCCATCTCGGGCCAGTCATCGCTTCCTGCCTCTTTCCCGCCTATACGCACAAGCCCAGGCAGCCGCCGTCTTGGGTGCGGTTTTATCGGTCTGACGAAAGCGTTCGCATCAGCATCATCTGACCGCGCTTACCGAGTTCGGGAAACGCGAATAATAGCAATGCCGCGATGGCGATCATGCGTTCAAGCATACGAGCGTCGGCGTAACCGCTGTTGAATGTCGTCATTAGCCAGACAGCCCCGATTATCATTAGAGCTGTCAAGATTGTGCGCAAGGCCGGCCCGAATACGTGCTGGCAATAAGGCGCGAGATGGAGTCCGGCAAAGCCGCTAAGCCAACCTAGTGCCATGCCTCCCAGTACATCGATTGGCCAATGCACCCCCACCGCTATGCGGGAAAAACCAACCAGCATGGCTAGCAACAACAGCCAGCGGAGGGTGCGCCAAGTCATCGTGTAACCGGCCATGAGGGCGAGAATCGCGAATGCCGAGGTGGTGTGGCCAGAAGGGAATGCATGGTATTTCAAATGTGGCCCAATGACATTTATCCACTCGTTCTCGATAACCCCAAGGGGGCGCGGCAAGTCAAATGCAAACTTGAGCGCATGTGTGCCGAGCGTCGCCAAAGCGACGGCGATAATGACGGCTGCTGCGGCGTCCGCCCGTCTGCGCAGAAAAGGCAAAAGTAAGGTTAATGCAACCAACGTATCGCCAAGGGTGGTGAGGTTGGCCCACAATTGATTGGGCAACACGACAGCAGTTTGATTGATTGCCAGAAACAGTATTTGATTGAGATCCTGTGTGTGGATTGCCAACATGGTGAAGAGGGCAACGGCTGGCAACGCCCACAAGCGCAATGAAGCGGAGTTGTAGGCAAGAGAGTACGGGGAGAGCCTGGCATTAAGGTATAAACCAGGCGCTGGATGACGGCTGATATCTGCATGCATTGACATGGGTAGGCTGCCAGAGGGATGCTAATAACCGGCGAGTATTACATATCAATTCTATTGCAGGCTGATGACCGGATGGCTACTGACCGCAGATACCTGACCGTGATCGTGGCGAAGGATATTGCCGTAATTCAATCGGTGATACGTACCAATGCGAGACTTTTATCCTTGAAAATCAATTGGCGGGGGGGAAGGTCGTCAAGTTTGTCGACAGGCAGCAATACCAGGTCGCCAGTTTGTGGCTTGCGCCTGAGTACCACCCGGCTAGCATAAACGCTAAGACTGGGTATATTGAGACCGTACATGACGAGCGGTGCCTCAATGTCACGCGCGATCTGGCCGGCCTGACGCACGCCGCTTTGCAAGGTGCCGCCTAAAGCGGGGAGCACCGCCAGCGAAAACACGAGGCTGGTCAAAATGCCGCATAGGGCCAGTTTGTGCGTCAAGGAATAACTGCGGTTAATAAGGCTGAAGATAGCGACTGCGATGGCTCCACCGAGAGCAAGCCGATAAGGCATGCCAAACCATGTCGCCAGATCGGCTAGCAGGAGTTGGTAATGGCGGTTTGATTTCAGCCGTGCAGCCTCAAGGAGGTCAGGCAGGAACAAAAGAGCGACGAACAGCAGGAGCGCAGGCAACAACTGCCAACGCGAACGGGCTATGAGCATCTGCCGGGCCAACAGCACCCATAGGGCGGAGGTTCCGTAAAGCAGGTAGTGCGGCAACTTGTTGGCGGAGAGGCTGAACAACAGGAACACGAGCGCGAAGAGAATAAGAGCGTAGCGTGCGAAATCGTCATGCCACAGGCTGCGCAGACGGACTGGCAGGGAGAACAGGATGCCAGTAAATGGCAACGAAACGAGCAGAGCGATCGGCAGGTAGTAAAAATAGCCATAGGCGTGGTGGTTGCCCATGGCACCGGAGAAACGCCCGACGTTGTGCTTGAAGAAGAAGGCCTCCAAAAATTCCGGGCCTTTGACCCAGGTGACGGCAACATACCAAGGCAAGGCGATAGTCAAGAACAGCAAGATTGCCTTGCCATCGCTTACATAGTTCAGCGCTTGGCGCCACTGGCGGCGGCTGGCGCAATGCAGCAGCAAGGTGCAAAGCGGCAGGACCAGCGCCACTGGCCCCTTGGCGAGAAAGCCGAATCCCATTGCGGCCCAGCCAAGCAGGCGATAGCGAGGTTGGTCGAGCCTTAGCCAGAGATACTGAAAGAATACCGCTGCGGCAATGCAGGCGTCGAGCAAAGCGTCGGCAGTGGCGATGCGGGCAATGAAACTGGGGCCGGCAGCTGTCGCAGTAATAATCGCCGCGAAAATTGCTGTACGTCGGTCGAACAGTTTGTCGGCAAAATGAAATGCCAGTCCGACCCATACCAAACCCATGAAGGCAGAAGGCAGACGCAGTGCGAACTCGTCGAATCCCAGTACCGAAACAGACAACGCCTGCAGCCAGTAAATCAGGATGGGCTTGTCGTAGCGCGGTTCGCCATTGAGGTAGGTGAGCAGGAAATCGCCGCGCGCGAACATTTCGAGTGTCGCCGCGGTGAATGCCCCTTCGTCAAGGTCGATCAACGGGGTGGCCGAAAGGCCCGCGAACAAGCAGAGGACTGCTCCTGCGAGCAAGAGCCACTCGTTGCGGCTGGGTGCCGATTTCTCTATCACACCTTCAGTCGGGAAAGTTGTGCGGCGACCTTGGCGAGCGTGTCTTTGTTATTGGACAAGCGTTCGCGTTCCTGAGCAACCACGGTAGCTGGCGCCCGTTCGACGAAGCTGGGCAACGCGAGTTTCTTTTCCGACTTGTCGATCTCGCCTTCGAGTCGGGCAACTTCCTTGCCGAGCCGTTCTTTCTCGGCGGCGACATCGATCTCGATCTTGAGCATCAGCCGATACTCGCCGACGATCTGCACAGGGGCGTCGCCATCGGGCAACGAGGCGACAGCTGATACGTCGGATAACTTGGCGAGTGCCGCGAGATAGGGGGCGAAGGCAGTGATGGCTGCGATATCGCCGGCACCGATGAGCGGCACTTTCTGTGCGGGGGAGATGTTCATTTCGCCGCGCAGGCTGCGGCAGGCGGAGACAAGCGACTTGAGCGTCGCTACCCAGGCTTCGGCGTTGGTGTCGAGGTGAGATTCGTCGATAGCTGGGTAAGCTTGCAGCATGATGGTCGCAGCGCCTTCTGCCGTCCCGCTAGCGTCGACTTTTCCGGCCAGTGGCGCAACGGTCTGCCACAACTCTTCGGTGATGAAGGGAATCAGCGGATGCGCGAGGCGGAGTACGGTTTCCAGCACACGCAACAGCGTGCGCCGCGTGGCCCGCTGTTGTGCCTCGGTACCCTGCTGAAGTTGCACCTTGGCAAGTTCCAGATACCAGTCGCAATACTCGTCCCAGACGAATTCATAAATCGACTTGGCGAGCAGGTCGAAGCGGTAGTCGGTGAAGTGCTTTGCCACTTCGGCTTCGGTGTGTTGCAGGCGGCTGACGATCCAGCGGTCGGCCGGGGAGCGATCCAGCGGCAGGCTTTCATCGAGGCCGACATCTTTGCCTTCGCAGTTCATCAGCACAAAGCGTGTGGCGTTCCACAGCTTGTTGCAGAAGTTGCGGTAGCCCTCGCAGCGCTGCATGTCGAACTTGATGTCGCGGCCGGGCGAGGCCAGCGAGAGGAAGGTGAAGCGCAGCGCATCGGTGCCGAAGGCCGGAATGCCATTCGGATATTCCTTGCGGGTACGTTTCTCGATTTTTGGCGCATCCTTGGGATTCATCAGGCCGGTGGTGCGTTTTTTCACCAACTCGTCGATGCCGATGCCGTCGATCAGGTCGATGGGGTCGAGGACGTTGCCCTTCGACTTGCTCATCTTCTGGCCTTCCGCGTCGCGGATCAGGCCATGCACGTAAACGTCCTTGAAGGGAATTTTGCCGGTGATATGCTTGGTCATCATGACCATGCGTGCCACCCAGAAGAAGATGATGTCGAAGCCGGTGACCAGCACCGTCGAGGGTAGGTAAAGATCCAGCGCCGGGTTCGACTTGGCAGGCCACTCGGGCGTCCAGTCGAGCGTTGAGAACGGCCATAGGGCTGATGAGTACCAAGTGTCGAGCACGTCGGCATCGCGCTCCAGTCCGCCAGTGTAGCCATCGTTACGGGCTTGTGTCAGCGCTTCGGCTTCGTCGTGCGCGACGTAGATGCGACCGTCGTCGCTGTACCAGGCGGGAATCTGATGGCCCCACCAGAGCTGACGGGAGATGCACCAGTCCTGGATGTTGTTGAGCCATTGGTTGTAGGTGTTCACCCAGTTTTCGGGAACGAACTTGATCTCGCCCGAGCGCACGCACTCCAGCGCCTTGCCGGCAATGCTCTGGCCATCGGTACCGGGTTTGCTCATGGCGACGAACCATTGGTCGGTCAGCATCGGCTCGATCACCACGCCGGTGCGGTCGCCGCGCGGCACCATCAGCTTGTGCGGCTTGATCGAGACCAGCAGGTCGGCGGCTTCAAGGTCGGCGACGATGACCTTGCGGGCGTCGTAGCGATCCATGCCGCGATATTTTTCCGGGCCGTGTTCGTTGATGCGTGCGTCGAGGGTTAGGATCGAAATCGGCGCCAGCCCATGGCGATGGCCGATCTGCCAGTCGTTGAAGTCGTGCGCCGGCGTGATCTTGACGCAGCCGGTGCCGAATGCCTTGTCGACATAGGCGTCGGCGATGACCGGGATGGTGCGGTCGCACAGCGGCAATTGCACCTGCTTGCCGATCAGGTGGGCGTAGCGTTCGTCTTCGGGATTGACGGCAACGGCCACGTCGCCCAGCAGGGTTTCCGGACGGGTCGTGGCGACGGTCAATGTACCCTTGCCGCAGGCGAAGGGATAGCTGATCTCCCACATAAAGCCGTCTTCTTCCTCACTGACCACTTCGAGGTCGGAGACGGCGGTGAGCAGCTTCGGATCCCAGTTGACCAGCCGTTTGCCGCGGTAGATTAGTCCCTCTTTGTAAAGCCGGACAAAGGTTTCCGTGACAATCTTCGACAGCCCGGCATCCATCGTGAAACGCTCGCGCGACCAGTCCGGGCTGGTGCCGAGACGGCGCATCTGGCGCGTGATAGTGTTGCCGGAATACTCCTTCCATTCCCAGACTTTTTCGAGGAACTTCTCACGACCGAGGTCGTGACGCGAGATGCCTTGAGCATCGAGTTGGCGTTCGACGACGATCTGCGTGGCGATGCCGGCGTGATCGGTGCCTGGCTGCCAGAGGGTGTTCGCGCCGCGCATGCGGTGGTAGCGCGTCAGTGCGTCCATAATGGCTTGGTTGAAGCCGTGGCCCATGTGCAGCGTGCCGGTGACGTTCGGCGGCGGCAGCAGGATGCAGAAATTGTCTGATATCGATGTGTCGAGGCCGGCGGCAAAGTAGCCGCGAGATTCCCAAACGGGATACCAGCGCCGCTCGATATCGGCGGGCTCGAAGCTTTTGGCGAGTTCCATGGATACTGGGTCAGTAAGGCTTACGCGGAGCCGGGAATTATATCGAAGGCTTGGCAATGCCCAAGCTTACCGACCGTTGTTGCGGCGCGAATCGATCAATGCTTGTACCTGCGGCAGCAGGGTGAGGCGGGCCTTGGCGTCTACTTCCGTCAGGATATGCTGACTGGCGTTCGCGATGGCTACCGGCAAGGTGTCGATGAGCCAGTTCGAGATTGTTTGCTCGATTTCCCGGTGCAGATCGTCCAGCACCCTGTCGATACTGGGCGGCGCCAGTTCATCAGATGTCGCGACGATTTCAGTCAGCAAGGGGATGTCGCTATCGTCCACAAAATTCTGGAGCGGGCCGGTTTCGTCAGATGGCGGTGCCTGGACGACAAAGCTGCGATGACGACGTATCAGGGCATCGGCCCGAAAGAGTATGTCTTCATTAGCCATCAGGGCAGTCCCTGGGAAATATCGCGGCTTTCGACCGGATAGCCGCGCTCGCGATAGAACTTGAAACGCTCGCGTGCCGGCAAGCGGTCGTCATCTTCGGTGCTGACGACCTCGACCACTTGTTCAAAGCGTGAAAAGCTTGGCGGAAGTTCATTGCTGAGATTGAGCAGACAGCTTTCCTGAGGTGGGGCATCTAACTGGTCGGTCAGCAAAATGGGGGTTTCTGCCGCCAGCGGTGCGTTGGCACGACAATGCGGCAAAAAAGACAATTGAGGCTGTGTCCAGAGAATGCGATCCAAACGGGCTGCGGCTTCAGTATCGGGGATATACACTAACACCGCTTGGCGACGCTCCCATGCCTGCTGCAACCACTGTGCCGCAGCCAGGATTCGATCTGGTGCTCCGTGAAGAAATTCGACGTGTGTCACGGCGAAGCCTAGCCAGCCTTTGCGGCGGCACGAGCCAACAGGAAGTGGGTGAGCAGGGGCACCGGCCGTCCGGTCGAGCCTTTGTCCTTGCCGGATTTCCAGGCCGTGCCGGCAATATCGAGGTGTGCCCACTCATATTTCTTAGTAAAGCGCGACAGGAAGGCTGCTGCCGTGATGGTGCCTGCGGCACGCCCACCGATATTGCCCATGTCGGCAAAGTTGCTCTTGAGCTGTTCCTGGTAGTCCTCCAGCAGGGGCATTTGCCAAGCGCGGTCCCAACTGGCCTGACTGGCGTCGAGCAACTCGCGCGCAAGCCCATCGTTATTGGCTAGAAGGCCGCTGACGACATGGCCGAGAGCAATGACACAGGCACCGGTTAGCGTAGCGACATCCACCACGCAGTCGGGCTCGAAGCGCTCGACGTAGGTCAGCGCATCGCAAAGGATCAGGCGTCCTTCGGCATCGGTGTTGAGAATCTCGATCGTTTGGCCGGACATCGAGGTGACGATGTCGCCGGGACGGGCGGCTCCGCCACCGGGCATGTTTTCCACCGCAGGGACGACAGCAATGATATTGAGCGGCAGTTGCATTATGGCAGCTGCCTTGATCGCGGCCATTACACTGGCTGCGCCGGACATGTCGTACTTCATCTCATCCATCTCGGCAGCGGGCTTAAGGGAGATACCACCCGTGTCAAAGGTCACCCCTTTGCCGACAAGAACGATCGGTTTTGCGCTCTTCTTGCCGCCTGGGTAACGCAGAACGATGAACTGCGGCGGTTGATGCGACCCCTTGGCAACGGCCAGCAGCGAGTGCATGCCGAGTTGCTCCATCTCCGAGCGGCCAAGTACTTCGACCTCAAGTCCATGTTCTCCTGACAAGGCAAGCGCCTGTTCGGCCAGCCAGGAGGGATGACAGATGTTGCCCGGCTGATTGGCCAGGTTCTTCATGAAACTCATGCCGGTTGCGATGGCCTGACCTTCCTTTAGAGCTTTTTCGGCCGACGCTAGTTCGGTACGGCGCTCGACACACAGGGTGAGTTTGCGCAGCGGGCGGCGTACTTCAGCCTTTTTCGATTTGAGCTGGTCGAAGCGGTAGAGCGCTTCTTCGATCACCATCACGGCCTGACGCACACGCCAGGCGACATTCCGTTTCTTGACGGGCAGTTCGGTGAGCGTCAGCGTACCGTCAAATCCCCCGGTTTCATTCAATGTGCGGACGGCAGTTGCAATGGCATTGCGATATTCGTTTTCGCGAAAGTCACGCTCCTTGCCAAGCCCGATCAGCAGGACACGTTCGGCTTCGATGCCGGGCACCTTGTGCAACAGGAGGGTGCTGCCGGCCTTGCCCTCCATGTCGCCCCTGCGCAGCAGATCGGACAGGTAGCCATCGGCGGCTTTGTCGAGCAATTCGGCAGCCAGGGAGAGCTTGCGGGTTTCATGGACGCCAACGACGATACAGGCACTGCGCTGTTTCTCGGGGCTGCCGCTCTTTATGCTAAATTCCACTGCCTGCTCCTCTTGGTTGGTTCTGTTGTTTGCAATGGTGGCAAGTTTAAGCAATTTTGTGTGATTCCGCGTCGCGATCGCAAATCCGGCGATATTTAGCCTACTGCCCTGATCATGATTTTCCAGCGTGCCGCCCAACGCGAGTTTGCCCAGACGGCGGCGGCTGTGTTTGTTGCGCTTTTTGCCATCCTGCTGACGACGCAGTTAATCCGGTTGCTGGGGCAGGCTGCTGGGGGACGGATTGCCTCTGAAGCCGTTGTGGCCATGCTGGGGTTTTCCTCCCTAAATCTATTGCCCGTTATTCTTTCGCTGACATTATTTATTTCGGTATTGCTGACTTTGTCGCGCATGTACCGCGATTCGGAAATGTCGATCTGGCTTGCTTCAGGCCAGCCGTTGACGGCATGGGTTAAGCCGGTAGTACGCTTTGCCTTTCCGGTCGTGTTGGCTATTGCGGCCTTGTCCATGTTGCTTACGCCATGGGCAATTGGACAACGCGAGGCTTACCAGAAGCGTATGAATAATCGGGACGATATGTCACGAGTGACGCCAGGGACTTTTCGCGAATCGGCCCAAGGGGAGCGCGTGTTTTTTGTCGAAGCGGTAGGCGGTAGCGAGGAAAATACCCGGGTACGCAATGTGTTTATTAACTCTATTCAGCATGGACGAGTGGGTGTCGTAGCGGCCGCCCAGGGGCACACCGAGTTGGCTGAAAATGGCGATCAATTTGTAGTATTGACTAACGGGCGACGATACGAGGGTGTTGCCGGCGAAAAAGCTCACCGTGTCATGGAGTTCGAACGCTATGCGATTCGAATGGAAACTGCCGAAATGCGTGGAATAGAAAGTTCCCCGCGGATGTTGTCTACTTGGGAACTGCTCAAAGAGCATAGCGAGGCCAATAAGGGCGAGTTGCTGTGGCGCTTTGGGGTTCCTATTTCGGCCCTGATATTGACATTGCTGGCTATTCCTCTTTCTTTTGTGAATCCGCGTGCTGGCCGAACCAACAACCTGCTTTTTGCCTTGCTAACCTTCATGATTTACAACAATCTGCTTTCGATCAGTCAGGCTTGGGTCGCGCGTGGGCGCCTGCCGTTCGAGATTGGCGTATGGGCCGTACATTTAGCGATGGTGCTGGTGTTGGTCGCCATGTTCTGGAGGCGGCTGTCCAATTTTTCGTTGAGAAAAAAATGGCGCTGAAAGTTTTTGAGCGCCATCTGGCGCGCGAGATTTATGGGGCCAGCTTATTGGCGCTGGCGGCTTTTCTGGGCTTATTTGCCTTCTTCGACCTGATTGCCGAGATGGAGAACCTCGGCAAGGGTTCCTATCAACTGCAGGACGCGGTTCTCTATGTGTTGCTGACCTTGCCGGGCAGGACTTATGAGATTCTGCCGATCGCCGTTCTTATTGGCTCACTCTATGCATTGACCTTATTGGCCCGACACTCCGAGATTACTGTGCTGCGCGTATCGGGTTTGCCAACGGCAGGCCTACTGGCAAGCTTGGGGAAAATCGGTACCCTGTTCGTGATCGTAACTTTTCTTATGGGGGAGGTGGTTGCTCCACCGGCAGAGCGTGCAGCCCAGCAATTGCGCTTGACGGCGATGAGCAAACTGGTGGCCCAGGAGTTTCGTTCCGGTTTGTGGGTCAAGGACGGCCTGTCGTTCATTAACGTACGCGATGTGCTTCCCGATGCAAGCCTGCGCGGCGTAAAAGTTTACGATTTTGATGTCGAGCATCGCATGCGTTCGATTAGCGAGGCTGCCACCGGGCATTATGCTGCAGGCAGCGGTTGGCAACTCCGCAAGGTGATCCAGACCCATTTCGATGCGGCAGGAACCCGAATCGAGGAGCATGAGACCTTGCAGTGGCAGTCGGCGCTAAATCCGGACATCCTGTTGGTTCTGCTAGTGGTACCGGAGCGCATGTCGTTGGTCAGTCTCTACCAGTACATCCGTCACCTTAGCGAGAACAATCAGAAAACCCAGCGCTATGAAATAGCCTGGTGGAAGAAGATCCTATATCCTCTCGCGACCCTGGTCATGATGGCACTGGCCTTGCCATTTGCCTTGAGCCATGACCGCATGAGCGCGGTCAGCGTCAAGGTGTTTACTGGCGTCATGCTGGGTATTTTCTTCCACATGCTGAATGGCCTGTTTTCCCACCTCGGCATGATCAATAGTTGGCGCCCGTTGATTTCCGCCATCACACCCAGCGTTATTTTTCTGTTGGCGGCTGCGTCGATGTTGTGGTGGGTGGAACGAAGATGATGCGCGTACCGGCCAGCCGGTCATGCAGGAACTGGCGATCGCGGTCTACCACAGCCCAGATCAGGCCGGCTCCATAAAACAGCAGACTTGGCCAGGACAGGGAGTAGCGCAATAGCAGCTGATTGAGCGAGGGCTTTTGGCCATCGGCGCGGGTGATTTTGAGCTTCCAAGTTTGCATCGCCAAGGTATGGCCATGCTGATGCCAATACCAGACGAAGTAGGCGCCCAGTACAAGGAAAACGTGCAGAACCAGAACCGGCCCGGGCAGCACGATCTCGTAAGCGAGGCCCAATGCGAGGTGCGGCAGCATGAAGCTGACCGACAGAACGCCAAGCAGTAGCAAGGACTCGTAGAGCATGCTGGCGAAGCGCCGGCGCAGGCCGGCCAGGGAAATGCTGACTGGTTTGTCCAAGAGTTACTCGCTTGGCGCTACGGGCGCTGGCATGGCCGGGGCGGGGGGCGCAACGACCCCGACAGGGGCCAACGTACTTTGTGGCGCCTTGATCGGCGAGATGGGGGATCGCGGTGTCGTGAGGGTGGGGGTGGCGACGCGTTTTTCTACTGCTAAAGGCTTTGCCAGTGTGGGGACAGGCGGCTTCGTTGGCGTTTTCAGTTTTTTCTGTTGCGGTATTTTTTTACGCAGCCGCTCTTTTTCCTCATCCGTCAAAGCGGAATATTCCTCCCACTTTTGCCGCACAATCCGGCGTTCATCGGGCGCAATACGCTTCAGCGACTTGTATTTCTCGCGGGCGACCTTGCGCTCTTCAGGCGCCAGCCGTGCCCAAGCATGGATGTTGCGCTGAATGCTGGCCTGTTCTTCAGGGGGTATGTCGGGGAAACGGTTGGCGATGCCCAGCCACTTCTTGCGGCGAAACGCGTCCATTGCGTCCCACTCTTTTTCGAGCGGTGCCAAGATGATTTTTTGGTCTGGCGTCAAGGCAACCCAGCCTGGCTGTTCGAATTGGGGCAGCGCCGCCTGCACCGGCAGGGCGGTGGCAACTGATACCAGCGTGACCAGCGTGGCCAGTCCGGTCCTTAGCGTTCGGGCGAGGTGTCTTGGTCGATCCATGCCTGGAATCCTCGATCCAGATACGCATTGGGCGGCAGGTCATCGGCCAGCAGAGCGCTATCGATGGCTTCGTTTTCATCGGCCTGACTGAAGCCATTCCAGTAGTAAGCCAGACTAAAGCCGAGCAGGAGGGCCAGAATCGCAAACAGCATGCGGATCGGGTGGCGTTCATCTTCATGACCATGCAGCAGTGCCGTCCCGCCAGCGCCGACTATTTGGGTTTCGGTGGCCAGCACAAACTGACGCGCCAAGGCGCGCTCACGGGCAGCGCGCAGGCGTTCCGTTATTGACGCATCCAAAGCGTAGGTGCCCTGATCCAGTGCCTGGCAAATCTGCTGGGCAAAGCGTTGTTCAGTGTTCATGTCGTGAATCCTCGGGACGGAGGCCTTTGGCTGCCAGCGTACCGGCCAGAGCCTGACAGGCGCGCGAACAGTGGGTTTTGACGCTACCTTCGCTGCATCCCATGACGGAGGCGGTTTCGGCAATATCCAATCCTTCCCAATAACGCAGCAGGAAGGCTTCGCGTTGACGTGGGGCCAGATTCTGAAGCGCTTCCTCGATCAGCGTCAAGGTTTCGGCCTGCAGCAGGGCGGCATGCGGCGTCGCAAAGGGCTGCAGATCCTCGTCGATGGGCAGGGTTTCCAGCGGGTCATCGGCCCCGTCTTCCTCATATTCGAGACTGGACAGGCTGATGACCTGGCCGGCACGCGTGCGCATGCGCCGATAATGGTCGCGAATGGCGTTTTGCAGGATGCGCTGGAACAGCAGCGGCAACTCCTCCGGGGGCCGGTCGCCGTATTTTTCGGCCAGGCGCATCATGCTGTCCTGGACGATATCCAAGGCGGCATCCTCATCGCGAACCGCGAACATGGCCTGCTTGAAGGCGCGGCGTTCGGCGTTGGCGAGAAAGTCGGCAAGTTCCGAGCGGGAGGCCAAATCGAGGGAAAACCGGACGAGATTTAGAGGTAAAGCAGGGGTAAAACACGCGGGAAGCCTTGACCAGCAAGGCGTTAGTCAAGTATTGTTGCACGTTTCGGGTTTTACCCGCTAACCATGGATCCAAAAGAATGCAACTGACGGGCGCGGAGATTGTCATCAGGTGCCTCCAGGAAGAAAAGGTCGAGCACGTGTTCGGCTACCCTGGCGGTTCGGTGTTGTTCATTTACGACGAGTTTTTCAAGCAGGATCAGATCAAGCACATTCTGGTTCGCCATGAGCAGGCTGCGGTGCATGCAGCCGATGCCTACTCACGCTCCTCGAACAAGATTGGGGTCTGTCTGGTGACGTCGGGTCCCGGCGTGACGAATGCCGTGACCGGCATTGCCACGGCCTATATGGACTCGATCCCGATGGTGGTGCTGACCGGCCAGGTACCGACCGCGTACATCGGCCAGGATGCCTTCCAGGAGGCCGATACGGTGGGCATCACGCGCCCTTGCGTCAAGCACAACTTCCTCGTCAAGGACGTCAAGGATCTGGCCGTCACGATCAGGAAGGCCTTCTATCTGGCGAAAACCGGACGTCCCGGCCCGGTGCTGGTGGATATCCCCAAGGACATTACGGCGCAGAAGTGCGACTTCCATTACCCGAAGACCGTTTCGATGCGCTCCTATAATCCTGTGGTCAAGGGGCATACGGGGCAGATCAAGAAGGCGGTTCAGTTGCTGCTTGAAGCCAAACGGCCGATGATTTACACCGGTGGTGGCGTGATTCTTTCCGATGCGGCCGATAAGCTGACCAAGCTGACGCGCCAGCTCGGCTACCCCATTACCCAGACCCTGATGGGCCTGGGTGCCTACCCGGCGACCGACAAGCAGTTCCTCGGCATGCTTGGCATGCACGGCACTTACGAAGCCAACATGGCGATGCAGGAATGCGATGTGCTGCTGGCCATCGGCGCGCGCTTCGATGACCGCGTGATAGGCAACCCGGACCACTTTGCACGCAACCCGCGCAAGATCATCCACGTGGATATCGACCCCTCATCAATCTCCAAGCGCGTGCGCGTCGATGTGCCCATTGTTGGCAATGTGCCCGATGTTCTCGACGAAATCCTCAAGCAGATCGAGGTCACCGGTGGCAAGCCAGAACCCAAGCCGCTGGCGGCCTGGTGGAAGCAGATCGAGGAATGGCGCAGCATCAACTGTCTGAAGTACAAGATGGGCAAGGATGTCATCCAGCCGCAGTATGTCGTCGAGAAACTTTACGAGGTGACGGGCGGCGATGCCTTCGTCACCTCCGATGTCGGCCAGCACCAGATGTTTGCCGCCCAGTACTACAAGTTCGACAAGCCGCGCCGCTGGATCAATTCCGGTGGCCTCGGCACGATGGGCTTTGGTTTGCCGGCCGCGATGGGCGTGCGCTTTGCCAACCCGAAGGCGCAGATTGCCTGCGTGACCGGCGAAGCCTCGATCCAGATGTGCATTCAGGAATTGTCCACCTGCAAGCAGTTCCGTTTGCCGGTCAAGATCATCAACCTCAATAACGGCTATCTCGGCATGGTGCGCCAGTGGCAGCAGATGTTCCACGGCAACCGCTACGCCGAATCCTACGTCGATGCGCTGCCGGATTTCGTCAAGCTGGCCGAAGCTTATGGCCATGTCGGCATTCGTGTCGACAAGCCGGCCGATGTCGAGCCGGCGCTCAAGGAGGCCTTCGTCAAGCACAAGAACGAACTGGTTTTCCTCGACTTCATCATCAACCCTGAAGCCAACGTTTTCCCCATGGTGGCGGCGGGCAAGGGCCTGTCCGAAATGATTCTGGCGGAGGACCTCTGATCATGCGCCATATCATTTCCATCCTGATTGAAAACGAAGCGGGTGCCCTGTCGCGCGTCTCCGGCCTGTTCTCCGCACGCGGTTACAACATCGAGTCGCTGACGGTTGCGCCGACCGAAGATCCCTCGTTGTCGCGCATGACCATCGTCAGCGTGGGTTCTGAAGACATCATCGAGCAGATCACCAAGCAACTCAACAAGCTGATCGATATCGTCAAGGTCGTCGATCTCTCTGAGTCGGCCCACGTCGAACGCGAACTGATGCTGGTGAAAGTACGGGCGACCGGCAAGGATCGCGAAGAAATGAAGCGGGTTGCCGATATCTTCCGCGGCCATATCGTCGACGTGACCGAGTCGTCTTACGTCATCGAGTTGACCGGCAACACCTCCAAGCTCGACTCCTTCCTCAAGGCGATCGATACCTCGCTGATTCTCGAAACGGTGCGTACCGGCGTTTGCGGCATCGGCCGCGGCGACCGCATTCTCAAAGTCTGATTCTGTAATTACCTGAAAATTCAAAGGAAAACCATGAAAGTTTATTACGACAAGGATGCCGACCTCTCCCTTATCAAGGGCAAGAAAGTCACGATCGTGGGGTACGGTTCGCAGGGCCATGCCCATGCGCAAAACCTCAAGGACTCCGGCGTCAAGGTGACGGTTGGCCTGCGCAAGGACGGTGCGTCCTGGAACAAGGCCAAGAAGGCCGGCCTCAAGGTCGAGGAAGTCGCCAAGGCCGTCAAGGATGCTGATGTCGTCATGATGCTGTTGCCGGACGAGACTATCCCGACCGTCTATTACGCCGATATCGAGCCGAACATGAAGAAGGGTGCCACGCTGGCCTTTGCTCACGGCTTCAACATCCATTACAACCAGGTCGTGCCGCGTGCTGACGTCGATGTCATCATGGTCGCGCCCAAGGGTCCCGGCCACACGGTGCGTTCCGAATACCTGCGTGGGGGCGGCGTGCCCTCGCTGATCGCGATCTATCAGGACCAGTCCGGCAAGGCCAAGGATGTCGCGCTGTCGTACGCGGCAGCGAACGGCGGCACCAAGGGTGGCGTGATCGAAACCTCCTTCCGTGAAGAGACCGAGACCGACCTGTTCGGCGAGCAGGCCGTGCTGTGCGGCGGTGTGGTCGAACTGATCAAGGCCGGCTACGAGACGCTGACCGAAGCCGGCTACGCCCCCGAAATGGCCTACTTCGAGTGTCTGCATGAAGTGAAGTTGATCGTCGACCTGATCTTCGAAGGTGGCATTGCCAACATGAACTACTCGATTTCGAACAACGCCGAGTTTGGCGAGTATGTCACCGGTCCCGAAGTCATCAACGACAGCTCGCGTGCCGCCATGAAGAATGCGCTCAAGCGCATCCAGAATGGTGACTACGCCAAGATGTTCATCCTCGAAGGCAAGACCAACTACCCGGCCATGACAGCACGTCGTCGCCTGACCGCGGCTCACCCGATTGAAATCGTGGGCGAGGAATTGCGCGCCATGATGCCGTGGATCAAGGCCAAGGCCTTGGTCGACAAATCGAAGAACTGATGATTACAGGCGGGTGGCTGTGCCACCCGCCTGTTTCTCATGCCCGATTACCGACCCCGCAAGACGCTGTTCAACCCGGAGCTACGCCGGCGCGGCATCTATGTGCTGCCTAACCTTCTGACAACCGCAGCGCTGTTTTCCGGATTCTTTGCCATTGTCCAGGCGATGAATGGCAAGTTCGAAGTGGCGGCAGTGGCAATCTTCATCGCCATGGTCTTCGATGGCCTCGATGGCCGCGTCGCACGTCTTACCCATACCCAGAGCGCCTTTGGCGCCGAATACGATTCGCTGTCCGACATGGTGTCCTTCGGTGCTGCTCCCGCACTGGTGATCTATGTCTGGGCGCTGAAGGATCTCGGCAAGCTTGGCTGGATTGCCGCCTTCATTTATTGCGCGGGTGCCGCATTGCGGCTGGCGCGGTTCAATACCAACATCGAGGTGGTCGACAAACGTTACTTCCAGGGCTTGCCGAGTCCGGCTGCGGCTGCCTTGGTCGCAGGACTGGTCTGGGTGTTGATTGACAACGAGTGGACCGGTAACGAGGCCGCATGGTATGCCTGTGCGCTGACGATGTTTGCTGGCGTGAGCATGGTCACCAACCTGCGCTTCTGGTCGGGCAAGGATATCAACTTGCGCAAAAGCGTGCCCTTCATGATGGTGGTAGCGATTGCCCTCGGTTTCGCCCTGGTATCGAGCTATCCGCCCGGCGTGCTGTTCGCCCTGTTCCTCGTCTATGCATTGTCGGGTTATGCCCTTGCGCTCCTCGATTGGCTCAATCGACGTAAAAAACTCCAGGCTTGAGACTGCTCATGAGCAAAGAACCATTGTTGATTTTCGACACCACCTTGCGCGATGGCGAGCAGAGTCCGGGCGCCGCGATGACGCGCGAAGAGAAGCTGCGTATTGCCCGCCAGCTCGAGAAGATGCGTGTCGACATCATCGAGGCCGGATTTCCCGCGGCCTCGCCGGGTGACTTCGAATCCGTGCGGGCGATTGCCGAGGTGATCAAGGAATCTACTGTCTGCGGCCTGTCGCGGGCCAATGAAAAGGATATTGCTCGTGCCGGCGAGGCGATCAAGCCGGCGGCGCGCGGGCGCATCCATACCTTCATCGCCACGTCGCCGATCCACATGCAGATGAAGTTGCGCATGGAACCGGCGCAGGTGATCGAGCAGGCCGTCAAGGCGGTGAAATGGGCGCGCCAATACACCGACGATGTCGAGTTTTCTCCCGAAGATGCCGGGCGCTCGGAAACCGATTTCCTGTGCCGCGTGCTGGAAGCCGTTATTAATGCGGGCGCAAAGACGCTCAACATTCCGGATACGGTCGGCTACAACATTCCGCAAGTCTGGGGCGAACTCTTCAAGACCCTGCGCGAGCGCGTGCCCAATTCGGATAAGGCCATCTGGTCGACGCATTGCCACAACGATCTCGGCCTTGCCGTGGCCAACTCGCTGGCCGCCGTGTTAAACGGTGCGCGTCAGGTGGAGTGCACCATCAACGGTCTGGGCGAGCGTGCCGGCAATGCGGCTGTCGAGGAAATCGTCATGGCCGTGCGCACACGCAAGGACCTGTTTCCGGTGGAGACACGCATCGATGCGACACAGATCGTGCCGGCTTCGCGCCTCGTTTCGCAAATTACTGGCTATGTTGTGCAGCCGAACAAGGCCATTGTCGGCGCGAATGCCTTCGCGCACGAATCCGGCATCCATCAGGACGGCGTACTCAAGCACCGCGAGACCTACGAGATCATGCGTGCCGAAGATGTGGGCTGGAATACCAACAAGCTCACATTGGGCAAGCTCTCCGGCCGCAATGCCTTCAGGACCAAGCTGCATGAACTGGGCATCGACCTGGCGAGCGAAGAAGCGCTGAATACGGCCTTCGCGAAATTCAAGGAGCTGGCCGACAAGAAACGCGAGATTTTCGACGAGGATTTGCAGGCCCTCGTTTCGGATGAAATGGTCACGCCAGCAGTGGAGCACTACAAACTGGTGTCCTCCAGGTTTCATTCGGAAACGGGGGAAGCGCCGCTGGCCGAACTCACGCTGGCGGTTGGCGGCGTCGAGCAGCGTGCAAAATCGACCGGGAGTGGCCCCGTCGATGCGACCTTTCTCGCGATTGAAAGCGTGGCGGGCAGCGGTTCCGATCTCCTGCTTTATTCCGTGAATGCCATTACGACCGGCACGGATGCACAGGGTGAAGTGACGGTACGGCTCTCGAAAGGGGGGCGGATCGTCAATGGCCAGGGCGCGGATACCGACATCATCGTCGCATCGGCCAAGGCCTACCTGAACGCCCTCAACAAGCTCTACGCCGGACCAGAGCGGGTCAATCCCCAGCTGTAGCTTCCTGCTTTAGTCGAGAGGGCGCCGTCTGGCGTGCATAGATCAGCGTCGCACCAAAAAAGATGAGCGCCAGCATCACCTCAATTACAGCCAGTACCTGCATGATGCCGTTGTCGCTGGTGGCGCGTGTCAGGCCTTCAAGCAAATAAATCTGGATCAGCAAGCTGGACCACTGGTAGGTATAGCGCTTGCCGCGCAGGATGCCGAACAGCGGGAGCAACAAGGGCGCCACCTTCAAGACCAGCCAGGAGCCACCCGGCCGTAACGGGGCCAGCCACAGTTCCCAGACGATGCAGAGCGCAATCAGGGCAATCAGACTGATGCTGGCGAAAAGGTTGGCGCGACGGGCAAGTAGAAGAGTTTGGGGCATGCGGATGAAAAGTCGGCGTTGGCAGGACGGCGTGAATTTCCGCGCCGACCGATAGAATTGATTATATGTTCCTAACCCCCTTTCGCCTCGTGGACAGCATCGTGCGGCGCTTCCTCGCCGAGCGCTGCATGCAGACCGCCGCGGCGCTCTCCTTTACGACCCTGCTGGGCTTGGTGCCAATGGTCGTGATTGGCGCGACGCTGATCGAAGCGCTGCCATTTGGCATCAAGCTGACGACGGCCCTCGAGAACTTCCTGACGGCGACCCTGTTGCCCGAGAAAGCCGGCACGGTGATTGCCAAATACCTCGGGCAGTTTGCCCACCGGGCAGAGCGGATTCCCTGGCTCGGACTGGCAGCCCTTGCCATCACTGCCCTGATGCAGATGCTGACGATCGAACACACGTTCAATGCAATCTGGAAGGTAAGGGCGCAGCGCCCGTTCCTGAAAAGACTGGCGATGCACACCATCGCCCTGCTGGCCGGCCCGCTGGTGTTTGGGGCCGCACTGGCGAGCATCACCTATCTCGCCGGTATTTCCTTCGGCTTTTTTGACGAACCGCGCTGGTTCCGGGTGGCCTTCGCACAAATACTACCGGTTGCGTTCCTGGCCCTGTTGTTTGCCCTGCTGTACTGGGCCGTCCCCAACAAGCCGGTGTCGCGTTGGCACGCCGGGACGGCCGGGCTGCTGGCAGCGCTGGCGTTTGTCGGCATGCAGCGGCTCTTTGCGATCTATATCGTCAAGTTGCCCACCTATGCAGCGATTTATGGGGCATTCGCTGCACTGCCGGTTTTTTTGCTCTGGCTCCACCTGTCCTGGTCGGTCATCCTGATGGGGGCGCTGATGGTTGCCGAGTGGCCATCTGCCAGCCGGCGCTGAGGAAGACAAAAAGCGCTTGTCTTTCAGTCGGTTCACCAATAGAATCGCCGGCTTTTCTCCGTTTCCAGGATTACAGAGGTAACCCACATGGTCGTCATCCGTCTTGCCCGCAGCGGCGCCAAGAAGCGCCCCTTCTTCAACATGGTCGTTACCGATTCGCGCAACCGCCGCGATGGTCGTTTCGTCGAGCGTGTTGGCTTCTACAACCCGAAGGCTTCCGCCAACGAAAAGGGCTTGTCGGTTGACACCGAGCGCCTCGCCTTCTGGCAGAGCAAGGGCGCCCAGTTGTCGCCCACGGCGGCTCGTCTGGTCAAGCAGGCTGCCAAGGCTGCCTAAGAAGCAATGATAGTTCTGGGGCGAATCACTGCCCCATACGGGGTGCAAGGTTGGTTGAGGCTGCATCCTTTCGGCGATGATCCGGACAGTTGGCGCGGTATATCGCGCTGGTGGCTGGGCAACGACGAAAACGATTTTTCGGCTTGGCGTGCTTACCCGCTACAGTCCTTGCGGATGCAGGGCAAGGGGTGGGTGGTCAAGCTGACCGGGGTCGATGACCGCAACGCAGCGGAGCAGATGACAGGCAGTTTTGTCGGTGCGCCGCGTTCGGCTTTGCCGGCAACCGAGCCGGATGAGTTTTACTGGGCCGACCTGGTCGGTCTGCAGGTGGTGAACGAACAGCAGGAAACGCTGGGGCGTGTGACCGAGTTGCTGGAGTCCGGTGCCCATGCGGTGATGGTCGTGGTGGAAAACGAGGGCGAGCAAATGCAGAAGCGCTTGTTGCCATTCGTTAGCCATGTCGTAAAGAATGTGGATGTGCCGGCCGGCGAGATACACGTCGATTGGGAACGTGATTGGTAAGCGGAACGTAACTCATGCTGCGTTTCGACGTGATTACCCTGTTCCCGGAGATATTCGCGGCGGTGCGCGATTGCGGTATCAGCCGGCGGGCGTTGGAGCGGGGGTTGTGGCAACTGGATTGCTGGAATCCGCGTGACTGGGCAGACAATGCCTATGGCTCGGTGGATGACCGGCCGTTTGGCGGTGGCCCCGGTATGGTGATGCAGGCAGCGCCGCTGGAGGCAGCGATCGATGCAGCCAGGGTGGCGCGCGGCACGGGAAATGCGATGGTGAAAGTGATTTACCTTTCGCCGCAGGGAAAGCCGCTCAACCATGCGAAAGTGGTGGATCTGGCGGCAGGCGAGGGCGCGATCCTGCTCTGCGGCCGCTACGAAGGGATTGACGAGCGCGTGATTGCGCGCTGTGTGGATGAAGAAGTATCGCTGGGCGATTTTGTGTTGTCTGGCGGAGAAATTGCGGCGCTGGCCTTGATTGATGCCTGCGTGCGGCAACTGCCGGGAGCGTTGAATGATGTCGCTTCGGCCGTTGAGGACTCGTTTGTGGATGGGCTGCTGGATTGTCCGCATTACACGCGGCCCGAGGTGTACGAAGAATTGCCTGTGCCGGCGGTGTTGTTGTCCGGGCACCATGAGAATATCCGCCGCTGGCGACTCAAGCAGTCGCTGCTGCGGACCCGGGAGCGCCGCCCGGAGCTGTTTGCCAAATGGCTGGCGCAAC
>CAYZEA010000018.1:0-70472 GCA_964477575.1 uncultured Methyloversatilis sp.
CGAAGTCGGGGATGATGCGGTCGACCGGCTTGACCATCAGATGCACGTCGATCGGTGCCGTGACGCCATGCTTGCGCAGGGCTTCGCAGACCAGCGGGCCGATGGTGAGGTTGGGTACATAGTGGTTGTCCATGACGTCGAAGTGCACGATATCCGCACCGGCGGCAAGGACGTTGTCGACTTCCTCGCCGAGCTTGGCGAAATTGGCGGAAAGAATGGACGGCGCGATACGGTACGTCATGGAGAACCCTCCTCGTTGAATTAGAATGGCTCGATTCTAGCGGTGCCGCCCAGCAGGCCCGCTAAGACTTTCTGATGGCGGGTATAAGCAATGGCCGAGTCAAAAAAATACGAGATCGAAATCGAGGTGGCAACGCACTATTTGCCCGAGCAGTCGAATCCGGAAGAGGAGCGCTACTTTTTTGCCTACAGCATCACGGTGAGCAATACTGGCACCGAGGCCGCGCAACTGATTTCCCGCCACTGGGTGATTACCGATGCCGCCGGCAAGGTCGAGGAAGTCCGTGGCCTGGGCGTGGTGGGGCATCAGCCCTTCCTGAAACCCGGTGAGTCCTTTGAGTACAGCAGCGGCTGCCCCTTGACGACGCCCGTGGGGACGATGCGCGGCAGTTACCAGATGGTCGCCGAGGATGGCACGCGCTTCGACGCCCCGGTTTCAGAATTCATCCTGGCGATGCCCCGAACGCTCCATTGATAGCTGCATGAGCGCGTCGGCTGCGGCCGGCGACAGGCGTTTCCAGGGCAGGAGAATCAGCCCCGGTACCATTTCCTTGTAGTGGCGATAGGCAAGGCCGAAGTGCGCTTCCAGCTTGCGTTCCTCCAGCCAGGAGCCGAGGATGAAGTAGAGCGTGATCGCACTGGCCGAGACCAGTAGCGGCGCATTCATGTCGCGTGTCCAGATCAACACCAGCGCCAGTGCATACCAAGGGTGGCGCACGAAGCGGTGGAGTGTGGAAATTCGAAACCCATCATGCTCGACCGCATCGCGACGCTTTTCGCGCCAGGGGCGCAGACCCAGAAACTCGCCCATGTCGTAGGTGCCGGCCGAAAACAGGAAACCCGCCAGCGCGGCCAGCGCCAGCCCATTGGCCAGCGCATTAAAGCTGAGACGGTAGTAAGGCGCGAAACCAGGATAGCGACGGCTCGCCCATGCCTTCACGCGCAGCGCAGCCAACAAGGAATGCAGCGCGGCGTAAGCGATCCAGCCGAGGGCGAGATAGCCGAGAATTCAGAGATCCTCTTCCAAATCTTTCCCGTAACGGCGGGCGGCGTGTTCGTCCGACTGCTTTTGCGCCTGGCGTGCTTCGGTAACCAGCACGCGGGCCTGATGACGCTGCGACAGGGTATCGAAAGCCTTGACCTTGCCGCGCTTGTCCAACCAGTTACGTTGACCAAGGGCGGTTCGTTGCTTGGAAGCGGTAAGCATGGCACGCGCCTGCTCAATGGCCTGATCCAGCCGTCCAAGGAAGTGCTGAAAGTTGCGCCACGCATCGGGACCGATGCCCTTGCCGGCGCTGGCGAGGAAGCGTGCGTGATACTCGTCGCGGTATTGGATCAACATCGCCAGACGTTGGCTGGACTCCTGTTCGCCCGCGACCAGCTTACCCAACTGACGTGCGGCCTCATCCAGCCGCAGGTTAGACAAATCCAGCAAAGGTTGCAGTTGAAACGGTTTGCTCATGTTTCAAGTATAGCGACCCTAGTCGCCTGTCGGACGGTAGCAACTCAAAACATCCTGCGACAACCGGTCGCCACCCCGCCGAAGCAGAGAGTTCGCCGCTCTGCACCGTCTCGCCAGCGTCGACTTTTTGCAGCGCTGCGGCGAGTTCTGGCGGCAGGTCGGTCTCAAACGGATCGACACCGGAAAGCCAGTGTCTGCGCAATGCAGCTTTCCCGCACATGGGAAAGCTCAAGCGTAAGACTCAAACGTTATCTTTTCCAAGCAGTCCTTCGATTTCGCTGAAGGTTGAGCCGACGTCGAAGGTCTGGATGGCGGCACCAAGCTGGCGGCCAATCTGGGTTGCGGAGAAGATGCCACGGATGCGTACCTTGCCGCTGATCGGGTCGTGTTCGCCAGCTAGCATGTGCTGGCGTTTGAAATGCTTCATGGTCTCAACGACGTCGTTGACCTTGGCGGTGAGCACGTCGCGCGTATCGATCAGGTCGATGCGCTCGCGCGGTACCATCAGGTCGCTGATGCTCAAATCGGTAAATTTGCCGCCACGTTCCTGAATCAGCTTGATCGGTTTCTCGCCGCTGGTGTCGCGTGAGGTAATCAGGCCAAGGACTTCGTCGTCACGGTTGACCACCAGCAGCAAGCGCACGCCGCGCGAGATCATGGTCTGGTTGGCCTGTGCCAGCGTGGCATCCGGGGTGATGGTGGCGACCGAGACCGACCTGAAATCGGTCATGACGCACATCGCCGGCGAATCGGCGCGCACCAGCGTGAAGGTGCTCGGCTCGGCGTAGCCGGTGCCTTCGGGGGCCTTGAATGTCTGGAGTGCTTTGGGCGCAGAAACTTCTTTGTGAATGGCTGACATATGCTTCTCTCCTCCGGTGTTGTCCTGCGTTATCTTAAACGAATGCGCCGGATCCCGCAGCAGCGCGTTTGAGCCGGTCATAGATTGCCTGCCAGGGCTGGCCGACCGGTTTTTGTACGTAGATGCGGTCGCAGCCGAGGGCATCGAGCGCACGCAGGTTGGCATAGAGATCGTGGGCGTAGTCGGTCGGATCGGCCGGCGCCACCTGCCAGATGACCTGCGGCATCTCGAAGGGGGCTGAATGCGTGGCCAGCACAGCGATACGTTCTTTCTGCACGATGGCGTTGCGCAGCGCGATCGGCAGGCTGTCGTCGGGCATCAGTACGAGCGGCGTGCGCGGGGCGTAGTGGGCTTCCAGTGTGCCCGAGGCTCTGACTGCGGGCGGTGCCAAAGGATCGTCGGGACTCAGCGGTACGCGCCCCAGTACCCTGCCGATGTCGATGGCCGAGATCATGCCGGGGCGCAGCAGCATGGCGCGCTTGCCCGAAAGATCCACAATAGTCGATTCGATGCCGACCTGACAGGGGCCGCCGTCGAGAATCAGCGATACCGCATCGCCGAGATCGTCGCGCACATGCTGAGCTGTGGTCGGGCTGATGCGGCCAAAGCGATTGGCTGACGGTGCCGCAATGCCGCCATCGAATGCACGCAGCAGTGACAGCGCGAGCGGATGATTGGGCACGCGCAGGCCGACGGTGTCCTGCCCGCCGGTGACGGCATCGGGGACATGCGGCTGGCGCTTGAGGATCAGCGTCAGTGCGCCGGGCCAGAAGGCCTTGGCCAGTGCGTGTGCCTCGGCGGGGATATCGCGCGCCCAGCGCTCCAGATGCGTGGCATCGGGAATGTGGACAATCAGCGGATGATCGGCCGGGCGACCCTTGGTGGCGAAAATCTTTGCAACGGCTGCTGGATTGGTGGCATCCGCACCGAGGCCATAGACGGTCTCGGTGGGCAGGGCGACGAGTTCGCCCTGCCTGAGCAGCGCAACGGCACGCTCGATTTCAGGCGACATCAAACCTCGGGCAGGGTCTTGGCGAGTACTTTTTCGGTTTGCTTGGTGCGGAAGTCGCTGAGCTTCTTAGCCATTGTGGCATCGCTCAGTGCCATCATTGACACGGCGAACAGCGCTGCGTTGGTGGCGCCGGCTTCGCCGATCGCGAAGGTGGCGACGGGAATGCCGCCGGGCATCTGCACCATGGCCAGCAGCGAATCAAAGCCGCCGAGGTGCTTGGAGGGCATCGGCACGGCCAGCACCGGCAATTCGGTTTTCGCGGCCAGCACGCCGGCCAGATGCGCGGCTCCACCGGCGGCACCGATCAGCACCTTCATGCCGCGGCTTTGTGCCGTGGCGGCGTAGTCGAGCGCGGCATCGGGGGTGCGATGGGCGGACAGCACCTTGGCTTCGTAGGGAACGCCAAATTGCTTGAGCGTTTCGGCGCAGGCTTTCATGATGGGCCAGTCGGAGTCCGAGCCCATGACGATGCCGACGAGAGGATAGGTCATTTCAAAGTCCTTTCAGTAGATTCGAGGGTGTTGGCAAGCAGCATAGTAATCGTCATTGGGCCGACGCCACCGGGTACCGGGGTGATCGCGCCGGCGACTTCCTTGCAGGAGTCGAAATCGACGTCGCCGCACAGTTTTCCATCGGCGGTGCGGTTGATGCCAACGTCGATAACAGTGGCGCCCGGCTTGATCATGTCGCCGGTGATCATTTTGGCGCGCCCCACGGCGGCGACCAGGATGTCGGCGCGTTTGGTATGGAAAGCCAGATCCTTCGACTGCGAATGGCACACGGTGACGGTGCAACTCTGGGCCAGCAGCAACATCGCCATCGGCTTGCCGACAATGTTGGAGCGGCCGACGATGACGGCCTCGGCACCCTTGAGCGGCACCTTGGCTGATTCGAGCATCTTCATCACACCGTAGGGCGTGCAGGGGATAAAACGCGGGTTGCCCTGCATCAGCGCCCCGACGTTCTCGGCATGAAAGCCGTCGACGTCCTTTTCTGGCACGATGGCTTCGAGCACGGCGTCGGCATCGAACTGTTTTGGCAGCGGCAGTTGCACGAGGATGCCATGCACATCGGGATCGGCGTTGAGCGCAGCGATCTTGCCAAGTACCACCGCCGGTTCGACATCGGCCGGATAAACCTCCTTGATCGAGCGGAAGCCGGCCTTCTCGCAGGCCGACACCTTGTTGCGCACGTAGACCGCCGAAGCCGGGTCTTCGCCGACCAGAATGACCGCGAGACAGGGCGTGATGCCGCGCGAGGCCTTGAGTGCGGCGGCTTTCTCGGCCAGTTCGGCGCGGACGGTTTGCGCCAGGGCATTGCCATCGATGATCTGTGCAGTCATGTGTGTGCGTCCTCTCAGTGGCTTGCTGCTTTGTCGGCGGCGCGGCCAGCCTCGAAAGCCTTTTGATTCAATTCAACCATCTTCGGCTTGCGGGCACGGAAGCGCTTGAGGACCGCTTCGAGCAGCACTTCAGCCGGGAAGGGCAGGTGGTCGGCCATGGCGCCGAGCATCACGGTGTTGCCAAGACGCACGTCGCCGAGTTCGAGCGCGATGCTCATGGCGTCGAAGGCGTGCAGTCGATAGCCGCGCGCGGTGACTTCAGCCAGCGGATCGTCGGGGTATTCATAAAGACCGATATCGACGACGGGCGGCACGATCTTGGCGGAGTTCATCAGCACCAGCCCGCCCGGCCGGAGGTAATGGCACCAGCGCATGGCTTCGGCGGATTCGAAACCGACCAGCAAGTCGGCCGTACCGGGCATGATTTGCGGCGAGAGTACCTTGGGGCCGAAACGCAGGTGCGAGGAGACCACCCCGCCGCGCTGCGCCATGCCGGCGACTTCGGTTTTCTTCGCATCGTGGCCGAGGGCGATGGCGGCTTCGGCGAGAATTTCGGTGGCGGTCATGACGCCCTGGCCACCGACGCCGACGACGAGGATATTGGTAATGTTATCGCTCATGGCAACTCCTCAGTGCTTGACCAGACGGATCGGTTGGGTCAGGTCGGCATGCACGATGGCTTCCGGCGCGCAGGGCTGCACGCACAGATTGCAGCCGGTGCAAACCGAGGTTTCGATACGCACGAACTGCAGTTCGACTTCCTTGCCGGAGGGCTTGACGACCTTCTCGCGGCGCGTGACGTGGATCGCCGGACAGCCGACATCGACGCAGTTGCCGCAGCCGGTGCATTTCTCGTCGATCACGGCGAAGGGCTTCTGTTTCTTGTAGTCGTCGATCAGCACGCAGGGCTGGTCGGTGATGATCACCGATACCTCGGGGATCTTGATCTCGTCGCGGATAGTCTTGAACAGCGTGGGCAGCACATAGGGGTCGACGACGTGGATGCGCTCCTTCTTCACGCCGAGCGATTCCACCAGTTTGGCGAAATCGACGCGCGGCGCCGGGTTGCCGTAGATGTCGCGGCCGCTGCCCGGATCGGGCTGGCCACCGGTCATGCCGACGGCGCGGTTGTCGAGCAGCAGCACCGTGACATTGCCACCGTTGTACACCATGTCGAGCAGGCCCTGCATGCCCATGTGCAGGAAGGTCGAATCGCCGATCACGGCGACGATGCGCTTGTCCTTGTCGGCAGCGCCGCGACCTTTGTCGAGACCGAGCGCGATGCCCATCGAGGCACCCATCGAGATGGTCGTGTCGAGCGCGTTCCACGGGTGGCCGGCACCGAGCGTGTAGCAGCCGATGTCGCCGGAGATGGTGAGGTTCTTGATCTGCGCCAGCGTGTAATAGACGCCGAGGTGCGGGCAGGCCACGCACATCGTCGGCGGACGCGGGAACACCTGCGCCGGTTGCGCCGTCGTTTTGGGCAGCACCATGCCGCCCGGTTGCAGGTCGCCGAAGGTACCGGCCAGCGAAAGTTTGAGCACGTTGGGGGACAGTTCGCCCTGGCGCGGCAGTACATCCTTGCCAAGGCAGACGATGCCTGCTGCCTTCAATTCAGCCTCGACGAGCGGTTCGACTTCCTCGACGACGACCAGCGTGTCGACGGTTTGGGCGAAGGCGCGGATTTTTTCCACCGGCACCGGGCAGGAGAGACCGAGTTTGAGCGTCGGCGCATCGGGGAAGCTTTCCTTGACGTGCATCCAGGCCGGCCCGGAGGCGACGAAACCAACGCGGCGATCCTTGCCGCTGTCGACGATGTTGAGCGGCGAAGTTTCGGACTCGGCGCGCAGCGCCTTGTCGCGCTCGAACATCAGCGGGATGCGCTTGCTGGCGCCGGTGGGCGTCATCACCCAGCGCGCCGGTTCCTTCTTGAAGCCGCCGGCGTTCTCATGGGCAACGCGTTCGCCGACGGTGACCAGACACTTCACGTGGTTGATGCGCGTGGTCATGCGCAGGATCACCGGCACCTGATGCTTTTCCGAGAAATCGAAGGCCAGCTTGGTCATCTCGTAGGCTTCCTGAGAATCGGCCGGCTCAAAAATGGGGACATGCGCGAAGCGGCCCCAATAACGGGAATCCTGCTCGTTCTGGGAGGAAGACAGGCCGACATCGTCAGCGATGGCGATCACCAGGCCGCCGATCACACCGGTCAGCGTCAGCGTCATCAGCGCATCCGAGGCGACGTTCATGCCGACATGCTTCATGGCGCAGAAGGAGCGCGAGCCGGCAAAGGCAGCGCCGATGGCGACCTCCAGCGAAACCTTTTCGTTCACCGACCATTCGGCGTAAATATCCGGATAGGTGCAGACGACTTCGAGAATTTCGGTGGAGGGCGTGCCGGGATAGGCGGCAGCGACTTTGCAGCCGGATTCCCAGACGGCGCGGGCAACGGCTTCGTTGCCGGAGAGGAGCAGGCGGGAATTGCTCGGTGCGGGCAGAACAGCAGCCATGAGGTTTCTCGCAATAAAAGAGAGTAGAAAAAATTAACCCGCGTCCAAGTATGGCTTTGGCGCAGGTCATGAGGACGTGATTATCCGGATTCGGCGGGGGTGCGTCTATATCACGTTAACATTCTGTCCCCATGCGCATCCAACAACTCCGTGAGCGTCTGCGGGCGCTCAACACCAAGCCCTGCCATGAAGCGCGTGTGCTGCGCGCCTGGCTGCAGGCCAAACCGCTCGATAGTGGCCGGGTAACGGCAGGCGATTTCCTGCCCGGCGCCTTGCGTGCCGAACTGCCCGCCTTGACGGCTGAGCTTGCTGGGTTGGTGCGCCTGCGTTCCGCGCATCCGGGGGCGGATGGTTCTTCCCGCCTGCTGGTCGGCCTGAAGGACGGGCAGACGGTCGAGAGCGTCCTGCTCCTGCGCGATGGTCTGTGCGTTTCCTCGCAAGTCGGTTGTGCGGTGGGCTGCACCTTTTGCATGACCGGGCGTGACGGCCTGCTGCGCCAACTGAGCAGTGGCGAAATCGTCGCTCAGGTGGTGCTGGGACGCAGCCTGCGTCCGGTCAAAAAAGTGGTGTTCATGGGCATGGGCGAGCCGGCACATAACCTCGACAATGTGCTTGAGGCCATTGAACTGCTCGGCACGCTGGGCAATATCGGCCACAAGAATCTGGTGTTCTCCACGGTGGGCGATGCACGGGTTTTCGAGCGCCTGCCGCTCGGCACCGTCAAGCCGGCCTTGGCCCTGTCGCTGCATTCGTCGCGGGCCGAGGTGCGCGCGCAACTGCTGCCGAAGGCGCCGCGCATCGATCCGGCCGAGCTGGTGGCGCAGGCGGATGCCTACGGGCGCGCGACCGGCTACCCGATCCAGTATCAATGGACGTTGATTGAGGGGGTTAACGACACGGACGAGGAAGTGGCTGGACTCGTTCACCTACTCAAGGGCCGCTACGGGCTGATGAACTTCATTCCGTACAACGAGACGGAAGCACCCGGTGCGACTGCCTTTCGTCGCCCGCCGCCGCAACGTATTGCCGAAATCGCTCGGCAACTCAAACAACACGGCATCCTGACCAAACTGCGCCAGTCGGCCGGACAGGATGTCGAGGGTGGTTGCGGTCAGCTGCGGGCGCGCAGCATCGAGTCCCTTTAAAAAGTCGGCGCTGGCGGGACGGCGTCAATGGGGTTTCTAGAACCAGCCCTCAACTTTCGTGCGCGTCGGCACGCCGCCGGCATGCACCACCTTGCCGTCGATCACCACGCCCGGCGTACTCATCACGCCATAGCGCATGATCTGCTGCAGGTCTTCCACTTTCTCAAGCTGGATGGCAGCGCCCTTGGCCTGGGCGACTTCCGCGACGAGCTTGAGGGTGTTCTGGCAATTGGCACAGCCGGTGCCGAGAATCTTGATGTTTTTCATGGCGGACTCACAGGATGGTATTGAAGACGATGCCGACGACGAGGATGCCCGCCGCGACGACGCCCGCGAAGGTGACGATCAGCGGTGGCTTGAGTACTTTCCTCAGGATGATCATTTCGGGCAAGGAGAGGGCGATCACGCTCATCATGAAAGCCAGCACGGTGCCAAGGGCGGCGCCCTTGCCGATCAGCGCCTCGACCACCGGCAGAATGCCCGCTGCATTGGAGTACATCGGCACGCCGATCAGCACGGCGGCGGGCAGCGACCACCAGGGCGCATCCCTGCCCATGATCGAGGCCATGAAGTCTTCCGGCACGTAGCCGTGGATGGCGGCGCCGAGCGCAATGCCGGCGACGATGTAGGGCCACACCCTGCCGACGATGTCCTTGACGTAGGCGATACCGGCCTCAATGCGTTCGTGCCAGCCTTGTTCATTGGCCGCGTAGTCGGCCGACTGGCTCGACTGCATCGCGCGCACCCAGTCTTCGAGATGATGCTCCATCTTCAACTGGCCGATCACCAGCCCGGCGACGATGGCCACCGTCAGGCCGAGCAGCAGGTAGAGCCCGGCCACCTGCCAGCCGAACAGGCCGAACAGCAGCGCCAGTGCGACTTCATTGACCATCGGCGCGGAAATGAGGAAGGAGAAGGTGACGCCCATGGGTACGCCGGCCGAGAGGAAACCGATGAACAGCGGCACCGCCGAGCAGGAGCAGAAGGGCGTGACCACGCCGAGCCCGGCCGCCATGACATTGCCGACGCCCAGACGTCGGCCCGAGAGCAGCGCGCGGGTGCGCTCCGGGGTGATGAAGGTATGCACCACGCCCATGACGAAGACCACGCCGGTAAGCAGCAGCAAGACCTTGGGCGTGTCGTAGAAGAAGAAGTGGATGGCTGCGCCGAAATGCGTTTGTCGCGTCAGCCCCAGCGCGGCGATCACTGCATCGGCAAATTCGGTCAGGTGCGCATAAACGGCCACCCAGACCACGGCAGCAAGCGCCAGCCCGGCAAACTGAAAAGTCGGCGCTGGCGGGACGGCAGTATTCGGCTCAGTCACGAGATTCGTACCAGGGCTTGCTGGCATTGACCACCTTGACGACCAGCAGCATGACCGGCACCTCGATCAGCACGCCGACCACGGTGGCCAGCGCCGCGCCCGACTCGAAGCCGAACAGCGAAATGGCGGCCGCCACGGCCAGTTCAAAGAAATTGCTGGCACCGATGAGGGCCGAGGGGCAGGCGACATTGTGTTTTTCGCCCAGCTTGCGGTTGAGCCAGTAGGCCAGCGCCGAGTTGAAGAACACCTGGATCAGGATCGGCACGGCCAGCAGCGCAATCACCAGCGGCTGCTCGATGATAGCCTTGCCCTGAAAGGCGAACAGCAGCACCAGCGTGGCGAGCAGCGCGGTGATCGACCATGGGCCGATCTTCTCCATCGTTGCATCGAAGTGCGCCTGGCCTTTCTTGAGCAACGCCTTGCGCCAGAGCTGGGCGAGGACGAGCGGCACGACGATGTACAGAACGACGGAAGTGATCAGCGTGTCCCAGGGCACGACAATGGCGGAAATGCCGAGCAGCAGACCGACGATGGGCGCGAAGGCGAATACCATGATGGTGTCGTTGAGCGCCACCTGCGAGAGCGTGAACAGCGGGTCGCCGTTGGTCAGGCGGCTCCAGACGAAGACCATGGCGGTGCAGGGCGCGGCAGCGAGCAGGATCAGGCCGGCGATGTAGCTGTCGAGCTGGTCGGTTGGCAGATAGGGAGCAAATATCTGGCGGATGAACAGCCAGCCCAGGAAAGCCATCGAAAAGGGTTTGACCAGCCAGTTCACAAACAGCGTGACGCCGATGCCGCGCACATGCTGGCGCACCTCGTGCAATGCGCCGAAGTCGACCTTGACCAGCATCGGGATGATCATCACCCAGATCAGCAGGCCCACGGGCAGATTGACGTTGGCCACTTCCAGCTTGCCGAGCATCTGGAAGGCGGCGGGCAACCACTGGCCCAGCGCGATGCCGATGACAATGCAGAGAAAAACCCAGACCGTCAGATAACGTTCGAACAGGCTCATCGGTGCGCCGGCAGCAAGCTTCGCGGTGACTTCACATTGCGCGGACATGTCAGTTTTCCTCGTGAATCTTGCGCGCCGCCGCGAGAATGTCTGCGCGCGGCATCGTTTCCAGCGGCAGGGCCAGAAATGCCGCAATGCGCTGGTGCAGCGACTGGTAGGCTTCCTCGAACGCCACCCGGCGCGCGGCCAGCGGCTCGACATGCGCCGGATCGGGAATCGTCCAGTGCGCCGTGGTCGGCTGACCGGGCCAGATCGGGCAGGGCTCGTTGGCGGCATTGCTGCAGACGGTAAAGATGAAATCAAAAGTCGGCGCTGGGGAGACGGCACCGGCGCCGAATTCATTCCATGATTTGCTGCGTGCGCCCGCGCAGGGGATGCCATGTTTTTCCAGGGTTTCGAGGGCGACGGGATTCACCGCGCCGCCCGGCTTGCTGCCGGCCGACCAAGCCTGAATGCGCCCTTGACCGAGATGTTTGAACAACATTTCGCCGAGGATGGAGCGGGCGGAATTGCCGGTGCACAGCACCAGGACATTGAAGCTCATGCGGTTTTCTCCTTGCCGAGTTTGGCGCGGCGCCGGGTGGTGGCAACGGCGGCCGTCTTGGGCAGGCAGGCACTGCCGCCCTGACAGCAGTTGTCGGTCAGAAAGGCGATCAGGTCGTCCATCGCCGCGAAACTGGCCGCGTAGTAGATAAAGCGGCTCTCCTGCCGTGCGCTGACGAGGCCGGCCCGCACCAGATGGGCGATGTGAAAGGACAAGGTGGCCGGCGCCAGTGCCAGCACTTCGGCGATCGCCCCGGCGTTCATGCCCGCCGGCCCGGCGGTGACCAGCTGGCGAAACACGCGGAGGCGGGTTTCCTGTGCCAGCGCGGCAAGCTTGTCAACAGCGTTTGTCGTTTCCATATTTCTAATAATATCGAAATAATGGAGCGAACACAAGCCGCATGACCCTGGCCGCATGACCCTGGATTGCCCTTAACCGTTTAGTGAGGTCCGGAAAGCGATGTCGCCGCTATTCGGGTAGCGAGCCAAACTTCCTGACCTGATTGCGCCCATGTTGCTTTGCGTAATACAGAGCATCGTCTGCCCGACCCAGAAGCGTTGTGGGAACGTCGCTGTCATATACCTGAGCAAACCCGATACTCAGCGTGACCCGATCCAATTTGCCGAACCGATATTGTTCGACCGCACTGCGGAAACGCTCAAACACCGTATTCGCGTTTTTTTCGCTGGTGTCGCGCAGCAGGACGACGAACTCTTCGCCGCCCAGGCGGAACAGCTTGTCCTTGGTACGGAAGTGTTTGCGCATCAGGTCGGCAATCTGCACCAGCACTTTGTCGCCGTACAGATGCCCATGCGCATCGTTAATGCGTTTGAAATGGTCGATGTCGATGACCGACAACCAATTGGCCGACTCGTCGGTCTCTGTACGGCGGTCTTGCATATGCTTGTTTTGTTGCTTGGCTCGAACTGCGCAGAGCATTCGCCGCAAGCTGTCATCGAAAGTCTTGCGGTTTAGCAGGCCAGTCAAGGTATCGATCTGGCTGTAATTCAGCAGACTCAGATGGTTCGCATAAAGCCCGCGCATGCCATCGAGCAGCGTGACTTGGCGCTGAGTCAGAGGCTTGACCATGCCCAGCTCGATACACCCGAGCAGATCGTTATCGTGGCTGACCGGCAGCCACGAATAATGGATCGTTCCGAGGAGATCGTCTTGCGCGGTTTCGACCGCAACCGCATTGTTATTGAGCGCATCCCGCATGAGCGCCGGCATTTCAGCGGGATCGACCTCAATCTCCTCATGGATAGTGGCGCGCCCGTCGCTTTCGGCGGAAAGAACGACATACAGCTGATCTTCTCTCGCGCTCACGTGATAGAGGCGCAGCACGCAGTGTTGGCGCTTAAGGTTCAGCATGCCGAGAAGCGAATAGATCAAAGCGCCATCGACCAGTTGCCGGTCGTGGTGATGGGTAATCGATTTCGCAGAGCTCAGTACTCTTGTCATACTTCCATATTTGCACGAAAGCATATTGTGTTGCAAGGGGGCTGTCGACAGGGGGATGCCCGTTGGAAGTCGCTCTGGGCGATTTCAATGCCGATGCCGCGCTGAGCTACAATCCCGCCCTTTCGATCCAGACGCCTGCCATGAAACATATTGTCGATGACGTTCGCATTCGCGAGATCAAGGAACTCTCCCCGCCCGGCCACGTCTTGCGCGAGTTTCCGGCCACCGAGCTGGCGGCGACCACGACCTACGATGCGCGCAGCGCCATCCATCGCGTCCTGCATGGCGCCGACGACCGGTTACTGGTTGTCGTCGGCCCCTGTTCGATCCACGACTTCGAGACGGCTATCGAATATGCGCGCCTGCTCAAAGCCGAGCACGATCGTCTGGCGGATGACTTGTTGATCCTGATGCGCGTCTACTTCGAGAAACCGCGCACCACGGTGGGTTGGAAGGGCCTCATCAACGATCCGCGCATGGACGGCAGCTTCAAGATCAACGAAGGTTTGCGCATTGCGCGCCGCCTGCTGTGGGAACTGACCGAGATGGGCCTGCCCTGCGCCACCGAGTTCCTCGACACCATCACGCCGCAATACACCGCCGACCTGATCGCCTGGGGCGCCATCGGCGCGCGCACCACCGAGTCGCAGGTACATCGCGAGCTGGCATCCGGCTTATCCTGTCCGGTCGGCTTCAAGAACGGTACGGACGGCAACATCAAGATTGCCGTCGATGCGATTCGCGCCGCGCAGTCGCCGCACCATTTCCTCTCGGTCACCAAGGCGGGCCATTCGGCCATCGTGTCGACCAACGGCAACGAGGATTGCCATGTCATTCTGCGCGGCGGTAAGCAGCCGAATTACGATCACGCCCATGTCGATGCGGCCTGCACCGAGCTGGGCAAGTCCGGCCTCGCCGCGCGCGTGATGGTCGATTTCTCGCACGGCAACAGCAACAAGGACTATCGGCGCCAGAAGGAGGTGGCGACCGATGTGGCCGCCCAATTGGCGGCAGGCGAAGATCGCATCTTCGGCGCGATGATCGAGTCGCACCTCAACGAGGGGCGGCAGGATCTGCAGCCCGGCAAGCCGCTGGCCCATGGCGTGTCGGTTACCGATGCCTGCCTCGGCTGGAGCGACACGGTGGCGGTGCTGGAGCAGTTGGCCGAGGCCGCGCGGCAGCGGCGCACGGTGCTGGCGGATCGTTGATTTTGTCGGTGGCGTTGTTTCATGGCGGATGACCGCCTCGCGATACGCTGCTCGTACTCCTTATCGGCTGCTGGCATAATGCACGGGTCATTGGCTTCCATTGCAAACTGGCAACGTATGGCGATATGGATAAGACTGAACTGACCGGCTCCTTCGGCAGCGTCGAATTGCTCGGCGATGCGACCGGCTTCGTCGATCACATTCTCGGCATCATGGATCACATCAAACTGCTCGAAGATTTCTCGCACGAGGATATCGAGTGTCTGGCGCGTTATATGCGCGTCTGCCGGGCCGGCCTCGGCGTGGAACTGATTCGCGAAGGCGAGCCCGGCGACTTCATGCTGTTGATCCTTGAAGGCACCATCGAAATCGTCAAGATCGACCCGCGTGGCCTGCCCCAGCGCCGGGCGGTAGATGGGCCGGGGAAAATTCTCGGGGAAATGTCGTTGATCGATGGCGAACCGCGCTTTGCCAGTTGCTTGACGCTGGAGCCTACCCTCTTCGCCGTGCTTGATCGTACCTCGCTCGTACAAGTCATCTCCGATGAGCCGCGTATTGGCGTCAAGATCCTCATGGAACTGCTGATGCTGCTCAACCAACGCTTGCGGTCGGTAAGCAGCGAGCTCATGAAGTGCCAGGAAAACCAACGGCTCCGCATTCGTTAGAGGACACAACGGGCGGTATTACGTTGGTTTCGGCGCAGGCTAACTTCGTGCAACGAAGTTAAGCGTAGCGGCCGTAGCCAAAACCAACGGCTCCGCATCCGCTAAGCGTTGCTTCCCTTCTGCCACAAGACATCGCCGCAACCGGCTTCCTTGTTGAGCCAGCGGGCCAGTACGAAGAGCAGATCCGATAAGCGGTTCAGGTACTGGCGGGCTGCTGCCGAGACGACTTCGTTATGCGCGAGTGCGACTACAGAACGTTCGGCACGGCGACATACCGTGCGGGCCTGATGCATCAACGCGGCAGCGCGCGTGCCGCCCGGCAGGATGAATTCCTTGAGCGGCGCGAGATCGGCGTTGAAACGGTCGATGGCGGTTTCGAGCCGACCCGGCTGACTGTCTTTCAGAAAGCTTGCGCCGGGCACGGACAGTTCGCCACCCAGATCAAACAGGTCATGCTGCATCCCGATCAGTAGCGTGCGTACCGTTTCCGGCAGCGATTCGCACAACAATACCCCGATGAGGGCATTCAGCTCATCGACATTTCCCAGGGCATCGACTCTTGGCGCATCCTTGCCGACGCGCGAGCCGTCGCCGAGGCCGGTCGTGCCGGCATCGCCGGTGCGGGTATAGATTTTCGAGAGTCGGTAGCCCATGCTGCGTGTTCTTCAGTTCAGCCGGAAGCGGCCGATCATCTGCTGGAGTTGATGCGACATCGATGTCAGGCGGGTTGAAATGTCGCCGACGCGACCGAGGCTGGCGCTATTTTCCGTGTTCATGGCGACTATCCGATCCATGTCTCGCGTCGTGGCATTGCTTGCTTCCAGTTGGTTGCGGGTGGCATCGGCAATTTGCTTGGCCAGGCTCGTGACCTGTTGGGCCGAATTCACAATGCCATTGAAAGTTTCCCGGGTCTCTCGTGCGTAACGCACGCCCTCGGTGACCTCGTCATGCACGCGCGACATGGCGTCGACAGCGGAACTGGTTTTGCCGCGAATGGCCTCGACCATGCTGGTGATGTCGGTGGTAGAGACGGAGGTGCGCTCGGCCAACTTGCGGACCTCGTCGGCCACCACAGCGAAGCCGCGGCCTTGTTCTCCAGCGCGTGCGGCCTCGATGGCGGCATTGAGCGCCAGCAGATTGGTCTGGTCGGCGATCTCGCGAATGGTATTGGTGATTTCGTTGATCCGATCGGTCGCGGAGGAGAGTTCCTGGATCACGGCTGCCGAATTGTCGACGGCGACCTCAACGCGCAGGGTGGCCGCGATGCTGTTTTCCATGCGGTTGTCTCCTTCGGCGGCGCGGGAGCCAGCCTCGTCGGATGCCGTCGCTGCCGAGGCGGAGCCATCGGCGATCTGCTCGGCTGCCGAACTCATGTGCTGAATGGAATCTACAGCGCGTTCCATATAGGTGGAGCGCTCATGGCCGCGTTGGATGACGACGGATAGTTCCGCCGCCATCTGGTTGGCCGAAACCGCGAGGTTATCCCCTGCATTCTTGACGCCGGCGATGATGTCGCGCAGTTGCTCGATCGTTTTATCCAATGCCCGCGCCATGTCGCCAAGTTCATCCCGCCGCGAGGTGTCCGGACGGGCCGAAAGGTCGCCCCCGGCAATCTTGCCGAGCGTGCCATTGAGATTCGCAATGGCACGCGACAGGGTGCCGGTGAGCGGCAGCAGGATCGCGAGCAAGCCCAGTGCGCTGACGACAAAACTGCCGATGGCGAGGGTGCTGAGTTTTTGGCCTTCCGCAACGCTGGCCTCGAAGGTGGTCTTGACGAGTTCGACGCGCTCGGGCACCAGTTGGGCGAGAGGCTTGATCAGCTTCTTGTGTACGATGGGCCACTGTTCCCGCAGCAATGCCGTGATGACCGCTTTATCTTCCTTGGCATAGGCTTCCTCCAGCGTATTCAGCAAGCCGTTGAGATTCTCAAGTTGCTTGCCGATACCATCGACAATTTCGATCTGCTCCGGCGAGGCCTGCGTTTTGTCGTAATGCGCCAGAAACTCTTGCCAGGACGGCAGCAGGCGTTCGCGTCTTTCCTTCAAACGGTTGCGGGCACCGATGTAAGAGGTGACATCGAGTACCGAGGCGGCCATGTCGAAACGGATTTCCTTCAGTCGGTCGTCGATTTCCTGGAGGGCGAGCATTGGCTGGACCGATTTGGTCTGGACGTTTTCCAGCGCCTGGGTGGTGCGCTGTTGCCCATACAGGCTGACGCCGGCCAGCAGAATGAGAAAGCCGATCGATAGGGCCGCCGTCGCCAACAGGCGGGTGCGAATGGACAATGCGTTGAACATGTGATCCTCACTCTTGGGCTGCCTGAGACTGAGCAGCGCCTCTTTATTGTGGACAAATATTTGGCCAAACTTTATGTCGCGAGCCGGCGCTGTCGATATTGACAGCAGGGCACGCTCCCGGAGTATATTTGCTTGATGTAGGTTCGTGTGATGTACCATCAATGTGCCCTACGATCCGGAAAAGAGCGCCAAGGATGCGAATTTCGATCCAGCTCAGGATAAGTTCGACATGGCCCAGCTTGCCGACAAAAATGCCATGTTCGTGACTTTCTGCAATTCCGGATCGTGCTGGAAGTCTTACAAGGCAGCTGTCGTGCTGGCGAAGAACGGCTACAAAAACATGGCTTGGTATCGCAATGGCTTTCCGTTGTTTTTGGTCAGGCCTGCTTCTGCACGGCCGCGACTAGGTCATCCGGCTCGGGCGGGCGCTTGATGACCAGCACCGCACAGTTGAGTCCGCCGACGACGCGGTCGGTGATCTGGCCGGCCAGTTTGCGCGACAAGCCCTTGCGTTGATCGTTGCCGATGACGACGAGGTCGGCACCGATCTCGCGGGCGGTGTCGAGGATGGCCTGTTCGGGCGGCTTGGCGACGATGCGGGCTTCGCAGTCGATGCCTTCGATGCGCAGCAGGCCGATTTTCTCGGCGACATCTTCTTCCGCTTTCGCTCGCTCGGCATCGGTCGTGGCGGCGGACAGCACGGTGACCGGCAGTTTGGCGGCCTTGGCAATCTGGGCGGTGACTTCCGCGATGGTGGCGCTGATCGGCCAGCCGTCGGTGGTCATGAGAATGCGCTGTTTCCACGGTTGGGCCTGCCAGTTGGCGACCAGTACGTGGCAGGGCGAATGCAGGATGATCTGCTGGGCAATGTCGCCGACCAGCCGTTCCTTCATGCTGCCGCGTGGCGGACGGCGACCGATGACGAGGATGTTGCTGTCGGCGACCTGAGCGGCGGCAACGACCTGTGCGACCGGCTGTCTGCCATGACGGACGACCGGCTCGCTATCGACGCCGGCAACCAGTGCCTTGCGTTCGGCCTGGGCGAGACGCACACGGGCGATCTCGTCGTCGTCGGCTGTTTCGACGGCGGTCATGATGTCGAGGGTGACACCGAAATTCTTCGCCAGATGGATGGCGATATCTTCCGGCGCATGGCTGAACTCGCTGCCGTCGGTGGCGAGCAGCAGACGCTGGCGGCGAAAGCCGTCAGGGAGGATGCCGGCATTGCATTCCTTGAAAATGCGTGCCTTGCAGGTGCGGCAGATGTCCGGGTTGAGTGTCCAGTACAGGGCTTTGGTGACATTGGTCATGACCGGGAAGAAAGCTCCTTCACCGATCTCGTGTGTGTAGCCACCCTGACGCAGCAGGCGCAGGTTGGTTTCGTTGAGGCGATAGAAATAGAGGCCGCCACCGAGTCGCCGCCGCCGCCGCGCCTCCTGCGCCAGCACTTCGGCGCCGGCGATGTCGATGTAGCTCAAGCCGGAGCAGGTGAGCAGCACCGACTTCTGCTGCGGGTTGTCCTCGTCGATCTGTTGCAGCACCTGCTGTACGTAGCTGGCGGCGCCGAAATAGAATGAGCCGGTGACGCGCACGATGCGCAGTTGCGGACATTCTGGCCGGCCCTTGGCACGCACGAAGTGGTAGGCGCCTTCTTCAGGCGCGGGCACCACAGGGATGACCTCGGGCCGCGAAGTGCGGTAGAGAAACATCAACAGCGATAGGAACACGCCGAGGAAGATGCCCAGTTCGAGGTTAACCAGCGTGCCGACGAAGGTCGCGACGAGGATCGCCGACTCCGTCTTGCTGGTGTGCCAGATGTGGCCGATGTGGTGAAAGTCGATCAACCCCCAGGCAACCAGGAAGAGGATGCCGGCCATGGCGGCGTTGGGCAGATAGGCGGCGAGCGGGGCCACGACGAGCAATACCAGCACCAGGCCGACCGAGGCGAAGATGGTGGCGAGCGGCGTCTTGGCGCCGGCCTCGTAATTGACGCCGCTGCGGTTGAACGAACCGGACGAGGCGTAGCCCGAGAAGAAGCTGCCGATGAGGTTGGAGAGGCCCTGACCAATGAACTCCTGGTTGCCGTCGATGCGCTGTTCGGAACGCACGGCGATGGCGCGCGAAATCGATACCGCTTCGGTGAGCGCCAGCATGGTGATGACCAGCGCCGGGCCGATGGTGGCCTTGAGGGAGGCCAGCGAAAAGTCCGGCAGTGACAGCGGCGGCAGACCGGCGGGCAGAGCGCCGACGGTGACGATGCCGGTGGCGGCCTTGCCCTGCCACAGCACCAGCGCCTCGGCGAACAGGCTGCCGACCAGCATCGCCGCGATCATGTAGGGAATTTTCTTCAGGTACTTCTTGGTCAGGATGCCGGTGGCGAGCGTGATGAGGCTGACGGACAACACCCAGGGGTTGATGGCGTCGAACTGCACGACAAGCTGATGCACGATTTCGTAGAACGGGGTGCCGCGCGGGATGGCAATGCCGAAGAAATTCTTCACCTGACTGGCGGCGATGAGGATGGCAGCGCCGGCGGTGAAGCCGATTACAACCGTGTGCGAGATGAAGTTCACCAGCGCGCCCATGCGCGCCAGACCGAGCGCCAGCTGGAACACGCCGACCAGGAAGGTGAGCGTCAGCACCAACTGGATGTACTGCGCCGAGCCCGGCTCGGCCGTGTGTGACAGGGCGGCAAAGACGGCGATGGAAATGGCCGTGGTCGGGCCGGAAACGAGGTGCCAGCTGGAACCGAACAGCGCCGCGATGATCGCCGGTACCATCGCGGCATACAGGCCGTATTGCGGCGGCAGGCCGGCGATGGTGGCGAAGGCAACGCCCTGCGGCAGGACGATCAGCGCGCCGGTGAAGCCGGCCAGCAGGTCATCCTTGACCGTCTTGCGGCCGACCAGTGGCCACCAGAGGAGAAAGGGTAACAAGCGATGGAGGCGGCCGGACAGTGTCATGGATTGCGCAGGATGGTCTCGTCAGTCTTGGTGGGGCGGGCGCCCTCTGCTTGTGCTTCGGCCTTGCGTTCCTGTTCGCCTGCCTCGGCGAGATGGGCATACCACTCGGCCTGCAACAGATGGGACTTGCGTCGCGTAGACAGCAGTTCGCCGCTGGAACCACTGGGCATGGTGAGGGCGCGCACTAGCGCGAGGATGAAGGGGGTCATGGCAGCACTCCTTGCAGACGGGGGATGTGCTGCTTACGCATGGGGCGTGCCAAGCGTGGCGATGAATGCAACTCATTGAATTAATGGCGATACTGTTTCCGATGCGGCGGCGCGGCGCGGACGGCGGTGTTGCTAATTGCAACGCCGTCCCGCCAGCGCCGACTTTTATTGCGGGGCCAGGATCGACATGCCGAACAGCGGCCAGATGGTGACGAGCGCCAGTCCCAGCACGACCAGCAGGATCACGCTCATGACCATGCCGTGCTTGAAGAACTCGCCGGGCGTGAACTGCTTCGACTCGTAGGCGATCGCGTTGGGCGCGGCACCGATCAGCAGCACGAAGGGCATGCCGGCGGTGATCAGCGAGGCGTAGAAGATCACGTCGGGGGCGACACCAAGGTAACGTGCGATAACCAGCGAGACCGGCAGGGAAATGGCGATGGCGGCGACGTTCATGATGAAGTTCGTCATCACCAGCACGAAGGCGGAAATACCCATGACGAACACCCACCAATGCCCACCCTGGAGCGCCGTGAGGAAGTTCACCGCCATCCATTCGGCGGCGCCGGTCTTCCACAGGCAGAAGCCGATGCTCATGGCGCCCGAGAACAGCAGGATGATGTTCCAGGGCAGTTCCTCGAGATCCTGCACCTTGAGCACGCCGAAGATGAAGAACAGCAGGGTGGAGGTGAGCATCAGGGCGGCGCGGTCGATGCTCTGCAGCGCCGGTACCGATGCCTGGCCGGCCATCAGCAGTACGACGAGCGCGACGCAGGCGAGTACGAAAATCTCATTGCGGCTGATTGGACCGAGGGCGCGGGAGAGATTGGCCACCTTGTCGCGCAGACCGGGGATCGTCGCTTTCGAGGGCTTGAAGACGATGGAAAGATAGATCCAGATCAGGAACACCATGCTCCAGCCGATGATGCCCATGTAGAGGGGGAAATCGAAGAAGCTGACCTGCCGGCCGGTGAATTCCTGGAACATGGCCGCCGCCGCCGGGCCGCGCGCCGCGCCGAGCAGGGTGATGACGCTGCCCGCGCCTGCCGCCCAGGCCATGCCCATGAACAGGCTCTTGCCGAAGCGCGAGGCGCCCTGGTCTTCCTTGTAGAGCGCCAGCACGGCGAGCAGGATGGGGAACATCGTTGCCGCTACCGCAGTATGCGCCATGATGTGCGTGAGCAGCGCGGTGACGACCAGACAGCCGAGCAGGATGGTGCGGGTGTTCTCGCCGACGATGGCAAGCATCTTGTAGGCGATGCGCTTGGTCAGGCCGGACTTGGTGAAAGCCATGCCGACGACCATGGAGCCGAAGATGAACATTACCGAGGGATCCATGAAGTCGCGGAAGGCTTCCTTGGCCGGGCGGATCATGAACAGCGCCTGGAACACGCCGATGGCGATGGCGGTGATGCCGATCGGGATGACCTCGAACACCCACCAGATGCCGGCCATCAGGAACAGGCCGATGGCGGCCTTGCCCTCCTGCGAGAGCACGAATTCCTTGCCACCCGGGTCGATGGCGACGCCCCAGGGCGGGGAGAAGTAGATCAGGAGAAAGATGGCCAGGCCGCCGAGTAGGGCGGTCCATTTTTTCCAGTCGAAGGGGACCGCAGTGCTGCCGAGGCTGGCCGTTGTTGGGGAGGTTGAATCGCTCATGCGGCACCGCCTTCGTCGATCACGGTGGTTGCGACAGCGGCGAGTACATCGACAATGCGGATGACGCCGACAATGCGCTGGCCTTCGGCGATCGGGATGGTGTTGAAGTCCGAGTTGGCGAAGCGGTAGAGTGCCAGTGTCAGCGGATCTTCCGGCTTGAGGGGCGTGGCGGCTGGCCGCACATGGTCGCCGACGCGCTGACGGGCGATCTCCCGGACATGCGCGACGCTGTCTTCCTGCCAGAGCAGGGCCAGCGACGAGAGGTCGCTTTCGGCGCCCTCGAAATGCGTGGGCAGATGGGTCAGGTAATCGGGCAGCAGGATCTTCAGCAGGTCATGCAGGCTGATCTTGCCGAGCAGGCGCTGCGTCTTGTCGAACACCAGCACGCTGCGAAACTGCAGTGCGGCGTCGTAGCGCTCCTTGAGCATGGCGAACACGTCGTAGAGCGTCGCATCCGCGTCGATGTGCGGATACTCGGCCAGAGGCTTCATGTGTGCACCGACAGTTGCGGATATGGGCATGCCGTTCTCCTTGGATCGAATGTCAGTCGTGCAGGGGTGTTGCGGAAAGGGTGGTCACGCGCGCCGGCGGGCGCAGTGGATCGTTGTCGTCGACGTGCTCGGGTCGCGAATAGATCGCGTCGAGTGCTTCCTCCGCAGTGCTGAAAAAGCGCTTCTCGCCAATTTTTTCGCGCAGCCCGGTGGCACGCATTACGTCGTGGATCTGCTTCTTGAGGCCGGCGAAGAGCACGACGATGCCGTTGCCATTGAGGCGCTCAACCAGGTGGTGGATCACTTCCTCGCCCGAGGCGTCGATGTCGTTGATGCCGTCGCCGACGACGAGGACGTAGGGCGCCTCGGGGTTGTTGGCCACGGCCTCGAGGATGGCGTCCTCGAAATAGGAGACGTTGGCGAAGTAGAGGCGGCCGTCGAAGCGGATGGCCGTAACGATGTCGGACGCCGGCAGATTGTTCACCTTGGCGTCGCGCAGCGTTCCGTCGGCCATGCGCCCGAGAATTGCCACGCGCGGCTTCATGGTGCTGTAGAGGTGGAGCAGGATCGCCAGCACGGCGCCGATCATGATGCCCTTGTCGAGGTGCGGCGCGAAGGCTAGCGTGGCGACGAAGGTGATCAGCGCGGTGATGCCGTCGGAGCGGCTGGCCTTCCAGGTGTGCTTGAGCGCAGCCGGCGTGATCAGGCTGGTGACAGCCAGCAGGATGATCACGGCCAGCACGGCCTTCGGCAGGTGGTAGAGATAGGACGTGAGGAACAACAGGGTGACGCCGACAAACAGACCGTTGAAGACCATCGCGAAACCGGTCTTGGCACCGGCCTGCAGGTTGATCGCCGAACCGGTGAAGGAGCCGCAGGCCGGATAGGACTGGAAGAAGGCGCCGCCGATGTTGGCGAGGCCCTGACCGATCAATTCCTGGTTCGGATCGATCTTGTCCTTGGTCTTGGCGGCCATCGCCTTGGCCATCGAGATCGACTCCATGAAAGCCACCAGCGCAATGATCAGGGCGGCGGAGAGCAGCGACATGATGGCATCCATGCCGAGCGGCGGCAGGCGGAAGGCGGGCAGGCCGGAAGGAATGTTGCCGACGACATCGCCGCCACCCATCAGGCCAATGCTGCCTTTTTCGATTTTCTTGATGTGCCACTGGTGACCATCGGTCTCGATACCGGCGGGCACCTTGCCGACCAGATAGAGTTTGGCCGGTGCGTCGCCCTGTGGCTTGGCGCGTTCGAAATGAACCTTGCGCAGCGCCTGCATGCGCAGCTTGTTTTCCTGCTCCAGATTGTTCAGGCCGAGCCTGATCAGGTCGATCTGGTGGTCGACGTCGGCGATGCCGGCGATGTCTTTTTCTTTCGTCAGCGCACGCGATTCGGATGACTTGGTGGTCAGAATCGCCGACAGATCGTGGATGTTGTCATCGACGTTGATGTAGCCAGCGACCAGTGACTGGATGGTGGAATCATCGATATCTTCGGCGTTGGCCTTGGATTTCTGCTCGAAGCCGATGGCATAGCTCACCAGGGTGGTGATCACCACGGCAATCAGCACGCTGGGCTTGGACAGCACTTTGATCTTTTTCAGGCCGAGCATCAGTGCCAGCGCAAAGGCCGACATGGCCAGCGTGGGCAGGTGCGTCATCGGCAGATAGGTGGCCATTTCCCAGATGTCCTTGAGGAAGGAGTCGCTGCGGCCTTTCGGAATGCCCAGCAGCATGTCGAGCTGCGAAAGGGCGATGATGATTGCCGCGGCATTCATGAAGCCGAGGATGACCGGGTGCGAGACGAAATTGACGATGGTGCCGAGTTTGAGCGCGCCGAGGGCGAACTGGATGGCGCCAACCATCAGGGCCAGCAACAGGGCGAGGCCGATGAATTCCTCCGAGAAGGGCACGGCGAAGGGGGTGATGGCCGCAGCGGTCATCAGCGACACGATGGCGACCGGGCCGGTGGCCAATTGTCGCGAGGAACCCCAGAGCGCGCCGAGGATGGCAGGTATCAGCGCCACGTAGAGACCGAAATACACCGGCAGGCCCGAGAGCTGTGCATACGCCATCGCCTTCGGTACCAGCACCAGCGCCCCGGTGATGCCGGCGATCAGGTCGCCGCGCAGGATGAACGAATTGACGGGAAACCAGGCGAGGAAGGGAAACAGGCGGAGTAGCAGGGGGTTGGTGAGCATCGGATCCTCGGGGTGTCGAGCGGCGTGCGGATAAAATGCTGCATTCCGCAGTACCAGCATTGCAAAGCGCAACATTTTATCCAAGTCACCCGTGTGGATTCTTGAGCCCTGTTATGCTGGCATTACGCTTCTCTATGCATCCAGAAAGGAAAGTCCATGATCCGCAAGAACCCCAGTGGCGATTTGCCTGTTGTCCATGAGTCGGCTTTTGTCGATCCCACTGCGATCCTATGCGGCAAGGTGGTGGTCGAGGAAAACGTCTTCATTGGCCCCTATGCCGTGATTCGCGCCGACGAGGTGGATGAAAACGGCGAGATGGAGCCGATCGTCATCGGTGCCGGCTCCAATATTCAGGACGGCGTGGTGATCCACTGCAAGGCCGGTGGCGGCGTCACCATCGGCCAATCCAGCTCGATTGCCCACCGCTCGATCGTGCATGGCCCCTGCGCGGTTGGCAACAACGTCTTTATCGGCTTTAACTCGGTCTTGTTCAACTGTACCGTCGGCGATGGCTCGGTGGTGCGTCACAACTCGGTGGTCGAAGGCTGCCATGTCCCGCCCGGCTTCTATATTCCTTCGACGACCAACGTCCACTCCGATGAGGAATTGGCCCACATCCAGCCCGTGACCGGCGATGCGACGAGCTTTTCGGAAAGCGTCGCGGAAGCGAACCGGACACTGGTCAAGGGCTACAACAGCATTCGCAACGAGTTCTAAGGTCCGGAGCCCGTCCCGCCAGCGCCGACTTTTCGCTATTCCATCTGGTAGCGTTTGAGCTTGCGCCAGAGCGAAACGCGGTCGATGCCGAGGATCTGTGCGGCGAGTGTCTGGTTGCCGCCGGATTCCTGCAACACCCACTTGATGTAGTCGCGCTCCTGTTCCTCCAGCGAGGGCAGGCGCCCTTCCTTTTTGCGGAAGGTGCGAATCGCCAGTTCGCGCAGGTCGTCGGGTAGGTGCGCAGTTTCGATCAGCTTTGCGGTGCTGACGGCCACACCGCGTTCGATGATGTTTTCGAGTTCGCGCACGTTGCCGGGAAAATCGTAGGCCTTGAGCAGTTCCATCGCCTCGGCGGCGATTTCGGTCACGTCCTTGTTCATGCGTGCGGCGCACTTGCGCAGGAAGTGATAGGCGAGCAGGGGGACATCCTCGCGGCGCTTGGAGAGCGGCGGGATGGTCAGGTTGACGACATTGAGGCGGAAAAACAGGTCCTGGCGGAAGCTGCCGCTTTTCGCCATGTCGAGAATGTCGCGGTTGGTCGCCGCGACGAAGCGCACATCCACTTTCTGCGGGCTGGTGGCGCCGAGCGGCAGCACTTCGCGTTCCTGAATGGCGCGCAGCAGCTTGACCTGCATGGCCGGCGACATCTCGGTAATTTCGTCGAGAAACAGGGTGCCGCCGTCGGCCGCCGCGATCAACCCCTTCTTGTCGGTGCCCGCGCCGGTGAAGGCGCCCTTGCGGTGGCCGAACAGTTCGTTGGCCAGCAGTTCCTCGTTGAAGGCGCCGCAGTTGATGGCGATGAAGGCCTGGCCGTCGCGCTTGCTTTGATGGTGCAGGTAGCGGGCGAACAGTTCCTTGCCGGTGCCCGATTCGCCGGTGATCAGCACGTTGCAGTCGGTCGGCGCAATCTGTCGCGCCATGTCGAGCAGGCGCTGCATGTCGGCGTTCTGGGTGAGGATGCGCACCTTGCCCTGGAAGCTGTCGACCTGCTCGCGCAGGGCCGAATTTTCGCGGCGCAGGCGGATTTTTTCCAGCGCCTCGGCCACCACCTTGCGTACCTCGTCGAGGCGAAACGGCTTGGCGATGTAGTAGTAGGCGCCGTGCTTCATGGCCTCGACCGCCGATTCGAGCGTCGCATAGCCGGTGATGAGGATGACCTCGGTATCGGGATGGTTGGCGCGGCACTTTTGCAGGATCTGCATGCCATCCACCTTCTCCATGCGCAGGTCGGTCAGGACGATGTCGAAATCCTGCTTGTCGAGATGCGCCAGGGCGTTGGCGCCGCTCTGGGTGGCCGTGACCTCGTAGCCCTCCTTCTTCATGACGTGTTCGAGGTTGCGCAGGGCCACCTTTTCGTCGTCGACAATCAACAGTCTGGCATTACTCATGGGGTTCCTTTGCCGGCAATCGCAGGAAGAAGGCGGTGCCTGCGCCGGGCGTGCTGCGCACCGCGATGCAGCCGCCGTGTTCCTCGACGATTTCAAAAACGATGAAGAGTCCGAGGCCGAGCCCCTGACCGACTTCCTTGGTGGTGAAGAAGGGATCGAAAATGCGCGGCAGGACGTCGGCCGGGATGCCGTGGCCGTTGTCGCGAATCTCGATTTCCAGTACCTGCTCCGGGCATTGGCCGAACATCAGCGCATCGGCGGGCGGCGGCGGGGCGGCGGGGCGTGCGGCGATGGCCAGTGTGCCGGCCCCTTCGAGGGCATCAATGGCGTTGCCGATCAGATTGAACAGGGCCTGCTGGAGGCGCTGCTTGTCGCCGCTGACGGTGAGGGATTCGGGAATGTCGATCTGCAACTCGATCTGGGCGGGAATTTGCGCCTTGATGAGGCGCAGGCTTTCCTCGACCAGCGTGGCCAGCGCAATCGCCTCGCAACGAAATGCGCGGTCCCTGGCGTAGTCGAGCAGCGAGCGGACGATGCGGCGGGCGCGCCAGGTCTCGGTGTCGATCTGATCGAGCAGTTCCTGTTGGAATGCCGTCTGGTCATCGCCGACTTCTTCCTTGAGGATTTCGCAGGAGGTGGAGATGTTGGAGAGCGGGTTGTTGAGTTCGTGGGCCACGCCGGAGAGCAGGGTGCCGAGCGCCGCTAGCTTATCGGCGCGCACCAGCTGGCCCTGGCGCAGTTCGAGTTCATGCAGCATGCGGTTGAACGCCTCGGTCAGCGAGACGATCTCGCGGTCGGGGGCGTCGGCGGGAAGCGCTAGTTTGTTCATGTGTCCGGCCGCGACGGCGGCCATACTGTGTTCCATCTGCTGCAACGGACGGGCGACGCGGCGGGCCAGCCATGTGCCGATGACAAAGAGCAGCGCGACAACGATGGCGATCGAGCCGGCGAGCCAGAGCCGGTGGCGGTCGAGTTGCGCCTGGAGTCGGGTGCGCTCGGCTTTTGACCATGCTTCGGCCGTCGTGACGATTTCCTTGCCGGTCTGGCGGATGAGGGCTTCTTCCAGCGTGTGGTCGCCCGCGATGGTCAGGGCGACCATCATGGCGTCATAGCGGGCCAGGCGTTCCGCAATGGCGGCAATGCGTTCGGGGCTGTCGAAGCCGGCGAAGAGCTCGCCATGGGTGGCGAGCAGTTGACGTGCCTGGGCGACATAGGCGCGGTTTTCATTGAGGTCGGGCAACTGGCGATAGAGAAAATAGTTTTTCTCGAAACGGCGGATCTCCAGTGTGAGGCCAAGAAACTCGCCGATGCGTTCGCCAGCGAGGATCTTTTCCTCCATCAGACGCATGTCGACCAGCGAGAACACCGAGAGTCCGATCACCAGCGCCGCAATGGCGCCATAGCCAAAGACGATTTTGTGGCGCAGGGAATCGAAGAGGGGTCGGATGGGAGGCATTTGTTGCATTATGCAATTTAGGCAGGATTCTCTGCAACACAGATTGATCAGCATTTGTTGCAAAATGAAATGCCATGATCCATCTTGGTCTTGGCTGAAACTTGGGTGGCGTTGTGTAACTAACTGAAATAATGAAGATGTTGTTGCCTTGCGGTGGCGTGGCATGGAAGCTGCAGAGGCTTTCGGATGGAAATCCGCAAACCACAACGCAAGGTGCTGCTGGCCGTACGTGAAGATCGCGTCGATGGTCGCTTGCTGGCCGCCGCACGCAGCCTGTGCCAGCGCATGGATGCTGAACTCGACATTCTGGTGCGGCTGAGCGGCGACGTGTTGCCGGCTGAACTGCAGGATTTCATCGCCACCCTGCAAGGCGAAGGGGTGGCCTTTACCTTGACCCTGAAACCGTTGATGCGGCGGCGTGACATCGTCCTGCATGCCAACAGCCATGAATGCATCGCCACCGTGGTGATCGATTCGCTTGAGGGGTGGGAAGTCGTCGCCGAGGATCGCGCCAGCGATCCGTGGGCAAAGCTGGCCTGTCCGCTGGTCACGGCCGTTCCCCTGAAAACATAACTGTCTATCTGTCTCCCCATGAATCCAAGAAAACTGTTCCCCTTCCTTGCCTGGCTACCATTCCAGCGGGATGCCCTGAAAGCCGATTTCATGGCAGGCCTGACTGTTGCGTTGGTGCTTGTGCCGCAATCAATGGCCTATGCCCAACTGGCCGGGCTGCCCCCTTACTACGGCCTGTATGCGGCTTTTTTGCCTGTGATGGTGGCGGCGATGTGGGGCTCCTCGAATCAGTTGGGCACCGGACCAGTGGCGGTGGCCTCGCTGCTGACGGCTTCTTCACTGACGCCGCTGGCGGCACCGGGTTCAGATCAGTTCGTCGCGTTGGCGATCATGCTGGCGCTGCTGGTCGGCATCGTGCAACTCGCTCTGGGCGTGTTCAAGCTGGGCGTGGTGGTGAGCTTCCTGTCGCATCCGGTCATCGTCGGCTTTACCAATGCGGCGGCGATGATCATCGGCCTGTCGCAGGTCAACAAGCTGATCGGCGTGCCGATGGGACGTTCCGAATCCTTCGCCGAGGACATCTGGGGCGTCGTCCAGCGGGTGGGTGATACCCACATGATGACGCTGGCGATGGGCATGACGGCGATTGCCATCATGTGGGTGATTCGCAAGAAAGCGCCGAAACTGCCGGGGGTGCTGATTGCCGTCGTGCTGACCACGACGGTGGCGTGGTTGATGGCTTATGCCGAGGCGGGGGGGCAGGTCGTGGGCGCCATCCCGACGGGGCTACCGGCGCTCGGTCTGCCGTCGTTTTCCGTGGATCAGTTCGGCAAGCTGTTTTCCGCCGCCATCGTGATTTCGCTGGTCGGTTTCATGGAGGCCATCTCGATTGCCAAGGCGATTGCGGCCAAGACCAAGCAGAAGATCGACCCCAACCAGGAATTGATCGGCCAGGGGCTGGCCAACCTGGTTGGCGCGGCGACCCAGGCTTTCCCGGTCTCCGGCTCGTTCTCGCGCTCGGCGGTGAATATCAATGCCGGGGCAAAGACCGGCATGTCTTCAGTATTTACCGGTCTGTTTGTGCTGCTGACGCTGTTGTTGCTGACCCCACTGCTTTACCATCTGCCGCAGGCAGTGCTGGCTGCAGTGATCATCATGGCGGTGATTGGTCTGATCAACTTCGGTGCCATCAAGCATGCCTGGCAGGCCAACAAGCATGACGGCATTGCCGCCGTCGTGACTTTTATCGCCACGCTGGCTGCCGCGCCGCATCTCGACAAGGGCATCATGGTGGGTGCTGGTCTGGCCATCGTGCTGTACCTCTATCGCACCATGTCGCCGCGCGTCGCCATCCTTGGCCGCTATCATGACGGCACGCTGCGCGATGCCAGACTGAATAACCTGCCGGCCTCCGATGTCGTCACGGCCGTGCGTTTCGACGGGCAACTCTATTTCGCCAACGTTTCCTATTTCGAGGATGCGATCCTTGATGCGGTGGCCAGCAATCCGCAAGCGCCTTACCTGCTGGTCGTCGGCGACGGCATCAATGAAATCGACGCTTCGGGCGAGGAGGTGATCCATCACCTGGTCGAACGTCTGCACGAAGGTGGCGTGGTGGTGCTGTTCTCGGGTCTCAAGCGGCAGGTGATCGAGGTGATGCGCGCGACCGGGCTGTGGTCGACGATCGGGGAAAAATGTTTCTTTTCCACTACTGAGCAGGCGCTGGAAAAAATATACTCACGCGCTGAGTATCGCGACGAGGACGACGCGTTGCGACCGATCCAAGCCAACTAGCCATTTTCCCGTGGGTTCACTTTCCTCGCTATTGCTGCTGCCGCTTGCCGGCGCCATTCTGGTGGCGCTGTTGCCGGTGCGCGATCCGCGCGCGATCCGTCTTGCCGCCTTTGCCGTGGCGGCCGCTGCCTTCGCCTACGCCTGCTACCTGCTGGCCGGATTCGATGCCGTGCTGTCCGGCATGCAGTATGTCGAAACGCATGCCTGGCATGCCCGCATGGGTTCGAGTTTTTCGCTTGGCGTCGATGGCTTTTCGCTGCCGCTGATCCTGCTCGGCACGCTGCTGGTGATGGTGTCGGTGCTGGCGTCCGGCAGCATCCGCGAGGCGACACGGCTCTACTACGCGCTGCTGCTGTTGCTCGAAACCGCCATGCTCGGCGTCTTCATGGCGCGCGACTGGTCGTTGTTCTATGTGTTCTGGGAACTGACGCTGATCCCGCTGTTTTTCCTGATCAACCGTTTCGGCGGTCAGCGCCGCCAGCAGGCGGCACTCAATTTCGTGCTCTACACGATGGGCGGTTCGGTCTTCATGCTGATCGCCATCCTGCTGCTTTACGATGCCGCGCCGACGCACAGTTTTGCCATGGAGGCCATCGCCGACGCGGCGAAGGGTCTGCCGATCCCGACGCAGGTGTGGATTTTCCTCGGCCTGTTTGTCGGCTTTGCCGTCAAGATGCCGGTCTTTCCCCTGCATGGCTGGCTGCCGCTGGCGCATGTGCAGGCGCCCAGCCCGGTGTCGATTCTGCTCTCTGGCATCCTGCTGAAGATGGGTTCCTATGGCCTGCTACGCGCCATCGAGGCGCTGCCGGGCGCGGCCTGGTCCTTGCGGACGGTTTTCTTCGTGCTTGCCTGCGTCAGCATGGTCTATGGCGGTGTGCTGGCCTGGAAGAGCCGCGATCTCAAGGAAATGGTCGCCTATTCCTCGGTCGGTCACATGGGGGTGGTGTTGCTTGGCCTGGCATCGCTCAACTCGGCCGGCTTCACCGGCGCGGTGATGCAGATGGTGGCGCACGGCCTGGTGGCGGGCGCGCTATTCCTGCTGGTCGGCCTGCTCTACGAGCGCACCCATACCCGCGATATCGGTGACTATTCCTCGCTGGTACGCGTGATGCCGCGTTTTGCCTTCTTCATGGTGCTGGCGCTTACCGCTGCCGTCGGCTTGCCCGGTACGGCGGGTTTTGTCGCCGAACTGCATGCCCTGATCGGCGGCTTTGGCCGCTGGGGCGGCTGGGTCGCGATCCTGTCGCTGTCGCTGCTGATCAGCGCCGCGTATGCCTTCCGCACCGCCGGGCGGCTATTCACCGGACCGGTCTCGGCGAGCATGCGCGACGTGGCCGACCTGTCGCGTGCCGAGATGGCGGCGGCCGGCACTCTTGCGGTAGGGATTGTGGCGATCGGCGTGTTCCCGGCGCCGGCCCTGGCCCTGATGGGCGCATCGGTGGCGCGCGTGGCGCGCCTGTTTGGGGGCTGAATGACGATGCAGCCGACCGTGCCCGTTGCCGACATGCGCCAGCGCCTCGAACAGCGCATCGCGCATCTCGACCATGTGTTGCCGGGTCAGGCATCGATCCGCGATTTCGTCCATCACAACACGTTGCACGGCTTCCAGCACCTGCCGTTCGATGCGGCGATCAATGCGGCGGCCAAACTGACCGGCGGCAGCGCCTGGTTCCCCGAAGAGACTTGCCGTGCCTTCTATCGCGGCGGACGTATCGACGACAGCGATCTCGATGCGGCGATGACGCAGGTGGCGCGCCAGGCGGGACTCGACCTCGACGCCGTGCTGGTGCGGATCGGCACCCGTGATGTGACGCGGCGCGAGGTATTGCGCCTGCGCCTGCTGCATCCCCTCAACGCCATTTCTCCGGCGCGTTTCCGCTGGCTGGTGGAAGAGCAAGGCGTGTTGCGTGCGGATGCCGCGCTCTGGCAGGCCTGTCTCGACGTGCTGGGCATCGATCACGAGTTTGCCCATCCCGAGACCATGCTTGAACTTTCCGCGCGCGAAGAGCAGCGCCAGATTGCCGACGCCACGGGGCAGGAAGACTACGTCGAGCAGGCCATCGTCCTGTGGGGCGAGTTGCGGGCAAAAGTCGGCGCTGACAAGACGGCGGCGGAACTGATGCGGGGGCTGACCGACGAGGATGCGCTGGAAATCGTGCGCCCCGCGCTGATCCGCCATCTCGGCGCCCATCTCGATCTCGGACTGGCGCCCTGGCACAACCCGCTACGCGGCCAGGGCTTTTACGCCGCATGGAAACACAGCGCGCTGCACGATCCGGCCTGGAACATCGAAGGCTTGCCGGCGGCGCGCGAGGAAATCGCCCAACTGCCCAACGATCCACTCGACGCGATCATGGCGGCGCTGGCGCAACTGGAATTGCCCGAGGAACGCTGGCCGACCTATCTTGAACGACTGGCGCTCGAACTGCCCGGCTGGTCCGGCATGTTCCTGTGGCGCGAACAGCATCCGGGCTATGCCGGCAGTAGCGAGGTGCCGGTGGCGATGGCCGACTACCTGGCGGTGCGCATCGTGCTGGAGCGTCTCGTTTGCGCCGATATCGTGCGCCGCCATTGGGGCGTGGCGTTTTCCCTGAGCGGACTGGGCGACTACTTCCGTCGTCATCCGGCCGAACTGCGTGTGCGGCATGCCTTCCATGGCAGCGACCTTCCCGAATACCTGCTTGACCTGATCGAGCCGCATCTGCCGGCGGCCGGCGACACCGCCTTGCCCCAAGCGCCCGGCTTGTGGGCCTGGTTGGCCGAGCGCATCGATGCCTGGCGCGATACGCCGACGGCGGAGCGCGCGATCAGTCACGGGCTGACGCGTTCGGTCTGGCCGTTGTTCCAGCTGGCACGACAACTTGCGCTGAGCGCAGCCGATGTCTCCGGGATCGGCCGTGGCGGTGCTGAAGCATTGATCGGCGGTCTGCGCCAACTCGATGCCGAGCGGCGCGGCTTTCTCTGGCTGCTCGCCTATGAGCGCCACTACCGCGAACAGATTCTCGCGGGCCTGGCCGCCAATCACGGTCGCTGGCGCGGCCACCCGGAAACCGGGCCGAGTGCGCAAATCGTCTTCTGCATGGATGACCGCGAGGAAGGCATGCGCCGCCACCTGGAGGAGATTGCGCCGGCGGTCGAGACGCTCGGCGGCGCGGCGCACTTCGCCGTGTTCCAGAATTACGTCAGCCTCGACGATCCGACGCCGGTGGCGCTATGCCCGGTGGTCCCCGAAGTGATTGTGCCGAGCCATACCGTGCATGAGGTGCCACGGACCGCAGCGGGCGCTGCGCTGCATCAGCAACGCACGGCGCGGCGCAGCCGCTGGCGCGCAATTCTGTCGCCCTTCCTCGGTGGCGTCCTCGATAGCTTCGTGGCGCGCCGCCAGACAGCCATCGCCACGCACCTGACCCACGCTGCAGCATCAGATGCCGGGCCGGCGACACCGCAGCAGCCACGCGCAGGCTTTACCGATGCCGAGGGTGCCGAGCGGATTGGCAATTACCTGACCGCGCTCGGTCTGACACGCCACTTCGCGCCGCTGGTGGTCATCATGGGCCACGGTTCGAACAGCACCAACAACCCGCACATGGCCGCCTACGATTGCGGCGCCTGTGCCGGCCGGCACTCTGGTCCGAATGCGCGCTTGTTCGCCGCGCTGGCGAATAGGCCCGGGGTGCGCACGCTGCTGGCGGCGCGCAATATTCATGTACCGGAAGGCAGCTGGTTTCTCGGCGCCGAGCACAACACCGCCGACGACCTGATCACCTGGTATGACATCGAAGAGTTACCCGTCCCGCTGGCGTCGACTTTTTCCCGCCTCGACGCCGACTTGCTGGCTGCGGCGCGCGCCCATGCGCAGGAACGCTGCCGGCGGCTGTTTTCCGCACCGCTGGAGATCGACAAAGAGGCCGCCCTGCGCCACGTCTGGGGGCGGCGCCACGACTGGTCGCAGGCACGCCCGGAACTCGGTCATGCGACCAATGCCTGCGCCTTCATCGGCCGGCGCGCCATGTCGCGCGGTGCTTTCTTTGATCGCCGTGCCTTCCTGATTTCCTACGACCCGCTGCAGGATGCGGAAGGGAAAGTGCTGGAGCGCCATCTGCTGATCAATGGCGCGGTCGGCGCTGGCATCAGCCTCGAATACTTCTTCTCGACCGCCAACAACGCGCACTTCGGCTGCGGCAGCAAGATCACCCACAATGTCTCCGGCTACGTCGGCGTGATGCATGGGGCGGCCTCCGACCTCGCCACCGGCCTGCCGCGCCAGATGATCGAGGTCCATGAAGCGATGCGCCTGCTGGTGGTCATCGAGCAGACGATGGAACTGATTACCGCCATCTACCAGCGCCAGCCGCCGCTGCAGGAACTGGTCGGCAAGGGCTGGGTGATTGTGGCGGCGAAAGACCCGGACTCGGGCTTGATCCATATTTTTGATCCTGCGCTCGGTTGGCAGCCCTGGCAAGGCAGGATTGATATTCCGTCGGTAACGCAATCCACCGACTGGTTCCGTGGCAAGCGCGAACCGCTGCCGCCGGCGCTGCTCGAAAAACCCTTGCAGGTGGCGGCAGCATGAATTGTGGATTCATCTTCGTCATGCTGGTGCCGTTGCTGCCCTTATTGGCCGCTGCGGGTATTGCGGCCTATATGTTGAACGGTGCCGCCGGCGATGCGGCTGAACCGCCAACGGCGCGGCTGGCGGAAGGCGCGGCCTGGGGCGCGCTGCTGATTCTGCTGGGTCTGGGCGGCCTGGCCCTGGCTGAAGGGCTGCCCGGTCATTTCGTGGTCGGCGACTGGTTCGCCAGCGGCGCTATCAAGATTTCGATCTCCTTCGTGCTGGATGGCCTGGCACTCGGTTTTGCTACCGTCGTCGCATTGATCGGCGTCGTCACCCTGCGCTTCTCACGCCAGTACCTGCACCGCGAGGCCGGCTTCCACCGCTTCTTCCTGTGCATGTCACTGTTCCTCTCCGGCATGCTGCTGATCGTGCTGTCCGGCAATGCGGTGCTGACTTTCGTCGGCTGGGAGCTGTGCGGCGTCAGTTCCTTCCTGCTGATCGGCTATGCCTATGAGCGACCGACGGCGACCGGCAATGCGCTGTACGCCTTCATCACCAACCGTATCGGCGATGCCGGCCTGATCCTCGGCATTGCGCTGTCCTTCTGGTGGGTCGGCAGTGTCGAGTGGGCCGCGCTGGCCACCTGGGCCGGCGATTCGGCAAGTTATGACAAGGTGGCGGCGCGTCTGCTGCTGTTCGGTTTCCTGTTGGCGGCGGTGATCAAGTCCGCCCAGGTGCCCTTCGCCGTGTGGATCGCGCGCGCCCTCGAAGGGCCGACGCCTTCGTCGGCGATCTTCTACGGCGCGGTGATGGTGCATGCCGGGGTGTATCTGGTGCTGCGCCTCGAACCGCTCCTGGTCGGCGTGCCGGACATCATGTTCTACCTCGCGGTCATCGGTGCCGTCACGGCACTGTACGGCTGGCTCGGTGGCTTGGTGCAGACCGACGTCAAGTCCGCGCTGATCTTCGCCACGACGACGCAGGTCGGCCTGATGTTCCTCGCCTGCGGCCTGGGCTGGTTCGAATTGGCCGCCTGGCACATGGCCTTGCATGCGGCCTGGCGCGCCTGGCAGTTTCTGCTGGCGCCGTCCTACATGCACCTGGCGATGGGCAAGTCAAGGTCGGCACCGCGCTGGCTGGCCGGTCGGCAGTGGTTGTACACCGCCGCATTGCGACGCTTCTGGCTCGACCCGCTGGCGCGTGGCGTGGTGATCCGCCCTACCTTCGCCGCTGCGCAGGATGCGCGCGATTTCGACGACAACCTGCTCGCCAATCTGGTTGGCATGCCGGAGCGCCAGCGTGCGGGGAACGCCGGCGAGGATGAGGTGATTCTTGCCCATGGCCTGGCCGGACGCGCCCTGTGGTGGCTGGCCGGACGCTGCGCGCGGATCGAAAGTTATCTGGTGATGCAGCGCACCGACGGTTCGCTGATCCTGGCCCTGCGCCGGTTCGGTGATTATCTGCAGGTGGTCGAGTCGATGCTGGCGCATCCACGCTATCTGCTCCTGATCGTCGTTGCCACATTCATGGTGATTCTGTGAACGAAGTTGCCTCCATCACTGCCGCCACTTCCCTGTTTAGCTGGCCGCTGCTGGCCACCCTGCAGTTGTTGCCGCTGCTCGGCGCAGCTGTCCTGTTCGCCCTGGGCGAACGCACGCCGGCGGTGTGGATCGGTCGCGCAGTAGCCCTTGTGCAACTCGTCCTGGCCGAATTCCTGCGCCGTCAGATCGATCCGGCGAATCCGGCCCTGCAACTGGCCGAGCGTCTCGACCTGTTCGCTTACCACGTCGCCGCCGATGGATTGACCGTCCTGTTCGTGCTGCTCGGTGCTCTGATTGTCGTGCTGATGACGCTGTACGGCTTGGTGCGCGGGCTGGAACGGCCGGCGCGGCTGATGGCGCTGATTCTGCTCGCCGAGGCAGCGCTGATGTGTTCGCTGCTGACGATGAACCTGCTGTGGTTTGCCGCCGCGTCTGTCGTCGAGCTGGCCGTGGCGGCTTATCTGATCGGCCACTGGTCCACTTCCACCGTCGCGAACCGCATTCTCGCCACCACCCGTTTCCTGCAATTCCAGGGCATTGGCCTGTTGATGCTCGCCGCCGGCATCGTCATCCTGGCCTGGGGTCATGCCGATGCGACCGGCCGCTGGAGTTTTGATCTGTTTGACCTGAGCCGGGTGCCGGCGCAGGGGCGCTTCCAGTCGGCCGCCTTTTTCCTGCTGTTCTATGGGCTGGCGGTGCGCACGCCGCTGTTTCCGCTGCATGGCTGGCTGCCGCATGTGATGCATCGCGGCATGGTGTCGATCGCGCCGTCGCTGCTGCTCGGCGTCAAGATCGGCCTCTACGGCATGTTGCGCTTCGTGTTGCCGCTGACTGCCGAGGCGGCACAGGTCTGGCAGGAGGTCATCGTCGGCTTTGCCATGGTCGGCATTTTTTACGCGGCGCTGCTGGCCATGCTGCAGACCAATCTGCGCCGCCTGCTCGCCTTTGCCGTGGTCAGCCACACCAGCCTGATCGTCGTCGGCCTGTTCACCCTGCACCCGGCCGGACTGGCCGGCGCGGTGCTGATGGCGGTGAACGTCGGCCTGGCGGTGACGGTGATGTTGTTCATGGTCGGCTTCGTCTATCGGCGCACCCGCTCGACCGATTTGGCGAACCTCGGCGGCCTGTTCGAGCGTATTCCCTTCATTGCCACCTGCTTCCTGATCGGCGGCCTGGCCATCGTCGGCATGCCCGGCACGCCCGGTTTCGATGCCGCCCACCTGGTGCTTGAGGCGGCGATGGATCGCTTCGGCGCGCTGCCCACCGTGGCGGCGGCGCTGGGCAACGTCACGGCCGCCGCTTTCCTGTTGTGGGCTTTCCAGAAGGCCTTCCTGTCGCCACGACCGCAAGGCGCGGACACACAACGCCTCGAAAGCGTCCGGCCGATGGAGTATCTGGTCGGCTGGCTGGCGGTGATCGTGCTGCTGCTGGCCGGCTGGCATTTCGAGACCTGGCTCGGGCTGATCGAGGCGACTACCCAGTCCATGGCCCTGCGCTTCGGAGCGGAATGATGGATGCCATGACGCCCGGCTTTCCACTCCTCTCGCTGCTATTCCTGACGCTGCCGGTTGGCGCCTTGCTTTCCTGGCTGCTGCCGCGCCCCGAGGCGGCGCGCGTCGTCGCGCTGGTCACGGCGCTGATCGACTTCGCCATCGCGCTGGTCGCACTCGCCTGCTTTGATCCCGCGCAGCCCGGCTTCCAACTGGTCGAAAAGTACGATTGGATGCCCAGCCTCAACATCCACTACCTGGTCGGCGTCGACGGCATCTCGGTGCTGTTCCTGCCCGCCGCAGTGCTGCTGTTCATAGGCGTCATCCTCGCCTCGTGGAACAGCGTGCACACCCTGCCGCGCCTCTACTACAGCCTGCTGCTGCTGCTTGAAACCGCCAGCCTTGGCGTCTTTTGCGCCCTCGACACGATCCTGTTCTTCCTGTTCTGGGAACTGACGTTGGTGCCGCTCTACTTCCTCGTCAGCCTGTGGGGCATTGGGCCGAACCGCCGCCATGCGGCGACCAAATACACGCTGGTGATGCTGACGGGCGGCGCCGCGCTGCTGTTCGGCTTCGTCGTGCTGGCCTTCCACGGCGGCACCAGCCTGACCTTCGATCTGCCCACGCTGCTGCAGACGACCTTGCCCGAGGATGTGCAGATGCTTGTCTTCCTGCTGCTGCTGATCGGTTTCGGCGTCAAGGCGCCGCTCTTCCCCCTGCATACCTGGCTGCCGCTGATCGCCATGGAAGGCCCGGCGGCGGTCGCCGCGCTGCTCACCGGCCTGAAACTCGGCGTCTATGGCCTGATCCGCTTTGCCGTGCCGCTGGCACCGGCCGCCGCGCAGGAGTTGCACTGGCTGCTGGCCGGCCTCGGCGTGGTGGCCATCCTGTTTGGTGCCGTGGCGGCGCTGGCGCAGACCAACCTGCGGCGCATGCTGGCCTACGCCAGTCTGTCGCACGTCGGCCTGGTGGTGCTGGGCATCGCCACCTTTACCCTGCCTGGGCTCCAGGGGGCGGTGTTCCAGTTGCTCAACTTCACGCTGGCCGCCGGCGGCCTGTTTCTGCTCGCCAGCCACCTGCATCACCGCACCGGCAGCAGCGACATCGCCGGCCTCGGCGGTGCGGCACGCACCATGCCGCTGTTGGCCAGCCTGTTTCTGTTCTTCGGCTTGGCCGGCATGGGCATTCCCGGCACCTCCGGCTTTCCGGCCGAACTACTGATTCTCGTTGCCGCCTTCGACACTCACGCCGGTGCCGGGCTCGCCGCACTGGCCGGCGTGGTGCTCGGCGCCGCCTGTTTCCTCAATCTTTATCGGCGCGTGTTCCTCGGCGCCCCGACGCGTCCCGAAGTGCGTGAGGCCGAAGATCTGGTGCCGCGCGAGCGTTGGGGCGCGCTGTTGTTTGCCGTCCTGCTGCTGGTGTTTGGTTTCTTCCCCGGACTTATCCTCGATCTGCTCCGCCCGGCCGCGGAGGCCTGGGTCGCCCGCCTGGGGTAAGTGCGTGCAGGATGTGCCGTCCTGCGCGCGCCGACTTTTTCCGGTATCGTTGTGTTTCCGCAAAAACCAATGGAGGAAATGCTCATGAACAAGAAGCTCATCGCCCTGGCGAGCTGTGCGTTGTTTGCCACCCCGGTGCTGGCTGACGAAGCCAAGCTGCTCGAAGAAGCCCGTGCCCTGCCGGGGACCATGGTGCCCAAGCTGCTCGAAGTGCTACAGGACGAAATTGCCAAGGGCGGCCATGCCAATGCCATCTCGGTGTGTCGTGACAAGGCCCCCGCCATGGCGAAGGGCCTGTCGGAAAAGACCGGCTGGGCAATCCGCCGCGTCAGTTTGAAGAATCGCAACCCGAAGGCGGTACCCGATGCGTGGGAGGCGGCTGTCCTGCAGGAGTTCGAGCAACGCCTTGCCGCCGGCCAAAGCCCGGTGACCATGGACAAGAGCGAAGTGGTCGAGGTCGATGGCAAAAAGGTCATGCGCTACATGAAGGCGCTGCCGACCCAAGAGCTGTGCATGAGCTGTCACGGCAAGCCCAACAAGGTGTCGGACGAAGTCCAGGCCAAGCTCAAGGAGCTCTACCCGGACGACAAGGCGATCGGCTACGATATCGGCCAGATCCGCGGTGCAATCACGGCGAAAAAGGCCTTTTGAGGAAAAAATCTTTGCGGGTCATTCGGTGCATGACAATGACCCGCAAGGTTCCGCAGGTAGCGGTATTGATCAGGGTTGGCTTACCCATAAGTGATACCTCCTATCACTTACGTTGAATTTACAAAGAAAAATCACTGCGCTAGGCTAAATTCATACTAGATCTGTTTGGAGTGAATCATGGCCACCACGCTTCTGAAACAACCTGATTGCGTGTCTGTTGTTATTGATGGGAAGCTGGGCTATTCCACCTGGCAACTCCTGCGGGATGCACGCGATACGGCCGTGCAAACAAGACTACCGCTCTCGATTGATATCGGTGCTTGCGATCAACTTGAGAGTATCGGGCTGGGTGCGCTCCTGGTGGCCCAGGAGCGCCTTGGTGAGGTGGCGGTGAAGGGGTGTCACAGTTGGCTGACCGAGATGTTCCATACCTTTGGGGTGTGTAACCACTGTGCTAATCACGGACTTCCTGCCGTCTGCCCTGAGTCCCGTCCTAAGCCAGCCCTGAATTAAGGGTCGATGATTTCCAACTGACGCGAGCGCCAGTCAAGCACTGCGGTACGCATGCTCATCTTGCTGGCCAATTCCGGAAATTCCGTGCCGATCACTGCGGCGGCGAAGCGCGACAGGAAGCGCGATTTCATCTCCGCACGGGCGCGGTCGACGCCGATTTCGTCGTAGGGCACCGACGCGAGCAGCAGCAGACCGTCGTCGGGAATGCGCCCGGCCGCCATGTTGTTGCGGATGATGCTGGCGGCTGTCTTGATCGGTTCGTCGAGGTTCGGGCTGTAGGGGCCGATGATCAAGGCGACGTTGGGCGTGTGCAGGAAGTCGAAGCCGCGTCCGAGGCAGATCATCCATTCGCGGTGATCGAAGTCGAGTTGCCGTTCGTGGCGCGCGATTTGCGCGCGCACCGTGGCGATGTGTTCCAGGTTGCCTTCCAGCAACGGCAGCAGGTCGGCGCGCATCTGCGCCGGCATGTCGGGCAGCAGCGCGGCGAGCCGGTCGGCCAGATGGGGGCGGTCGGCGGGGGTGAGCGTCGCCATGTCGAGCGTGGCCCCATTTTCGCCATGCACGATCAGCGCATCCTCGTCGGTTTCGAGACCGACGACCAGCGGGTAGACGGTGCCATGCGTGGCACCGAAAATATGTTCGACCTGGCCGCGGATTTCGTAGGTATGGGCCATCGCGGCCGCCGTGTCGTACTTGAATCCGGCGCAGCCGCGATGGGGATCGCCTTTAGAGAAATGGTAGGTGATGAGGAACAGCACGCGCCGGCCAGTGCCGACCATGCGCTGCACATGGTGGGCGAGCACCTCGCCGAGGTGCGGCCAGCCGAGGTCGAATTTGCCGCCGAGATTGCGGAAGGGCATCAGGATGCCGACGGGGGTATTGGTCACGACCGGGATGTTGACGCGCCCATCCATGCACTTGAGTACGGCGATGGCGGTGGGGTGCTCGGCGAGGTAACGCTGGCGCGCCAGACAGGCTTCCGGGCTGCGAAAGGCAGCACCGTGGCGGTCGGCCAGATCGAACAGCCAGTCGATGCGTTGCTGGATCGGTTGCTCGTGGATGGGCATGCGGATTCCTCCTTCGATTTTAATTGTCGCCGTCGGGCCAAACCCGATCCTGACGCCGCCAGCGCAACAGTTCGCGCAAACGCGTGGCGAGCGGCAGGTTGTCGTTGGACAAAACGTCCATCATTTCGGATAACTGGCGCGACATCGTGACGGCCACCATCAGGATGGCGAATACGCCGCCCAGTGCCAGCGCAAAGTAGGTCAGCCGCTGGTGCGTCGGTTCCCCGGCCAGGGCGAAGATGTTCATGCCCAGGAAGCCGGTGGCGACGGTGCCGATGATGCTGAATACCGTCACGATGTTGAGCCGCATGAACAGGCGGTTGGTACGGCGTGCCGCCTCGGTATCCAGATACTGGCTCATGTCGCGCAATTCTTCCTTGACCTCTTCGAACAGGGTTTCGCTGCCGAGGTGTTGGGCGCACATGCGGTTGAGGGCCTGCATGTGCGGCCGTTCCGACAATTCGTGGAACCAGTAGCGGTGGGTGAAGCGCAGGAAGCTCTCGAAGCAGGCGCGAATGCGTTGGCCGAAGCGACGCACCGATACCGTGCGGCGGATGTCGAGGTCATGGATTGCGTCGACGAGCAGGTCGGAGAAGATCAGCAGCGCGGCACGGTGGAAGTGGCTGATCATGAACAGGATGAAATACTGGTGGCGAAACTGCGCCAGCATGCCGCGGTTGTTGTCGAGGAAGTAGGATTCGGCCTTGCCGACGACGATCAGGGCGCGGCCGCTGCACAGAAAGCGCGTGTTGGGCCCCCCCGGCGTGCCGGCCCAGTAACGATCGTAGCAATAGCGTGCGTCGAAATCGGCAACATCGGGGTCGCCGGCTGAGAGCGGTTCGTCGGGATGTACGGTGGCGACGAGGCCGAGCCGGATCCAGTCGTTGCGTGTCAATGCGAACGGGTCGTCGAGGGCCAGGTAAGCCATCAGGGGCATGCGGTGGTACTCGATCTGGCGGAAACGGATGGGGCCTGCGCCGTCCGAGGCATCCAGCACCAGCGGTTGCAACAGCCAGGTCCAGTGTGCCGAGGTGGTCGGAGCGCGGTGGGTACGGGCGAAGTCCAGATAGTGTTCGCGCTGGCTGGCATCGGAAGCGGCCAGTACCTGGCCGTCATGGCCGAGCCATTCCGTGCTGCAGGCGTTATGTACCCCCTGGCCATTTTGCTCGTTCCAACCGGTGGGGTAGGCGCGACCGAAGCGGTAGATGACATCGTGGGCAGTGGCAAAGGGCAAGTCGTCGGCGCTGATCTCGACGACGAGAAAGGCCACATCGACATCGTCGAAGAACCACAATTCGACACGCCGCACCTGCAACAGGATGGCGGGTTGCCCGGCGCGCAGCACGACACGTAGGGCGGCGACATCGTTGCGGCGATACACCTTGCGGGCGGCTTCGCCGGGCGGATCGTTGGCCGTGTGGGATTGACTGCTGTGCGCTTCGCCGTAAAGAAAACGTTGCACATGCGGCAGGAAAACGACGAATTCCTTGTAGTGGCGTTCCTCGAACGGGAATTCCGTCGTACCTAACTTGTCGGCGAAGCGCTGCCAGCCAGTGTTGTTGGCATTGCGCTCCAACAGATCCCAGTAGGTTCGGTCGGCAGGGATGCCGGCCGCGCGGACGAGGTGCAGCGGCCAAGTCAGGATCTGGCGGAAATGCCGCACTTGGGGAGCGTTCGATCCCGGTGCGACGGAATTGGGGAGGAGGTCGTCCATGACGGCATTCAAAGCGGGGCGCAGCAAACGCGATTGCGCCCGCTGTGTTTGGCTTCGTAAAGCGCCTTGTCGGCGCGCGTCAGCGCATCGTCCGGTCCGGCATCGTCGGGCGACAGCATGGCGATGCCGATGCTGACCGTGATGGCAATGCGCTGGCCTTCGAAGTCGAGCGGTGTGCCATGCACGGTATTGCGCAGACGCTCGGCAAAGGCTAGCGCCGCGTTGAGTTCGGCGCCAAGCAGCAGGATGGCAAATTCTTCGCCGCCAATGCGGCCACCATTGTCGACCTTGCGCAGTTCGACGCGGATCAAGCCGGCGAAGTGCTTGAGCACCGCATCGCCCGCCGCGTGACCATAGGTGTCATTGACGCGCTTGAAGTGATCGAGGTCGAGCATCAGCACAGCAGCGCGCGGAATGTCGAAGCGTTTGAGGCGGTTCAGTTCGCCCTCCATCGTACTCAGGAAGTGACGCCGGTTGAGCAGGCCGGTGAGGAAGTCGGTGGTGGCCATTTCCACCAGTTCGGCTTCGAGGCGCTTGCTTTCGACAATGTCCCAGGCCAGGTCGGCGAGCAGGGAGGCCGTCTGCAGGTCGTATTCGGTATAAGGCGTCGGTTTGTTGCCGACACCGAGGATGGCAACAATCAGCCCATTGCGGAACACCGGGATGACCATTTCGCGCAGCACCACCGCATGACCGGGTGGCAGGCCGCGCTTGTTGGGCAATGCGGCATAGTCGTTGTGGATGACGGGGCGGCGCTCGCGAATGGCCTCGACCCAGACCCCGGCTTCATCGATGTTGTAATGGCGGCCCTCGCCTTCGGCGTGGCAATATTCGTCCAACGTGCGGGTAGACCAGGCCTGCAGGGCAAGCGTCTTCTGGTCGGCGGCGAGGAAGTGGTAGAAACCGATCGGGCTTTCCGACAGGACGCCGGCTTCGTCGAGTGTCGCCACCAGTAGCGCATGCATGCTGTGGTCGCTGGCATATTCCATCAGCCGCAGGCGGGCCGCCTGAATGTCGCGACTGCGCTTGCGTTCGGTAATGTCTTCGCCGACCGACTGCAGGTGCAGCAGTCGTCCGTTGGCATCGAAGACGGCACGATTCGTCCACTGCGTCCAGTGTGTCCTGCCATCGCGGGCGAGCATGCGATAGACCACATGCGAGGCACTGGGTTGCGCGGGGGTGAGGGCGTCAATTCGTGTGCGTGTGCTGGCTTGGTCGCTGGCCTCGGGCAGGAAGTCGAGCCAACGTCGCCCCACGAGCGCGTTGGCGCTGGTGCCCAGAAAGGCGGCGAAGGCGGTATTGGCGAAATAAATGGTGGTGTCGGGCTGATAACGCATCACCATCATCGGGGTGTCCTCCACCAGCTCGTGATAGAGCGCCTCCTGGCGTTCGATGGTGGCATGGTCCTCCTGCTGGCGCAACCAGGCACGGAGCTGGATGCGGTAGGCATAGGCCGAACCGGCGACGAACAGCAGGATCAGAATGGCAAGACGTTGCGTATCGCTGCGCCAAGGGGCCAGATAATCGACTGTCGCCATACCGACGAAGGCAAACATGGGATAGTGCTCAAGCTTGCGAAACGAGAGCATGCGGTCAACTTTGTCCGGGGAAGCATCCGAGACGTAGCTGCCATCGGTTTTGCCGGCGGCCAGCAGGGCAGCGAGTTCGGGCGAGGTAAAGGCCTTGCCGATTTGCAGTTCCGGTGCGTTGAGGGGCGGGTGACGTGCGATCAGGCCCATGTCCTCGTCGCGCAGGAAGACCACACCCTGGGGCCCCAGGTCGAGACGGGAGAACAGGTGGGTGAAGTATTCCAGCGTGACCGTGGCGAAGATCACGCCGTTGAAGCTGCCATCGGCCCGAGCTGTACGACGCGCCATGACGATTACCTGGTTATTGTTTACGCAGCTGGTCTGAGGTTTCGAAAGCAACAATTCTGCACCGGGACCGTCCCGCAGGCGGATGAAGTGCGGCCGATCGGCCAGATTGATGCGTTTGGCCGGAGCGACCCCGGTACCAAGGATCAGATTCCCGTCGCGGTCGGCGATGCGGATGGCCTCTACTTCGGGCAGACGGGAGCGTAGCCGTTCGATATGTTGATTGAGGTGCGCGGCCTCCATTTGCTTATGCTCGTGCATGTCGCTCAGGGCCAGCAGCGAAATATCGGCGCGGCGAATGGCGTCGGCGACGTGGCTTTCCAACGCGGAGGCCAGGTTGTGGGTGGTGATCCGGGCACGTTCCTGATATTGCCGATAGCCTTGGTAGGACGAGACGACTGCCAGCAAGATCACGAAAAGATCGATCAATACAATGCTCAGCAGCAGGCGACGCGAGTAGCTCATGGTGATCTCGTCAAAGTCGTGCCGCAAGGATATTGGTAATCTCGCCATCCGTCAGCACGACCGGATTGGTCTTCATGCTGCTGCCGCGACTGTGGGCGACGATCCGCGAAAAGTCGGCGCTGGTGACGCGGTAATGGCCCAGTCGCGGCAGGGCGAGTTGTTCTTCCCAGTGGCGCAGGCTGGCGACGAGATGGCTGCGGGCCTCATCGCCATTCAGGCCCTTTTGCATCGCGAAGCGGCGGCCGATCTCGGCGTATTTCGGTAGGGCCGGACTATTCGGATCACGTTCCTTGAGGGCAGCGATGTTGACCGCCGTGGCGGTGGCGACCAGCGTGCCGCAGGCGACGCCATGCGGGATCGGGAAGAAGGCGCCGAGCGGTGCGGCGAGACCATGCACCGAGCCGAGTCCGGTCTGCGCCAGACAGATGCCCGAGAGCAGCGCGGCATAGCTCATCTTCTCGCGCAAATGTGACGATTGTGCCGATTGTTCGCGGTACAGCGACAGCAGGCTGTCCTTGACGGCCATGATGCCGGAGCGGGCGAGCGCATCGGTCATCGGGTTGCTGCGTGTCGAGACGAAGGATTCGAGCAACTGGGTAAAGGCATCCATGCCGTCGGCAGCAATCAGCGCAGGCGGGCAGGTGGCGAGAAAGTCGGGATCGACGAGGGCCCATTCGGCCACCAGTTGGTCGTCGCGGAAGGATTTCTTGAATTGTCCTTCGAGCGAGAGGACGGCGTTCTTGGTGGCCTCCGAACCGGTGCCAGCAGTGGTCGGCACGGCAATGAAGGGGGTGGCCGGCCCGCGATAGGGCAACTCCGGTCCGACGCCTTCGAGATGATCCATCACCGAGTTGCCGGGCTTCAGCAGGCCGGCGATGGCCTTGGCGGCATCGAGGGCCGAGCCGCCGCCGATGCCGATCACGGCATCGAAATGGTCCGGGTGCAGGGCGGCCACCGTAGCGTCGATAAAAGTCGGCGCTGGCTCGACGGCGAGGGTGACGACTTCCCAGCGAATGCCCCGGTCCTGGAAGGCCGCGAAGAGCCAGGTGGCCTGTGCGGAAGCGAGAAAGCTGCGCGCACCAGTGACCAGCAACACGCGTCGACCATACCCGGCGGCGATGTCGGGTAGCTTGCGCAAGGCGCCGCTGCCAAACTCGATGCGGGGCAGGCGGGCAATGGAGAAGGGCAGGATCATTCGGGTATTATCGGCACAAAAATCAATATCGAAAGGGAAAAAGATGTCTGCCGTGCAACAACCTGCCTCCGACAAACAGTATGTCGCCACCCTGGTGCGTTCCGAGCGGATTACCCCGGTGGCTTCCAGCGAAGATGTACGCCACATGGTCTTCCGTCGCGACGATCTGTCGTTCGATTGCCGCATGGGCCAGTGCGTACGCGTGATGGCACCCGGCCAGTATGGCAATAAAGTGCATCCGCGCCTCTATCTGGTGGCCGACAATGTGGTCGAAAGCGATGGCGGCATCGAATTCGCCATCTGCGTCAAGCGTCATAGCTACATCGACGACTTCAATGGCGAGCGCTATCCCGGCATCTGTTCGAATTATCTTTGTGACCTCAATGTCGGCGCACAAGTCGAGTTTGCCGGCCCTTACGGCTATCCCTACACCATGCCGTCCGATCGCAAAGCCAACATCATCATGATCGCCATGGGCACCGGCATTGCGCCCTTCCGCGCCATGATCCGCACCATCTATGAGAAGTATGGCAGCTGGGAGGGCAAGGTGCGCCTGTTCTACGGTGCCAAGACCGGCCTCGACATGCTCTACATGAACGACGAGAACAAGGACCTGTCGCAGTACGTCCACCAACCGACCTTCAAGGCCTTCCAGGCCATCAGCCCGCGTCCCGCCTTTGATGCGCCGGTCGAACTCGACAAGGCCATCGCCCAGAATGCCGGCGAAGTCTGGGAGATGCTGCAGGCGCCCGATACCTACCTGTATCTGGCCGGTGTCGACGAGATGTTCCCGCGCGTCGAGCGGGCTATGATCGATATGATCGGCTCCGAGCAGACCTGGCACGAAATCAAGGATTCCATGAAGGCCAGCGGCCGCTGGAACGAGGTACTGTACTAGCCGGAAGCGGTCTCGGTTCTGCCCGTAGCGCCACCGTTTTCGGTGGCGTTTGCATTTTCCGGCAGACGCGAGGCCAGCACCTTGTCGACGCGTTTGCCGTCGAGATCGACCACCTCCAGTCGCCAGTCTTCCCAGTTGGCGTGATCGCTGGTCTGCGGCAGGCGGCCGAGCAGATACATCATTAGGCCGGACAGGGTGTGGTAGCGGCCCTTGTCTTCCTCGGGTACTTCCTTGAGTTCCAGCCGGTCTTTCAACTCCGGGATCGGAATTAGGCCATCAAGCAGCCAGGAGCCATCCTCACGCTGCACCGCCCAGGCATCTTCCTGATTGCGCGGCTTGAATTCGCCGGTCACGGCTTCCAGCAAGTCCTGGAGGGTGACGAGGCCCTGCACCTCGCCATATTCGTCGACCACCAGCACCATCTGCATGCCGGAGGCGCGGAAATGACCGAGCAGATCCATGCCGTTGAGCGTCTCGGGCACGAACACCGCCGGCTGGAGCTGCGAGGCCAGATTGGTGTCGCCGCCCTTGAGTTTCTGGTTGAGCAACTGCTTGGCATTGACGATGCCCAGCACGTCGTGCAGGCCGCCGCGACAGACGGGGAAGCGCGAATGGTCGGTGCTGGCGACCCATTCCAGGTTTTCTTCGAGGGGGCGTTCGATATCCAAATAGACGATATCGGCGCGCGGGATCATCAGCGAGCCGATCTGCCGGTCGTCGAGGCGGAACACGTTGCGCACCATCTCGCGTTCCTGCTGCTCGATGACGCCGGCTTCCGAGCCTTCCTCGATCATGGCGTGGATTTCTTCTTCCGTAACGCTCTGGCCGGGGTGCGCGCTTTGACCCATGAGGCGCAGGATCGTGTCGGTCGAAAGCGACAGCAGGCGCACGAAGGGGCGTGTCAGCAGGGCAAGGAAACGCATCGGGCGGGCCACGAGGCGGGCGATGCCCTCGGGATTGAACTGGCCGATGCGCTTGGGCACCAGTTCGCCGACGACGATCGTAATGTAGGTGATGACCACCACTACGAGCGCAGTGGCGGCGATGCCGCTGGCTTCGACCTCCATGCCGAGCTTGGTCAGCCAGGCGGCGATAGGGGCGGAGAGGACGGCATCGCCGACGATGCCGTTGAGGACGCCGATCGAGGTGATGCCGATCTGGATGGTGGACAGGAAGCGGGTCGGCTCGTCGTGCAATTCGATGGCTACAACTGCGGAACCGTCGCCATCTTCGGCTAGCTTGGCCAGACGCGAGCGACGCGCGGTGACCAAGGCAATTTCGGACATGGCCAAGAGGCCATTGAGAATGATCAAGGCAATCAGAAACAGGATTTCCATACGGTTAGCCGATGGGCCCGAAGACGTCGGCAATCAATGCGGGAGGACTATTGTCCCTGAATCGCCCGACTTTGTCATGGTGCTGGAGTTGTCAAAGGCATTTCCCACCCGATTCGACGGCACCATGGCCTGCGGCAGCGGCGCGCTGCTGGCCGACCTGCTGACGGGACGGCAACCGGCCTTCGATCCGGCGCCCTATCGGCTCGGTTCGTAGTGGCCGGCGTTGGAGATGTCTTGCTCGTCTAGCCCGCCGGCTTCGTAGAAGCAGAAACGGTTGCGGCCCTCCTGCTTGGCTCGGTACATGGCATGGTCGGCCAGGCGCAGCAGCATGTCGGGCTCGGCGTCGTCGAAGGGATAGATGGCGATGCCGATGCTGGCGGAAATCGTCAGGCGCAACTCGCCGATGGCATAAGGCGTCGTCAGGTCCTCAATGATGCGCAGCAGGGCCACCTCGCATTCCTCCACCGTGTTAAGGTCCGACAGCAGCAGCACGAACTCGTCGCCGCCCAGCCGCGCCACCGTGTCGTCGGCGCGGACGGCAAGCAGCAGACGCTGGGCCACCTGCACCAGCAACTGGTCGCCGATGTCGTGGCCATGCTGGTCGTTGATCGGCTTGAAATCGTCGAGATCGAGGAAGCAAACCGCCAGCAACTGTTCCTGGCGCCGGGCGCGGGCGATGGCCAGCCGCATCCGGTCGGCCAGCAGCATGCGGTTGGGCAGGCCGGTCAGGGCGTCGAAGTTGGCGAGCTTTTCCAGGTACTGCTGGGTGTTCTTGAGGTCGGTGATGTCGGCATAGACCGCGACGTAGTGGGTGATTCCGCCCGCCGGATTTCTTACCGCGCTGATGTTGAGGATACCGGGGTAGGGCTCGCCGCCTTTCTTGACGTTCCAGATTTCGCCGCGCCATTCGCCGGTGCTCTCGATACTTTTCCACATCGCATCGTAGAAGCCGGCATCGTGGCGACCCGACTTCAGCAGGGCCGGGGTCTTGCCGCGCAGGTCGTCCAGCGTGTAGCCGGTGAGCCGGGTGAAGGCGCGATTGACCTCGATGATGTGCCGCTCCGCATCGGTGATGAGGATGCCTTCCTGCGTGTGTTCGAAGACGCTGGCGCTGAGCCGCAGCGCCTCGGCGGCCTGTTCCTGCTCGCGCATGGCGCTGAGCAGGCGGCGGACCAGCCAGAAGCCGGCAAGCAGGACGAGGCCGATGATCAAGGGGGCGGCTATCGCACTGAGGCGCCAGTGGGCAAGGATTTCGTCCTTTTGCTGATGCGAGTTGACGACCACTGGGTAGGCGCGCAGCGCCGCATAGCTGAAGACGCGCATTGCGTTGTCGGTGACGGCCAGCGCTTCGTAGGTGCCGCGCTCGGCCTGCGGCAGCATCTTGGCGAACAGGGGCAACTGGGGAAGTTTCTTGCCGACCATGTCCTCGACATGGGGTTGGCGGAACAGCAGCGTGCCGTCGCGGCGGAACACGGTGATGCCGCTGCCTTTCAGGTGCAGCACGTTCTTGTAGAGTTCCTGGAAGTACCTGGGATGCATGCGGGCGAAGGCCACCCCGCGAAAGGCACCGTTGCTGCTAATGATCGCGCGCGACAGCACCACCGTCCATTCCTTGTCGCGGCGGCTCAGGTTGGGAGGGCCGATGAACATACCGTGCTGCGGATTGGCCTTCACGAACTGAAAGTATTCCCTGTCGCCGACGAAGATCGGCGTGGCGGGATAGAGTGCGCTATCGCCGACGATGATGCCGGAGGCATTGACGACGGCGATTGCCCGGATCTGCGGCATGGTTGCCGCGTAGCCTTTGATAGCCTCGTGAATCTCCGCCGAGTCCCAGGCGGTGGTGCGCCCGAGAATCTGCACCACGTCGGCGAGGCCGAGATCGACCGCATGGAGGGAGTGCTCCATTTGCTCGGTCAGTGCGAGATTGAGCGCGGTGAGGCGCTCCCGCGCCTCGGTCAGCGCCTGTTCGCGCTCGCGCCAGAGGTTGATGCCGACAAGGCTCGTCACCAGAAGGCTGATGGCGATGCTGACGAGGATCAGGAACCTGCTGGCTTTCATCGACTTCCGGGAATTGTCCTGCAACGGCCAAGGCGGCCAAACTATTCTTCTAATTGTAGCAAACCAGAATGAATAAATGCAGCCGTCACGGCTGCCGTGTCAGTGCAGGTGGCGCGGGTCGAAGCGATGGCCCCAGTGGCCTAGCGCGAGCGTCAGGAGCGCCGAACCGAGCAGGGTTGCCGTGCTGATGACACCAACCTCCCGGGTGCCCATGCCGAGCGCCAACAGGTAGGTCGGCAGCAGGATGGCGACGAAGCCGTCGCAAAAGGCCCGCAGCGCGCGGCCGAGCAGCAGCAGGCGCGCCTCGGGGGAAAGTTTCATCTTACGAAAGACAGCGCAAGGCCGAGCAGCGCGCAGACGCCGATTACCTTCATGATGTCCTGCTTGTATTTCCACAGCGCGAGGAAGGCGGCGATGGCGATCAGCACCGGCAACCACTCGAAGGGGCCGCCGAAGGGCGCGGCCTTGCTGCCCTGCGGCCAGAAGGTATGCCAGGCGAAAAAAGTGGCGAGGTTGAGGATCACGCCGACCACGGCAGCAGTGATGGCGGTGAGCGGCGCGGTGAATTTGAGTTCGCCGCGGGTGGCTTCGACCAGCGGCCCGCCGGCGATGATGAACCAGAAGCTCGGCAGGAAGGTGAAAAAGGTCGCTACCGTCGCGCCTGCGAGGCCCGCCGCGACGGGATTGCCGAGCACCGACTTGGTGACGCCGCCCATGTAACCCACCCAGGTGACGATCATGATCAGCGGGCCGGGTGTGGTTTCGCCCAGCGCCAGACCGTCCATCATCTGCGGGCCGGTGAGCCATCCAAAGTGTTCCACGGCGCCCTGATAGACATAGGGCAGTACGGCGTAGGCGCCGCCGATGGTGAGGAAGGCCGCGCTGGTAAAAAACTCGCCCATCTGGTAGAGGTCGCTGCCGCCGCCGAGCGCCAGCAGTGAGACGGCACCGATCGCAAGGAACACCAGCGTGGTGACGAGCAGTTTGGTCCAGGAAAAGGCGGCATGCGCGGGGGGCGGCGTGTCGTCGTCGATGATGGCCGGGCCATACGCCTTGTGGGAGGCGCCGTGGCCGCCGCCGCCCTTGAATTTCGCGGGCATCAACTTGCCGCCGATGGCGCCGAGAAGGGCGGCGGCCAGCACGATCCAGGGAAAGCCGATGTCGAAGAAAAAGATGCCGACAAAGGCCAGCGCGGCAATGCCGCCCAATACGCCGTTCTTGATCGCCTTCGAGCCGATGCGCCAGGCGGCGAACAGCACCACGGCGACGACCGCCGGCTTGATGGCGTAGAAGATGCCCTGCACGGCGGCCACGTCGCCGAAGTTGAGATACACGCCGGCGAGCAGCGACAGCAGGATGAAGGCTGGCAGGAAGAACAGCACGCCAGCCATCACCGCGCCCTTGACGCCATGCATCAGCCAACTGATGTAGATGGCGAGCTGGATCGCCTCCGGTCCCGGCAGCAGCATGCAGTAGTTGAGGGCGTGCAGGTAGCGGTGTTCGGAAATCCAGCGGCGACGCTCGACCAGTTCCTGATGCATCATCGCGATCTGCCCGGCCGGGCCGCCGAAGCTGATGAAGCCGAGCTTGAGCCAGTATTTGAAGGCTTCGCCGATGGTCGGGGTCGGCGGCGGGGTGGTGGGGGTGGCGTTCTCAGTCATGTCGGTCTTCCTGTCGGTAATTCACATAGAGGCCGTCGAAGACGCGGCTTGCTTCGGCGAGCAGTTGATCGTCGTTGGGGGTGGATGCGCGCAAACCCGCGAGCACGGCTTCGATACCGGTGGCTGCGTCCACCGGCACGCCGCCGACATCGAGGCAATGCACGATGGCGCCAATGCGGACCAGCGCCGGATCGGTGTCGAGACCGAAACTGGTGACCAGCACTTCGAAGGTGACACGCTCTGGTGTCGTCGCGGCGTGCGAAAAGCGCGCGCCATCGAAATCGAAACCGAGCGCCTCGGGTGGACAGTCGGCGGGTTTGTCGAGCCAGCGGAAGCGAGCTAGCGGGTCGATAAAGCGACGGATCAGCCACGCCGAGGCCATACGATCCACCCACAGGTGTTTGCGCGTGGCCCAGATTCGACCCGAAAAGTCGGCGCTGGCAAGACGGCGAATGGTGCCGGCCGTCGCGTGCGGTTCCCTGGGCGAGAGGCGTGTGGCGAATTCGTCCAGCGCCTGGCGTGCCTGGTCGCGTGCCGCATCAGGAAAGTAATCGGTCGCCGCCAAGGCGGAAAAATCGCGATTCAAGCGGCGCAGGTTTTTTTCATCCAATCTTGCCGTGCGGATTGCGGCGATTAACGTGCCATAGTCTGCGCTGCGGTCGAACATCTGGCGAAAGCCGCTGTCCTGCGACCCATTGGTAGCCACGTGCAGCACTTCCGCACTGCCGCCGGCATTCCGTACCTCATCCGCCAACGCGCGCAGACTGGCATCGGTGTCGTCGCGCGCCGGCAACAGATAAACGCCATCGCGCAAGGTCGCACAGCCCAGTGCCTTGATGGCGCGCCATAGCCGCATGCGCGCAGCCTTGTTTGCGGAGGGCAGGGTGGTGATGAGGGTTAGCCATTCGATGAGTTCGATCATTGTGTAGAGTATTCTACGCAATTGTTTATGTCATTACTGATTATTGCTGGGTACCGGTCTAAAGAGCGAGCTGGCACTTCGTCAGATTTATGCCTCGTTGGACTCCAATATTTCGACCAACCTCAATGCTTGCCATGTTCAATTTGCTATAAACGTACTTAAGGCTTGTACTTTGGGCCGATGAAAAACAATTACAGCACGGGGAGGTGGGCGATGAAAAGCATTGCCGGGCGTTCTTGGCGTATGCGGCTGCATGCCGCAATGGTTGCCGTGGTTGCCGTGCTGTCGCTGGCTGACGGGGCCGTGGCGGCCGAAAGTTATACCTTTGGTGTCGTGCCGCAGTACGATCAGCGCAAGCTTTTTGCGGTCTGGAAGCCGATTGTCGAGGAGCTGTCGAAGCGAAGCGGCCTCGCCCTCAACATGGTGGCGACGCTGACCGTGCCCGAGTTCGAACGCGAACTGGCGAAAGGCGCTTTCGACTTCGTCTATGCCAACCCCTATCACATCCTGCGCGAGACTTCGCGACAGGGCTACATTCCCCTGGTTCGCGACGGGGAGCCCCTGCGCGGCATTCTGGTGGTTCGCAAGGACAGTCCGATCAAGTCCCCTGCAGAATTGAATGGGATGAAGCTGGCCATTCCCTCCATGAATGCGCTCGGCGCCAGTCTGTTGATACGGGCCGATCTGGAGCATCTGTTCAATGTGAAGATGGCACCCATCAACGTCAAGACGCACAGTTCCGTCTATCTGAATGTGGCGACCGGGCTGACACCCGCCGGCGGAGGCGTCGAGAAGACCTTGCAGGAACAGAATCAAAATATCCAGGATCAGTTGCGTGTCCTCTATACGACGCGGGAAATGCCTTCGCATCCGGTCGCCGCGCATCCGCGTCTGCCGGCTGCGGATCGGGAGAAGCTGCAGCGTGCCATTCTCGACATGGCAGCCACCGAAGCGGGACGCGCGCTGCTGAGCGAAGTGCCGATTGCTGCCGCCATACCGACTTCGATCAAGGATTATCAGCCGATGCGTGCCTGGGGACTCGATGCCTACTGGACCGACTGAGGCGCCAAGGGGGCGTTGATGGGCTTGAGACAAAAGCTCCTGCTGCCGCTGTTTCTGGTCAGCCTGCTGGTCGGCGCCTATTTATCCGTTTTCTGGATTCCGGCAGCGCTGCGGGTTGCCGAAGCGCAGCAACTCAACCTGATCGAGCGGCATCTGGATAGTGTGGCCGAAAGCCTGATTCCGCATTTGCTTGGACAGGAACTCTCCACCATCCACGAGAACCTGCACGCGCTGCAGGAGAAAAATCACGAGTGGGCCGATCTGCGCCTGATGAATGCCAAAGGCCAGCAGTTGTACCCGGTGCAGGCCGGGAACCCGGATACGTCCGAGAGTACCCCCGATCTGCGTTCCATCTCCCGCTCGATTCGCTACCTCGATCTGGAGCTGGGCACCCTGAGCGCCACCGTTAACGTGGCGCCGTTTCTGGCGGATGTCCGGGCCAACCATCGGGCGCTTTTGTGGTTGTTGCTCGGCATTCTGCTGGCACTGACGCTGACGATCGGCCTGGTCCTCGAGTTTGCCGCGATTCGTCCCGCGCAGCATCTGGCTGGCGTGGCACAGGATCTGGCCCGGCAGAATTTCTCCGCCGCTCTGCCTGCCGCGAGCGCCGACGAAATTGGGGCACTGGTGCAAAGCTTTGCCACCATGCGCGGCGATCTCAAGGACTACCACGACTCGCTGAAGCGGGAGATAGCCGAGCGGACGGTAGCACAGGAGCAACTGCATCAGCACAAGGAGCATCTCGAAGAGATTGTCGATGTGCGCACGCGGGAGCTACGCGATGCGCGAGATGTGGCGGAGCAGGCGAACAGCGCCAAGAGTGCCTTCCTGGCCAACATGAGCCACGAGATCCGCACGCCGATGAATGCGATTATCGGGCTGACCCATCTGATTCGGCGCGATGCGCACGACCCCCATCAGATCGATCGGCTCGACAAGGTATCTCAGGCGGCGCACCAACTGCTGGACATCATTAACGACATCCTCGATTTCTCGAAGATTGAGGCCGGCAAGTTCGATATCGAGTGCGTGGACTTCAATCTCGACGATATCTTCCGCGAACTGAACGATCTCGTCGCCGTACGTGCCGAGGAAAAGGGGCTGGAGGTGGTAACCCGCATTGATCCGGATATTCCCCCGATGCTGCGGGGAGACGGCATGCGTATCGGCCAGATCCTGACCAACTTTGCCAGCAATGCGATCAAGTTCACCGAAACCGGCCGCATCGTTTTCCGTGCCCGCCTGATGGAGCAGGGCGGTAACGGTATTCGCGTGCGCTTTGAAGTCAGCGATACCGGCATCGGCATGACGCAAGCCCAGCAGGACAGACTGTTCCGGGCGTTCCAGCAGGCGGATGTCTCAACCACGCGCAAGTATGGGGGCACCGGGCTTGGCTTGGCGATCAGCAAGCGGTTGGCGGAATTGATGGAGGGCGCGGTGGGTCTCGAAAGCTTGCCCGGTAAGGGCAGCACCTTCTGGTGCGAGTTGCCCCTGCAGCCGGCGCAAGCCCCCAATAGCAAGCCGCGGCCGCGGCTACTGTCGAAGGCCCTGAATATTCTGGTGGTTGACGACGACGACAATGCGCGTGAAGCTATCGCGCATATGCTGGCTACCTGGAATGCCACCATTGCCACCGCCAATTCCGGCGAAGCGGCTCTGACAAGTGCCCGGGAAGCGAGGGCGCGTGGCAAGCCTTTTGATGTCGTGCTGATGGACTGGGCGATGTCCGGCATGGACGGCATCGAGGCCAGCCGCCAAATTGTCGATCTGGGCATGCCCAGCCCGCATATTGTCCTTGTCACGGCCTACGGGCATGACTGGCCTCGGGAACGCACGAAGCAGGCCGGTATTGCGGGCCAGTTGAACAAGCCGGTGACGCCGTCCGATCTGCACGATGCGATCATTGCCGTCATGATCGGCGGGGAGGGGCTGCCCCCCATCGCGCCGACGGCACTTGACCTGACGCCGCTGCAGGGACACACCATTCTGCTGGTAGAAGACAACCCGATCAATCAGGAAGTAGCACTGGATCTGTTGCACGATGCCGGCCTGAAGGTCGATGTGGCAGGCGATGGTTTGCGGGCGCTCGATCTGGCCCGCCGCTACAGGTACGATCTCGTCCTGATGGATATCCAGATGCCGGGCATGGATGGCATTGCGGCCACGCGCGAAATCCGTCGCCTGCCGGGGTGGACGGCGGTTCCCATCCTGGCCATGACCGCCAACGCGTTTGTCGAGGACCGCGAAGCCTGTCTAGGGGCCGGGATGAACGACCACATCGCCAAGCCCGTCGATCCCGAACGCCTGTACGCCAGCTTGCTGCAATGGCTGAAAGCGCCGCAGGCTGTTGCAGCGCCGGTTGTCGCGGTTGCGCCGCAGCCTGTGCTGGCGACTCAACCCGCCATACCGGGGATGGATGAGCGCGCACTGCGTGCCCTGCTGGCACCGATCAAGGCACTGAATTTCGAGGCGGGCCTGAAGTTGGTGCGAGGGAAATGGACGACTTACCTGAAAATGCTGCGACTGTTCGCGGATGGACATGCGGATGACGCAGTCCATATTCGTGCGGCGCTGAATGCGGGCCGATTGGATGAGGTTCGGCGCCTGGCCCACGGCCTCAAGGGCGGCGCAGGCAATCTGGGGTCGGAGCGTATCCGGCAGATTGCTTCCGACATCGAACTGCCGATCAAGCAACAAAAAGTCGATGCTCGCGAGACGGCGGGGGCGGCGCTGGGACGACTGGAACATGAGTTGCCGGCCCTGGTTGCGCATATCCGGCAAGCATTGGCGGCGCTGCCGGTGGTTGAAACAGCGCCCAGTGACTCGGGGGTGACATTCAGCATGGACGAACTGGTCTCGATGCTCGGAAATGGTGACTTCATGGCGCATCAATGGGTCGTCAAACATCGGAACGAACTTGATCAACGCTGTGGTCAGGAAAAGCGGGCGAGCCTCGAAAGCTATGTGGATGCCTACAACTATGAGCAGGCATTGGCGATCATCCGGAGCTGTCAGGTGAATTGAGCTTGGGATACCGGCTCGCCGGTGCAGATTGGGTATCATCGCCAAAACAATAAGACGAGGAGCCCCGGATATGTCCCAACGATTAAGCCTGTCGCGTGCGGCCCACCTGATCGGCACGACGCGCGCCACGCTGCAAAAACAGATTGCCAGCGGCGAGTTGAACGCCAGCGATGGCACCGTGACCACGGAGGATTTGCAGGCTCTCTATCCCGATCTGCGACTCGAAGATTCCGGTGCCTTCGAGCGCATCACCAAGATTCGCGAAGAAGCGTTTGGCAAGCGCATTCGCGAGCGCGTGTTGCCGAATCAGGAAATCCTGGCGCAGCGCCTGGCCGCGCAGAGCGAGGAACTCGAGGACGTGCGCCGCCACCTGGCGCATTACCACGACCTGATCGAGGCGCTACGCGAACGCATGGAACATATGAGCGGCGCATCGACTGCCGAGCAGATCAACGACCTCGCCGACTTCCTCGATGTCAGCCTCGCCAAGGTGCTGGGCAGCGAGGAAGCGAGCGATGCCGTGGCGGTGATGGACAATGTGTTGCGTGTCGTTTCCGCCCATGTGACGGTGAAACCTTCCAATCACGAGTTTTTTGTCGAAGGCAACGAGACGATTCTCAAGGCCGCGCTGCGCGCCGGACTGGCACCCTCCTACGGCTGCGGCAACGGCAACTGCGGTTTGTGCAAGGCGCGCGTCATTGCGGGCCAGACCCGGCAGATCCTCCACAGCGACTACCCGCTCTCGGCCAACGAGCGCACGCAAGGCTATGCCCTGATGTGTTCGCACACCGCGGTTTCCGACGTGGTGATCGAGATACTCGAGGCGACCTCACCCGACGACATTCCGCAGCAGGAGATCGTCGCCAAGGTACGCAGTGCCGACGCCCTGACGCCGGACATCCTGCTGCTGCACTTGCAGACGCCGCGCACCAACCGCCTGCGCTTTCTGGCCGGTCAGCGCATGACGGTTTCGGTGACGGGGAGTACGGCCAATTTCAGCGGCGAGTATCCGATTGCTTCCTGCCCCTGCGATGACCGCAATCTCCTCCTGCATATCCGGCGCGACGAGGACGATGGCTTCGCCAGCCGCCTGTTTGCCGGGGCGATCAAGGCCAACGATCCGGTCAGCCTGTTTGGACCCTTCGGCGAGTTCGTGCTGCAGAAGGAGTCGCCCAACGATCTCGTATTTCTCGCCTGCGATACCGGTTTTGCGCCGGTCAAGAGCCTGGTCGAGCATGCCGTCGCATCCGATCTGCCGGGTGCCTTGCGGCTGATCTGGGCGGCGACGCGTGCCAACGGCCATTATCTGGAAAACCAGTGTCGCGCCTGGGCCGATGCGCTCGATACCTTCAGCTATGTGACGCTCGATGCCGCTGCGCCGGGTGTGGCGGGCAAGGAGGCGGCGGCGCGCGCCCTGGCCGAGGAAGACATCAAGGCGTGCGATGTCTATGTCGTCGGCCCATCCGAATTTGTCGAGGCCGCGCACCAGCGCCTCGTTTCCGCTGGCTTGCCAGCCGCCCAATTGCGTTTTGAGGTGATTTGATGCGTCCTGCCCAGTTGGCCTTTATTCTCGACCGTGAATTCGAAAGCACCGCGACCGGTCACCATACGCCCGTCATGCTCTGGGGGCCGCCCGGCGTCGGCAAATCGCAGATCGTCGCCCAGGTGGCGGCGCGTCATGGCGTGCCGGTGATCGACATTCGCCTCTCGCAGATGGAGCCTTCCGACCTGCGCGGCATTCCGTTCCGTGTCGACGACCGCGTCGAGTGGGCGGTGCCGGCGCTGTTGCCGGATGCCAACCGCCACTGGCCGGCCGGCATCCTGTTCCTCGACGAGATTACCTCCGCGCCGCCGGCCGTTTCGGCCGCCGCCTATCAGTTGATCCTTGACCGCAAGCTCGGCGAATACCGTGTGCCGCCCGGCTGGGCGATCTTCGCCGCCGGCAATCGTCAGGGCGATCGCGGCGTCACCTATGCGATGCCGGCGCCACTGGCCAACCGTTTTTCGCACTACGAGGTGGCGGTCAATCTCGACGACTGGGCGGCCTGGGCCTATGCGAACGGCATCGACGAGCGGCTGGTCGCCTTCCTGCGCTTCAAGCCCGAACTGATTTTCGACTTCGATCCGGCGAAAAACGCCGGCGGCGAAATGGCCTTCCCCAGCCCGCGCTCCTGGGAGTTTGCCCACCGCGCGCTGCAAAAGTTTGGCGACCACCCGGAACTGCTGGCCGGCGCCTTGGCCGCCTGCGTCGGTCAGGCGGCGGGTATCGAATGCGCCGCCTTCATCGACAGTCTGGATCGGCTGCCCGACCTCGATGCGATCTGTGCCGGCCAGATCGTCACCGTGCCGACCGAGATCGACCTGCAATATGCCGTCGCGGCTGCATTGGTGGGTCGCGCATTGCGCGCGAAGGCCGGGCCCGATGCCGGGCAGGTCTGGGGCAATATCCTCGACTACGCGCAACGCTTCCCGCAGCGCGAGATGGGCGTGATGCTGATTTCCGACATGCATCGCGGCATCGGTCAGTCCCTGTTCGCCGTGCCGCAGTTTGCCGCCTGGGCGAATGCGGTGGCCGACATCATGCTCTATGAGTGATGTCGACAACAAACTGGCCGCCGCGCGCACGCGCCTGATTCTCGACAAGCCCTTCCTCGGGGCGCTGGTGCTGCGCCTGCCGCTCAAGCCGGCGAGCTGGTGCCGGACAACGGCGACGGATGCGCGCGCACTGTATTACAACCCGAACTGGATCGACAGCCTCGGCACCGCGCAGGTGCAGTTTGCCTTGGCGCATGAGGCGCTGCACTGCGCGCTCGGTCATTTTGCGCGGCGCGGCCATCGTATCCAGCGCAAGTGGGACATGGCTTGCGATTTTGCGATTAATCCCTTGCTGGTCGATGAAGGCTTGAAGCCGCCGGGTGAAGCGATTGTGCTGGATGTCTATCGCGGCATGGCCGCCGAGGAAATCTATCCCTGCATCGACGACAGCAACGATGACAGCGAGATGATGGATGATCATCTCTGGGATGGCGAAGAGGGCGGCCAGAACGACGAAAGCCAGCAGGGAAATGGCGGCGGGCAGTCGGGGGGCCACGACCCCGAAAAAGTCGGCGCTGGCGAGACGGCAGGTGACGATGAAAACGGACCGCCGCCGCCATTAACGGCAAAGGAAAAGGAACAACTGCAGCAGCAGTGGCAGCGTCATCTGGCGGCGGCGGCGCAGCGCGCCCGCGAAGCCGGCAAACTTTCCGGCCAGTTGGCACGGCTGACCGAAGCGGCGCTGGCCGTGCAGGTCTCGTGGCGGGCTTTGTTGGCGCAATACCTGTCGCAGGTTTCTCGTGATGACTACTCCTGGCAGCGCCCTTCGCGGCGCACCAATGGCCAGAGCGGGGATGTCATCTGGCCCAGCCTGCGCAGCCATGCCGGAGATATCCACGTCGCCATCGACGTTTCCGGCTCGGTGAGCGCGGAAGATCTGGCCAGTTTTTTCGGCGAACTGAATGCGTTGAAAGGAACCATGCCGGTACGCATGACCCTGTATGCCTGCGATAGCACGTTGGCCGAGGGCGCGCCCTGGACCTTCGAACCCTGGGACGAATTGAGACTGCCCCGACAATTTGTCGGCGGTGGCGGGACGGCCTTTGCGCCGGTCTTCGACTGGATTGCACAGGCCGGCCAGCAGCCGGATGCGCTGGTGTATTTCACCGATGCCGAGGGCGAGTTTCCGGCAACACCGCCCAATTTCCCTGTGCTGTGGCTGGTCAAGGGCAAGGCGCCTGTGCCGTGGGGGCGGCGCGTTCAACTCAACTGAGCAGCCCATCGCACCGAATAATTGCAGTATGCTTGCCGCCATAACAAGCGACGAACCAGGACGTTACGTCGCAGCAATTGGTAAGAGGGGGGGCATGAAGTCAGCATCACCACGCTTGCAGATTCCATTCGATGAACTGGTTCACCAGTTGGTCGTGCCGACCTTTGTCATCGGCGCGGATGGTTCAGTTCTCGTCTGGAACAGGGCTTGCGAACGGTTGACCGGCATGCCGGCAGACGAAGTGGTGGGAACGCGCGACCAGTGGCGTGCGTATTACCCGCATCCGCGCCCCTGTCTGGCCGATCTGATATTTAGCGGCGAAACCGAGCGGATTGGCGAACTCTACGCGGCCACGGATAGCTCCTGCCTGCTCTATGGCGGCCTGCACGCGGAGAACTGGTGCAGCATGCCCCTGCGCGGTGTCGAACTCTATCTGTCGATCGATGCCGGCCCGATCCGCGATGCAGAAGGCAAGATCATTGCTGTTGTGGAAACCCTGCGCGACCTGACCGACTGGAAGCGGAGCGAGGCCGATTTGCGGCTGATCGAATCGGTATTCGAGAACTCTTCTGAAGGCATTCTGATTACCGACGAAGCGGCGCACATCGTCAAGGTGAATCCGGCTTATACGCGTCTGACGGGTTTCTCTCCTGAGGAGGTGATCGGCCATACGCCGCGCCAGTTGCAATCCGGCCTGCACGATCCGACCTTTTATCGCGAGATGTGGCAGACCCTCCACGCGTCCGGCCAGTGGCGCGGCGAGATCTGGAACCGGCGCAAGGACGGCGACGTGTTTCCCGAAAGCCTTGCCATCAGCGCCGTGCGTGATGCGGCCGGTGAGATCAGCCATTATGTGGGCCTGTTCAACGATATCAGCCATCAGAAACAGACGCAGGAGCGGCTCGATGACATGGCGACGCACGATGCGCTGACCGGTTTGCCCAATCGCATTGGCCTGTCGCTCAAGCTACATCAGACCTTGACTGCGACACGGATGCATTCCCGCTTGGCGGCCGTGTGCTTTGTTGATCTGGATGGCTTCAAACCGATCAATGACACTTATGGGCACGAGGCGGGTGATCGCGTGCTGGTCGAGGTGGCCAAGCGCTTGCGCCATGTGATTCGTACGACCGATACCGTTGCGCGCATCGGCGGTGACGAGTTCATCATGTTGCTGGCCGAGTTCGCCAACATGGATGAAATCGAGATTGCCCTGGATCGTATTCTCGATACGCTAAGAAAGCCGGTGTACCTCGATGAGGCCAGGATCAGCATTTCTGCCAGTATCGGCGTGACCGTCCATCCCTTTGACGATTCCGATACGGACACACTGTTGCGTCATGCCGACCAGGCGATGTATATCGCCAAGAATCAGGGGCGCAACAACTGGCACATGTATGACCTGGCCGACGATACGACCAATCAGCAGATCAGCAGCACGCTGAACCAGGTTCGCGAAGGCCTGCAACGCGATGAGTTCCGTCTGTATTACCAGCCCAAGGTCAATTTGCGTACCGGCCAGATTGTCGGCATGGAGGCGCTGATTCGCTGGCAGCACCCAGAGCGCGGGCTGGTGCCGCCCGGCGATTTCCTGCCACATGTCGAGAACTCACCGCTGATCGTCGATCTGGGCGAGTGGGTGATCAAGGAGGCGCTCGGCCAGATTGCCCGCTGGTCGGCGGCGGGCCTCGAGATGAAGGTCAGCGTCAATATCGCGGCACGCCAGTTTCAGCATATTGACTTTGTGGTGCGCCTGCGCAGCATCTTGGCCCATTTTTCCGAGGTGCCGCCAAACCTGCTTGAGATCGAAGTGCTCGAAAGCACGGCGCTGGATGATGTGGAAAACGTGCGGGCTGTCTTGCTGGCCTGCCAGGAGATGGGCGTTGATTTTGCGCTTGACGATTTTGGCACGGGCTATTCGACCCTGACTTATTTGAAGCGTCTGCCGGCGCGCGTCCTGAAGATTGACCAGACGTTTATCCGCGACATGCTTGAGGACCCTGAAGATTTGGCGCTGGTCGAAGGTGTCATCGGCCTCGCCTCGGTGTTTCACATGGATATCGTGGCCGAAGGCGTTGAGACGCGCGAGCATGGCATCGTGCTGATGCGCATCGGCTGTGACGTGGTGCAGGGCTATTTGCTTGCACGCCCGATGCCGGCCGAGCAGGTTACCGAGTGGTGCGCCCAGTTCAGGCCAGATCCCGCCTGGCAGCAGTGGGCAGCGTCAGACTGGGATCGTGGTGATCTGCCCTTGGTATTGGCCGAATACGATCATCTCAAATGGGTGCAACGCTTGGTGCTGGCCCTCGAGAATCCGGAAATCGAACTGCCGGATGAGATTGACGATCATCAGGCCTGCCGCTTTGGTGAGTGGTATGCCGGTGCAGGCCAGCAGCAGTATGGTCATCTGCCGGCCTTCATTGAAGTGGATGCCCTGCATCGGCGTGTGCATGCATTGGCGCAAGCGCTGGTGCAGTACCGCAATAACGATCAGTTGGAGGCGGCCCGCCCCTTGCTGGAGGAGGTGCTGACGACCAAGGATGCCATCGTCAGCCGACTTGCGGTTTTGCACGACGTGCTGCGGACAAAATAAAACCCCGACGGGCAGCGATACCGGTCGGGGCAACCCCGACCATGGCCGGGGCCGGGAATCTTGAAGACTTGAGATTAGGCAGCGGCCTTCATGGTCTTGATGGTCGCGTCGGTTGCAGCGGCGACATTGGCTTCGGCCATTTCTACGGCTTGCTTGGCGGACTTCTTGACGGTGTCCATGGTCGTGTTGGCGGAAGCAAGCGCGGACTTGACGGCAGCGATGGCCACGTCGGCACCGGCCGGAGCACTCTTGGCAACGGTGTCGAGCGCGGTATTGACGTTGCTGTTCAATTCGGCCACTTGACCTTCGACCACCTTACCCATGACTTCCTGGGTTTGCGTGGCGATTTCATAGACGGCGCGCGAATAGGCAATGGACTTGTCCAGCGCGGGCTGGGCCAGGCTCTTTTGCAGCGCCAGCAGTTCCTGCGGGTTCTTGATCGACAGCATGGCCTTGGTGTTGGCCACGGTGTCTTCCATCAAACCGCGGGCGGTGTTGAGGTTGAGGGCAGCAAGGCGCTCGGCACTGGCGAAAGCGGTGTTGGCGATGAACATCAGGGTTTCGACGTTGGCCTTGTTGGCGCTGATCAGCTTCTCAGGGGGGGTGGCGTACATGGCATTCTCCTAGGCGGGTGAGGTTTTTCACTGCACATGCTGCAGTGCAGCATGACTCGATTATAGGTAGGGAAAGGGGTAAGTCAAGGAAGGTTTGTGCAATGCACAAAAATAATTTTCAGCCCTCATTTCATTTCCCTGCCGCCGACCGGGAAATGGCGGCATAAACAAGTCCCATGCGCGGGGCAGGGTGGGGGGTGATATGTTCGTGCGATGCCTGATTTACTGAGCCCCGAAGATGCCCTGCGCCTGAACGTATTGCTGGCGGGCGAGGTGCTGGCCGTGCGTATCGACGAGGGCGCGCGCCTGCTCTATGGGCTGACGCCGAAAGGCGAGGCGAAGTTGGCGCTCAATCCGGTCGGGCGTCCCGATCGCTACTTCCAGCGCGTGCGCGAATTGCTCGGCGGCCATGCGCTTGATTCGCCCGGTGGCTATCCGGTGCATCTGCGCCGCTGGACGCGGCTCGGCCATGCCGAACCGAAAAAACTCGCAGCCATGCTCAAGCTGGGCGAGCCCGAAGCGGTGCTGGCCGTGGCCTATGCTGCCGAATTGACGGATGAACTGGCGCGTCGCGTCTGGTGGGCGCTGCCGACCATGGAAGTGGCGCGTGCCATGCTGGCCCGGCCTGCCGTGCGGCAGGGGCAGATGGGACCGCTGCTGGCCGATTTCCTGATCGAGCATCTGCCCTTCGAAGAAGATCCAGTCACCGCCATGAATTCCGTGCGTGCAGTGCTGGCCGCCGGCCTGATCGCGCCGCCGGCACGCGAGCAACTGTGGCTCAAGGGCAAGCGCCGCCCTTACTATCTGGTGGGTTTTCTCGAAAGCCTGCCGGATGCCTTGCCGCCCGAACCCTCGCGCGCCTTGCCCGAGGGATTGCCGGATACTCCGGCCGCCCGTCTGCTGGCACGTTGCTTTTCCAGTGCTGGCCAGAGCTATCTGAAAGCGGCCGAACTGATTCTTGAAAAACCGCCGGCGCACGAGGCGGTGTATCTGATGCTCGACCTGCTCGGCGAGTATTTCGCCGATGGGCGGGAGGCCGTCGCCCAACTTGCTGCTTATCCAACCGAAGCGATGGCACTGGAAGCGCTTTCGCAACTTTCGAATACGGTGGCCGAACCGATCCTGACCAAAACCACGGCAGTTGGGCCTTTGATGCGGCGCCATCTGGAGCCGCTGTTTGCGCCTATCATCGGACACTTGCAAACTTTGAGAGGCGGAACATGAAAGGTGGGGTTTATCTGGATGCGGAAGCACCCAGTCTGGTCAAGGCGCATTTCGCGCTGGTGCATGCCACGCCGGCAACCCGTGAGAAACGCAAGCGTTTTCCCGACAACGTCGTCGAGCCGGTGGCGTCGGCCGAGGAAGCCTTGGCGCGCGAGGATGCCGTACAGAACCTGCATGCCGCCGAGGTCATGGGGCCTTCGCGTTCGTCCGAAGGCATACATCTTTACTATCTGGTACGGTGGCTGAGTGAATAAGAAACCTTTCCCCATTCCCGTGGTGCCGGCCGGGCCGGAGTCTGATCCGGCGCTCGACGCCTGTAGCGGTGCCGAGTCCTTCGCCCTGATGGTGCTGGGCGACAGCATGGAACCGGAATTCGTCGAGGGCGACATCATCATCATCGAGCCGGAGGGGCTGGCTACCGAGGGCTCCTACGTCATGGCCTGGCTGAACGACGAGTGGATCTTTCGCCAGTTGGCAAAAACCGAATACGGGGGCTGGAAATTGCAAGCCCTCAACCCCAACTATCCTGCGTCGATCATCCCCGATCTGTCGGGCATCAAGGGGGTGATCATCCAGAAATCCAAACCCGGCCGGCGCAAGGCGGCCAAACGCTACGTGGACTAAATCATGCCGTATTACATCTATCGTGTGACCCAGCTTGGCCCGGTGAAGAATCTCGAAAAGCTCACCCAGTTCGATGTCTTCAAGGATGCCTCGGCCAAGGCCAAGGAACTGCGCAAAGAGAACGACCTGACCCAATGCAAGATTCAGGTGGTGTTCGGCGAGAACGAACTGCAGGCCGAGGAAGCGCTCCATACCGTGCGCGAAGCCGAACCGCTGACCGGCGACGACTGGTAAAAACTGGCTTTGGCGATGGACGAGACCAGCTACCATCTCACCCGCCAGCAAATCAATCCGCTGCCCTGCGTCTTTGAAAAGGCGCTGCTCTGCCAGGCAGCAGTGTGCGAAGCCGCGCGCCGCCTGTCGCTGGCCGAGCGCGAGATGGTGGCCTGCAGCGAGCCGCTGGTTCGCGCCGCTTGCGGCAACCTGCTGCAACTGTTGCGGGCCAACTCCACCTTTGCCCTGAAGGTCAAGGACACCCAGTGCATTCTGCCGCATGCAATGATGATGAAGATTCAGTGCGGCGGTCTGACCGGGCTCAAGGAGCTGCTCGATGACGAAGCGCATGCGCCGGATGTGCTGAAGCTGGTGCGTTTGGCCCAGGCCGAGTTTGGTGCCCTCGAAGATTTGCCGTTTTCACGCATCGTCCAGGGCGTGGCCCACTGGCAGATTCGGCGGCGCCGACCACTTCAAGAATGATTCTTCAGTTCGACAGGCTGGTCGCCGCCGTCCAGCGCAATTGCCATATCGCCGACGCGCGTCATGCGCGCGACATGACGCTGTGTACCTACCTGCTGGAGATGCGCGAGTTCTATCGCTGGGAAGCCGGCATTCCCCTCGGCGACCCGCTGGCGCGGCCCGAGGTGGGTACTTGGCTCAGCGAACGCGAAAGCCTGTGGGAAACGCTGGGTGAGGATGATTTTGTCCACCTGTCTGTGGTCGGGCAGACGTTTGAGCCGTTTGCCGCCGCTGCGGTCAACGAAATTCTGGTGCCGCAAGGTTTGGTCTATGGGGCCGGCATCGGGCGCTTTGGCAAGCCGCATTTCTTTCTCGGCAAGCTGGCCGCTCGTGAAAGCGCGGACGGGCTGACCGTGCTGGTCTGCGAGTGCGAATACGCGCGCGATCTCACCACCATGCCGGCGGCCTTGCAGGGGCAGACGGTGATCGTGCGGCGCGAGGCGCTGCGCCAGTGGTTGTGGGAGAAGGTCGAAGCCTGGAACGTCAAAAAGACGGCGGGCGCCTTTGCCTTGGCCTTGCACAGCCACGGCTATGCCGACGATCCGCAAGGCGCCCTCGAACGCATGACCGATGCGGAAACCGCCACCCTGATCCTGCACGAGCGTGGCGAACATGTCGCGGGCCAGCGGCTGGGCACGGTCTGGGAAGAGCGCCTCGCCTGTTCGCGCAAGCGCCGGGCCGAGATCCTCATGCGTGCGGTGCGCGACAACCTCGCCGACTGTCTGGTGACTTTGCCAACACTGATCGAGCGCACAGCCTGGCCCTCGCTGTGGTTCTGGTTCTCCAACTTCGACGGCATGCGGCGCGAACTGTGGCCGGCGCTGGCGGCGTTCGATTATGAAAAAGTCGACGCTGGCGGGACGGCACTGGAAGATATTGCCAGGCGAGGTGCGGTGCATTTCGAACAGCTTGCCCGTCGCCTGCTGGCCGCAGATGAAGCCGCTGTCGACGCGCTTTCGCACGACACGGCGGCGCTGGCCTTGGCATAATCCGGCTATGCTCAATTTCTCCGCCAACTTGTCTTTCCTGTTCAGCGAACAGGATTTCCTCGACCGCTTCGGTGCCGCCGCGCGCGCTGGCTTCAAGGGCGTCGAGTGCCATTTCCCCTACGACCATGACAAAGCCGTGCTGGCCGAAGTCGGGCTGACCTCGGGCGTCGAAGTCGTGCTGTTCAACCTCCCTGCCGGCAACTGGGCCGGCGGCGAGCGCGGCATTGCCTGCCTGCCGGAGCGCAAGGCCGAATTCCAGGACGGCGTCGGCCGCGCCATCGAATACGCCGAAGCACTCGGCTGCATGCGCCTCAACTGCCTCGCCGGGATTCCCACGACCGCGCAGGGCAAAGCCATCGACACGCTGATCGACAACCTCAAGTTCGCCGCCGCCGTGACGCAGCGCGCCGGCATCCGCCTGACCATGGAGCCGCTCAACACGCGCGACACGCCCGGCTTCCTGATATCCGACACCACGCAGGCCATGCAGGTCATCGACGCCGTCGGCAGCAAGAATCTCTTCCTGCAATACGACGTCTATCACGCCCAGGTGATGGAAGGCGACCTGACGAATACGCTCGAACAGCATCTGCCGCGCATCGGCCACATCCAGATCGCCGACAACCCCGGTCGCCATGAACCGGGCAGCGGCGAGATCAACTTCCCCTTCCTGTTCCGACGCCTTGAGGAACTGGGCTATGCCGGCTGGATCGGCTGCGAATACCAGCCGAGCGGGGCGACGGAGGATAGCTTTGGTTGGATGGGTCCCGTAGCGCGCTAAATGTCGGCGTTGGCGGGATGGCGGAAATCGCGGTCTGTCCCTGTTTATTCACGCAGCAAGTTCTTGCAGTACCTCGGGATGGCGCTCGGCAACACGGAAGAGGGTCTTTGCTGCACCGGATGGCTCGCGACGACCTTGCTCCCAGTCTTGCAGCGTCCGCACAGAAACGCCAAGCAGCGCCGCGAAAGCAGTTTGAGACAGCCCGGACACCAAACGAGCGTGAGCAACCGCAGAAATCTCCGGGCGATGGACGCGCGCACGGATACCGGCTTTCATTTCACGCACCGACGTGAGTAGTTCGGCGCCGATATCAATCGTCGGCGGATGGCCGACGGGCTTCTGTTTGGCTTTACGCATTTTCGATCTCCTCTTTGATCTGACGAAGCACATGCGCCGGGATGTTTTCGCGCACGGACTTTTCGTAGACCAATAGCAACCAGATTTCTCCATTGGCGAGGCGATTGAAGTAGACGACCCGCACCCCGCCACGCTTGCCACGACCAGTACTCCCCCATCGGGTCTTTCTCACGCCTCCCGAGCCGGGCACCACATCTCCAGCATCTGGATTCCCGGCGATGAAGGTGACAAAGGAGGTTCTATCTTCATCGTTCCAGCAATCGCTTGCGAGGCGGACGAAGGTAGGTGTTTCGATGACCGTGAACATGCGCTCAAATATACGGCAATGCCGTATCTCCGTCAAACGCTCAGGGAGCGCTTATGTTGAGGACAGCGCACTAATAATCTAGCCCGGCCCCTTAGATCAAATGTCGGCGCTGGCGAGACGGCGGAAATCGTGGTCTGTCCCTGTTAAATCGGAGGATCGCAAGGGCAGCAAAGGCAGCATCAGGAAGAGCAACCGCACCGACAACCAATCCGCCAAGATGGCCACCGGCAAAGGCGTCATCCAGGGCTACACCGGCGTGGCGGCGGTTGATGGCAAACACCAGATCATCGTCGAAGCCCAGGCCCACGGTACCGGCTCCGAACAGGAACTGCTACTGCCGCTCATCCAGGCCACAGATTCCCTGCGCACCGACCAGACCCTCATCACGGCGGATGCCGGCTACCACTCCGAGGCCAACATCAAGGCACTGGCCGAAC
>CAYZEA010000019.1:0-58787 GCA_964477575.1 uncultured Methyloversatilis sp.
ATCGTCATCGCCCGCGAACTGACCAAGCTGTTCGAGGAAATCGTGCGCCTGCCCTTGCCGGACGCGCCGGCCTGGCTGGCAGCAGATGAAAACCACCGGCGCGGCGAATTTGTCCTGCTGGTTTCTGCGCCGCCCGCCCGGGAAGGACTCGATGCCGAGAGCGAGCGCATCCTCAAACTGCTGCTGGCCGAGTTGCCGGTCAAGCAAGCCGCCAAGCTTGCTGCGGCCATTACCGGCCTGCCGAAGAACGAGCTTTACCAACAGGCACTCGCCCTGAAGGATGGCTAAAATCGACAATATGCAGACACTCACCACGCTTACCATTGCCCGCCCCGACGACTGGCACCTGCACCTGCGTGACGGCGAAGCCATGCAAGCCGTATTGCCCGATACCGTACGACGCTTCGCGCGCGCCATCGTCATGCCCAACCTCAAGCCGCCGGTCACCACAGTTGCTCAGGCCGCCGCGTATCGCGCACGCATCCTCGCTGCCGTCCCACCAGCGTCGACTTTTTCGCCGCTGATGACGCTGTACCTCACCGATAAGCTGCCCGCCGATGAAATCGACAAGGCCAAGGCCAGCGGCTTCGTGCATGCCGTCAAGCTCTACCCGGCCGGTGCGACGACCAACTCGGACGCCGGCGTAACGGATTTAAAGCACTGCGCCGCGACGCTCGCGCGTATGGAAAAGCTAGGCATGCCGCTGCTGGTGCATGGCGAAGTCACCGATCCAAACGTCGACATCTTCGATCGCGAAGCCATCTTCATCGAGCAGGTGCTGCAGCCGCTCCTCAAGGACTTCCCGGCGCTTAAGCTCGTGCTCGAACACATCACCACGCAGGACGGCGCGCAATTTGTCGCCAGCGCTGGCGCCAACGTCGCGGCGACGATCACCGCGCACCACCTGCTGCTCAACCGCAATGCGATTTTCAGCGGCGGCATCCGCCCGCATCACTATTGCCTGCCCGTCCTGAAGCGCGAAAAACATCGACAGGCGCTCGTCGCCGCGGCCACCTTGGGCAACCCCAAATTTTTCCTCGGCACCGATTCCGCCCCGCACGCCAAAAGCACCAAGGAGGCGGCCTGCGGTTGTGCCGGCTGCTACACCGCCCATGCCGGCATCGAACTGTATGCCGAAGCCTTCGAGGCTGCCGGTGCGCTCGGCAAGCTGGAAGGTTTTGCCAGCTGCCACGGGCCTGATTTTTATGGCCTGCCGCGCAATACCGACACCATCACGCTGGTACGCGAGCCGTGGGCCGTGCCGGCGACGCAAGCTTTTCTGCCGGATGATCCCATCGTGCCGCTGCGCGCCGGGGAAACCATCGCCTGGCGTATCGCCGCATAGAGGAGTCGCGCAATGAAACTTCGCACCCTGCTGCTGGCCCTGCTGACTGCTCCCTTGCTGCTGGGCTGCGTCAAGGAACCTGCTGCCTTCCTGATTCAGGGGGGAGATCACTCACTGACGATTGAGCGCAACAAACCCTACTTCTGGAGCGATGGCTGGGAAGTTGAGCTGATTACCGCCCGCTATCCCGACTGCCAGCGGCGTCACCCATTGAAAAAGTCAGGCGAGAAACTGCGTGTCGATCTTTACCGCGTCGAGCCGGGCGTCTTCATCCTCAATCAGGGCAAGCGCTGGTACATCACCGAGACGCGCGATTGCCGCATGCAGCAATTCGACGCAGAACCGCCCGAGGCGGGGGAGTTCATCGGCTCCTTCCGCGAGAAGAACGAGACTTTCATCTTCGAGCCTTACGAAGAAGAAACCAAGCCTTCCAAGAACGCCAAGGCCGCCAAGAAGTAGGCGCCTATAATCCGAAGCGGAAGTTCGCCAGGCAGTCGCTGGACAAAACATCGTCTGGAGGAAAGTCCGGGCCCCATAGAGCAGGATGCCGGCTAACGGCCGGGCATTGTGAAGTGACGGACAGTGCAACAGAAACATACCGCCGATGGCTTCGCAAGAAGATCAGGCAAGGGTGAAATCGTGCGGTAAGAGCGCACGGTCGCACTGGTAACAGTTGCGACGGGCAAACCCCATCCGGGGCAAGGCCAAATAGGGGAGCATTGGCGTGGCTCGCGTCGCTCCCGGGTAGGCTGCTAGAGGCCGTCAGCAATGGCGGTCCCAGAGGAATGACTGCCCACGACAGAACCCGGCTTACCGGCGGACTTCCACCCCCAATTCCATTTGCAACGCAGACTCCGCGATTGCGGCAAAGGCAAAAAGTCGACACCGGCGGGACGGCGCCGCGACTTACAGGTCGTGGGCGACTTGCAACCAGAGGGTGCGAGGAGCGACGGGCAAATCGTAGACGATCAGCCCAGGGGATAGGCTGGGTTCGCGCACGTCGACATCGAACAGGTTGCGCACCGAGACGGCAAAGTTCCAGCTATTCCTGCCGCGCTGGGTCGTGCGCAGCGTCATGTCCAGCGTCGTGTAGTCCGGAACCGGCGGGCGCATATCGTCGGCAACGCGATGCCGGTCCGCCACATGATTGACTTGGCCGCTCAGCATCCAGCGGGACTGCGGTATCCAGTCGGCGCGCAGATAGATGTGCCGGCGCGGCGCATAGCCGGCATCCTGGCCGGAAATTTCGTCGATGGATTTTTGTGCGGCATAGTGGCCCGTCAACCGCAGGTTGCGCGTGAGATCCCAAGTGCCTTCCAGTTCGAAGCCACTGCCATGTTGGCGACCGGTATTGTAGTAGGTCGAGCCGAGGACCGGCGCCGGATTGGGGATCGCACGGATGATGTCCGCCATGTGGTAACGGAAGAGGTTCAGTTTGAGCGCCAAGTCGCGCCGTGCCTGCCAGGCGAAGGCCAACTCCAGGGTCTGGTTGCGTTCCGGCATGATGTTCGGATTACCCCGGTTGAGCGGACTGTTCGTCGAGTATTGCTCGACGAAGGCGGGGGCGCGGAAGGCGCTGCCATACATTAGTTTCGCCGTGAGATCGACCTGCGCTTCCCACACGAGGGCAAAGCGCGGATTGGTGGTGGCATCGAAGTCGGAATACCGGTCATGGCGCACGCCAGCGGTCAGCGTCCAGTCGCGTGCGAATCCCCATTCGTCTTGCAGGTAAAAGTAGTCGACCGTACGGTCTTGCGGGTAGAGGAAGGGCGTGGCCGTCACGACCAGGGGGCCATAGGGAATGGGAACGCCTGCGGCCGAATAGGCGAAGTTGCGGTACTCGCGGGTCTCGTAGAGTTCGAGATCGTCGTGGCCGATGCCGACGCGCAGGTTATGATCCCTGAAACCGGTATAGGCGGCGTGGGCCGAAAAACGGTACTGGCGCTCGGAAAATTCTGGGGCACCCCGCATGCCGTCCGGGAAGGTGCCGGTCGGGAAGGTGGTTCCAGGAGGAAAAATCTGGGCGGCAACCGGATAGCTCTGCTTGTACTGCATGAAGGCGACTGAAGCCGAAAGCGCCCAGTCTCGGGCGAAATCGTTGTCAGTCCAGGAGACGTCGCTGGTGATGCGTTCGGTCCTGCCACGACCCAGCGGGTCGAGCACCTGGCCAATGCCGGCGAAGGTTTCCATATCGTCGCGCAACTTGTAGCCACTGCGCCAGCGCCACTTGCCCAGCGCCAGATCCAGATGGCCATCCACAGAGGACAGGCCGGCGTTGATCTGTCCCGGGGCCAGACTGGCATTGGTACCCGTGCGCGCATCGTTGCGCGTCTGGGCATCCGCCTCGACGGTCCGGTGCTGACCGTTCGTAGTGCCGGCGCGCAGGTAAGCCGCCACGGACAGGTCGCCATACTGACCACCATGTTGTACCCAGGCATCCCGTGAGGCAAAGCTGCCAATGCGGAAGCCGTATTGGGAACCCTGAATCTCGGCGGCGGTCTTCGTGATGATATTGATGACGCCGGAGAGGGCGTCGGCACCATACAGGGCAGAGCCGGGGCCGCGCAGAACCTCGATACGCGCAATGTTTTCGATCGGCAGCCCGCCCCAGAGATTGCCCTTGTTGCCCGAACTCGCCAAGGTCACCGGAATGCCGTTTTGCAGCATCAGAACATGTGGCGCATGGCCGCCGGTGATGCCGCGCATGACGTATTGCGTGCTGCCCATGCTGGAGGCCCGGTTGACGTGCAAACCGGGCACAGTTTCCAGCACTTCGTCGATGTCGGTGGCGCCCATCGCCGCGATTTCCTCGGCGGTAATGACGGTCGCGACCGAGGGGGCCAGCAGCAGGGATTGCCGGCGACCGGTGGCGAGACTGACAGTCTCCTTATCGCCGTAGACCAACGCCAAGTCCGCCTCGTCGCTTGTTTGCGACCGGGCAACGGTGGATTGAAACAGCAGCGCAAACAACGTAATCCTCGCCACTTGCCGACCGACACAACGCATCGTCTTCCTCCTTGATCTATATGCGTAGTCTATTACGAAGGTAATTATCTTGCTAGAGGGCGGCTCGGGCTTTCCACGGGCGTTTGGCAATGCCGGAATAGGCGATGTCGGCGCATGCCGTCGGGAAGAGGCAACCTTCGGGTTTTTGGCCGGCCTCGATAATGCAGGGGGGAATGCCGGCCAAGGTCTTGAGAATGCCGAACAAATGGTATTGGCGTGGCGTCAGCCCCATGTCGGCGGCGAGCGCGGCCGCCAGACCGGCATAATTCATCTTGAGGAAGGGTTTGATCCGGGTGACGAGAAAGTCCTCCACCGCGAAAGCCAGTTGATAGTGCGGGCCATCGGCGCAACCCGTGGCTTTGGCCAACTGGATCAGGGGAGGGAGGCGTTCGTCGACCGAGTTGATCGGTCGACCGTACCCCATGATTTTGCGTTGCTCGAGTTCGGCGTTCAGCAGGATATCGAGGGATTCGCCGGCCTCCAGAGCTCGACGAATTCGAATGAAGAAGTCAATTGCACGGATTCCCGGTCCACCACTGAAGATTTTCGCTTCCGTGACCGCAACGGCAGCGGCGAGGCCGAGTACCGAGGAACTACGTGCATTCGCCGCCAGGGCGGCAACCCGGTTGTTCCATAGCCGTGTATCGGGATAACTGGTGAGCACCCAGAGGCCGTGCATCAGCCTGATCTGTGACGGGGCGAAGCGACGTCCGGTGATGCCAAGCAGGTATAGCTCCATCCAGTCGAGCGCGGCGAGTTCGCCATGGAGGTCGTGTCCGCGAAATACGGCACGGGTTCCCGGCCAGCAGGCGCCGACGCGCGTTCGAAAGGCTTCCGCATGGCGGGCAAGGTTCTCGGGGGCGGTCATGTATTCTCCCGTCCGGCAGGGTCGTCCTCAAGAACGATAGGGGGGAATGGAAAGCGTCGGTAACCCAGCGGCTCCTGCTCCAGCGCGTGGGCAGCGGCCCCCGGCAGGCGCAACAAAAGATAGAGCATTTCGCCGGCGGGAGGTGCGAAGCCCGCGTCGCTCAGGGCCGCCGCCGCGATGCCGGCAATGGAAAGCGGCATGCCCGCGACCGATTCCAGGGCTTCGCGATGGTCCGCCAGCCAGCGAAGACGGGGGAAATCGCCCAAGGACGCCAAGGTGGACAGAAATAGGCGGATCGCCAAGGGAGCGGATGTGCCATTCGGGTCGAATCCCGGCGCGTGCTCTCGTTCCGGCCAGATATCGATACCTTCGTCCGCCTGATTCAAGTTTCTTTCCCACGCGGACAGGTCGGTGCCACATGCAGCCCAGAGGGTCATGGCATCGAAGACATCGCGCGCACCGGCATGGCGTCCCGCGCCGACCGCGAGTGCGGCCATGAGCGACGCGGCCGCAGGCGATCCCGCCACGCCGCCACTCATGGCGGCATGGACAGCAGGGTCGCGCGGTCCGGGATTGGCCAGTCCCACGGCCAGCGCTTCCAGCAATTCGAGCGCGGGCGGAGGCGGCAGTTCGCGCTGGAACAACAGGAACAACATTTCCACCCAACGAGCGCCGCCGACCATTTCGCCGAAAACATCGTAGCCACGACAATACGCGGCGTGGGTCGCATACGGATTGTCGGGTTCGGCTTCCTCGAACCAAATCTCGGTTTGTATCGGTGGCGGCGGCGGGGTCACTGGTCCGGGAAAGGCAAGAATTCGCCATTCAGCGGGATGGCGCGGCATCAATGTCGGGCAGATAGTCAACGACCGTGCCCAGCACTTTCATACGTAGTCCCATGGGAGGAACTTCTTCGCCATCGATATGCACATCGATCAGCGTAGGGCCAAGTCTGGCGCAGACTGCGGCGAAGTCGATGCTCAGAAGATCGGCCGGGGTGCGAACCACGTGGGCATCGGCCCCCATCGCCCGCGCCATTGCGGCAAAGTCAGTAGGCGGCAATTCGAAACCGATGCATTCGGCGCCGGCAAGCCGCTGGCCATGCTTGACCATGCCCAGTGCTTCGTCGTTGAGCACCACGTAGATTACCGTCAGTTGCTCGGCGACCGCGACCGTGATTTCCTGGCCGTTCATCAGCATGCTGCCGTCGCCGGTGATGCAGACGACTGGTACCGCGCGGTTCCCCACCGCCGTACCGATCGCTCCGCCGATAGCCCAGCCCATGGGGGCGAAATCCATCGTCAGCCGCAACCAGCCACTGGTGACATGGCGTCGTCCGCGACTCCGTTTTCTGTTCCCGCCGCCCCATCGCCGTTCGCCCAGGCGCCGGTCCCCAGGTTGAAGGTAGTGAGTCGCCCAGGCGACACTATTGCCGGCATCCGCGAGAATGCGAACGTTGGGCGGCAGGCGCCGTCCCAGTTCGCGCATAAGGCGTTGGGGCTTGATAGGGATCGCATCGCTGTCATAAGACGCCAAGTCGAAGAGAACGGCTTCCGGCGACGCGGCAACGCCAAACTTGCGGACCGGCAAGGCGGTTGGGGATGGCACATAGGCAAGGGCAAGCTCCACGAGGCGCTCGAATACGGACGAAATGCGACCCCGCACATGCAAGCGGGCCATGGGCGTACGTGCCAGATGATCTTCCGATTCGTCGATATGGACCAGCTTGTCGTTCAGCAGATCGGCGCTCCAACCGCTGCTGGTCCACTCGTTCATATTAGTGCCGATGGCGAGAATCAGATCGGTATCTGGATCGTGGAGCAGGTCGCTTGCACCGCGATGTCCGGCAAAGCCGAAAACGCCGCGGAAAAGCGGGTGATGCGGATTGACCAAGCCCTTGGCGTCCGGCGTCGCAACCAGCGGAATGTCGAATCGGGCGGCGAATTGCAGGATCGTGTCGATCGCCTCGCCGCTCCATCTACCGATCAGGATACGCGGATGCCGCGCTGCCGCCAACAGGTCTTGCAGAGCTACGATGGCATCCTCGTCGCGCAGCGACGGCGCTTGCAGTTTGTCGCCAATGGCAAAGGATGGCACGGCCACCGGGCTAGGTGCCCTGAGAATATCGAGCGGAATAGTGAGATGCACGGGGCCCTGGGGCGTATGCATGGCTCGCTGCAAGGCCATGATCAGCTTGGTTTCGAGTTGTTCCGGATGGGATACCAGCGAGTTGTACCGGGTGCAGTGCCGGAACATGCCGAGGGTATTGATACCGGTGCAGGCGGACTCCTGCAATGCGCGCTTGCCGAACGAGGGGAGGGAGGGCTGTCCGGTGATGACCAGCATTGGCACGCTGTTTTCATAGGCACAGGCGACACCGGTGATCAGATTGGTCGCGCCCGGTCCGGAGGTGCCGCAACATACGCCGATCCGGCCCGTTTCTCGGGAATATCCATCCGCCATGAAGGCTGCGCCCGATTCGTGCCGGGCGACCATCGGCCGGGGGCCACCTCGCCGACCGCTACGGGCCAGCGCATTGTAGAGCGGCTCGATGGCTCCCCCGGGAACCCCGAAGACGATATCCACGCCAATCTGTTCCAGATAGGCCACGATCAGGTCTGCGACTTGCGGCGCAAGCTCCGGTCCGGCGTCAGGGATGACCATATTCGACGTTTGCGACATACGTGGGCTCCAACATGCAGGCACGGGCTACGAAGGGCAACTTGGGGGGGGCTGCAAATCTCGGCGCTGGTAAGACGGCACATAGACGCCTCAGCGGTTAGGCTTATGCGACAGCCATTTGAGGAGAACAGCGTAGAGCGTGTCCGGATTGACCGGCTTGGTAATAAAGTCGTTCATACCGGCCTCGAAACACCGCGCCTTGTCTTCGGCAAATGCGTTGGCGGTCATGGCGATGATGGGCACGATGTCGCCGCGCGGTAGGCGGCGGATTGCACGCGTGGCATCCAAACCATCCATGCGGGGCATTTGCATGTCCATGAGGATCAGGTCGTAGGGAATGGTCTTGGCCAATTCGATCGCTTCGAGACCATCGACCGCCATATCAACCACGAGGCTGGTCTCTTCCAGTTGCACCAAGGCCAGCTCCCGATTGATCGGTTCGTCCTCCGCCAGCAGAATGCGACGACCGGCAAATTCCTCTCGCAATCGGAATTCGGCATGGGTTGAAGACGGTTCGGGATCAGCACGGGCCGTGGATGGGCCGATCCCAAGATGGGCAGAGAACCAGAACGTGCTGCCTTGCCCCGGGATGCTCCGTACCCCGGCCTGGCCTCCCATCAATTCGGCAATCTTCTTGGTGATCGCCAACCCCAACCCCGTTCCCCCGTATTTCCGCGTGGTGCTGTTGTCCGCCTGCTCGAAGCTGGAGAACAGTCGCTCGGCGACCGCTGGGGCGATACCGATTCCGGTATCTTCGACTTCGAAGCGCACCAAGTAGGTCGCATCCTCCATGTCCTCCAACAGGCAGCGCAACGTAATGGATCCGGCATCCGTGAATTTGATGGCATTGGCGGCGTAGTTGAGCAGGGCTTGTTGCAAACGCACGGGGTCGCCCAGCAGCAAGGGAGGGTGCGGAGGAGATTCGACGGACAAACGCAGTCCCTTGGCCTGTACCTGCTCCTGAAGCATTGATGCGACATTGGCCAGCAGCGCATCCACGGCAACGCCCGTCCTCTCGAGTTCGAATTTGCCCGCCTCGATTTTCGAGAGGTCAAGGATGGCGTTGATGGTTGCCAGAAGATGACGGCCGGCGGCATCGAGCTTGTCGAGTTGCTCGGCCTGCTTGGGCGTAACGCCGGAACGTCGGACCAGATAAGCCATGCCACTGATGGCGTTTAGCGGGGTGCGAATCTCGTGGCTCATGTTGGCGAGAAAGGCGCTCTTGGCCACGCTCGCCGCCTCGGCCACCGCCTTGGCTTCGGCAAGCTGCCGGGTTCTTTCCTTCACCTGATCTTCAAGATGCGCGCGGTGATCTTCGATCTGGGCAGTGCGTTCTTCCAATGCTTCCATCATCTTGTTGAACGCTTCGGCCATGGTGGCGACGTCGACAGGCCCTTCGACTTTCGCCCGCAGGTTCGCGGTGCCGGCCTGCGCCTGAGCCATGGTCGCTTCCAGATTTTCCAGCGGGCGGAGGAGGCGGCGCAACAGACGGTTCAGCAGCCAGAGGAAGATGCCGACAGAGAGTCCGGCGATAACAATGGTGGCGCCGAAGAATCTGGCCATCAGAGTTTTGACCGTGTCCTTGCTTTGCACGACAACCACGTAACCCAGCGTCTCGCGCGCCGCCGATACCTCCTCGAAAGGCGAATCTCCCGTCGTCGACAGACGCACCGGGGCGACAAAACGCCAGTCGGCATCGGATTCCGACAGCAGTTCCGTTTGCTCGGGGCGTTCGCTCAGGGTCTGCAGGACAACTGGTAGCGTGCGGCCATCAGCATCGAGAGAAATAAGTCGGGTGCCGTCCGCCCGATAGAGCGCGATCGACTGGATGTCGGGAAAGGCAAGTGCCATGTTCATCGCCTCCTGGGCATTCTCGCCCGCACCGGTCAACAAGGCGAGTTGGCTTTGGTGCGCTAACGATTCCGTCAGTGTCGATCCCTGTGCGATCAGGGTGGCCCTGACTTGGCGGTTGCCTTGCCAGTTGACTGCCAGGAAGATGCCGAAAGCCATCAATGCAACGCCAAGCGCGACCGTGATGCTCAACTGGCGCTGAAAGGTAGCGCGCCGGATACGTTGGTCGAGATGACGAAGGAATGACATGTGCAGCAGTTAGCGGTCGGGCAGGAGAATATCAAAACGCTGTTGGTTCAAACTAATGCCGAGGTGGCTTGCGGTACGGGTGTTGACGGCGGCAAGGACACCGCGTAGCGGCTGCAAACCCTTGGCCGGGCGTGTGCCGCCGAAATAAGCCAGGGCGGTGCTGGCAAGCGCACGGCCCAGTTCCTGGTTGTCCGGGTAGAGCGAGAACAAAGCGCCACGGCGAACGTGGGCGAGAGAGCTGGAAAACAAGGGGATTTCGCGGTTCCAGGTTTCGCGAAGCACAAGGGGTACGATAGTGCTTTCCTCAACGGTAACGATGTCTTGCGGTAGCCATAGGGCATCCGTATGCGTGCCGCCGGCTAAAAACTCTTGATACAGGCGTAACGCAGTTTTCATATCGTCGGCAGGCAGGGCATTCAGCTCGAATCCCTGGTTTTTGGCGGCAATGCGGGCTAGGCGCATCAGCCATTCGTTGTTTTGCGGGCTGTAAATCACGGTGACGCGGCGTGTATCCGGTGCCAGAGCCTTTAGGCGACCAAACAGCAGCGCCGGGTCTGGCGCTAAGGTAATCACGGTATTGTCGCGTGCCTCGGCTTCGCCGACGGAAAGCACTGCGCCAGCCACGACATCGATCTTGCCATCAAGGCCTGCACTCGTGCGAACGCCGTGCTTGCCCAAGGCGATGACGACCCGGATATTTTGCCGGCGCAACTCGCCGGCAAGATCGCCGGCATCCGTATTCGCTCGTACGGGAATATTGCTGACCCGGCCGCCGGCCTTTTCCTCGATTCCTGCCAGAATTTGCTCGAATACGCCCCGATACGGCTCGCCGATATCGGGAAACAGCACGGCAATGCCATCCTCACGCGCCAGTGCAAACGAGGAGATGCACACCGGCGAGGCGACGAACAGGAACAGAAAAACGGACGTTAGGACAATCCTGGATTGCATAGGGTTTTCGCAAGGCGACCGGCAATAGACTGGCTGCGTTAAGTCAAGTGGATTATGACATGTCATACCGCCAGCAGGGTTATTTCCCACTATTTCCATGCCGACACCTAGTGATTATTCGACAGAGCAGACCAAGAAAATGGCCTTGGCCCTCTGTCGCCGATACTCACTCTTAACAAACCACTTTCGAAGTGTGTTTTGATCTATTGATTTTAAATAATAAATTTTATATACACAATCCATGCAATGCGCTGTAACTCATTGTTGCGTCTATTAAAAACCCATGTTCTGCTTGACTCATGCATTTTGGTGGAATAAAGTGGGGGCTTGTGGGATTTTGTGGGAAACCTGCAGATCAACAAGGAGGCATTGAGGCGCGTGTTTCAGGGGGCTGCACAACTGACGTTGGATGCAAAGGGACGCTTGGCGATCCCGGCCCGGCATCGCGATGCCCTCGCCCAAGCCGGTAGCCATCTGGTCATGACCGCCCACCCGCATCGCTGCCTGCTGCTCTACCCGGCACCTGCTTGGGAACCCATTCGCGACAAGATCCTCGCCGCCCCCAGCTTCGACCCGCGCTCGGCTGCACTGAAGCGCATCCTGGTCGGCAACGCCCGCGATTGCGAGATCGACAACGCCGGCCGCATCCTCGTGGCACCCGAACTGCGCGACACCGCCGAACTGGACAAGCAGGTCTGGCTGGTCGGCATGGGGTCGCATTTCGAACTATGGAGCGATGCCGGCTGGCGTCGCCAGCACGAAACCGCCTTCGAGGCTCTGGCCGGCGATCAACCGCCGCCGGGATTCGAGGGTATTTCCCTGTGATCGTCGCGAATGAGCGAACACCAACCTGTGCTGCTGGCCGAAGCGCTGGCAGCACTGGCGATCAAGCCGGATGGCCTCTACGTGGATGGCACCTTCGGGCGCGGCGGGCACAGCCGGGCGATTCTGGAAAAACTCGGATCGACGGGAAGGCTGATCGCACTGGATCGCGATCCCCAGGCGATTGCCGCGGGCGCGCAAATCACCGATCCGCGCTTCACGCTCGTGCATGCCGCCTTCAGTCGGATGAGCATGGTACTGGATGCGCAGGGCATCGCGCAGGTGGATGGGATTTTGCTGGACGTGGGGGTGTCGTCGCCGCAACTGGACGATGCCGCACGGGGCATGAGTTTTCGTTTCGATGCGCCGCTGGATATGCGCATGGACACGACGCAAGGGGAGACTGCGGCAGATTTTCTGGCGCGGGCGGAACAATCTGAAATTGAGGAGGTGATTCGTGAGTATGGCGAAGAACGGTTTGCTCATGCGCTTGCAAAGGCGCTTGTTATTGCTCGGCAGCAACAGCGTATTTCATCCACAGGACAGCTTGCCGCGCTCGTGGCGCAGGTCGTCCGCACGCGCGAGCCAGGGCAGCACCCGGCGACGCGTACCTTCCAGGCTCTACGGATTTACGTCAATCGTGAGCTTGAGGAGCTGTCGCTAACCCTGCCGCAGGCGCTCTGTCGCTTGAGGCCATCGGGAACCGCAGGAAGACATCCGGGAGGACGTCTTGCCGTGATCAGCTTCCATTCCCTCGAAGACCGTATCGTCAAGCACTTCATGCGCGACGCGGCCCATCCGCCGCAGCCGCCGAAGGGCGTACCGGTGCGGGCCGCCGACCTGCCGCAGCCCGTGGCACGGCTGATCGGCAAGCAGATTCGCGCCAGCGATGCGGAAATCGCCACCAACCCGCGCGCGCGCAGCGCCGTGTTGCGGGTGCTCGAAAAGCTCACCCCCGCCGGAGGGCGGGGGCCGGGGGGCGGGAGTTCATAGTATGGCCCGGCTCAATCTCATTCTGCTTGCCGCCGTGCTGATCTGTGCGCTGGCGGCCGTGACGACCAATCATCGCGCGCGCAAGCTGATCATCGAGTACGAGCGGGAAACCAAACGCATGCAGGCGCTGGATGTCGAGTGGGGACAGTTGCAGCTGGAGCAAAGTACCTGGGCCACGCATGCACGCGTCGAGGAAATCGCGCGCCATAAACTGGCCATGCACGCCCCCAAGCCCGCACAGATTCTCTCCATCACGCCATGAGACTGACGCGCAGCCCCTTGCTCGACGACAGTCTGCCCGCCTGGCGCGCACGGCTGGTGCTGGGTCTTCTGATGGTCGGCTTCATTGCGCTGGTAGGGCGTTCGCTCTATTTGCAGGGGATCAACAAGGATTTCTATATCGGCAAGGGTGAATCGCGCTACGAGCGGGTCATCGAGATGCCGGCGACACGTGGGCGCATCCTCGACCGCCACGGCGATGTGCTGGCCGTATCGACGCCGGTCAAATCCGTCTGGGCGATTCCCGAGGATGCGAAGCTGACACCCGCCCAGACGCGCGAACTGGCGACCCTGCTTGATCTGGACAGTCGCGAAGTCTCGCGCAAGCTGGCCGCCGACCGCGATTTCACCTACCTTAAACGCCAGATCGCGCCAGATGTCGCGGATCGCATCACGGCGCTCAAATTGCCCGGCATCCATTTCCAGAATGAGTACCGCCGCTACTACCCGGCCGGCGATGTCACCGCCCACATGCTCGGCTTCACGGGGGCCGAAGACATGGGACAGGAAGGCATCGAACTGGCATTGAACAACCAGCTTGCCGGAAACTCCGGCAGTCGCCGCGTCATCAAGGACCGGCGCGGCCAAATCGTCGAGGACGTCGAGTCGATCCGCGCCCCGCAAGACGGCAAGGATGTCGTCCTGGCACTCGATGCGAAGCTCCAGTACCTCGCCTATTCGCAACTCAAGCAGGCGATTAGCGACCACAAGGCCAAGGCCGGCGGCATTGTCGTGCTGGATGCCAAGAGCGGCGAAGTGCTGGCGCTGGCCAACCTGCCGACCTACAACCCGAACAACCGCACCAAGCTTTCCGGCGCCCAGTTGCGGAATCGCGCCTTCACCGACACCTTCGAGCCCGGCTCAACCTTCAAACCGTTCACCGCCGCCCTGGCGCTCGACAAGGGCAACGTGCGTTTCGACACCGCCATCCAGACCGCGCCCGGCAAACTGACGATCGGCACGGCCACCATCTCCGACGCGCATCCGCATGGCGTCCTCTCGGTCGCCCAGGTGATCCAGAAATCCTCCAACATCGGTACCGCCAAGATGGCACTGGCGATTCCCTCCGAGGACATGTGGACGATGTTCGACAGTTTGGGTTTCGGCCAGCCGCTCAAGCTTGGCTTTCCCGGCGAGGCCGGTGGACGGCTGCGTCCCTGGAAGCGCTGGCGGCCGATCGAGCAGGCCACCATGTCTTATGGTCACGGCATATCGGTTACCCTGATCCAGTTGGCGCGCGCCTATCAGGCCTTTGCCCGCGACGGCGATCTGTTGCCCCTGTCTCTGTCGCGTGTCGAGAGCGTACCCAGCGTCGGCGCCCGGGTTTTTTCGCAGCAGTCAGCACGCGAAGTGCGCGCCATGCTCGAAATGGCCGTCCAACCCGGCGGCACTGCCCCGAAGGCACAAGTCCGCGGCTACCGCGTGGCCGGCAAGACCGGCACGGCCAACAAGCTCGAGGGCGGCGTCTATGCCAACAAGTATGTCTCTTCGTTTGTTGGCTTCGCGCCGGCCTCTGATCCGCGCCTGATCGTCGCCGTCATGGTCGACGAACCTTCGGGCGGTCGCTATTACGGCGGCGAGGTGGCCGCGCCGATATTCTCGTCGGTCATGGGCGGCGCGCTGCGCGCGCTCGGCGTTGCGCCAGACGACACGCCCAAGCCGCTGCAGGTCGCCAACATTGCGCCCGCCAAGGAAGAAATGTGAGCATGGCCACCCAGATCCTCAGCGAACTGAAGGCGCGCGGCATCCAGCCCACGCGGCTGACCATCGACTCGCGCCGCGTCCAGCCGGGCGACATTTTCCTCGCCATGCCGGGGGCTCAAGTCGATGGCCGCCAGTTCATCGCCGATGCCGTCGCGCGCGGTGCGGCGGCGGTCATCCACGAGAGCGGCGCCGCAGACATTGCCGTCTCACCAACGCCGACTTTTGCTGTCGAGAACCTCGCCGCCCATGCCGGCGACATAGCGCATCTGGTCTATGGCCGCCCTTCCGAGCAGATCTGGCTATGTGGCGTCACCGGCACCAATGGCAAGACTTCAGTATCGCAATGGATCGCCCAGGCAATGAGCGCCATCGACTGTAAATGTGCGGTGATCGGCACGCTCGGCAATGGCTTCCCGCCGAACCTGGAGGCCAGCCCCAACACCACCCCGGATGCCATCACCCTGCACGCCTCCCTCGCCCGCTACCTGCGCGAAGGGGCCGTCGCCTGCGCCATGGAAGTGTCGTCGATCGGCCTCAAACAGGGGCGCATCAACGGCGCCCATGTCGATGTCGCGGTGTTCACCAACCTGACGCGCGACCATCTCGAATACCACGGCAACATGGCAGCCTACGCCGCCGCCAAAGCCAGGCTGTTCGACCTGCCCGGCCTCTCGGGCGCGGTTATCAATCTCGACGATCCCTTCGGCCGCGAACTCGCCATGCGCCTGACCGGCAAGGTCAGCCTGCTCGGCTACACGCTGGAAGCCGCGCCCGACACGCCAAACGATAGGCGCCACGCCGACATGCGCCTGCGTGCCGAGGATATCGAAATGACCGCCACCGGCGTCCGCTTCCGCGTCCGCGATGTGGATTTCGCCGCACCGGTCGTCGGCATGTTCAATGTCTCCAATCTGCTGGCCGTCATCGGCGCCTTACAGCTCGGTGGCGAAACGCTCGAGGACTGCGCTCAAGCCATCAAGGCCATCGCCCCGCCGCCGGGCCGCATGCAAACGCTGGGGGGCGATCAGCAGCCTTTGGTCGTGGTCGACTACGCCCACTCGCCCGATGCGCTCGAAAAGGTGCTGAACACGCTACGTGGTACGGCCACGGCACGCGGCGGCCAACTGGTCTGTGTGTTCGGCTGCGGCGGCGATCGCGATGCGGGCAAGCGTCCGCAGATGGGCGGCATTGCCGAACAACTTGCCGATCGCGTGGTCGTCACCAGCGACAACCCGCGCAGCGAAGATCCGCTGGTCATCATCGCCGCGATTCAGGCCGGCATGAGGCAACCTGTCGCAACCGAACCGAACCGCACCAAGGCAATCACCACCGCCATCGCTCAGGCAAGCGCCCGCGATGTCATCCTGATCGCCGGCAAGGGGCACGAGCCCTATCAGGAAATTGCCGGTGTGCGTCATCCCTTTTCCGACCTGGCCGTCGCCCGGTCTTCTCTCTTGGAGTGGCATGCATGCTGAAGCTTTCGGAGACCGCCGCATATCTCAAAGGTCGCCATTGCGGCCACGACGTTGAATTCACCACGGTCGGCAGCGACTCGCGCATCATCATGCCGGGCATGCTGTTCGTGGCACTCAAGGGTGACAAGTTCGACGGCCATGACTACGTGCAATCGGCACTCGATCAAGGCGCCGCTGCCGCGCTGGTCTGCCATGCCTTCGCCGACGCAAATCCGACCCTGCCGCTGGTCGCCGTGACGGATACGCGCCTCGCCCTTGGCCAACTCGCCGCCCACTGGCGCAGCCGCTACCATTGCCCGCTGCTGGGCATCACCGGCAGCAATGGCAAGACGACCGTCAAGGAAATGTGCGCCGCGATCCTGCGTGCCGACTTCGGCCAGAATGCCGTGCTCGCCACCAGCGGCAACCTCAACAACGAGATCGGCCTGCCGCTCACCCTGCTCAAGCTGCGCAGCACCCATCACGCCGCCGTGATCGAGATGGGCATGAACCATCCAGGCGAAATTGCCTACCTCACCGATATTGCCAAGCCGACCGTCGCCCTCGTCAATAACGCCCAGCGCGCCCATCTGGCCGGTCTCGGCAGCCTCACCGCAGTGGCCCGCGCCAAAGGCGAGATTTTCTCCGGACTGGCCAAGGATGGCGTTGCGGTCTTCAACGCGGATGACCCGCACGCAAATCTCTGGCGCGAACTGGCAACCGAACGACGCATCCTGAGCTTTGGCTTCAGCGCTGCTGCCGATGTACGTGGCGAGTGGCAAGCCAGTCACGTCAACGAAGGCTTCGGTGGTCAATTGACACTCACTACGCCGCAAGGCAACGCCACTTTGCATCTACCCATTCCCGGCGAACACAATGCCCGCAATGCCCTGGCAGCCACGGCGGCTTGCCTGGCGGCAGGCATACCGTTCGCACCAATCGTGCGCGGCCTCGAACACTTCAGCAGCGTCAAGGGCCGCCTGCAACGCAAGGCCGGCCTGCATGGCGCCATGGTCATCGACGACAGCTACAACGCCAATCCCGATTCCATGCGTGCCGCCATCGACGTGCTGGCCAGCCTGCCCGGACGGCGCATCTTCGTCATGGGCGACATGGGCGAGGTCGGCGAAACGGCCGGCCAGTTGCACAGCGAAATCGGCGGCTACGCCAAGAGTCAGGGCATCGACGGCCTGCTGGCCCTTGGCGAAATGAGCGTCGCGGCCGTACATGACTTCGATGGCGGCGGCCAGCATTTCGGCAGCGTCGAGGCATTGCTCAAGGCACTCAAGCCGCAAATGAACCAGGAGACCACCGTGCTGGTGAAAGGCTCGCGCTTCATGCGCATGGAGCGCGTGGTTGATGCAATCGTGGAGAACGCCCATGCTGCTTGAACTTTTCCAGTGGCTGGCGCAAGACACGCGCGCCTTCAACGTCTTCAGCTACATCACCTTGCGCGCCGTCTTGGCCACCATGACGGCGCTGACCATCTCCTTCGTACTCGGCCCGGCGGTCATCCGCTGGCTGACCGCAAAGAAGATCGGCCAGTCGGTGCGCGACGACGGCCCGCAAACGCACCTCGTCAAGGCCGGCACCCCCACCATGGGCGGCGCGCTGATCCTGCTCTCGCTCGGACTCGCCACGCTGCTGTGGGCGGACCTGTCGAACCGCTTCGTCTGGATTGTCCTGATCGTCACCTTCGGTTACGGTGCCGTCGGCTGGGTCGACGACTGGCGCAAGGTGGTCTATCGCAATCCCAAGGGACTCGCGGCCAAAGCCAAGTTTTTCTGGCAAACCGTGATCGGCCTTGTCGCTGCCGTCGGCATCGCCTTTTCGATCTCGGCCCCCAGCAGTGAGAAGGCGGTCGAACTGTTCATGCAGTGGGTCGCCAGCGGCTTCACCCTCGATGTGCCCATGAAGACGGATCTGATGGTACCCTTCTTCAAGAGCGTGTCCTACCCGCTCGGCATCTTTGGCTTCATCATCCTCACCTATCTGGTCATCGTCGGCAGCAGCAATGCGGTCAACCTGACTGACGGCCTCGATGGCCTGGCGATCCTGCCCACCGTGATGGTCGGCGGCGCGCTCGGCATCTTTGCCTATGTGACCGGTCACGCCGGATTTTCGAAGTATCTGTTGATCCCCTACATCCCGGGCACCGGCGAACTGATGGTGTTCTGCGGCGCCCTCGCCGGCGCCGGCCTCGGCTTCCTGTGGTTCAACGCCTATCCCGCCGAAGTCTTCATGGGCGATGTCGGCGCACTAGCCCTCGGTGCGGCCCTCGGTGCAGTCGCGGTGATCGCACGCCAGGAGATTGTGCTGTTCATCATGGGCGGCGTCTTTGTCGCCGAAACCTTGTCGGTCATGCTGCAGGTCGGCTGGTTCAAGTACACCAAGTGGCGAACCGGCACCGGGCAGCGCATCCTGCGCATGGCGCCACTGCACCACCATTACGAACAATCCGGCTGGAAGGAAACGCAGGTGGTGGTGCGCTTCTGGATCATCACCATCCTGCTGGTGCTGTTCGGTCTGTCTACCTTGAAAATTCGCTAATGACCTTAAGCGGCAAACACGTCCTCATCCTCGGCCTCGGTGAATCCGGGCTGGCCAGTGCGCGCTGGTGCGTGCGCAATGGCGCACGGGTGCGCGTGGCGGATACGCGTGCCGAGCCGCCGGGATTGAGCGAGATATGCCGTCTCGCCAGCGCCGACTTTTGTTCAGGCGAGTTTGACAAGAAATTGCTCGATGGCATCGACCTGCTGGTGATCTCCCCGGGCCTCTCACCGGGCCTGATGATTGTGATCCATGCGCGTGCGCAAAGCATTCCCGTCGTCGGCGAAATCGAACTCTTCGCCTGGGCGCTGCGCGACCTCGCGCCGCTCACCCCCGTGCTGGGCATCACCGGCACGAACGGCAAGACGACGACGACGACACTCACCGGCCATCTGATCCGCCAGAACAAAAAACGTGCTGGCGTGGCCGGGAATATTTCGCCCGCCGCACTCGATGCCCTGATGGCGGCGCTCGATCAGCACGCCCTGCCCGATGTCTGGGTCCTCGAACTGTCGAGTTTCCAGCTCGAAACTACCGAGAGTCTCAACTGCGCCGCCGCAGCCATGCTCAATCTCTCGGACGACCACCTCGACCGCTACATCGACCTCAACGACTATGCCACGGCCAAAGGCCGCATCTTTCAGGGTCTCGGCACGCAGGTGCTGAATCGCGACGATGCCTGGTCGCGCCGCATGGCGATCGCCGGTCGGCGGCTGATCAGCTTCGGTCTCGATGCGCCCGGCGATACCCTCGACTTCGGCCTGCGCACGCGCAAAGACGGAACATGGATTGTGCAAGGCGAGGACTTTCTGCTGCCGCTGCGCGAATTGCCCATCGCCGGTCTGCACAATGCGGCCAATGCGATGGCGGCATTGGCCCTGTGTGTCGCCATCGGCTTCGAGGCCGAAGACCTTATCCCGGCGCTCAAGTCCTTCAAGGGCTTGGCGCACCGTGTCGAGAAGGTCGCCGAAATCAATGGGGTCATCTATTACGACGACTCGAAAGGTACCAACGTCGGCGCCACCGTCGCCGCACTGGAAGGTCTGGGTGGCACCGGCTGCCAATCGGTCGTCATCCTCGGCGGCGATGGCAAAGGACAGGATTTCTCTCCGCTCAAAGCCGCCGTGGCGCGTCATGCCCAGGGGGTCGTGTTGATCGGTCGTGACGCGTCCATAATTCAGGCTGCCATCGCCGGCTGCGGTGTGTCGATACAGAGCGCGGTCGACATGACCGAAGCCGTTGCGCTAGCCACGCGTTGCGCTCAACCGGGCGAGGCCGTATTGCTCTCGCCGGCCTGCGCCAGCTTCGACATGTTCAAGAACTACGAACACCGCGCCGAGGTCTTTCGCGCTGCGATTGCCCACCTACAGGAGAAGGGCGCATGAACACCGCGCTGCTCAGTCGGCGTCTCGGCGGCAGTCACACCGCACCGGATGAAATCGATCCCTTGCTGCTGTGGTCTGCGCTCGGGCTGCTGCTGCTTGGTCTGGTGATGGTCTATTCCGCCTCGATCGCCACGGCCGAAGGCAACGCCTACACGGGGCACCAGCCCGCCTATTACCTGATTCGCCATGCAGTTTTCTTGAGCATTGGTCTGGTCGGTGGCCTGCTCGCCTTCCAGATTCCACTGCGCTTCTGGCAACAGTTCGCCCCCTGGATGTTTGTGGGCGCCGTCGTGCTGCTGATCGTGGTGCTGATCCCCGGTATCGGTCGTTCGGTGAATGGGGCGCAGCGCTGGATCGGCCTCGGGCCGATCAACCTGCAACCCTCGGAACTGATGAAGTTCGCCGTCGTCATCTACGCCGCCGACTATGTGGCGCGCAAGCTGGAAAAGATGGACAGCTTCCGCCATGGCTTCCTGCCGATGGCCGCCGTGATGATGCTGGTCGGCGGGCTGCTGCTGCGCGAACCGGACTTCGGCGCCTTCGTCGTCGTCGTCGGCATTGCCGTGGGTATCCTGTTTCTCGGCGGCATCAACGGCCACTTGTTTGCCGGACTGATCGGATTGATGGCCGTTGGCTTCGCCTTGCTGATCTGGTCGTCGCCCTATCGGCTCGAACGCATCACCAGTTACATGGACCCGTGGCAGCACGCCTTCGGCAAGGGTTACCAGCTCTCGCATGCCTTGATCGCCTTCGGTCGTGGTGAGTGGTTCGGCGTCGGCCTCGGCGCCAGTGTCGAAAAGCTGTTCTACCTGCCGGAAGCGCACACCGACTTCCTGCTCGCCGTCATTGCCGAGGAGCTCGGCTTTGTTGGCGCCCTTACCGTCATCCTCCTGTTTGCCGTGCTGACTTGGCGCTGCTTCATGATCGGCCGCCAAGCCCTGCTGCTCGACCGCATTTACTCCGGGCTGACCGCGCAGGGCTTCGGCATCTGGTTCGGCTTCCAGAGCTTCATCAACATGGGTGTCAACATGGGGCTGCTGCCCACCAAAGGTCTTACCCTGCCGCTGATGAGCTTTGGCGGTTCTGGTATTGTCGCCAACTGTCTTGCGCTCGCCGTCCTCCTGCGCGTGGATTACGAGAACAGAAGACTGATGCGAGGGCTGCCGACATGAAAAGAACGCTCGTCATCATGGCAGGCGGTACCGGCGGCCACATCATGCCGGGCCTCGCGGTCGCGGATGAAATGACGCGCCACGGCTGGCAGGTCGTCTGGATGGGCAATCCCGAGGGCATGGAGGCACGCCTTGTGCCTGCCCGTGGCTACAAGATGGCCTGGGTACGCTTTTCCGCCCTGCGCGGCAAGGGCATTTTCCGCAAGCTGCTGCTGCCCTTCAATCTGCTACGTGGCTTTGCACAAGCCTTCAGCCACTTCAAGCGCATCCAGCCCGATGTCGTGCTCGGCATGGGCGGCTTCATCAGTTTTCCCGGCGGCATGATGGCGGTGCTGCGCGGCATTCCGCTGGTGCTGCACGAACAGAATTCGATTGCCGGGCTTGCCAATAAGGTGCTGGCCCATATCGCCGATCGCGTGCTGACCGGGTTCCCCGAGGTCATCCCGAAAGGTCAATGGATCGGCAATCCCGTGCGCCACGAGATCGCCGTCCTGCCAGCGCCGACTTTTCGTTACGGCGAGCGGCAGGGCAAACTGCGGCTGTTGGTCATCGGCGGCAGCCTCGGCGCTCAGGCCCTTAACGAAACCGTGCCACAGGCACTGGCCCTGCTATCGGCCGACGAACGTCCCGAGGTGGTGCATCAGGCCGGCGAAAAACATATCGACGCCTTGCGGGCTGCCTATGCCGCCGCCGGAGTCGACGCCAACGCCGTCGCCTTTATCGAAGACATGGCCGGCGCCTATGCCTGGGCCGATGTTGTCATCTGCCGCGCCGGCGCCCTGACCATTGCGGAACTCGCCGCCGCCGGCGTCGCCAGCATCCTCGTGCCTTTCCCGCACGCCGTCGACGACCACCAGACCACCAACGCGCGTTTCCTCGCGCGCGCCGGTGCCGCCATGCTGCTGCCGCAAAGCGAACTCACGCCGGAACGCTTGGCGCTGCTGCGCACCCTCACGCGCGGGCAGTTGCTGGAGATGGCCGAAAAGGCCCGCGCGCTGGCCCGCCCCAACGCCACCACCGAAGTGGCGAACACCTGTAGAGATCTCATCAAATCGTGAAACGCTCATCATGAAACATAAGGTCAAACGCATTCACTTCGTCGGCGTCGGCGGCTCCGGCATGTCGGGCATCGCCGAGGTACTGGTCAATCAGGGCTTCGAGGTCAGCGGCTCCGATCTGGCCGCTTCCACCACCACGCGCCGCCTGGCCGATCAGGGCATTCGCGTCACCATCGGCCACGCGGCCGAGCATGTCGCCGACGCGGATGCGGTGGTCGTGTCGACGGCCGTCAAGGAAGACAACCCCGAGGTCGTCGCCGCGCGCGAACGCCATGTGCCGATCGTGCCACGCGCCCAGATGCTCGCCGAGCTGATGCGCATCAAGCAAGGTATCGCCATTGCCGGCACCCACGGCAAGACGACGACGACCAGCCTCACCGCCAGTTGCCTCGCCGAAGCCGGCCTTGATCCCACCTTCGTGATCGGCGGCCGCCTCAACTCGGCCGGGGCGAATGCCCGTCTCGGCAGTGGCGACTACCTCGTTGCCGAGGCGGACGAATCCGATGCCTCCTTCCTGTTCCTGTCTCCGGTAATTTCAGTCGTCACCAACATCGACCAGGATCACATGGACACCTACGGCCACGATATCGGCCGCCTCAAGCAGGCCTTCATCGACTTCGTCCATCGCCTGCCCTTCTACGGTGTGGCGGTGATGTGCGTCGACGATCCGAATGTGCGCGAAGTCCTGCCGAGCATCGCCAAACAGGTCGTCACTTATGGCTTTACCGAAGGTGCCAACATCCGCGCCGAAAACGTGCGGGCCAGCGGTGACGGGAGCGGCAGGATGCACTTTGACTGCGTGCGCACCAATGGTTCGGTATCGCGCTTCCCGGTCACGCTCAATCTGCCCGGCGAACACAATGTGCGCAACGCGCTCGCCGCGATTGCCGTCGCCACAGAAGTCGGCGCTGGCGATACGGCCATCCAGAAGGCACTGGCGGAATTCAATGGCGTCGGCCGCCGCTTCCAGCGCTACGGCGAGGTGCCGTGTCCAGCGGGCGGCAGCTTCACGCTGATCGACGACTACGGCCACCATCCGGTCGAGATGGCCGCCACGCTGGCCGCCGCGCGCGGCGCCTTCCCGGGTCGCCGCATGGTGCTGGCCTTCCAGCCGCATCGCTACACGCGCACCCGCGACTGCTTCGAGGACTTCGTCAAGGTACTCTCCGCTGCCGATGCCGTGCTGCTCGCCGAGGTGTATGCCGCAGGCGAAGCGCCGATTGTCGCCGCCGACGGCCGCTCCCTCGCCCGCGCCCTGCGCGTCAGCGGCAAGGTCGAGCCGGTCTTCGTCGAGGACATCTCCGCCATGCCGCAGGCGATTCTTGACGCGGCACAAGCGGGCGATGTCGTCATCACGCTGGGCGCCGGCTCCATCGGCGCAGTCCCCGGCAAACTAACCAGCTGATGGAAATCCGCGCCAACGAGCCGATGGCCCGGCATGTCACCTGGCGGGCCGGCGGGCCGGTCGCCAAGGCGGCGTTTCCGCACGACCTGAACGATCTCGCCACCTTCATGGCGACGCTGCGTCATGACGAACCGATGCTGATGATTGGGCTGGGCTCGAACCTGCTGATCCGCGATAAGGGCTTCGACGGCACGGCGATCTTTACCCACGGCGCACTCGCTACCCTGCGGCTGGAAGCCGATGGCTCGATCTACGCTGAAGCCGGCGTGGCCTCGCCCAAGGTAGCGCGCTTTGCCGCGAACCAGAATCTGAGTGGCGCCGAATTTCTCGCCGGTATTCCTGGCACCCTTGGCGGCGCGCTGGCAATGAATGCGGGCTGCCATGGCGGCGAGATCTGGTCTTACGTCGAACGGGTACGCATGCTCAATCGGCGCGGCGAACTGATCGACCGCACGCCGGACGAATTTGCCATCGCTTATCGTCACTGCGGCCTCAAGACGGCCACCGACGAGATCTTCGTGGCCGCCTGGCTGCGTTTTCCGGCCGGTGATCAGGAAACGGCACGCGCCTTGATCAAACAACTGCTGGAAAAGCGCATTGCCACCCAGCCGCTGCAACTGCCCAATGCCGGCTCCGTCTTCCGCAACCCGCCCGGCGACTACGCGGCGCGATTGATCGAGGCGGCCGGACTCAAGGGGACGGAAATCGCTGGCGCAAGGGTGTCCGAAAAGCATGCGAATTTCATCGTTAATCCAAACGGTAAGGCATCGGCTTCCGCGATAGAAAGCCTAATCGGCCGAATTCAGGCCGAGGTGCAGCAGCATTTCGGGATTGAACTGGTGCGTGAGGTGCGCATTCTCGGAGCAACTAATTGAAAGATCTGGGCAAAATCGCAGTATTGATGGGGGGCCGTTCCGCCGAGCGGGAGATCTCGCTGATCTCCGGTCGCGCCGTGCTGGCGGCTTTGCTTGCCGTGGACGCGGATGCCTTCGCCTTCGACCCGGCCGAACAACCGATCTGGAAGCTCGCCGAACAGAGCGTGGACCGTGTCTTCAACATCCTGCACGGCGGTGCCGGCGAGGACGGCACGGTGCAGGGCGCCCTCGATCTGATGGCGCTGCCCTACACCGGCAGTGGCGTGATGGCCTCGGCGTTGGCGATGGACAAGATTCGCACCAAATGGATCTGGCAGGCCGCCGGCGTGCCCACCCCGCGTTCGCGGCGCATCCGCTCCACCGATGAAGGCGCCGCCATCATTGCCGAACTGGGTCTGCCATTGATCGTCAAACCGATCCGCGAGGGTTCCTCGATCGGCCTCACCAAGGTCACTGCCCCCGACCAGTTTGCTGCCGCCTATGCCGCCGCCGCCACACTACCCGATGGCCGCCGTGAAGAAGTGATGGCCGAGGAATTCGTAGCGGGCACCGAATACACCGCTGCGGTGCTGGGGCGTACCGTGCTGCCACTGGTACGCATCGAGGCACCGGAAGCGGGTTACGACTACCAGAACAAGTATTTCACCGATGCCGTGCAGTATCGCTGCCCCTGCGGCCTCGATCCCGCGCTGGAAGCAAAGATTGGTGAAACCGTGCTGGCGGCCTTCGATGCGCTGGGATGCTGCGGCTGGGGCCGCGCCGACCTGATCCTGCGCAGCGACGGCAGTTTCAGTCTGCTCGAAATGAACACCAACCCGGGCATGACCGGCCATTCGCTGGTGCCGATGGCCGCGCGTGCCGCCGGTATCGATTTCCCCGACCTGATCCTGAAACTGCTGGCCGAGGCACGCTATGGCCAAGGCTAAAGCCAAAGGCAATACGCGTCTGCAAGCAACGGAGCCGTCCGGGCTTTGGCATCAGCCGGCCTTCCTGAATTTGTTCGCCGATCTGTTGCTGGTACTGGCCACGGCGGCCCTGGCCTGGGCGGCGATGACCGCCCTGCAGCGCCTGCCGCTGTTTCCGCTGCGCGAACTGGTACTCACCGAGGCACCGGGCCTGGTCAGTAGCGCGCAACTGGAGCACGCCACGCGCAGTGCGGTGAGCGGCAACTTCTTCACCGTCGATCTGGATGTCGCCCGCAGCGCTTATGAAAAGCTGCCGTGGGTGCGTAAGGCAGTGATCAGCCGCCAGTGGCCCGAAGGCCTCAAGCTGACGCTGGAGGAACATGAAGCCCGCGCCCGCTGGCGTCCGCTGGGTACGTCCGCCATCCATGAGGGAATGCTGGTCAACCGGCAAGGCGAACTCTTTGTCGCCGAAGCCACGCCGGAAGTCAATCGTCTGCCGCAATTTTCCGGCCCTGAAGGCAGCGCCCCAGAGCTGCTCCAGCGGCACGGCGAATTCACGCTGGCACTGGCGCCGATCCAGCGTCAGGTCGAGGCCATCACCTTGTCCCCGCGCCGTGCCTGGCGCCTGGAACTCGACAATGGCGTGCACATCGAACTGGGTCGCGATCAGGAACGCCATCCGCTCACCGAACGCCTGGCACGCTTCGTCAAACATTACGACACCATCGCCGACCGTTCGGGCAAGCTGCAAACCATCGACATGCGCTATCCCAATGGGTTCGCAATGAGTGCCGCCATCAACCCCACGCTTCGCCCCGCGTCGCAGGAACGCAAGTCATGAGCAAGGAAAAGCACCGCGAACTGATCGTCGGCCTCGATATCGGCACCTCCAAGATCGTCGCGATCGTCGCCGAACTGAACAATGAAGGCCAACTGGCCATTCTCGGCATCGGCACGCAGGATACGCAGGAAGCGCGCGGCCTCAAGAAGGGCGTGGTGGTCAACATCGAGGCGACCGTCAACAGCATCTCGAAAGCGATTGCCGAGGTCGAGATGATGGCCGGCTGCAAGGTCAAGGAAGTGTATACCGGTATCGCCGGCGGCCACATCAAGAGCAAGGATTCCAACGGCATGGCCGTGGTGAAGGACAAGGAGGTGACGCAGTATGATGTCGCTCGCGCCATCGAGGCCGCCAACGCCACGCCGATTTCCGCCGACGACCAGATTCTGCATACGCTGGTGCAGGAGTTCATCGTCGATGGCCAGGATGGCGTCAAGGAACCGATCGGCATGGATGCCAAGCGGCTTGAGGTCAAGGTACACCTCGTCACCGGCGCTGTGACTGCCGTGCAGAATATCGTCAAGTGCGTGCGCCGCTGCGGGCTGGAAGTCGTCGATCTGGTGTTGCAACCGCTGGCTTCCGGCAACTCGGTACTGACCGACGACGAGAAAGATGTCGGCGTCTGTCTCGTCGATATCGGCGGCGGTACCACGGATATCGCCGTGTTCAGCCAGGGCGCGATTCGTCATACGGCCGTAATCCCGATTGCCGGCGACCAGATCACCAACGACATCGCCATCGCGCTGCGCACCTCCACGCAGGATGCCGAAGAGATCAAGCTGCGCTACGGCGTGGCCTTGCAGCAACTGGCCGACCCCGAGGAAATGCTCGAGGTGCCCGGCGTCGGCGAACGGCCGGCGAGCAGCCTGTCGCGCCAGACACTGGCCGGCTTCATCCAGCCGCGTGTCGAGGAAATTTTTCAGAAGGTGCAGGACGAACTGACCAAGAGCGGCTATGCGCGCCTGTTGCGTGCCGGCATCGTGCTCACCGGTGGCACGGCACAACTGCCCGGCATGACGCAACTCGGCGAGGAAATCTTCCACAACACGGTCAAGGTCGGCATGCCGCATTACACCGGCAACCTGCGCGACTTTGTCAAGAACCCCCGCTATGCCACCGCCATGGGTCTGCTGCTCGAAGGCGTGGCGCAAAAACATCGCGGCATCAAGGAACAACCCATGAGCATGGGCCAGGTACTGGCACGCATGAAGGCCTGGTTCGCACGGAATCTTTAATTTTATTTTTTGGCAACAAAAGGAGAGGCGAAATGTTTGAAATCATCGACAGGGACCCCAACGCGACGATCATCAAGGTCATCGGCGTCGGCGGGGCTGGCGGCAATGCCGTCGAACACATGATCCGCGAAGGTGTGGGTGGCGTGGACTTCATCTGCTGCAACACGGATGCTCAGGCGCTCAAGCACTCGTCGGCCGGCGTCAAGCTGCAACTTGGCCCGGGCCTTGGGGCCGGCGGCAAGCCAGAGCGCGCGCGCGAACATGCACAGGGCGAACGCGAAAAAATCGCTGAGGTACTCTCCGGTGCGCACATGTGCTTCATCACCGCCGGCATGGGCGGTGGCACCGGCACCGGAGCGGCGCCCATCGTCGCCGAAGTGGCGCGCGAACTAGGCATCCTGACGGTGGCAGTCGTCACCAAGCCGTTCGAATTCGAAGGCCGCCGCAGCAAACTTGCCGAAGAAGGCTTGGCCGAACTGGCCCAGCACGTGGACTCGCTGATCGTCATCCTCAACGAGAAACTCATGGAAGTACTCGGCGAGGATGTCAGCATGCTCGAAGCCTTCAAGTCGGCCGACAATGTGCTGAAAAATGCCGTCGGCGGCATCGCCGAAATCATCAATGTGCCCGGTCTGGTCAACGTCGACTTCGAAGACGTGCGTACCGTCATGGGCGAGATGGGCAAGGCGATGATGGGCTCGGCCGCCTCCGCCGGTGTCGATCGTGCTCGCATCGCTGCCGAAGCCGCCGTCGCCAGCCCGCTGCTGGAAGGCATCGAGCTCTCCGGTGCGCGCGGCGTGCTGGTGAATATCACCGCCAGCGCCTCGCTCGGCCTCAAGGAGTACAAGGAGGTCATGGCGACCATCCGCAACTACACGGCGCCGGATGCCACCGTGATCTGCGGCGCCGTCTTCGACGACACGATGGAAGACCAGTTGCGCGTCACCGTGGTCGCCACCGGCCTCGGTTCGGCTGCCATGGCGCGTCGCAAGCCGGAACTGAAAACCTACGTCAATGAAGGTGCCGGCCTACGTACCGGTACCGACAACATGATGCTCGGCACCGGCCAGTCTGCAGGAACCGGAGGGAATATCCATATTGGTACTGCCAGCACCAGTGTGGATGATCTGTTTACCTCGGGTCGCCAGCGCGACAGCCGTGCCCAGGCCATGTCCGATACCGGCATGGACAAGTACGACATTCCGGCCTTCCTGCGCAAGCAGGCCGACTAAGTCGAAGCCAATCCAGTAGCCCCCGGGGATCGCCTCCCCCGGGGGTTATTTATTTTCCGCATTCAGTGCATTCGCCAGACGCACATAAGTTGCCACGGGCAAAGTTTCCGCCCGCGCCGTCGGGGCAATCCCTTGTGCCTCCAGTAGGGCTTCACCGCCAAATTCCTTGAGCGTATTGCGCAGCATCTTGCGGCGCTGCGAGAAAGCAGTCGCCACCAGCCGTGCGAACAGTTCTTCATCATTTGCCGTCCCGCCAGCGCCGACTTTTAGCGGAATCATCCGCACCACGGCCGAATCCACCTTGGGCGCCGGATTGAATGACCCCGGCGGCACAATGAAGAGCCGCTCCATGAAATAGCGATACTGCAGCATCACGGACAGGCGACCGTAGTCGCTGCTGCCCGGGGGAGCCACCATGCGATCGACGACCTCCTTCTGCAGCATGAAGTGCATCTCGGCGACTTGATCGGCGTAGCGGGCGAGGTGAAACAGCAAGGGGCTGGAGATGTTGTAAGGCAGGTTGCCGACGATTTTCAGCGGTCCGGCCTGCTTCAACCGGCCAAAGTCAAACTCGAGCGCGTCCCCCTCATGAATGGTCAGCCGCTCCGCCGGGAAACGCTCTCGCAGCCGCGCAATCAGGTCGCGGTCAATCTCGACGACATGCAAGTGGTCCACGCGCTCAAGCAAGGGGGCAGTCAGCGCTCCGAGTCCAGGACCGATCTCCACCACCGTATCGCCGGCACGCGGCGCCACAGCATCGATGATTTTGCGGATGACACCCGGCGAGACGAGGAAGTTCTGGCCGAAGCGTTTTCTGGCGTGATGGCCTTGGACTTCTTTCATACGGATGCACGCCGCCGCGCCATGTCGATGGCGGCATCGACGGCAGCAAACAGGCTGGTCGGCGAAGCCCTGCCCGTGCCGGCCAGATCAAGGGCTGTACCATGATCCACCGAGGTACGGATGATCGGCAGGCCCAGCGTGACATTGATACCCTCGTCGAAAGCCGCGTACTTGAGTACCGCCAGACCCTGATCGTGATACATCGCCAACTGGGCGTGGGAACCCGCCAGGACATTTTTGGTGAAGAGCGTATCGGCGGGCAAGGGGCCGACAAGGTTCATTCCCTCGGCACGCAACTTGTCGAGAATGGGCGTGATGGCGTCGATTTCCTCATGGCCCATATGACCGTCCTCCCCGGCATGCGGATTCAGGCCAGCCACCAGAATGCGCGGCTGCGCAAAGCCGAACTTGGTGCGCAGGTCGGCATGCAGAATGCGGATCGTCGTTTCGAGTTCTTGCGGCGTGATCGCCGCGGCGACATCCTTGAGCGGCAGGTGGGTCGTCGCCAGAGCAACACGCAGACCGGCACCGGCGAGCATCATCACGACGCGCGGTGTGCCGGTTTTATCGGCCAAGTATTCGGTGTGGCCGGTGAAGGCGATACCGGCATCGTTGATGACGCCCTTATGCACCGGTGCCGTCACCATCGCGGCAAACTCGCCGGATTGACAACCCGCCAGCGCGGCATCCAGCAGCGCAAGCACATACGGCGCATTCGCCGGATCAAGCCGTCCTGCCAGCGCCGACTTTTTTAACGGCACATGGCGAATCGCCAGGCCATCGAGCGAGCCGCCAAGCTGGCTGGCCCGCGCCGCCAAAAGATCACGATCACCCAGCACCACGAGTCGGGCGGGAAACTCGCACTGCGTCAGCGCCAGGCAGAGCTCAGGGCCGATCCCCGCCGGCTCGCCCGACGTGACGGCAATGGTGGGTAAACCGGACGGCTTATCGCTCTTCGAGCCGGTATTCGACATAGGCGCGATCCCGCATCTGCCTGAGCCAGTCCTCGTAAGCCTCGTCCGACTTGCGCTCGCGCAATGCCTGGCGCGCCATCAACCGCTTGCGCTCGTCGCCCGCTTCCGCGTTCTTGCGCTCCTGTACCTGAATCAGGTGCCAACCAAAAGGCGATTGCACCGGTTGACTGTACTCCCCAATCGCCAATGCATCCATGGCACGCTCGAATTCCGGCACGGTATCGCCCTGATACAGCCAGCCCAGATCGCCGCCTTTCGCCGCAGAAAGATCGTTCGAATACCGGCGCGCCAGTTCCGCAAAATCGCCGCCGTTGTCGAGACGCTCCTTGAGGCCCGCCAGTTTGTGGCGCGCTTCCTCGGAGGACACCAGTTCATTCACCTTGATCAGGATATGGCGCGCACGGGTCTGGCGAATCAAGCCACCTACCGCATCGCCGCCGCGACGATCAATCAGTTTGACAATGTGGAATCCTGCCGGGCTGCGCAGAATGCCACTGACCTCTCCCGGCTTGAGACTGGCCACCGCCTCGGCATACAAGGTCGGCAGGCGATCGGCCGGCCGGGGTTCGATCGCTCCGCCCGTCATGGCATCCGGCGCTTCGGAAAAACTGGCGGCCACCTGACCAAAGTCGGCACCGTTCTTGATCCGAGCCAACGCCTCTTCGGCGCGCGCGCGCAATTTCGATAACTTGGCCGGATCGACCTGTTCGGGGACACGAACGATAATGTGCCCCAGCGCCACCAATGCCGACTGATTGGTCTGCTCCGGATGTGCCAGATAGTTGTCGATCTCGCCATCGGAAATCGCGATGCGGCTCTCGACTTCGCGCTCGCGCAAGCGGGCCAGCGTCATCTCCTCGCGTATCTCCTCGCGAAAGCGCCGCCACGCAATGCCTTCGCGCTCCAGTGCATCGCGGAAGGCAACCAAAGACATGCGATTGTTTTCGGCGATGCGACGCAAGGCCACATCCAATTCGTTGTCCGGGATGCGTAAGCCAACTTCCTTGGCAAACTGCAATTGGACATGATCGACAATCAAGCGCTCCAGCAACTGCTTTTCGAGCACATCGCGCGGAGGCAGCGGGGTACCGCGGCCACGCAACTGGCGTTCGATCGTCGCCATGCGATCGCGCAGCTCGTGCTGGGTAATCGCCTCGTGATTGACGACAGCGATGATGCGATCGACAGGAATGGCTTGGCGCGACTGGGCATTGGCACCGACAGCACTTGCTAAAGCGCAGAAAGCGAAGACGATAAATCTCATGTTCGGGAAGAAATCAATCTTCGGCAAACACCGGGTCTGCCGTGGGTTGGTTGATGACGCCATATCCTGGAATATTGCGCCGCAAGAGTTGCATCGGATTCGAGCCGATCTTCGAAAAGTCGTTCAATTCAAGTTGGAAGAACAACGCCGTTGTTGGCTTTTCGGCAATCGTCGCCAGGCGCTGGACAACAAACCGTCCGACCCAGCAACCGGCGTTGTACTCAAGTCCGCCAATCGTTTCGATCACACGCCGCTCCTTGATCGAATAGTTGTAACGCCCCACGCCATGCCAGCCACCCAATAGAGGCCACTGGGCGGAAACATCGATCTGCTCGAAGGCAGCCAGGTTGGATGCTGGATCGCGCACGTAACGATAGCCGGCATTGATGATTTTGCCGATCTCCGGCCGATATCGGCCGCCCAACGTAAAGCGCTCCGTCTGACTCAAGTCGGGGCTGTACTGCCACGCCGCATCGGCATAGATTTCCGGCAGGATTTTGCCGGTGATCGCCGCGAGGAGATCGGCCTTGCGCGACTGGCGCAATGCCTCGCCTGGCAAAGAAGCCTCGCCTTCCTCCAAGGTAAAGTAATAACGCTGACCAATCGTCGCACGCAACAGATCCGAACCCGTTCGCGGATCGAGCAGGCGCGAGGTCAATGCCAGCGTCAGCTCGTTCGCATTGCCGATCCGGTCGCCGCCGGCGTAGCGGTTCTCCGAGAACATGCTGGCATAAGTAAATCCGGCACGGCTGGTATCGAAGATAGGGATTTGGCTCTGATCGCGCTTGGGAATGAAAACATAATAGGCGCGCGGCTCCAGCGTCTGTATCAGGGATTGGCCAAACCAGCCCGAATCCCGCTCCAGGAATGCGCCGCTGTCGATGGAGAAGATCGGCACAGAGCGATTTTGACTGTCGGGTACGGTATTGAAGGGCGCAGGAACGGCAGGACGGGTTTGCCCCGCCAGTTCATACTGCGTAGTGTGAATGCCCACCTTAGGCGTCGCGAAAAACGCCGCGTTCGCCCAGGCCAGCGACAGTTGAGGAAACAGCGTCGTACGCTTGCCCAACAAATTGTCTGGGTGGTCGAAATTAACGTGTTCTCCGGCAAAGTTAAAAGCCAGACCGAGCGGCAAATCGTAACGGTTGGCCGATACGGTCAGTTGCGGCAAACGCTGATAGGGTTTCGCCAAATTCTGCAACGTCTGGTAAGTCTGTACATTCAATGCGGCGCTGTACCAGGCTCCCCCATAGCTAAGGACGCCCTGGCGTAATAGATTGCCTTGCGATACCTGAGAAACGCGCGTGGACAGATCGCTAAAGTAGTCATCGTCCGAAACGCCATTGAGGTTAAGCGAACCGGCAAAGCCATAGCCAAGATTCTGGGTATGGATGACCGAATAACCATACCGGTCGCGATTCGCCTGTTTGTCGTCAGGCAAATATTCGATACGCAGCTGACCTTTGTCGGACAGCGGATAGCCCGTCGCCATAGCGACATGGTTAGCCGTCGTATCCAGTAGATATCGAAATTCGGCATTCAACTGAACCCCCCGTCGCGACAAAACGCGTGGCGTAATCGTGGCATCCTTATCCGGTGCAATATTCCAGTAGTAGGGGGCGGCAACTTCGAAACCGCTTTTACTGGTCGTGCCCAATGTTGGCGGAAGGAAACCGCTCACGCGCTGGTTGTTAAGGGCAAAGCTCATCCATGGCGAATAGAACAAGGGGACATCCATGAACCGCACCAGCGCATTGCGTCCCTTGCCGCGATCCTCTGTGTAATCGAGATCCAGCTCATCGACCGCAATATCCCAGTCGCGTTTTCCTGGCTCGCACGTACTGTAGCTGGCATTCTGGAGGTAATAGCGATCCTCGCCGCGAAACTCCAATCGATCCGCTTGGCCGCTACCGGTCATTGGCGGTTGAGGCAACTTTCGCCCGGTCGTCACCAATACTTTGCCATCCTCGGTAACTGCCGGCAAACCGGCAAGGGTCAGGGCAGGCTCATCGACGGGGGGACGCCGATTGCGAATCACATAAGCCGGCGACTCGAACTCCCCCGTACTTTCCTCCATGCGCATACGCAAGCGCGGCCCCGTAATCAAGGTATCGGGCGACACTAAACGTACATTGCCCGTCGCCTCAAGCTCATCCTCGGTCTGGCGATACACAATCCGGTCGGCATGGAGGCTGTCGCCGGCGCGTTGCAGTACCGCATCGCCTTCAGCAATTGTCTCTAGCTCATTGACCCCTTTAAGGTCGCGCGCCGTCACAATGGTTGGAGCAGCGTTCTTGCCGACATTCGAGAAAGGCGTTGTCGCCGGATGAGGGAAAATGTCCGCAGCCACTTGGGCGGAATAAAGCGGCGGCAAACCGGGCTGCTCGGCTACCTGAGACGGTTGTGTGGCCACGGCAACGGCCAACAGCGGCGCGCCGCCCAGCAATGTCGGATCGACCCGCAACGGGGGAAGATTCTTTGCCAGCATGCCCGTCGTTACCGGCTTCGATGACGGACCTGCGGTCGTGGTAGTTTGAGCAAGCACTGGGGCTGTCTTAACCTGTTGGGGCACCTTAGCAGGTGCCAAGGCGGGCGAAGCCACGACAGGTGCTTCCTTAAGCTCGGCAGGCGCCTCCGGCAGATCGTGGCTGGCAGATGTAGTCTTCGCTACTGGTTGAGCTGCGGACGGGGTAACAGGCTGCGGTTCGGATTGCGGTGGCTTACCGGATGCGCCCCCCAGCAAGGTTGGATCGACACGTAGCGGCGGCATGCTTTCGCCTGCATAGGCGCACACGCCTGTGCCCACAAGCACAAGCCAGCTCAACCGCCCAATCGACTGCCCTAACCGCGCTAAAGACATCGTTTCTTTGCGTTTTCGTCTGCCTTGCGCACATGGGTCGCTCATGAAGCTAGCTAAGGGCGCAAACCAAGCCAATGATAGAATTCCCAATTCTAACATCTAGGCGGAAATCCTCACGTGGAGCGGATCGAGCAGATTCAGGGCTGGCTGGCGGCACAATTCCCCGGACAGCTTTTCGGGATGGCGCCCGCCTCGGCCGACGCCAGTTTCCGCCGCTACTTCCGCATTACGTTTGACGACGGCAAAACTTCCGTCGTCATGGATGCGCCCCCCGCGCATGAGGACGTGCGTCCCTGGCTGCAGGTGCAGCAGCTTTTCCATGCTGCGGGTGCGCATGTGCCTGAGGTACTGGCGCAGGATCTGGAACGGGGGTTTCTGCTGCTCTCCGACCTCGGATCGACGACCTACCTCGCTGCGCTCAATACCGGAACCGACGCCGATACGCTCTATCGCGCCGCCATCGACACGCTGATCGATATTCAACGTGCCAGCCGTCCGAATGCCCTGCCCGCCTACGACCGGGGGCTTCTCAAGCGCGAACTCGACCTTTTCCCCGACTGGTACATCGACAAGCACGTCACCATCGACTTCAGCGCTGCCGACCGCCAGATGCTTGCGTCCGTCTTCGAAAAAATTCTCGCTATCAATCTCGCCGAGCCCGTCGTGTATGTCCATCGCGACTACCACTCGCGCAACCTGATGGTGGCCGGAGAGAAACCTGGGGTCATCGATTTTCAAGACGCCGTCTACGGACCGATCAGCTACGACCTCGTTTCGCTGTTCAAAGATGCCTACGTCGACTGGGATGAGGAACAGACGATCGACTGGCTGGTACGCTACTGGGAAAAGGCACGCAAAGCCGGATTACCGGTGCGCGCCGACTTCGGCGCGTTCTTCCGCGACTACGAATGGATGGGCGTACAGCGCCACGTCAAAGTCCTTGGCATCTTCGCGCGGTTGTACCACCGCGACGGCAAGGACGGCTACCTGAAAGACATGCCGCTCGTCGCCAAATACCTGCGTGCCGCCTGCACACGTTACAGCGACCTTGGGCCGCTGCTGCGCCTGCTCGACAGGCTGGAAGATCGCCAGGCGCAGGTGGGCTATACATTTTGAAAGCGATGATTCTTGCGGCCGGGCGTGGCGAACGCATGCGTCCGCTTACCGACCGTACACCTAAACCCTTGTTGCCTGTTGCCGGGAAACCCTTAATCGTCTGGCATCTGGAACGTCTCGCCCGCGCGGGGTTTCGCGACATCGTCATCAATCACGCCCACCTTGGCGACCAAATCGAAGCACTATTGGGCGACGGCGATGCCTGGGGACTCCGTATCCAGTATTCGGCCGAACCGCAGGGCGCGCTCGAAACGGCGGGGGGCATCGCCAACGCGCTGCCATTGCTGGGGGACGATCCTTTCCTCGTCATCAATGGCGACATCTTCTGCGACTGGGATTTCACGCGGACAAACGCCATCAACATCGACATGGCGCACCTCGTCCTCATCGACAATCCGCCACACAATCTCAATGGTGATTTTTCGCTTGCCGAAGGAAAAGTCGGCGCTGGCGGGACGGCAAAACTAACCTTCAGCGGCATCGGCATCTACCGCCCCGAACTCTTTGCCGGCATCGCGCGTGGTCAATCGGCCAAGCTCGCGCCACTGCTCCGCACCGCCATCGACGCAGGGCAAATCACCGGCGAACATCACAGCGGCCGCTGGGTCGATGTCGGCACACCGGAGCGGCTCGCCGCCCTCGATATTGAATTGCGGGACGCGTGTTAGCATCAAACGATGGACACCGCCCCATTCAACCAGCGTCGACGGTTATTGCTTGAGCAGATGCAGAAAGCAGGCGGTGGTGTGGCCGTCATCCCCACCTCGCCCGAGCATGTACGCAATCGCGACACCACCTTCCCCTACCGCGCCGACAGCTACTTCCACTACCTGACCGGGTTCCCCGAACCGGAAGCCATTCTGGTCTTGATCGCAGGCAGTACGCCGCAAGCAATCCTGTTTTGCCGCGACAAGGATGTCGAGAAGGAAATCTGGGATGGCTTTCGCCATGGCCCCGATGGCGCGCAAGCGGCGTTTGGTTTCGATGCCGCCCACTCGATCAAGGAATTCGACGCCAAGCTTGCCGAGTTGCTCGCCGACCAGCCTGCCCTGTGGTATTCGCTCGGCCACGATGCCGCCTGGGATACACGCATGGCGGCCGCGCTAAATGCGGTTCGTGCGCAAACGCGCGCCGGCAAGCGCGCACCAAACCTCATCCACGATGTCCGCGCCACACTCGACGAAATGCGCCTCATCAAGGACAGCCACGAAATCGCGCTGATGCGCAAAGCCGCGCAGATCGCCGGCGCCGCCCATCGGCGTGCGATGCGCTTCACGGTGCCCGGCAAATACGAACACGAAGTCGAGGCCGAGTTCCTCCACGAGTTTCGCCGCCAGGGCAGTCAGGCGCCGTCCTATTCGCCCATCGTCGCTGGCGGGGCGAACGCCTGCGTGCTGCACTATGTCGACAACAATCGCCTGCTGCAAGACGGCGATCTGCTGCTGATCGATGCGGGCTGCGAAGTCGATGGCTACGCCAGCGACATCACCCGCACTTTCCCGATCAGTGGCCGTTTTTCCGGCCCGCAGGCAGACATCTACGATCTGGTGCTCGATGCGCAAACCGCCGCGATTGCCGCCATCCGGCCGGGGGCCACGTTTCTCGCCCCGCACGATGCCGCCGTGCGCATATTGGCGCAGGGCATGATCGACCTCAAACTGCTCGAAGGCAGCCTCGACAGCGTGATCGAAACAGCGGCGTACAAACGCTTCTACATGCACCGGACCGGGCACTGGTTGGGGCTCGATGTGCATGACGCTGGCGAGTATCGCCATGGCCCCGGTGACGATAGTTGGCGCAAGCTCGTGCCCGGCATGGCGCTCACTGTCGAGCCGGGTTGCTATGTCCGTCCGGCCGACGATGTGCGCGAAGTGTTCTGGAACATCGGCGTACGCATTGAGGACGATGCGCTGGTCACGGCGGATGGCTGCGAAATTCTCACCGCCGACACGCCGAAGACCATCGCCGATATTGAGCTGGTGATGAGTGAATCCCTGATGAAGAAATGAGTACGCCGGTTCTCATCATCGGTGGCGGCCCCGCCGGCATGGCGCTGGCGCTGGCGCTGCAGCGCGGCGGCGTAGCGGCCCGCATCGTCGATGCGCGGTCGCGCGGTGCGGCAAAAAGCGATGCGCGCATCCTCGCGCTCTCGCACGGCTCGCGGCTGATTCTCGAATCCCTCGGCGTCTGGAGCGCTATTCCGCACACGCCGATCAAGACCATCCATGTCTCGCATCAGGGCGGCCTCGGCCGCACCGTGATCCGTGCCGAAGAAGAGAAAGTACCCGCGCTCGGCTATGTGCTCGCCGCCGGCGATCTTGCTGCCGCGCTTGATGCCGCCGTCGCAGCGGCGAACATCGCCTATGCCGATAACACGCCGGCCCCCGAGCAAACCGACAGCCTGCTGACCGTGCATGCTGAGGGTCGCATTGACGAAAGTGCAGACATACGCACGCGTGACTACCAGCAGCATGCCGTGATCTGCATGGCGCGCGGCAGTGCGCCTCATGGCGACATGGCCTGGGAGCGCTTTACGCCCGCCGGCCCGGTTGCCCTGTTGCCCTGCGGGAGCGAATATGCGGTCGTGCTCACCTGCCCGGCGGCAGACAGCGAACGCATTGCCGGCTTGGGCGAAGCCGACTTTCTCGCCCTGCTGCAAACACGCTTCGGGCCGCGCGTGAAACTCGCCGGCGTCGGACAGCGTCTCGTCTATCCACTCGGCCTCAAGCTGCGCAACACGACCGTCGGCGAGCGCGCCGTCTGGATCGGCAACGCCGCCCAGACGCTCCACCCGGTGGCCGGACAGGGCTTCAACCTCGCCCTGCGCGACATCGCCGAACTGGCCGACACGCTAACTGATGCTTCCGATCCCGGCGCTGCCGCGCTGCTCACCCGCTATGTCGCCCGGCGACGCATCGATCGCGCGACGACCATTGGTTTCACCGATGGACTGGTCAGGCTGTTCTCCAATGACCTGTCGCCACTGCGCCATCTGCGCGGTGCGGGGCTGCTGGCCCTCGACCTTTTCCCACCTGCCCGCTCGTTTCTGGCGCGCCGCATGATGTTCGGCGCTCGGGGATGGTAAGCGTTAAAATCCGTCCCCCGCATCGCAACCACCCCGGCACCACCCATGAACTACCTCGGCTTCACGCTGCGCAACAACCTGTTCGTCGCGCCCATGGCTGGCGTGACCGATCGGCCGTTCCGCCAACTGTGCAAGAAGCTCGGTGCAGGCATCGCGGTATCGGAGATGGTCACCTCGAACTCCCTGCTCTACGGCAGCGCCAAGACACGCCGCCGTGCCGACCATACGGGCGAGGTCGAACCAATTGTCGTGCAAATCGCCGGCGCCGATCCTGAACTGCTGGCACAGGCCGCGCGCTACAACGTCGAGCGTGGCGCGCAGATCGTCGACATCAATATGGGTTGCCCGGCCAAGAAAGTCTGCAACGTCATGGCCGGCTCGGCGCTGATGCAGAACGAAGCGCTCGTGGCAAAGATTCTTGAAACGGTTGTCGCGGCCATTCCCGACACGCCGGTCACGCTCAAGTTCCGCACCGGCTGGAATCGCGACCACAAGAACGCACCGACCATCGCCCATATCGCGCAGGAATCGGGGGTACGCGCCATTGCCATCCATGGCCGCACGCGCGCCGACCAATACACGGGACACGCCGAATACGACACCATCGCCGATGTGAAAACACGCGTGAACATTCCGGTGATCGCCAACGGTGATATCACGACGCCCGAGAAAGCGAAATACGTTCTCGATTACACCCAGGCCAACGGCGTCATGATCGGTCGCGCCGCGCAGGGCCGGCCGTGGCTGTTCCGCGAGATTGAGCATTTTCTTAAAACCGGTGCCGTCCTGCCAGCGCCGACTTTTGCCGAGATCCACACCATCCTGCGCGCGCATCTGGCCGACCTCTATGCTTTCTATGGCGAAGACACCGGTGTGAAGATCGCCCGCAAGCACATCAGTTGGTACACCAAGGGCATTGTCGGTGCCGCACGTTTCCGCCACGCGATGAACCAGTTGGAGGACGTCCGTGCGCAACTCGATGCCACCGACGCGTTCTTTCTCGGCCAGATGGCCGACAATCTCCCGATCTACGCGGAGGCCGCATGAGCACTGATATTGGCGACTGCATTCGCCGCAATCTCAACCGTTACTTCCGCGATCTCGACGGCGAGACGCCGCATGCCATCTACGACATGGTCATTGCCAGTGTGGAAAAGCCGATGCTTGAAGTCATCCTGAAGCAGGCTGCGGGCAATCAAACCATTGCCGCCGACATGCTCGGCATCAGCCGCAGTACCCTGCGGCGAAAACTTACTGAATACAACCTATCTTGAGGGGAGAAACATCATGAAGGTCAGCCAAGCGCTCATTAGCGTTTCCGACAAGCACGGCGCAGTCGATTTCGCGCGCGAACTTAGCGCTCTCGGCATTCAGCTGCTGTCGACTGGCGGCACGGCCAAGCTGCTGCGCGATGCCGGCCTCGCCGTCACCGACGTATCGGACTACACCGGCTTCCCCGAAATGCTCGACGGCCGCGTCAAGACGCTGCACCCGAAAGTGCATGGCGGCATCCTCGGCATTCGCGGCAATGCGGAACACGAAGCGACGATGGCCAAGCACGCCATCCCGACCATCGACCTCGTCGTGGTGAACCTCTACCCCTTCACGCAGACCATCGCCAAGAAGGATTGCACGCTGGAAGACGCCATCGAGAACATCGACATCGGCGGCCCGACCATGGTGCGCGCGGCGGCGAAGAACCACGGCAACGAAAAGGGGGGATGTGCCGTCGTCACCGAACCCGCCGACTACGCCGGCATCCTTGCCGAACTGAAAGCCAACGGCGGCGCGATCTCCTCCGCCACGCGTTTTGCGCTCGCCAAGAAAGCCTTCGTGCATACCGCGCGCTACGACAGCGCCATCGCCAACTGGCTCACCAGCCTGGACGCCGACAACAAGCCGACCACCTTCCCCGAGCGCCTGCAACTCGCCTTCGACAAGGCCGACACCATGCGCTATGGCGAGAACCCCCACCAGCAGGCAGCGTTCTATAAGGAAGCGAACCCGGTCGCCGGCAGCATCGCTGCCTACGAGCAGTTGCAGGGCAAGGAACTTTCCTACAACAACATCGCCGACTCGGATGCCGCCTGGGAAGCCGTCAAGGCGTTTGATGATGTCACCGCGTGCGTCATCGTCAAGCACGCCAACCCCTGCGGCGTGGCGCTTGGCGCCTCGGCTGTCGATGCCTATCGCCGTGCCTTCAGCACCGATCCGACCTCGGCCTTCGGCGGTATCATCGCCTTCAACTGCGCCATCGACAAAGCGACCGCCGAAGCGGTTTCCGGCCAGTTCGCCGAAGTCATCATCGCGCCGGAAATCACCACCGAGGCGCGCGCCGTCTTTGCCGCCAAGCAGAACCTGCGCGTGCTGGTCGTGCCGATGGGCCGCACCAGCGGCGTGTTCGACTTCAAGCGTGTCGGCGGCGGCCTGCTGGTACAGACGGCCGACGAGGCGCGCATCGCGCCCTCCGACATCAAGGTGGTCACCAAGCGCGTGCCGACCGAGCAGGAAATGCGCGACCTGCTCTTCGCCTGGAAGGTCGCCAAGTACGTCAAGTCCAACGCCATTGTCTATTGCAAGGACACCATGACCGTCGGCGTCGGTGCCGGCCAGATGAGCCGCGTCGACTCCGCCCGCATCGCCGCGATCAAGGCCGAGAACAACAAGCTCACCGTCGTCGGTTCGGTGGTCGCCTCCGATGCCTTCTTCCCCTTCCGCGATGGTCTCGACGTGCTGGCCCAGGCCGGCGCAACCGCCGTGATCCAGCCCGGCGGCTCGGTGCGCGATGCCGAAGTGATTGCTGCCGCAGATGAACAGAACATCGCGATGGTGTTCACCGGCTTCCGTCATTTCCGTCACTGATCATGAAACTTCTCGTCATCGGTTCCGGCGGCCGCGAACACGCCCTCGCCTGGCGACTGGCCCGGTCGCCGAAAGTGCAGAAGATCTACGTCGCCCCCGGCAATGCCGGCACGGCACGCGAGGACGGCCTGGAAAACCTGCCGATCACCGACATCCATCAGCTGGTCGCCTTCGCGCGTGACAACGACATCTACGCCACGGTCGTCGGACCCGAGGCGCCACTGGCTGCCGGCATCGTTGACGCCTTCCTTGCCGCCGAGTTGCGCATCTTCGGCCCCACCAAGGCCGCTGCCCAGCTCGAAAGCTCGAAGGACTTTGCCAAGCAGTTCATGCATCGCCACCACATCCCGACGGCGAAATTCCGCACCTTCACCGATGCCGCCGAAGCGCATGCCTACATCGATGCCGAAGGCGCCCCGATTGTCATCAAGGCCGACGGTCTCGCCGCCGGCAAGGGCGTCGTCGTCGCCATGTTTGCCGATGAGGCGCATCGCGCCATCGACGAGATGCTCTCCGGCAACAAACTGGGCGATGCCGGCCACCGGGTGGTGATCGAAGAATTCCTCGATGGTGAGGAAGCCAGCTTCATCGTCATGGCCGACGGTCACCATGCCCTGCCGCTGGCCACCAGCCAGGATCACAAGCGCCTCAAGGACAACGACGAAGGCCCCAACACCGGCGGCATGGGCGCCTATTCACCCGCGCCGGTCGTCACCCCGGCGATCCATGCGCGCGTGATGCGCGAGGTGATCCAGCCGACGCTGCGCGGCATGGAACAGGATGGCATCCTGTTCACCGGCTTCCTCTACGCCGGCCTGATGATCAAGCCGGATGGTTCGCTGAAAGTGCTCGAATTCAACTGCCGCATGGGCGACCCGGAGACGCAGCCGATCATGATGCGCCTGAAGAGCGATCTGGTCGACCTCGTCGATGCGGCCATCGATGGTCATCTCGACAAGGTACAGGCCGACTGGGATCGTCGCGTGGCACTCGGCGTCGTCCTCGCCGCCCACAATTACCCGGATACGCCGCGCAAGAACGACGTCATCCACGGCCTTGGCAAAGCCACCGACGACAGCCACGTCTTCCATGCCGGCACTGCCCTGAAGGACGGTCATGTGGTGACCGCCGGCGGGCGCGTGCTGTGCGTTACGGCGCTTGGCGACACGGTCAAGAGCGCCCAGAAGCGCGCCTACGAAATCACCGACGACATCCGCTTCGACGGCATGCAGTTCCGCCGCGATATCGGCCATCGCGCCATCAAGCGGTGATCGACAGCACGGCCGTCAAGGCCTACTTCACCGGACTGCAGGAGCGCATCGTCACGGCGCTTGAAGCTTGTGACGGCCTGCCCTTCCGCCGCGACGCATGGGGTCGTGGCACCTCCATGCTGATCGAGGAGGGTAATTTTTTCGAGCGCGGCGGCGTCAATTTCTCGCATGTCACCGGTGACGCGATGCCGGCCTCGGCCACCGCGCATCGCCCCGAACTCGCCGGCCGGCGCTGGGAGGCGATGGGCGTTTCGCTGGTGTTGCATCCGCAGAATCCCTACTGCCCGACCACGCACCTGAACGTGCGCTGCTTCATCGCCACCAGGGACGGCGAGGCACCGGTCTGGTGGTTCGGCGGCGGCATGGACCTCACGCCGTATTATGGCTATACAGAAGACGCGCAGCACTTCCACCGCACCTGCCGCGATGCGCTCGCTCCCTTTGGCGAAGACGTGCATGCGCGTTACAAAAAGTGGTGCGATGAATACTTCTTCCTCAAGCATCGCAACGAGCCGCGTGGCATTGGCGGCATCTTCTTCGACGATCTGAACGAAGGCGGCTTCGACCGATGTTTCTCGCTGACCCAGAGCGTCGGCGACCACTTCCTCGACGCCTATCTGCCGCTCTGCGAGAAGCGCCGCGACACCCCCTATGGCGAACGCGAACGCGATTTCCAGGCCTACCGGCGCGGCCGCTATGTGGAATTCAATCTGGTCTGGGATCGTGGCACGCTGTTCGGCCTGCAATCCGGCGGCCGCACCGAAGCCATCCTGATGTCGCTGCCACCGGTGGTGAAATGGCGCTACGACTGGCACCCGGAAGCGGGCAGCGCCGAAGAAAAACTCTACACCGACTTCCTGCCGCCGCGCGACTGGCTGCTTTGAGTCAGTTGGTCGGCACAGTTTGCTGCCGTGCGGTAGTGGCGATTGGCATCCTCCGTGCGGCCCAGCTGATCGAGAAGACGCGCCAGTTCGATGTACGCCACGCAAGCGGGGGTAATCGCCAGAGACGCTTCCAGATAGCTTTGCGCCTTGCCCCACAACTGCTGTTTCTGGCACAAACGACCGAGCGCCAACAGCAGGTCGGCGTCGCGTGAATGCTCGTGTAACCAGCGTTCCGCATGGGCAATCCGCCGCAACACATCGCCACCGACACAGGCCGCATAATCGGCCAGCAGGCCCGGCTCCCAGTGCTCGTCGAAGTAATCTTCGATGATCTGCGCGCTTTCGGTACAGGCACCAGCTGCCGTCAGCGCATGCACGATGCGCTGGACGATCTGGGCATCCTCGCGATCTGCCGCAATCATGCCTTGCCACAGCCGCATGAGTTGCGCCGGATCCTCCTGCAGGCTATCGATGATGCCGCGCTGGGCGCGCAAACGCAGGGGGCGTGCCTGATCGGAAGTCAGTGCGCCATGTTTTTCCAGCAGCCGGGTCAGTCGCAACAGCTCGGGCCAGTCCCCTTGCCCCTGAGCGAGACGCAAGGCCAGGCGCTGCGCCGAAATCTGGCGACGCTCTTTCGAGCCAAGCTGTTCCAGTGCCGCCGCGGCCGCAGCGAAATCGCGCGCATCCAGGGCAATGCGGATCTCGGCCATCAGGCGCGCCGTACGCCAATCGTCATCCAGTGCCTCGGCTCGCGCTCGCCACTCGGTAATCCGCCTGGGGTCACGCAGCGCCTGTGCCGACTTGAGGCCGACCAGCGCGGCAATACCCTGCGCAGGTGCCGTCCCGCCAGCACCGACTTTTTCACAAAACTTCAGGGACTGCGCATAACGCCCTTCCCAGAAGTGGCGCAGGGCAGAAACGGCTGCATGCTCATCAAACTGGCGTGTCCGCCGCTCACGGTAGGCGGCCACCACACTGGGCAGGTTCAAACTGATAAACAGGGCGCGCAACAGCAGATAGGTCAGTATCAGGACGAGCAGTTGCACGACCACAAACAAGTTGAGCGACAGCTCGATCCGCCAGGGAGGCATCACCCAGAGCACATAGCCATCGGAAGCGTGTCCGAGCAGCGTCAGTCCGATCGCCAGTGCGGCAAGGGTCAGCAACCAGAACAGGATACGCATATCGGGCTAGCGCTCCGTACCGCGCGCACGGGTCAACTTGAAGTTGCGCAGTGCCGAGAGCGTCTCCGTCAGTTCGCTCCGCTCACGCGTGACCTCAAGCTTTTTGAGGGTATTCAGTGTCGCCTGAGCCTCCTGTACGGCGGGAGCCTGTATATCAAAATACCTTGCCAGCCAGGCATCGGACTGTTTGATGTCACTCTGGAAGCTCACCCCATCGCGTGCCAGCAGGGCGAGTCGCGCCGACAACAAACGCAAGCGCAGGTTCTCGCGCAGGAAAAAGACTTCGCGCGGCGCCAGCAGACCCGGATCGGGACGATCGATGCGCTCGATACGCACCAACTGACGCACCTCATGCCACAGCTCGCTGCCCCACGCGCGCAGCATGTCGCCAATAGTCTCCCCGCCCGCGAGGGCGGGGCTGGGGGTGGGGGGGATTTTATTTGGCCGCTGCTCGAAGGCCAGCGGCAGTGTCGCCACACTGTTCAGCAGTGCATCCAGCTTGAGGGCAATCCCCGCCACATCGGCGGCAGGCGACGCCTTGAGGCGCTCGATATCGCGGGCAATCAATTTGCGCAGGGGTAGGAACTGCGGCTGCGCATTGCGCGCCAGACGCGCTTCGGCCCCGGAAAGCACAATCAGCGCGGCCTCGACATTGCCGGCCAGTTGCAACTGCTGTGCGGCAATCGACACCTCCTGCTCGATCTCGGCCAACAAGCGATCCTCGCGCGCACGGGACAACTCCTGATACATCGTCTCGAGGGCCATCTGCTGGCTCTGCGTTTCAGCCAGCCGTGCCTCCAGCGCGCCCACCTTGGCCTGCAGCGCATCCAGCACTTCGCGGTTCTGCTTGGCTTGCGCCTGTGCTTCGCGCTGGGCGGCTTCACCATCCGCCAAGCGACGGGAAAGCTCTTGCCGCGTCGTCGCCAACTGGTCGCCATCCCGCCATACAAGAACCGACAGGATCGCGATGCCCAGCAGGGCAACACCCGCCAGCGCCAGTGCAATGCGATCATAGGCAAGGCGACGCGACGTCAGTGCGGATGATTCCATCGAAGCGTGGGTGGATTTCTGTAATTCGGTCATGGCGATGAAAAATGGGCAAGCAGTCCGGCAAGCAGTCCGGCATCGGCCGGGCCCGTCAGGATAACCTGAGTCAAGCCGAGCGTGCGCGCCTGCTCGGCAATCCGCGCATGGGGCACAAAGGTCGGCGTCTTTTTCAGCCAACTCTGGCCGAGCTTGCCGACCATCTGGTAAAGATTGCGTAGGCCCTCGCTGCTGGTAATCGTCATCGCATCGAGTCGCCCGTCGTGCCACAGCTTGAGCAGCGGTGCCGGATCGAGCGCAGGCACGGCACGACGATAGCATGTCACATAATCAACCATGGCGCCGCGCGCCTTGAGCGTATCGCCGAACAGATCGCGCCCGCCATCGCCGCGAAAGATGATCACCCGCTGGCCGCCGACATTGGCAAACTCGGGCAATTCCAGCAGGGCTTCGGAGTCGAAGCGCGCCTGCGGCGCAACCACGTTGCCGATGCCATGGCGGGCCAGTGCCTGCTCGCTGCTATGGCCCACCGTGGCAACCCGCACATTGGCCGGCCACTGACGATGGGCGAGCACCACGGCCAGCCCCTTGTCCACGGCATTGGGGCTGACGAACACCGCCCAGTCGTATTGATCCAGGCGAATCGCCGCATCCAGAATTTCGGTGGTATCGGCGATATCCTCGATCGCCAGCACGGGGAACAGCACGGGGTGGGCGCCTAACTCGTAGAGCTGCTCGGCCAGATGGGTTGCCTGGCCGGACGGCCGGGTAACCACAATATGCCGTCCCGCCAGCGCCGACTTTTGGGCTGGATTATCCAAGCGCCGCCAGAATCTCGTTGGCACCCTGCGCCCGCAGGTCGGCGACCAGCGCCAGACCCAGTGCTTCGGGATCGCTGGCTGAACCAGAATGTTCGGCGCGGGCAATGCGCGTACCATCGGGCGTCGCCACCAAACCACGCAGGCGCAGCGACCCGTTGTTGAACTCGCCATACGCCCCCAGCGGCACCTCGCAACTGCCCGCCAGCGCACGTGACACGGCACGCTCGGCACGCACGCACGCAGCCGTCGCCGCATCGTTTAGTGGCGCGACCCAGGCCGCTACCTCGGGGCGATCCGCCAAAGCCTCGATGCCCAGTGCGCCCTGCCCCGCCGCCGGTAGCGAAGATTCGGCAGTCAGCGTCGAGCGGATGCGCTCCTTGAGTCCCAGACGCGTCAGACCGGCGGCGGCGAGGATAATCGCGTCGTACTGGCCCTCGTCGAGTTTGCGCAGGCGCGTATCGAGATTGCCGCGCAGGCTGGAAACGGCAAGATAGGGGTACATCGCCCGCAACTGGGCCTCGCGGCGTAGGCTCGACGTACCGACCACGGCCCCCGGCGGCAGGTCTTCGATGCGCTCGTATTTATTGGAGACGAAGGCATCCAGCGGCACCTCGCGCGGGCCAATGGCCACCAGCGCGAACTCGGGCGCCAGTTCCATCGGCACATCCTTCATCGAATGCACGGCAATATCGGCGCTGCGATCGAGCAAGGCGGTCTCAAGTTCCTTGACGAACAGGCCCTTGCCGCCCACCTTGGCGAGCGGACGATCGAGAATTTGATCGCCGCGCGTGGTCATGCCCATCAGCTCGACCGCGCAAGCCGGATATAATTTCTGCAAAAGACTGCGCACGTGCTCCGCCTGCCAAAGCGCAAGGCGCGATTCGCGGGTGGCGATAACGATTTGCTTAGGTGAGCGTTCGGGTGTGGGGGTCACTTGAGACTTTCAGATAAACGAGAACTGCATGAACGATTCAGCGTTAGCCGAACCCCAGATAGCCGCAAATTCTAGCATTCCCCCCGACCCGGACGCCGACCGCGATGCCCCGCTATTTGAGGACATCCGCCTGCTTGGCCGCCTGCTCGGCGACGTCATCCGCGAGCAGGAGGGCAACGATGTTTTCAATATCGTCGAGCGCATCCGCCTGCTGTCGATTCGCCTGCATCGCGATGCCGATCAGTCGGCCCGCATCGAACTGGACGAACTGCTCAACGGTCTGACGCGCGAGCAAACCAACTTGGTCGTGCGCGCCTTCAGCTACTTTTCTCACCTTGCCAACATTGCCGAGGATCAGCACCATCTACGCCGTGCCCATGCCCAGATGCTGGCCGGGGCAACTCCCGGACCCGGCACTGTCGCGCATGCCGCCGCGCGGGCGGCAGAGCTCGGCTTGCCCGCCACCCAACTGGCCGATTTCTTTGCCAAGGCGGATATCGCTCCGGTGCTGACCGCACACCCCACCGAAGTCCAGCGCAAGAGCATTCTCGACTGTCAGTGGAAAACCGCCCGCTTGCTCGACGCCCGCAACCGCCTGCCGCTCACGCCGGTCGAACGCGAGGAAAACGAGGAGGCGCTGCGTCGCACCGTGTTGACCCTGTGGCAGACGCGCATGCTGCGCACCGCCAAGCTGGCCGTGATGGACGAGGTCAATAACGCGCTGGCCTATTACGACACCACCTTCCTGCGCGAACTGCCGCGTCTGCACAACAGTATCGAGGACCAATTCGCTACGCCGGTACCCGCTTTCCTGCGTCCGGGCTCCTGGATAGGCGGCGATCGCGATGGCAACCCCTTCGTCACCGCCGACATCCTCAAGACTGCACTCAACGCACAAAGCCGCAAGGCCTTCGCTTATTATTTGGAACAGGTCCACCAGCTCGGCGGCGAACTGTCCTCCTCCGAGTTGCTGGTGAAGATTTCGGACGACCTGCGTAGTCTGGTCGAGCGCTCGCCCGACCGCAATCCGCACCGCGACGACGAACCCTACCGCCGCGCCATCGCCGGCATCTACGCCCGCTTGGCCGCCACGGCGCGCGAACTCGACCACATGGAAGCCCTGCGCCACGCGGTGGCCGACGCCCCACCTTACGCCGATTGCGCGGCGTTTATGGCGGAGCTCGACATCATCGACCATTCATTGAAAAGCAATGGTGCGACGCTGCTGGCACGCGGCCGCCTGCGGCGCCTGCGGCGTTCGGTCGAGCTGTTCGGCTTCCACCTCGCACCGCTCGACCTGCGCCAGAACTCCGACGTGCATGCGCGCGTCGTGCATGAACTCTTCGAGGCCGCACGCCCCGGCACCGAATACGAAAAGCGCAGCGAAGAAGGCCGCATCGCCCTGCTGCTCGCCGAACTCGCTACGCCGCGCCTGTTGGCCTCACCTTACTGTGCCTACTCGGAAGAAACCGCTGGCGAACTGGCGATCTTCCATGCCGCCCGCGAGATGCACCAACTGTATGGCAGGCAGGCAATCCAGAACGTCATCATCTCGAAAAACGAGGGTGTCTCCGACATCCTCGAAGTCGCCCTGCTGCTCAAGGAAGTTGGCTTGCTACGGCCGCGCGAGGGCGAACTCGACGTCAATATCGTGCCGCTGTTCGAGACCATTGGCGACCTCGAACGCTGCGGCGCCGTCATGGACAAGCTGTTTTCGCTGCCCGCCTACCGCCGCCTCATCAAGAGCAACGGCGATCTGCAGGAAGTCATGCTGGGCTATTCCGACAGCAATAAGGATGGCGGCTTCCTGATGTCGAACTGGGCGCTCTATCGTGCAGAAATCGTGCTGGTCGAAGTCTTCCGCATGCGCGGCGTGCGGCTGCGTCTGTTTCATGGGCGCGGCGGCACTGTCGGCCGCGGCGGCGGGCCGAGTTACGAGGCCATCCTCGCCCAACCGGCTGGCGCCGTGCAGGGCGCGATCCGCATCACCGAGCAAGGCGAAGTCATCGCTTCGAAATACGCCAACCCCGAACTCGGCCGACGCAATCTGGAGGTGCTGGTGGCCGCTACGCTCGAAGCGACGTTGCTGCCCCAAGAATATGACGACCCCCTGCCCGACTGCCTTGCCGCGATGGCCGAGTTGGCGGCGCACGCCTTCGACGCCTATCGCGCGCTGGTCTATGAAACACCGGGCTTCGAGCGCTACTTCTGGGAATCCACCGTCATCGGCGAAATCTCGCAGCTCAACATCGGCAGCCGCCCCGCCTCGCGCAAGAAAACCACCGCCATCGAAGATCTGCGCGCCATTCCCTGGGTATTCTCTTGGTCGCAATGCCGACTGATGCTGCCCGGCTGGTATGGCTTCGGCAGTGCTTACCGGGCCTATCAGGAGAAGCGCGGAGGCAAGGGTCTGCCACTGTTGCAGCGCATGGTGCGCGAATGGGGCTTCTTCCGCACCATGCTCGCCAACATGGACATGGTGCTGGCCAAGACCGACATCGCGCTCGCCGAACGCTATGCCGGACTGGTGCAGGATGAGGAACTTCGCAACGCCATCTTCCCGCGTCTCAAGGACGAATGGCAAGCCACCATCGACGCCTTGCTTGCCATTACTGGCGAGCACGAACTGCTGGCGAACAACCCGCTTCTTTCGCGTTCGATCAAGAACCGCTACCCCTACCTCAATCCGCTCAACCACCTCCAAGTGGAATTGCTACGTCGCTATCGCTCCGGCGCCCCCTGGAACGACGACCCACGCGTACAAAGCGGCATCCACCTGACCATCAACGGCGTAGCGGCAGGACTGCGCAACAGCGGCTAAGCCGAATGGCACAGTTCGGATCGGCGACACATGCCAACAGCCATGATTCGGGCGGCCGGCAGCCATCATCGCGCCATCCACGCCGTCGCGTGCAGGGCAGACGCCGAACAAACCCAAACCGTTGCCGGTATTAGCCCTTCGATTCTGAAGGGGACACTACGCTATGTCACCGGACTGATCGGTCGCGCCAACCCGGCGGCCATCAAAGTGCTTACGCCAACCTCGACCCTGGGCATCCGTGGCACCGAATGCATTATCGACGTTCCTGCCAATGATTGAGTGGCGCTCCGTTCTGCTGGTTGTGTCGGCTTTTGCTCTCATGCAGGGCTGCGCGACGCCAGAACGCATCGTTCTGCTGCCACAACCCGATGGCACGCCTAGCGCTGTAGTGGTGGAGTCGAGAGGACGGTCAATCGTTCTCGATCAGCCTTACACGGTGGCTGAAGTCTCCGGGCGCCGTATTGAAAAACAGGTGATCGATGCGGCTAGGGAAGCGCGAAATCTTGGTAAAAGGCAGACCAGGGGTGCCGGAGGAGAGAAACCGGCGCATCGAGATCCGAATCAAATAGTGCCTTGGAAGCCGTTTGTTTGAGTAAGCGTTGGCATCATGGCGTACTCCCTTTCCGGCCGGACCTGAGTTCCCGACGACCCAAGAGGCTAACGATCAAGCGGGAAATACTCCATTGTTAGGTAGAGCGGGTGAAGGGAGCTCGCTCCAGATCAGATCAGTCTTTCATACTTGCTGTATGTGATTGATTATCCATATAGCAAGGGAAGTCAAAGGGCGACGTCACGTACCCAATGTACCATAGCGTGGACACGTCGAACAAGGTGAATGACTGATCAGGTGAATGACAATCGAGGCCGATCTGGCAATGAAAGAACGCGCACTGGCCAGGCTTCAAGAGCCAGAAACAAAGCTCCGGCGCTATCGGGCGCCAGACTCACTGATCGACTTCCTGCGCACGCTCTGATTATGTGGAGTGCGAAATCGACGCCTTCCGCTCCAGTAGAGCGGTTGGCGCACGACGCCGCACATAGCTCAACATAATAGAGGCATCTACATAATCGGCCTTATGTGGAGCTCAACATAAGGCCGACGACCGGTCGTCTCATGGAAGTGCATGTCCGCCGGCTCCGGTTTCCGGTGAGGCGGCCATGCACGAAAGCTTGGGCCGGCAACCCTAGCTGGACGCCCGAAAGGCGTCCCTGCGGAAGGTAATGCCGGCTGCCTGTGTCACATTATCCGACGGACTCACCCCGTCGGATAATGTGCGGGGTGGTCGTCCTGGCGGTCAGGAGCGTAGCGTATGACCGACGGGGCGAGTCGCGTTAGCGGCAACCACGCGAGCGCCATCGGCGCTCTTCCACGCCCGGAACAAACGCGCCGAAAGGTGGAACCCTTTGGCGACGTTGGGAAGGGCGTGAAAGCGCCGAGCAGATATGCAGTACAATCCCATATTGGGATACAATGGCGACCATGCATATCGTCTCGCACGCCAAAATCGTTCAGGCCCAGGCGGAACATCCGGCGTGCCATGGTGCGCTCGACCAGTGGTATCGGTTGGCGAAGCGCGCGATGTGGCGCAATTTTGCCGAGGTCAAGGCATGTTTCCCCGCCGTGGACAAGGTGGGCGACAAGTTCGTGTTCGACATCGGTGGCAACAAGTTGCGGCTGATCGCGGCGATTCACTTCAATACCCGGAAGCTGTTTATCCGGGCCGTGATGACTCATCGTGCGTACGACAAAGGAGAGTGGAAATGAATGCACGACTGGATACGGCGCTGGCGCATTGGAGCTATGTCGCCCCATTGTTGACGCCCGCGACCAACGAAACGGAGTTTCAATCCCTGGTGGAATCGCTCGATGCGATTCTGGATGCGGGAGGCGCGGACGAATCCCACCCGCTGGCTGGACTGGCGGCAATGGTGGGCGAATTGGTTGCCGCCTGGGAGCGCAAGCATGTGCCCATGCCGGAGGGGATGACTGCCGTCGAGGTGTTGGCCTTCTTCATGGCGCGCGATGGCCTGTGTCAATCCGATCTGCCGGAAATCGGTAATCAGGCCAAGGTGTCGGAGGTTCTCTCCGGCAAGCGCCGGATCAATCTGCGCCAAGCCAAGTCCCTTGCGGCGCGGTTTGGCGTGCCGCTGGAACTGTTTGTTGATTGAGACCGGTTGTTCAGTACGGCCTTGGTTCGTCCTTGGCCGGGAAGGCGGGTTGCGCGGAGGACGGCGTATCCATTCTTCTGGTGGGTGGATGCGAGAACGGCAGAGGGGATGCCGTAGGGGTCGGTTCGATTGGCGGTGGTGCGGCGACCTTTCCATGCCAGTTGTTTATCCTGACTTCGCGCGGGGCTTCTGCCACCACCTGACGCACACCAGCGGTGCCGCCTTGCCAGAAACCATAGAGGGACGAGGTTTCCGTTACAGAATGACCAAGCACTAAGGCGATGTCTTCCCGGTCTACCTTGTCCGCTTTCAAGTCGGCTGCCATGGCGTGGCGATACACGTAGGCGCTAAATCCCGTTTCTGCGCCAAGCTCATGGGCACCTGCTCGCCTTACAGCGGACTCAAGGGCATCGGCGGGGTCTTTCAATTCCACGTGTGCCGGCAGCGTCAAACTTTCTGCGTGGCCGATGCGGTCGACGAGGTGGGTAAATTCGGGACGATTTGCCTTTACCGTCAGTTTCCGCCAAGGCTGTCCTTTGTGGTCGTCGACTTTGGTAATTGCCGGACGGCTTGGCGATATTGGCGGACCAGCTCCTTGGTTAATTGATCGATGGTCACATCGCCGACGATCTCCATGAAATCCCGAAACATGGCGGCATTGTCGGTTTGGGTTTTAGCCTGCCAGCGGTTGGCTTGCAGGTGGTCGGCGGTGAATTGGGCAATGACCTCCGAGAGCTTGACTTGGGGTACGGGAGCGGCTGGTGTGGGTGCTACGCTCTGGAGAAGGATGTCATCGTATTCGCCCAAGGTGCGGCGGATTTCGGTGTGGTGGATTTGTGCCCCGGCTTTGAGCAGGTTGCGGCAGAAACGCCAGAAGGCGGGTTGGTCTTCCGGGATGTCGATGCCGGATTCGTTGAGCAGTTGCCGGGCGCTGCCGCGAATGCGGCTGTAGTCGTGCTGGCGCAGTTGTTCGCGGTAGTCGCTTTCGAGGTATTCGAGGGCGAGCAGTTCGTTGACGATTTCGCTGTCGGGGAGTGGGTGATGGGTGCTGCGCCAGTCTTCGCGTTCATCCAGGGCGCGGGCGATGTAGCTGCGCACCAGGGTTTCGAGTTGTGTTGGGTCCATGTTCTTCTCCGGGCAAGTGGATGCCGCGATGTCTTGCAGGCTTGCCGACAGTCGGATGGCCCGACGTATTGCCGTGGCCCGGTATCCGGTACGAAGTGCCAGCCTGAGTTCGCGTTGCCCAATGAGCATAGCGAGCCGGTCCGGAAATACAAAACGAAAATAGAAAAGCGAGCCGCGTTTGAAGATGTACGGGCAGGCAGTCTGGCCTTTTGGCATAGGTCGTCTCCCAGTGGTTGGACACGACGTTGCACTTTGACCCGGTTGACTGCGCTAACTCCCTGATTATTTGGGAGGTGGAGCGGGTGAAGGGAGTCGAACCCTCTTCATTAGCTTGGGAAGCTAAGGTAATGCCGTTATACGACACCCGCGCGCTTGCTCACGTTGGAGGGGCAAATTGTAAAGGTAAAATTGGCGCATGATCGAAATCATCCTCAACGGCGCCCCCAGACAGTTTGCCAACCCGCTCAGCGTCGCCGAATTGCTGGCGGCAGAAGGCTTGGCCGGCAAGCGGGTTGCGGTGGAACGCAATGGCGAAATTGTGCCGAAAAGCCAGCATGCCGCAACGCCCCTCGTCGCGGGTGATCGGCTTGAAATTGTCGTCGCCGTCGGCGGCGGCTAGAAAGGACATCATGCAAGACGTACTCACCCTCGCCGGCAAGGCCTACACTTCGCGCCTGCTCGTCGGTACCGGCAAATACCAGGATTTCGACGAGACGCGCCGTGCCGTCGAGGCGAGCGGCGCCGAGATTGTCACGGTCGCCATCCGTCGCACCAACATCGGCCAGGAGCCCGGCCAGCCTTCGTTGCTGGATGCGCTGCCGCCGTCGAAATACACTTATCTGCCCAACACCGCCTGCTGCTATTCGGCCAACGAGGCGGTGCGCACCCTGCGCCTGGCGCGCGAGCTGCTTGATGGCCATTCGCTGGTAAAACTTGAGGTGCTCGGCGACAAGGACACGCTCTTCCCCAATATGCCCGAGACGCTGAAAGCGGCCGAAACACTGGTCAAGGATGGTTTTCAGGTCATGGTCTATTGCTCGGATGACCCGATTCAGGCCAAGCTGCTCGAAGACATCGGCTGTGTGGCTGTGATGCCGCTTGCCTCGTTGATCGGCTCGGGCATGGGCATCCTCAACCCGTGGAATTTGAAATTGATTATCGACGCGGCCAAGGTACCCGTGTTTGTCGATGCCGGTGTCGGCACCGCGTCGGATGCCGCCATTGCGATGGAGCTTGGCTGCGATGGCGTACTGATGAATACGGCGATTGCTGGCGCGAAGAACCCGGTGCTGATGGCCGGCGCGATGAAAAAAGCCGTTGAAGCGGGGCGTGAGGCTTTCCTGGCGGGGCGCATGCCGAAGAAGTTCTACACCGCCAGCCCGAGCTCACCGACGACAGGCATGATTGGTTCGTGAAGTACGCGCTGGCACTTGCCTGTGCGGCCACCTGCTGGGCCGGCACGGCGCAAGCGCAATATGCCTTCGATCAGCCCGAGATTCTCGCCGCGCAGCGCTTGTGGGGCATCGCCCATGGCGCGCGCCTGCTGGCACATGCCTGCAGTCAAGCAGGCAAGGGTGATGCGGCCGAGGCCTGGGTTGCGTGGCATGAGCGTGAGCTGCCGCACATCCTGAACGCCGGCCGCGTGCTGGCAAAGCATTACTTTGGCGAAGAAGCTGCACTGCCGGATGCGCTGGCGGCGGTGCTGGGACTCAAGCAGGCGTTGGCCCTGCCGCCCGTGCAGCTAGAGCCGGCCTGCGCCACGTTTGCCGAAGCACTGGCCCAGTCGCGCTATGACTTGGCCAAACGCTACGAAGAACTCTTGAAGGTCGAACCGAAGCCATGAGCGATACCCCCGACACCCTCAATACCCCAATTTCCCAGCGCCCGATCCGCAGCTTCGTGTTGCGTCAGGGTCGCGTCTCGAATGCCCAGCAGCGCTACTTCGATGAAGGCATGCCACGTTACGGTATTCCTTATGCGGTCGCGCCACTTGATTTCGCCACGGCGTTTGAACGCCATGCGCCAACCTTCCTTGAGATCGGCTGCGGCATGGGCGAGACGACCGCGATCATTGCGGCGGCCCATCCCCAGAACAACTATATCGGCATCGAGGTGCATGCGCCGGGCGTCGGCAGCCTGCTCAAGGAAATCGCTACGCGCGAACTGACCAACCTGCGCGTGGTGCGCCACGATGCCGTTGAAGTGGTGCGCGACATGATTCCGGAAAACGCGTTGGCCGGCATCCACATCTACTTTCCCGATCCGTGGCCGAAAAAGCGCCAGCAGAAGCGCCGGCTGATCCAGTCGCCCTTCGTTGCGCTGCTGGCCTCGCGTCTGGCGCCGGGTGGCTATCTGCACTGCGCGACGGACTGGGAGGAATATGCGCAGCAGATGCTCGAGGTATTGAGCGGCGAACCGTTGCTGCAAAACACGGTAGCGGGGTTTGCACCGCAACCCGAGTGGCGCCCGCAGACCAAGTTCGAGGCACGCGGCCTGCGCCTCGGTCACGGTGTCTGGGATGTGCTGTTCAGGCGTCGAGAAACAGCGTAATCAGCCGATTGAGAAAACGCTGCCCCTGTGCGGTTGGCCTTAACCGGTTTTCCGCCACTTCGAGTAGCCCCTCTTGCCGTCCTGCCAGCGCCGACTTTTCGATGGCGGTGAGCGGCAGGCCGGTACGCTCGCTGAACCATGTCAGCGGCACGCCATCGGTGAGGCGCAGCGCGTTCATCATGAATTCGCCGGGCAGGTCTTCTGGCGCAACTGGCTGCCAGTCGCGTGTGGTCGGATCGGCGAGATAGTCTTTCGGGTGGCGCGGCCGTGCCTCGCGGCGGATGCCCGTGTGATCGGAAAGTTTCGAGTGCGCGCCGGCACCGATGCCGAGATAGTCGCCGAAGCCCCAGTAGTTGAGATTGTGCTGGCAACGCTGCCCTGCCTTGGCGAAGGCCGAGGTTTCATAGTGCTGGTAGCCGGCGGTGGCGTGTGTTTCCTCGACCATGTCCTGCATGTCGGCGGCGAGATCGTCGTCGGGCAGTGGCGGCGGGGCGTGGTGGAAGGGGGTGTTCGGTTCCAGCGTCAGGTGGTAGGCAGAGAGGTGCGAGACGCCGGTCGCGATGGCCGTGCCGAGATCGCGCTGCGCTTCGGCCAGCGTTTGTTCCGGTAGCGCGTACATCAGGTCGAGATTGACGCGTTCAAAGTGCTTTTGCGCGATGTCGATGGCCCGCTGTGCTTCGTCGCCCGAGTGGATACGACCCAGTGCAGAGAGTTTGGTGTTATCAAAACTCTGGATGCCGAGCGAGAGGCGGTTCACACCAGCGTTGCGATAGGCCGCAAAGCGCGACGCTTCAACGGTGCCGGGATTGGCTTCGAGGGTGATTTCAGCCTCGGGCAGCAGCGGCAGACGCATGCGCAGCGCCGCCAGCAGCGCATCGACGGTGGCGCCTGACATCAGGCTCGGTGTGCCGCCGCCGATGAACACCGAAATGATCGGCCGGCCCCAGATCAATGGCAGCGCGGCCTCAAGGTCGGCAATCAGTGCATCGTGATAAGCAGCCTCTTGCGGCGCTGATTCATGCGAGTTGAAATCGCAGTAGGGACACTTCCTGACACACCACGGCCAGTGGACGTAGAGTGAGAGCGGGACGGTTTGAAATGTCGGCGTGACCGAAGGGAATCCCTTTTCCGGGACTGGCGGGACGGCGTGAATTGGGATCAAACGTCGAGCTTCAGCCGTTCCATCAACTGCACCAATGCCTTGCCGCGATGGGAGCGCTTGTTCTTCTCCTCGGCGGCGATTTCGGCGGCGGTCTGGTTCAGGTCGGGCACGAGGAAGTAGGGGTCGTAACCGAAGCCGTTGGCGCCACGCGGCGTGTCGATGATTTCGCCGTGCCACTCGCCTTCGCAGATGATCGGTTGCGGGTCGTCGGCATGATGGACAAATACCAGCACCGCGACGTAGTGGGCGCGGCGATCCGTCTTGCCTTGCAGGTCGGCGATCAGCTTCTGGTTGTTGCGCTCGTCGGATTTTGGTTCTCCCGCGAAACGTGCCGAGAACACGCCGGGCGCACCGCCGAGCGCCGTGACGCAGATGCCCGAGTCGTCGGCCAGCGCCGGCAGGCCGGTGAGCTTCGCGGCGTGGCGCGCCTTGGCGAGCGCGTTCTCGACGAAGGTGACGTGCGGCTCTTCGGCTTCTGGAATCTTGAAGTGCGCTTGCGGCAGCACTTCGATATCCACCTTGGCGAGCATCTGGGCGAACTCGCGCAGTTTGCCGGCGTTGTTGGAAGCGAGGACGATTTGTTTCACGATTGCCGTCCCGCCAGCGCCGACTTTTGCGCGGTAATGATTTCGCCGATGCCTTTTTGCGCCAGCACCAGCAGTGCATCGAGTTCGGCGCGGGTGAAGGGTGCGCCTTCGGCGGTGCCCTGAATTTCGACCATACCGCCGGCACCGGTGACCACCACGTTCATATCGGTGTCGCAGCCCGAATCCTCGTCGTAGTTGAGGTCGAGTACCGGCGTGCCAGCGACGATGCCGACCGAGACGGCGGCGACGAAGTCGCGCATCGGATGCGCCGGCAGTTTTCCGGCGGCGACGAGGCCGGCGAGCGCGTCGTGCAGCGCCACGCAGGCGCCGGTGATCGAGGCGCAGCGCGTGCCGCCGTCGGCCTGCAGC
>CAYZEA010000020.1:0-8492 GCA_964477575.1 uncultured Methyloversatilis sp.
ACCCACACAAAACAAAGCCCGCCAATTTACCAATTGGCGGGCTTTGTCGCTTCTACGGTTAGGGTAAATTGGATTAACTACATCAGCACAAGATTGTCGCGATGAATGAGCTCTGACTCTTCGAGATAACCGAGAATCTGCTCAATCTCATGGCTCGGGTGACCTGCAATCCTGCCGGCTTCTGTACTCGAATAGTTGGAAAGTCCGCGTGCTATCTCGTTGCCCTGAGTGTCAATGCATGAAATAGCCGCGCCACGCTCGAATTCTCCGCGGATCTCGCGAACCCCAATGGCGAGCAGACTTTTACCTGACCTCAGTGCGCTTACAGCACCCCCATCTAATACAACTGCACCGGCGAATCTCAAGTGGTCAGCCAACCACTGCTTGCGAGCAGCTAGGGGTGACGTGTTGGCACGAAGAAAAGTGCCAATAGACTCACCATTTGCAGCGCGTACAAGCGAGTTTGTCTCCCGACCGCTGACGATCAGCGTGTGCGCCCCACTTTTGGCTGCGCGTTGAGCGGCACGGATTTTGGTGATCATTCCACCTTTGCTGATCGAACTTCCTGCGCCACCTGCCATCGCCTCAAAGGACTTGTCTTCAGCATCACCTTCGGTAATCAACATGGCATCAGGCTGCTGACGCGGATCGGCGGAGTAGAGGCCTTTTTGGTCAGTCAAGATAATGAGAAGCTCTGCTTCAATAAGATTCGCGACCAATGCACCCAAGGTATCGTTATCACCAAAACGAATTTCTTCAGTAACAACAGTATCGTTTTCATTGATGATGGGAATGACATCCAATTCAAGGAGGGTCGTCAAAGTGGATTTTGCATTCAGATAGCGCCTGCGATCAGCCAAATCATCGTGAGTAAGCAATATTTGCGCGGTTTTGAGCCCATGCTGACTGAAGACGGTTTCATAACTCTGTGCAAGACCCATTTGCCCAACTGCAGCTGCTGCTTGTAGTGCATGAATGGCATTTGGGCGCATAGTCCAGCCAAGGCGCTTAAGACCAGCAGCAATGGCCCCAGAAGAAACCAGAATGACTTGGCGCGAACTTTGATGAATGACAGAAATTTGCTTCGCGATATTCAGAATGAACGCTTCATCAAGACCAGCACCATTGTTGGTTACAAGGGCACTTCCTACTTTGACAACGATACGCTTGCTCTCGGTAACCGTACTACGCATTGGAAGCTTGTGCCTCAAGAAAGTTCATGACAGCCTGGCAAACCGATGTGCATCCTTCTCCTGTGAAGGCGGAAACAGTGAAAACAGGAATATCCTTGCCAAGCTTGCTTAGTGCCTCAATTAAAGAGTTGAGCCGGACAGGGCGCTCATCCTCAGGAATCATGTCGATTTTATTGAGAATGAACCAGCGCGGTTTTGCGTAAAGCCCTTCGTCGTAGTTGCGAAGTTCCTGAACAATGGCTTTAGCATCAGCTATTGGATCTACATCGGGATCTAACGGCGCCGCATCGATGATATGCAAAAGGATTCTGGTACGCTGTAAATGCTTGAGGAAACGGTGGCCTAGGCCCGCCCCCTCCGATGCACCGCGAATGAGACCAGGAATGTCGGCTATGACAAAACTTTGATTGGCTCCGATACGCACGACGCCAAGATTTGGCTGCAGCGTAGTGAATGGATAGTCAGCCACTTTGGGCCGCGCTGCTGAAACAGCACGAATAAATGTAGACTTACCCGCATTGGGTAGTCCAAGGAGGCCAACATCAGCGAGTACTTTGAGTTCAAGCCTTAGCTCGCGGTACTCTCCTGTTTCACCTGGAGTCGACTGGCGTGGCGCACGGTTAACACTTGATTTGAAGCGTAGATTACCTAGTCCGCCAGCCCCGCCTTTGGCAACGATGGTTTGGCATCCATCTGTGGCCAGATCTGCCAATAACTCACCCGTGCTGGCATCATGAATCATCGTGCCTTCTGGTACCCGCAGAATCAGGTCAGCTCCACCCTTACCAAAACAATCAGCACCGCGCCCATTTTCGCCGTGCTGGGCGCGGTAGTTACGCGTATATCGATAATCGATCAGCGTATTCAAATTGCGATCAGCGACGATCAATATATCGCCGCCATGACCGCCATCGCCACCATCGGGCCCCCCTCGCGGTATGTACTTCTCGCGACGGAAAGAAACAGCACCGTTACCGCCGTTTCCGGCAGCGACAGTGATGATGGCTTCGTCAAAGAATTTCATCGCAAATAAAAAAGCCCCATCCGGTTTGGATAGGGCTTAATGTCCAGTCCAGATGCGTTAGCTTGCGGGAACGATGCTTACGTACTTGCGTTGCGTAGCGCCTTTTACAAGAAAAAGAACGGTGCCAGTGGTCTTGGCAAAGAGCGTATGGTCTTTACCAATGCCGACATTTTCCCCCGGATGAAACTGCGTGCCGCGCTGACGGACGATGATGCTCCCAGCGGAAACAACTTGACCGCCATAACGCTTTACACCCAGCCGCTTAGACTCAGAGTCGCGACCGTTACGTGAACTACCGCCTGCTTTTTTATGTGCCATGGTTTTCTCCTAGCAAATCATCAGGCCTGAATGCCGACGATTTCGAGTTCCGTAAAATTCTGGCGATGCCCCTGGCTCTTGCGATAGTGCTTGCGCCGACGCATCTTGAAAATATTGACCTTGGGATGACGCCCCTGAGCAATTACCTTGGCGGTGACAGCGGTAGAGGCCAAGAAGGGTGCGCCAATCTTGACGCTCTCTCCTTCGCCCACCATTAAAACCTGATCAAGTGTAACCTCGGTGCCCACATCTGCCGGTATCTGTTCTACTTTGATTTTTTCGCCGGCAACGACGCGATATTGCTTGCCGCCGGTTTTTATGACCGCATACATGTTGAACTCCAATAAGATTGAATCGAAGAACCCGCTATGATACTGAACGTCGTCAAATTGGTCAATAAACGATTGACAGGTTGATGAAAAGCCAGCAACTGCAAAATTCGAACATGAACCAAAACCTTTCAAACATATATGCGCTCATTCAGAGTGACATGCAGATGGTCGACACCGTCATACGGGCGCGACTTCACTCGGAAATCGTATTGGTACGACAGGTAGCAGAGTACATCGTGGCGGGAGGGGGAAAGCGCATGCGGCCCGCCTTGGTATTGCTAGCCGCAGGTGCCGTAGGCTACGGCGGCCCCCATCACCACGCGATGGCGGCTGTAATTGAATTCATCCATACTGCCACCTTGCTGCACGACGATGTCGTCGATGAGTCTTCGCTTCGGCGGGGACGCGAAACCGCCAATGCGCAATTTGGCAACGCGGCGAGTGTTTTGGTTGGGGACTTTCTGTACTCGCGGGCCTTTCAGATGATGGTTGAGGCAGGCAACATGCGCATCATGCAAGTATTGGCCGATGCGACCAATATCATTGCAGAGGGAGAGGTTCTTCAGTTGATGAATTGCCATAATGCCGATATCGATACGAACGAATATCTGCAGGTGGTGCGTTACAAGACGGCCAAGCTATTCGAGGCAGCAGCGCGTGTGGGCGCACTTCTTGGCAATAGCGATGAGACTGTTGAGCATGGTTTGGCTGCCTATGGCATGCACTTGGGGACTGCATTTCAGATTATTGACGATGTACTCGATTATTCAGGCGATGAGTCCTCAATCGGCAAGAGTCTTGGCGATGATCTGGCTGAGGGGAAGCCGACTCTTCCTCTGATACATGTCATTAAGCATGGCAATGCAGCGCAGTCTGAGAGCGTCCGCCATGCGATTGAAAGCGGAGGACGCGCCGATTTTTCGGCCATCATAAAAATAGTGCGCGAAACGGGTGGGCTGGCGGCGGCGCGTGAGGTTGCTATTAGAGAAGTCGAACTAGCCAAACAAGCCATTGCGACCCTCCCGAAAGCAAATTATCAAAATGCTCTGCTAGAATTAGCAGATTACGCAGTTACCAGAGATCGATGAATTGATCGTGACAGGTTTGCTGTGGTTGTTGTAATACCTGATGGAGTAGCGCATCAGGAGTGAAGTCGGGGTGTAGCTCAGCCTGGTAGAGTACTGCGTTCGGGACGCAGGAGTCGGAGGTTCGAATCCTCTCACCCCGACCAACATCACTTGAATCTAGCCGCTGCTTGTTGGCCGTATCAGGGACGCGTGCCATGCTTAAGTTTCTGCTATTTATCGCGCTGATTGCCGTAGCCGTCTGGCTCTACCGGAAAAGCAATGGAAACCGGTTCACCAATCAGCCGCAGACGCCCTCCGCCCCGGAAAACATGGTGAGTTGCGCGCACTGTGGCATCCGCTTTCCCGCTAGCGAATCATTTCAGGGCGTTGATATCCACTATTGTTGCGATGAGCATCGCCGTGCCGGCCCTCGCTGAGTCCCCAACTCAGCGATTCAGGTATCGGGCCATTCCCGATGAAACTCTGGATGAGTCTCTTTGGCGTTCGCTGCGCTACTTCTCCTACTATCGCCTGATCGTGGCCGGGATGTTCCTCGGCATGAGTTTGTGGTTTCCTAGCGAATTCACGATTGGCGGACAAAGTCCTAATCTGTTTCTCTGGACTTGCGTGGCCTATTTGAGCTTGGCGGCGATGTCGCTGGTTGCCTTGAGAATTTGGCGTCAGGCATTTGGTTTGCAACTCAGTCTTCAGGTGGCCGCCGATATCCTGTTGCTGACTTTGTTGCTGTATGCGAGTGGCGGCGGTAAAAGCGGCATTGCGATGATGATCCTGGTGGTGCTCGTCGGCGCGGGTCTGGTGGGGCAGGGACGGATGGTCTTGTTCTACGCGGCTTTTGCAACGCTGACCTTGCTGTTCGAACAGGCCTATCGAGTGATACACCTGAGCGGGGATATTGCCGACTTTTTTCGAACCGGCCTGACCAGCATCGGATTTTTCGGCTCTGCCATTGCGGCCCGATTACTGGCACGGCGCGTGGTTGCGAATGAGGAGCTTGCGCGAAAGCGCGGCATTGAGCTGGCCGACCAGATGCACATCAATGAACGCGTGATTCGCGACATGCAGGACGGCGTGCTGGTGGTCGATGCGACGGGGCGCGTCCGCCAAGCCAATCCGCAAGCTCTGTTGTTGGTTGGGTTGAATGAGCCCGCTTCGACAATGCTGGCGAATTATGCCGGACCACTGGTCAATGAGTATTTCGCGCGACGCTCTCACGGCGGCGAGTCCGAGATGGTGTTGCGCATTCCAAAGACAGGCCGAGCCTTGCGCGTACGCTTCCTGCCGCCCGGCGAAGGCGGGAACGCCCTGATCTTTCTCGAAGACATGAGCAAGCTTGAGCGGGAAGCCCAACAGTTGAAGTTGGCTGCTTTGGGGAGGCTAACCGCCAATCTGGCTCACGAGATTCGTAACCCGCTGGCTGCCATCAGCCAGGCGGCCGAATTGCTTGGCGAGGCACCGGATGGTCCGGGGGCCATCCGTCTGACGCATATGATTGGCGATAATGTGAGACGGCTAAACCGGCTTGTTTCGGAAGTCATGGAACTTGGACGGCGCGATCGCGCCTGCCCCGAGCAATTGGCGCTTGCTTCGGTCATCGACTCGTTGCTGGACGAGCTGAGCTTGTCGGATCCGGCCGTGCGACAGCGCGTATCGCTCGAATTGGCTGGCGAACTCGGCATTTGCTTCGATCGCGGCCATTTGCATCGCGTGCTGGCCAATCTGATCGGTAATGCATTGCAGCATGCCAGTTTACTGGCAGGTGCTATCCGCGTCATCGGTACGCTGAACGAGGCGGTAGACCGTGTCGAACTTGACATCATCGATGATGGTCCGGGTATCGATGCGGAGGTACGGGGCAAGGTTTTCGAACCCTTCTTCACAACGCGGGCGAGTGGTACCGGGCTGGGTTTGTATATTGCGCGCGAATTGTCCGAGGCGAATGGCGCCCAGCTCGTCTTGCGCGACAATGCGCCGGGCGCACATTTCTGCCTATCATGTGCTTGCACATGCCAATTTTCCGGACAGGATGACACCGAGACATGACTGAAAAGATTCGCGTGCTGGTGGTGGATGACGAATCGGATATCCGCGAGCTGCTCGACATGACGCTTGCGAGGATGGGTCTGGCCTGCGACTGTGCCGCCAATATTACCGAGGCGCGTCGCCTGCTCGAACAGTATGCCTACCGTCTCTGTCTGACCGACATGCGCATGCCCGATGGCGATGGCATCGAACTGGTGAGACACATCGAGGCCACCTGCCCTACGGTACCGGTCGCCGTGATCACGGCCCATGGCAGCACGGAAAATGCCGTGGCAGCCCTTAAAGCCGGCGCGTTCGATTACCTCTCGAAACCGGTTTCGCTTGCGCAGTTGCGCACATTGGTCAAGTCTGCCCTGGCGCTGCCCGAGAGCCGGGAGACGCCACCTGGCCGCGAGTGCGAACTGACCGGAAATTCTCCTCCGATGGCGCAGATTCGCAGCATGATTGCCAAGGTGGCGCGTAGCGAGGCACCTATCTACATTTCGGGCGAGTCGGGTAGCGGCAAGGAGTTGGCCGCACGTTTGATCCACCGCGAGAGTGCGCGCAGCCAGGGCACCTTTATCGCCGTCAACTGCGGGGCCATTCCGGAAAATTTGATGGAGAGCGAGTTCTTCGGCTACCGCAAGGGGGCTTTTACCGGCGCGGAAGCCGAGCGCGAAGGCTTCTTCCAGGCCGCGGATGGAGGCACCTTGTTTCTGGATGAGGTGGCCGATCTGCCACTGGCCATGCAGGTCAAGCTGTTACGGGCCATTCAGGAAAAACGGGTGCGACGCGTGGGCGCTACCAGCGAAGATCCGGTGAATGTGCGCATCATCTGTGCGACCCATCAAAATTTGCGCCGATTGGTGGATGAAGGCCGGTTTCGCCAGGATCTATTTTTCCGCATCAATGTGATCGAGATCCAGATGCCCGCCCTGCGCGAGTGCCGCGAGGATATTCCGGTGCTGGTTTCCCATGTTTTGAGGAAGCTGGTGGCGACGAGTACAGACCCGCTTCCTGTAGTCACTTCCCGTGCGCTTGAAGCGCTGCAGGCCTATGATTTTCCTGGCAACGTACGCGAACTTGAGAACATCCTCGAGCGCGCTTTGGCCTTGCATGGTGCCGGTAGTATCGATGTTCAGGATCTGCAGTTGCAGGTGACAAAAGTCGGCGCTGGCGAGACGGCAGAGTCTGGCGAGTTCGGGGAGTTTGGCGGTCAGTCCCTGCAGGATTATTTGGATGCCCAGGAAAGGCAGGCGATTCTCTTGGTGCTCAACAAAACCCGTTTTAATCGTACGGTGGCAGCACGCCTTCTTGGCGTGAGTTTCCGTTCCCTGCGTTATCGCATGGAGCGTCTTGGCCTGAACGACCCGACACCATGAGCGAAACTATGGGCGAGTTGCGGTGGCAGCCGGATGCCGTAGGATGGATACCGGCGTGTCGGTGCATCCCCAGTCCGAACCACGATGAGCGGCCTGCCGGTACGCAGATCGACCTGTTGGTGATTCACGCCATCAGCCTGCCGCCCGGCGAGTTCGGCAGCAATGCGGTTATCGAATTTTTTACGAACTCCCTCGATGCGACAGGGCACCCCTACTTCGCCACCATCGCGGCGCGGCGCGTGTCGGCGCATTTCTTCATTCGCCGCGATGGTACGGTAGTCCAGTTCGTGTCCTGCCTGTCGCGCGCCTGGCATGCGGGCAGTTCCTGCTGGCAGGGGCGTGAGCGCTGTAACGATTTTTCAATCGGCATCGAGCTTGAAGGCGACGATGTCAGCGATTATGCAGATGCGCAGTATGTCGCGCTTAGCAGACTGGCAGTGGGATTGCGGGCGATCTACCCGATTGCGACCTGCATTGGCCATGCCGATATCGCACCAGCGCGCAAGACGGACCCCGGACCGCATTTCGATTGGCATCGGTTGCGCGCAAGCCTGACCATTTGACTTGCGCGACGGACAGGACGTAGTGTCATCGCAACGCTCGCGCTGGGTTGGCGATGCCATAGGCAATTTGTCTTGCATTGAAAATTTCGAACTACTACCATTAGTGTCAAATACCCGTAGACCTACTACATCTAGTAGGTCATGCTGTTGGTGATCCCCACAATCCATTCAAGAGGAGAGGGCATGCAGGTAGGCGCGATAGGATTCGCCGCTGACGTTGACGAACTCAACCCTGAGTTCGCTCTTGCCCCTTCTGCCGCTGCTTCATGCCGACTTGTTCAAACCAAGGGATGGGCCATGAAAGCACTCGAATTCTTCGATTCCGGTCCGCCGGCGTTGTTGAATAATCCGTGTTGTAGTAGGCGGGTTGTTTGTTTTCCTTTCCACAAACATGCATTGGAGGTTCACCATGGCTGAAGAGAAGAAAGCCAAGAAGCCGGCGGCGGCAAAGAAGGTAACTGCTGCAAAACCGGCGGCTAAGAAAGCTGCACCGAAGAAGGCCGCTGCTGCAAAGCCGGCGGCCAAGAAAGCTGCACCGAAGAAAACGGCCGCTGCGAAGCCGGCAGTCAAGAA
>CAYZEA010000020.1:8592-54059 GCA_964477575.1 uncultured Methyloversatilis sp.
AGCTGCACCGAAGAAGGCCGCAGCTGCCAAACCCGCTGCGAAGCCGGCAGTCAAGAAAGCTGCACCGAAGAAGGCCGCAGCTGCCAAACCCGCTGCGAAGCCGGCAGTCAAGGCAGTCAAGAAAGCTGCACCGAAGAAGGCCGCAGTTGCCAAACCTGCTGCGAAGCCGGCAGGCAAGAAAGCTGCGCCAGCGAAGAAGGCCGCAGTTGCCAAACCCGCTGCAAAGCCGGCAGTCAAGAAAGCTGCACCGGCGAAGAAGCCTGCTGCCGCTAAACCCGCTGCCAAGAAAGCTGCAGTTGCCAAGCCTGCGGCAAAGAAACCCGCAGCAAAGCCGGCCGCTAAGAAGCCTGCTACCGCACCTGCTGCTGCACCCTCGACCGCCGCTGCACCTGGCATCAAGTCCTCGCTGAATCCGGCCGCTGCTTGGCCGTTCCCGACGGGCTCGCGTCCCTCCTGATCGACGTTCGATCGCCAAGGGGAGGCTGTATTTATAGCCTCCCCTTTTTTATTGGTGCAGCCAGCTTGCGATGCGCTCCAGCCCGGTTATCAGTTGTGCTTCCGCGACGGTATAGGCAAAGCGCATGTGGTGCTGCGGGGCGTTGTCGCCAAAATCGAGCCCTGGTGTAGCCGCTACCCCCACCTGTTCGAGCAGGGTCTCAGCAAGCTTGAAACTATCCTGGGCCAGTGCGCCGATATCGGCATAAATGTAAAAAGCACCTTGTGGTTCGGCTGCAATGCCGAAGCCGAGTTGACGCAGGCCCGGTAACAAGCGGTCGCGGCGGGCGCGAAATTCGGCGCGCCGCTGCTCGAGGATGGTGATTGTGTCCGGCGCAAACGCAGCCAATGCGGCATGCTGTGCGGGCGTCGAGGGTGCAATGAACAGGTTCTGCGCCAGCTTCTCGACATCGCGAACCAGACCGGGCGGTACGACCAGCCAGCCGAGCCGCCAGCCGGTCATGCCGAAATATTTCGAGAAACTGTTGATGACAATGATGTCATCGGAGATTTCCAGTGCGGTTCGGGCGTCACGGTCATAGGTCAGGCCATGATAAATCTCATCAACAATCAGCGTGCCGCCGCGAAAGCGCACGGCCTGCCATAGCTTGCGCAATGACTCGTGGTCAATCAGGGTGCCGGTCGGATTGGCGGGCGAGGCGACCATCAACCCTCTGGTTTTTGCCGTCCAGCCAGCGCCGACATTTTCAGGTGTGGGTTGGAAATTCGTCGCGGCTGTAACGTTCAATGCCTGCGGCACGCCTTCGCAAAAGCGCACGAAGTGGCGGTTACAGGGATAGCCGGGGTCGGGCAGCAGCCATTCGTCTCCGGGATTGGTGAGCGCGCCGAGCGCCAGCAGCAACGCGCCCGAGGCTCCGGCCGTGACGACAATGCGGGCCGGATCAACCGCGATACCGTAACGTGTGGCATACCAGCCGGCGATCGCCTCGCGCAGTGACCACAAGCCGAGCGCATTCGTGTAGTGCACGTGGCCGCCCGAAAGGAAACGCTGGGCAGCTTCCAGAATCGGCTGCGGGGTGGGGAAGTCGGGTTCGCCGACTTCCATGTGGATGATGTTGCGGCCCTGCGCTTCGAGCGCCTGGGCCTTGGCCATCAGTTCCATCACATGGAAGGGGGCAATCCCCCCCATGCGCTTGGCAACGATCATTAGTCGATCAGCGCTAGTTCGAACAAGTCACGCTTGAGGGCGAGTTCGGCCTGGGCGGCGACTTCCGCTACCCAGGCCTTGAGTTTTTCGTGACGTACAAAATCCGGTGCCTGATTCATTTGATTCTCCACTTTCCAAAAAGTCGGCGCTGGCAAGACGGCATATACAAGCTGCGCTCTATTATTAAAGGTGAGATTCTGCCATAGAGCTACTCAATGAGCCGATTACCCATGGTGTGAATGCGCCTAAAATCACTGACCCAACAAAAAATAAACGGAGAGCCCAAATGGACGACACCCTGCGCCGCGCCGCACTTCACTACCATCGCTACCCGCGTCCGGGCAAGATTGCCGTGACGCCGACCAAGGCGCTGACCAACCAGTCCGACCTCTCCCTTGCCTACTCTCCCGGCGTTGCGGCGGCCTGCGAAGAGATCGAACGCGATCCGGCCACGGCGGCGCTTTACACCTCGCGCCAAAATCTGGTGGCGGTGATTTCCAACGGCACGGCGGTGCTGGGCTTGGGCGACATCGGGCCGCTGGCCGGCAAGCCGGTGATGGAGGGCAAGGGCGTTTTGTTCAAGAAGTTTGCCGGCATCGATGTCTTCGATATCGAAATCGCCGAGCATGATCCGGACAAACTGGTCGACATCATCGCCGCGCTCGAACCGACCTTCGGCGGTATCAATCTGGAAGACATCAAGGCGCCGGAATGCTTCGTGGTGGAGCGGAAACTGCGCGAGCGCCTGCGTATCCCCGTGTTTCATGACGACCAGCATGGCACGGCGATCATCTCGGCCGCCGCAGTCCTGAATGGCCTGCGCGTGGTTGGCAAGGACATTGCCCAGATCAAGCTGGTCTGTTCCGGCGCCGGCGCGGCGGCGATTGCCTGTCTCGACCTGATTGTCAGCTTGGGCGTCGACCGCAAGAACGTCATCGTCTGCGACAGCAAGGGCGTGATCCATACCGGTCGCCAGAACCTCGACGAATCGAAACAGCGCTACGCACAGGAAACGGCAGCGCGCACCCTGGCAGATGCGATGCCTGGCGCCGACATCTTCCTCGGCTTGTCTACCGGCGGGGTACTCAAGCCCGAAATGGTCAAGGGTATGGCCGAGAATCCGATCATCCTTGCGATGGCCAACCCCGACCCGGAAATCCTCCCGGAAGACGCCAAGGCCGTGCGACCGGATTGCATCATCGGCACGGGGCGTTCGGATTACCCGAACCAGGTCAACAATGTGCTGTGCTTCCCCTACATGTTCCGCGGCGCCCTCGATGTCGGCGCGACGACGATCAACGAGCCGATGAAGATTGCGGCGGTGCGCGCGATTGCCGAACTGGCGCATGCCGAACAGTCCGAAGTGGTGGCGGCGGCCTATGGCAATGCCCACCTGAGTTTCGGTCGCGAATACCTGATCCCGAAACCCTTCGATCCGCGCCTGATTCTCAAGGTGGCGCCGGCCGTGGCGCTGGCGGCGATGGATTCGGGTGTGGCCCTGCATCCGATCGCCGACATGGCGGCCTACCGCCAGCAGCTCAACGAGTTTGTCTATCACTCCGGCTTGGCGATGAAGCCGATCTTTGTCGTGGCCAAGCAGAAACCGGCGCGCGTCGTCTTCTGCGAAGGCGAGGACGAGCGCATGCTGCGGGCGGCACAGACCGTCTGCGAGGAGGGCGTGGCCAAGCCGATCCTGATCGGCCGCCCCGAGGTGGTCGAGAAACAGCTTGAACGCCACGGCCTGCGCGTACGGCCGGGCGAACACTTCGAACTGGTGAACCCGGATTCCGATCCGCGCTACAAGGAACTCTGGCAGGATTATTACAAGCTGACCTGCCGCAAGGGCATCGGCGTCGAGTACGCCAAGCGGGAAATGCGTCGGCGCACCACGCTGATCGGTGCGATGCTGGTCCGCCACAACTACGCCGATGCGATGCTGTGCGGCACCTTCGGCAAGCATTCGCTCCATCTCGGTTATATCGCCGAAGTAATTGGCAAGAAGCCCGGCATCGAGCATTTCTACGCCATCAACATGCTGATGCTGCCGAACCGGACCGTGTTTATTGGCGATACCTATGTCAATTACGATCCGACGGCGCAGCAGCTTGCCGAAATGACCCGGTTGGCTGCCGAGGAGGTGCGCCGCTTTGGCCTGACGCCGAAAGTCGCACTGCTGTCGCATTCAAGCTTCGGTACCGAAGACACGCCCACGGCGCAGAAGATGCGTGCCACCCTGGCACTGTTGCGGGCGCAGGCCCCCGATCTCGAAGTCGAAGGCGAAATGCACGGCGATGCGGCACTCGATCCCGAGATCCGCCATCAGGTGTTTCCCAATGCCAACCTGACCGGCCCGGCCAATCTGCTGGTGATGCCGACGCTTGACGCCGCCAACATTTCTTTCAACCTGCTCAAGACCTCGGCGGGCGGTGGCGTGTCGGTGGGCCCCCTGCTGCTTGGTGCGGCGCGGCCGGTGCATATCCTGACGCCTACCGCAACGGTGCGCCGGATTGTTAATATGACGGCCTTGCTGTCGGTCGAGGTGGCTCAGGCGAAATGACGCGACTTCTGAGAAGTTAGTATAGAATTTAAATCTAATCCCTTAATTTTCTTGACTTAGATTCGTTAATATCCATGACGTCTCTGAGTTCAACCCTTTTCGCTGCGCGCCCATGAAACCATCTTCCAAGCGTTTATTGACCCTGGTGACTGCGCTGGGGTTTGCCTTCAGTACTTTGGGCAGCATTGAAGCAGCGCATGCCGCTGCGCCAAAGAAAAAAGTGGTGGTGAGCAAAAAGGCGGTCAAGCCGGCCAGCCGCATTGTCAAGAAGAAGACTGGTATCAAGCATGCGGTGATTAAAGATGATGGCCTCTCTTTTGAAAGTGATGGGAAGACACCCAAACTTGCTTCCTCGGCAGTAGCGGTGATCGACCAAAGCACCGGCAATGTCCTGTTTGAGAAAAACGCCAATCAGATTGTGCCGATCGCTTCGATCACCAAGCTGATGACGGCGATGGTCGTACTGGATGCCCAGCCCAGCCTGTCGGAAATGCTGACCATCAGCGAGGCCGATATCGATACGCTCAAGGGTACGGGCTCCCGCCTGTCGGTTGGCACACAGCTTTCACGCGAAGAGATGTTGCGTCTGGCGCTGATGTCTTCCGAAAATCGCGCCTCTTCGGCTCTGTCGCGTCACTATCCCGGCGGCCGTGCGGCCTTCGTTGCTGCCATGAACCGCAAGGCACACGAGTTAGGACTGTCCGATACCCGCTTTTCCGACGCCACTGGCCTGACTCCGGAAAATGTGTCCAGTGCCCATGACTTGGTCAAGCTTGTTGATGCGGCTCACCAGTATCCGTTGATTCGGGAGTTTTCCACTTCCGAGGAATACCATGTGGCCGTACGCGGGCGCCCTCAGACCTTCCGCAATACCAATGCGCTGGTCAAGAACGATTCATGGAATATCGGCCTTTCCAAGACCGGCTATATCAGCGAGGCGGGCAAGTGTCTGGTCATGCAGGCATGGTTCGACAACAAGCCGATGATCATTATCCTGCTGGATTCCTGGGGTAAGGTCACGCGTATCGGCGACGCCCAGCGCATCAAGCGCTGGCTTGAGTCGGTCGCCAGCGTCCGCGCTCCTGTACGCAGCTAATTCGCGCCGTCCTGCCAGCGTCGACTTTTCCTATGCGCGTTGGTTTTTTCGTCACCTGCCTGGTCGACCTGATGCGTCCGCGCATCGGCTTCGCGGCGATTGAGCTGCTGGAAGCCGCCGGTTGCGAAGTTGCGGTTCCTGCCACCCAAACCTGCTGCGGCCAGCCCGCCTGGAACAGCGGCGACCGTGTTTCGGCAGCAAAGCTGGCGAAAAAGGTTATCGCCGAATTCGAGGGTTTCGACTATGTCGTCGCCCCGTCCGGCTCCTGCGCCGATCACATCCGCAACGAATATCCAAGCATTCTCGCCGCAGAGCCAGAGTGGCTCGCACGCGCCACGGCACTTTCCGGCCGTGTCTTCGAGCTCACCGACTTTCTCGTCAATGTCGCCAAGCTGGAAAACCTGCCCGGCCATTTCAGCGGCTGCGTGACCTATCACGATTCCTGTGCCGGCCTGCGCAGCCTCGGCATCAAGGCCCAGCCACGCGCCCTGCTGGCCAAGTTGCCGCAAGTGACACTCAAGGAAATGAATGCCGCCGAAGAATGCTGCGGTTTTGGCGGCACCTTTTCCGTCAAGTTCGGCGACATCTCTGCTGCGATTGCCGAGAAGAAATGCACCAACGCCGTCGCCACCGAAGCCGATGCGATTGTCGGCGGCGACCTCGGCTGCCTGCTCAACATCGAAGGCAAGCTGCGCCGCATGGGCGATGACGAAACCCGCGTGTTCCACATCGCCGAAGTATTGACGGCCAAATAATGGAATCGCGCGCGCACCGCTTTAAGGAAAACGCCGCCGCCGCGCTGGCCAACCCGGTGCTGCAGGCGAACATGCGCACCGCGAAAGGCAAGTTCGTCGACAAACGGGCCATTGCGATCAAGGAAATTGACGATTTCGAAGGCACGCGCGAAGCCGCCAAGCAACTGCGCAATCGCGTGCTGGAAAACCTCGACCTGTGGTTGGAGAAGTTCGAAACCAATGCCACCGCACGCGGCGCCACGGTCTTGTGGGCCAAGGATGGTGATGAAATCTGCCGCCATGTGGCCGAGATTGGCAAGCGCCACGGCATCAAAAAGGCGGTCAAGTCGAAGTCCATGCTCTCCGAGGAAGCCGGCCTGAATCAGGCGCTGGAGGCCACCGGCATCCAGCCGGTCGAGACCGATCTGGGCGAGTACATCCTGCAGATCAACAACAATGAGCCGCCCTCGCACATCATTGCGCCGGTGGTGCACAAGAGTCTCGACGAAGTCGCCGACCTGTTCGAGAAAGTCCACAAGACCCCGCGCAAGACCGAGATTCCGGCGCTGACGCGTGAGGCACGTGAAGTATTGCGGTCTCACTTCCTCTCCGCCGACATGGGCATCTCGGGCGGCAACTTCCTGGTGGCCGAAACCGGCTCGGTGGCGCTGGTCACCAACGAAGGCAACGGCCGCATGGTGACCACGCTGCCGCGCGTGCATGTGGTCATCACCGGCATCGAGAAAGTTATCCCGACGCTGGAAGACCTCGCCACGCTGATGCGCCTGCTGCCGCGTTCGGCCACAGGTCAGTCGATCTCCAACTACGTGTCGGTGCTGACGGGGACAAAAGCGCCAGGCGAACTCGACGGCCCCGAACACTTCTATTACATTCTGGTCGACAACGGCCGTGCCGACGTGATTGGCTCGGAATTCCAGGAGATGCTGCGCTGCATCCGCTGCGGCGCCTGCATGAACCACTGCCCGGTTTACCAGACGATTGGTGGTCACGCCTATGGCTGGGTTTATCCCGGCCCGATGGGCTCGGTACTCACGCCGCTGTACACCGGGCTGGAGAATGCCATCGACCTGCCGCATGCCGCCACGCTGTGCAATCAGTGCGGCGTGGTCTGCCCGGTCAAGATTCCGCTGCCCGACCTGCTGCGCAAACTGCGCGAGAAACAGACCGACAATAATCTGCGCCCATGGATGGAGCGTGCCGCACTGAAAACCTGGGCCTGGGTGGCCAATTGCCCGCCCCTCTATGCTTTGGGGACCTGGTTCGGCGTGCGCTACCTCAAGTGGCTGGCGGGTGGCAAAGCGAGCATTGCGGTGCTGAGCGCCGCTCCCGAGTGGACCAAGGGCCGTGACTTTCCTGCGCCCGAGGGCAAGACTTTCCGGGAACTGTATGCGGAAAGGAAAACCAGGCCATGAGCAGCCGAGAAGATATCCTTGGCCGCGTGCGGGCGAAGCTTGGCCGCAATGAAACCAACGCAGCAGCGGCGCGCGCCGCGATCGATGCCATCCTCGCCGTAAAGGCCAAAGGGCCGCGCCCGTATGTCGATACGGAAAAGTCGGCGCTGGCAGGACGGCTCATCGACAAGTCGCTGGCCTATTCGAGCACGGTGGATCGGGTTGCCACGCTGGCTCAAGCGCCGGCAGCGATTGCCCGTTATCTGGCCGGACTGGGCCTGCCCACGCAAGCCGTTATTTGGCCGAAACTGGCCGATCTTGACTGGGCAGGGGCTGGCATCGCCGTGGCCGCCTGCGCAGCACAAGACGCCGATTTGGTCGGCATCACCGGCTGCTTCTGTGCTATCGCCGAAACCGGTACGCTGATGCTGTGCGGTAGCCCGGATGCGCCTGCCGCGATTAGCCTGTTGCCGGAAACGCATGTCGCCATCGTGCCGGCCAGCCGCATCGTGCCGGGCATGGAAGAAGCCTTTGCGCTGGCTCGTAACGAACTTGGTCAGTTGCCGCGGGCGGTCAATTTCATCTCCGGCCCCTCGCGTACCGGCGACATCGAGCAAACGATTGTTCTCGGCGCCCACGGGCCGTATCGCGTGCATCTGATTCTCGTCGACGGCGAGTAGCCGTTGTCAACCTGCCCGAGCGGACGGGCGTTATTGTCTCCATCGCCACAACCATACGGAGACACCATGTACGCCCGCATCCATTTCGTTGTCAATCCAGGCTCGCGCGACAAGTATTCCTGGGTGATCGATACCGCCAGCGAAACCGTCGATCACTGGAAACACGCGCATCCAGAAGCCGAAGATCTGGTCGTTACGCCCTTGGCCGAGAGCGAAGGACTGGAAGCGCTGTTCTGGCAAAAGTGCCTGTATCACAACGTGTTTTTCGAGCGTTCCACCTGTGCGGAGGTGCGGATGCGGGGCGAGGCCGAATTGCGCGAGATTCTTGAGCTGGCCGGTCATCTAAACAAAGGTCGCGCCAGCGAGTTGTGGAACCGTTGCATGGATTTCCGCTTCGGCGGCGATACGCTGACCAAGGGAGAATACGGCCACCGCCTGCCAATGTAAAGGCGGTATTACGGCTTTGTTGCGTCCTTCGGTTTTACCTGGCCGGAGGTTGTGTAATAGTCGCGCAGGGAGGCGTAACGTTCGGCACGGGCGGTGCGAACCTGAATGATCGCCCGCTCCATCGGCACGCCGATCTGGGTCAGCGTCTCGGCAGCAATCATCAGGCTGCCCTCCAGCACTTCCGGGATGACTTCGGTGGCCCCCGCCGCCTTGAGGCGGCCGACATCATGCTCGTCCGGCGCACGCACGATGATCGGGATATCCGGCCGGCTCTGGCGTACCTTGCGCACCACGCGCTCGGCCGAATGCGTATCAGGATAGGCCACCACCAGCGCGCGGGCGCGTGAGAGCCCCGCCGCCAGCAGCACCTCGTCGCGGTCGGCGCTGCCGAACACCAGCTTGCCGCCGGCAGGAACCGCCCGTTTGAGCTGGTTCGGGTCGAAATCGAGGGCCAGAAACGCTACATTCTCGGCAGCGAGGAACTGGGCGATCTGTCCGCCGGTACGCCCGTAGCCGCAGATGATCACATGTTTTTCCATGCCGAAACCAGCGGCGGAAATGTCAAAGATCGCCTTTGCCTTGTGCGCCCAGTCGCCCTTGGCCAGTTGGCCGGAGTAGATGGCAACGCGGTCGATCAGGAAGGGGGCGATGAACATCGAGATCAGCATGGCGGCGAGCGTCACCTGGAAGACATCGGTGCCGATTAGGTGCAGCTCGAATCCCAACCCAATCAACACCAGGCCGAATTCGCCGCCCTGCGCCAGTTGCGCCGAGGTGCGCAGGGAAATGTCGATGGCACTTTTCATTGCTCGCGCAATCAGGAAGACGACTGCGCCCTTGCCGGCCACCAGCAGCACAACCGCGATCAGCAGTCGGTCAAGATTGTCGAAGACAAAGCCCAGATCGAGGCGCATGCCGACGGTGACGAAGAACAGCCCGAGCAGAATGTCGCGGAAGGGGCGGATATCCGCTTCGACCTGATGGCGATACATCGTCTCGGAAATCAGCATGCCGCCGATGAAAGCGCCCAGCGCCAGCGACAGACCGGCGCGCCCGGTGGCGTAGGAGAGACCGATGACGATCCACAGTGTCGCCAGTACGAACAATTCTTCCGAGCGGTGCTTGGCGATGGTGTCGTAGAGCTTGCGCATCCACCGCTGGCCGGCCCAGATCAGAATCGTCAGTACGATGATCGCCTGCACCAGCGCCAGCGAGAGTGAGCGCGGCAGGGCATCGATCGACTGTGCCAGCGCCGGAAAAAGAATCAGGCAGGGCACCACGGCAATATCCTGGAACAGCAGTACGCCCATGGTTTGCCGCCCGGAGCGCGAATGTAACTCGAAGCGTTCCGACAGCATCTTGGCAACAATGGCGGTGGAGGACATCGCCACGGCAAAACCGACCACCAGGCCGGTGCGCCAGCCCTGACCATAGCCATACATGGTGATCAAACCGGTGCCGAGCGTGGTCAGCACCATTTGCGCGGTACCGAAGCCGAAGACCAGGTGGCGCATTGCCTTGAGGCGTTGCAGGTTGAATTCGAGGCCGATGGAAAACATCAGGAAGACCACGCCGAATTCGGCGATGGCATCGACCTCGTGGCTCTCTTCGAGCGCGCGCAGGCCATAGGGGCCGAGTAGCATGCCAACCACGAGGTAGGCCAGCATTGCCGGCAAACCGAAACGCCGCGCCACCGCGAGTGCACCCACCGCGATAGTCAAGAGCAGGAAGATCACAAAAAGCTTGCCGTACATGCGTCCGATCATACCTGTAACGGTCGGCTGCAATAGAGTCAAGACAAATGATTTCGGATGGTAATACTTGGGAAGTTTTTCGTCGCGCACACCTGCTTATCGGCATCGTGCTGGTCGCCTTTGCGGTCATTATGGTGGTTGGCATGCTGGGCTATAAGCAATTGGGCGGTGCGGATACCGGTTGGCTCGATGCGCTCTACATGACCTTCCTGATGGTGGCGACCATCGACTATGGCGCCGGGGTGGAAATCTGGCAGCGGCCCGAGGCACAGATTTTCATGTCTCAGAGGGCTTGCCGGTCTTGGGGTGGATGTCGCCGTGGTGGAGGTGTGAATAGATCGACAGGTAGAGCGACTGGCCGGGCGACGGCATGCCCCTTGCTAGAATTGCCGCTACGCAATTCAATTGTGAGGTTCCCGACATGCCGTTTCCCCTCCCGTATTTTCCGCTGACAATTTTCCATAGCCCCGGCTCGGCCTTGCAAGCCCTGTCGTTACACACCATTCTTGTGAAGGAACGCACATGCTGACCGCACTCGTTGTCGTATTCATCATCGCTTACGCGGCGATCGCGCTGGAACACCCGCTGAAAATCAACAAATCCGCCTCGGCGCTTGTTGGTGCCGGCGTGTTGTGGACCATCTACGCGATGGCCACGGGCGACCACCAGAAAGTCAGCCATGAACTGGGCGAATCGCTGATGGGCACCGCCCAGATTGTCTTCTTCCTGATGGGCGCCATGACCATCGTCGAGGTGGTGGACGCACACAACGGCTTCGAGGTCATTACCAAGCGTATCCGCACGACCCAGTTGTCGACGCTGATGTGGTTGGTCGGCGTCGTCACCTTCTTCCTTTCCGCCATCCTCGACAACCTGACGACGACCATCGTCATGGTTTCGCTGATGAAAAAGATTCTCGACAAGCATGACGAGCGCCTGTTCTTCGCCGGCATCATCATCATCGCGGCCAACGCGGGTGGCGCCTGGACACCGATCGGTGACGTGACGACGACGATGCTCTGGATCGGCGGCCAGATCACCACGCTGAACATCATGCAGTCGGTTTTCCTGCCTGCAGTGGTCAGCCTTGCCGTACCGTTGGCGGTTACCGCCTACGTGCTGCGCGGACAACCGGTCGTATCCCCGGAGAAGGTCGATATGGACAACGGCATGCAGACCAGCGAGTTCGAACGCAACCTGATGTTCTTCCTCGGTCTTGGCATTCTTGTGGCCGTACCGGCATTCAAGACCATCACCCACCTGCCGCCCTTTATCGGCATCCTGTTCGGCCTGGGCATCCTCTGGTTGGTCGGCGACCTTCTCCATCGTCACAAGGAAGACGAAGACAAGCAACATCTTACCCTGGTGCATGCGCTGAGCCGTATCGACATGAGTTCCATCGTCTTCTTCGTCGGCATCCTGCTCGCCGTTGCCACGCTCGAACACACCCATATCCTCAGTTCGCTGGCGGGGTGGCTCGACCAGAACGTCGGGCGTCTCGACATCATCGTGATCCTCATCGGTCTGGCCAGTGCCGTGGTCGACAACGTGCCGCTGGTGGCGGCATCGATGGGCATGTACAGCATGGAACAGTACCCGACCGACCACTTCCTGTGGGAGTTCCTGGCCTACTGTGCCGGCACTGGCGGCTCGATCCTGATCATCGGTTCAGCGGCCGGCGTCGCCGCCATGGGTTTGGAAAAGATTCATTTCTTCTGGTACGTGAAGAAGATCAGCGGCCTGGCGCTGATCGGTTACCTCGCGGGCGCAGGCGCCTACATCCTGCAGTACAACCTGATGCACTGATGCGGTCAAGTGCTGGCGGAAGTGCCGTTCCGCCAGCGCCGACTTTTCTTCAGTTGGCTTCCCGCACGTAGGGCTCGCGCAGTTCGACCGGCTTGATCGCTTTCTTGCGCATGCGGATGTTGAGCATCTCGACGCCGACCGAGAAGGCCATGGCGAAATAGATGTAACCCTTCGGTACGTGATGGCCGAAACCATCGGCGATCAGCACCACGCCGACGACCACCAGGAAAGACAGGGCGAGCATCTTGATGGTCGGGTGGTCCGAGACGAAGCGGCCGATGGCGCCGGCGAACAGCATCATCAGACCCACCGAGGCGACCACGGCGGCGATCATCACCTCCACTTGGCTGACCATGCCGACGGCGGTAATGATCGAGTCGAGTGAAAACACCAGGTCGATGACCATGATCTGGGCGATGACGCCAGCAAAGCTCGACGCCACCTTGTGTGATTCCTCGCCTTCCTCGCCTTCCAGCAGCTGATGCACTTCGCCGGTGCTTTTCCAGATCAGGAACAGACCACCGGAAATCAGGATCAGGTCGCGGCCGGAAATGGCCCAGTCGAACACCGTGAGCACCGGCTCGGTCAGGCCGACGATCCACGACAGCAGCAGCAGCAGGCCGATACGCATGAACATCGCCATGAACAGGCCCAGCCGACGCGCGAGCTCCTGCTTTTCCTTGGGCAGCTTGTCGACCAGGATCGAGATGAAGATGATGTTGTCGATGCCGAGCACCAGCTCCAGCGCGGTCAGGGTGAAGAAGGCAATCCAGATTTCGGGGTTGAGCAGCAGTTCGGTCATGGCGGGTTGGCAAAGGGAGCGATAGTCGCGACGGGCGACAGTCTATATCGGCGGGTGAGCCGACTCAACGAGTGCTTGAACGATGATGTTGTTGCATCGCAACATCGGGGCGGGCCGGAGTGTTAGAATCGTCTGCCGCTTGCCGTCCCGCCAGCGTCGACTTTTTCTGATATCCCCACAACAGAACAAGCACTTATGACGACATCCAGCGCCAATCTGCATAGCCAGTTGGCGGCGCTGATCAAGCGCCCGCCGATCACCGTGACCCCGGATTCCACCCTGCGCGATGCCGTGCAGGCCATGTCCGAGCATCGCATCGGCTCGATCATCATCGTCGAGCCGGAAAGCAGTCGGCCGATCGGCATCTTCACCTTGCGCGATCTGTTGCACAAGGTGGCGGCCAAGTCTTCTTGCGACCTCGACCAGATGATCATGTCGGTGATGAGTGGCAGCAACCTGCTGATGCTCAACTGGCGGTCCACCGTCTATCAGGCCGCGCTGGTGATGGCGCGCCATGGCGTGCACCACGTCATCGTGGTGGATGCGGCGGGCAAGCTCAAGGGGATCGTCTCGCAGGAAGATATCTACGAACTGCAAAGCGGCGGTGCCAAGGGGATTTCCGGCGCGATTCGCGGCGCCAAGGACATCGACAGCCTGGTGTCGGCGGCGCAGGCCATTCATCGCCTGGCCGAGCGGACGCTGGCCGAGGGGGGGGCGGCCGAAGCACTGACCCAGTTGATTTCTTCCCTCAACGATCACCTCACCGTGCGCCTGATCGAAATCACCAAGCAGGATTTCGATCTGCCCAAGGTGCCCTGGGCGTGGCTGGCCTTTGGTTCGGAAGGGCGTTTCGAGCAGACGCTCTCGACCGATCAGGATAACGGCATTGTCTTTGCCGCGCCGGCCGAGGAGGCCGCCGCCGTCCGCCAGGCGTTTCTGCCGTTTGCACTGGAGGTTAACAAGCGCCTCGATGCCCTCGGTTTCCCGCTGTGCAAGGGCAATGTGATGGCCAGTAACCCCGAACTGTGCCTGTCGGTCGATGAGTGGCACGGGCGTTTCAGCCGCTGGTTGCGTTCGACCACGCCGCAGGCCTTGCTGGATTGCACCATCTATTTCGATTTCCGGCCGATCTTTGGCGAAGAGTCGCTGGCCGAGGAACTGCGCGCCTGGCTACGCCGCCATATCCCCGAGGCCACCCTGTTCCTGCGCTTCATGGCGCAGGATGCCCTGCGCGCCCAGGTGCCATTGGGCATGATTCGCGACTTCAGCTTCGACGACAGCAAGGAATATCCGCACACCATTGACCTCAAGACCCAGGGCACCCGCCTGTTTGTCGATGTGGCGCGCATCCTGGCGCTGGCCAGTGGCATCGATGAAACCAGCACCCCCGAGCGTCTGCGTGCGGCGGCCGAACACGGCAAGTTTGGCCGCGATGACATCGGCGCCGTGATTGACGGCTTTTTCTTCATTCAGCAACTGCGCCTGCGCGTCCAGCAGGCCGGCACGCCGATGGGACTCGCCAACCGCGTCGATCCCGAGGAACTCAACGAGCTCGACCGTTTTGTGCTCAAGGAGGCCCTCAAGCAGGCCAAAAAGCTGCAGCGGCGCATCCAGATGGATTACCAGCTCTAGGTTTTCCTGGCGGCCGCCCGCTGCCGCTTTGTAAGCCTAAAGTAAGTCCTGAGTCGCCACGCTCATCTCATCATTCCGAAGAAGAAATCCTGATCGTCAGAAGCATTGAAGCAGGTGGGCCTCGCAGTAGGTCTTCTTGAGAAAAGCCAGGCCGATCCAGCACCAGAACAGCAGGAAGAAGGCAACGAAGGGCAGATGCTTGTCGATCACTTGCGGGGGGGAGATGATGCGTACCACTTTCAGCACCGGCTTGGTCACGATCACAAAGAGCTGATAGATCGCGTTGCTGTGGCGGCGGCTACCGGCGAGCAGGGCCAGCAGGCCCTGGCCGAGCAGGAACAGCAGGGAGACTTCGACCAGCGCGCGCAGCACGCCGAGGATGAGAAGCTCGGGATGAGTCATGGTATGTTCGAACCTTCGTATAAGAGTGATGAGTAACGATGAATTACGAGCACTGGCGCCATTATGCCCGCGGTTGGGTGATGCATTTCTTCAGCCAATCCGATGCGGCCTACGAGGCCTTTGTCGAGGCCTTTCGGATTGACCCACGCGATATCCGCTCGGCCCGCCACCTGGCGGCGATTGCGGCCGAAAAGCAGCGCTGGGCGGTGGCCGAGTCGTGGTTTGACAAGGTGCTGGCGCTGGCCCCGGATGAGGCCGATACCTGGTTCAACCTGGGTTTTGTGCGCGAGCAGGCGGGCAAGGCTGCGCCGGCGATCAGCGCATTTGATGAGGCGGTGCGGCTGAAGCCAACGCAGGATCGCGCTTGGTATGGCAAGGGCCTGGCGCATGCGCGTCTTGGGCAACATGATGAGGCGGTTGCCGCCTTGCAGGAGGCCGTCAAGTTGCAACCGATGAACGGCGAAGCGTTTTACCAGCTTGGCATGGCACTGCACCATGCGCGGCGCTCCGACGAGGTGAAGACGGTGGTTCAAAAGCTGGTCGGCTTCGAACCGAAGCGCGCCAAGAAACTGGTGCAGGACACCGAGCGTGCCGACTTGATGCATCTGATCCCCGAATTACCGTTTTAGAAAAGTCGGCGCTGGCAGGACGGCACATTGCCCGTCCCTGCCAATAAAAAAGCCGGCTCCTTGCAGAGCCGGCTTGCAACAGGGGGTGGTACCCCCGCTCCTCTTCCAGTAATGCTTAGTGACCGTCGCCGCCGGCCGACGTGGCGCCATCCAGGCTCGGATAGCGCACGTTGTCAACCAGTTCCTGAACTTCCTTGCTCGGGGCGGGGGAGATCAGCGTACCGATAATCAGGCCAATGAAGCCGGCCGGGATGCCGAAGATGCCGGCCGAGATCGGGTTGATGTCCCACCACTTCGGGGCATTCACGCCGAAGAACGGATAGGTCAGGTACATGTAGTAGGCGCAGACGCCCAAGCCCAGCGACATGCCGAGGATGGCGCCGAGCTTGTTGGCGCGCCGCCAGAACACGCCGCATACCAGGGCCGGGAAGAAGGCCGAGGCTGCCAGCGAGAAGGCCGCGCCGACGAGGAACAGGATATCGCCCGGCTTCAAACTGGTCACATACGCGGCCAGGAGGGCCACCACCAGCAAGAGCGCCTTGGACACCACCAGACGACGGGTCGTCGGGGCGTTCGGGTCGATGATCTTGTAATACACGTCGTGTGACAGCGCGTTGGCGATGGTCAGCAGCAGGCCGTCCGCCGTGGAGAGCGCAGCGGCCAGACCGCCGGCCGCGACAAGGCCGGAGATCACGTAGGGCAGGCCGGCGATTTCCGGGGTGGCCAGCACCACGAGGTCGCCACCGATGACGATTTCCGCCAGCTGCACGATGCCATCCTTGTTGATGTCGGCAATGTTCATCAGCGTCTTGTCCACCGTGGCCCAGTTGCTGACCCAGGCAGGTAGCGAGGCGAAGCTCGAGCCGACCAGGTTGCTATAGACCTCGAACTTCACCAGGATCGCCAGGGCGGGGGCGGTGAAGTAGAGCAGGAAGATGAAGAACAGCGACCAGAACACCGACTGACGCGCTTGCTGCACCGAAGGCGTGGTGTAGAAGCGCATCAGGATGTGCGGCAGTGCGGCGGTACCCACCATCAGGCAGAAGATCAACGCGAGGAAGTTCTTCTTGGCGATACTGCGGTTCTTTTCCTTCTCCGCATCGTCCTTGCCGCCGGCCGCAAAGGCCTCGGTATGTGCCTTGGTCGGTGCCGCCCGTGCGCCTACGCCCTTCTCGGCCGTCCATGCCTTCTTGGCCGCAGCCGGGTCGGCCGGGAAGTCCTTGGCGGCCTTTTCGGCAGCAGCAAGCGCCTTGTCGTCGAGCGGCTCGGTTGCCTTCAGTGCGGCCACTTTGTCATCGACTATCTTGCGCTGCTCAGCCAGGAAGGTGGCGCCGCCGGTTTCCAGACCCTTCAGCTTGGCATCGGCTGCTGCGGCACGTTCGCGGAAGATGGTGCGCACCGACTCTTCGGCCGCCCCCTTCGGCGTCGCCTTGTCGTTGAACTCCTTCTCGAGCGCTGTCACTTTCGGCAGGGCCGAGGTGTAGGCGGCGATCTGCGGAATCGGGTTGCCAGTATGGATCACCGACAGCCAGACCACCGGGATCATGTAGGCGACGATCAAAATGATGTACTGCGCCACCTGCGTCCAGGTCACCGCCTTCATGCCACCGAGGAAGGAACACACCAGAATACCGGCGAGACCGACGAACACGCCGATGGTGAATTCCAGGCCGGTGAAGCGGCTGGTGATCAGGCCGACGCCGTAGATCTGCGCGATCACATAAGTAAAGGAGCAGACGACGGCGGCGAGCACGCCGATCAGGCGCGGGATGTTGCCGCCATAACGGGCACCGAGGAAATCGGGAATGGTGAATTGCCCGAACTTGCGCAGGTACGGAGCGAGCAGCAGGGCCACCAGCACATAGCCGCCGGTCCAGCCCATGATGAAGGCGAGGCCGTCATAGCCGGACAGGTACAAGGTACCCGCCATACCGATGAAGGACGCCGCCGACATCCAGTCCGCGCCGGTGGCCATGCCGTTAAACAGCGCGGGCACACGGCGACCGGCCACGTAGTACTCGGACACATCCGCCGTCTTCGACATGAAGCCGATGCCGGCATAGAGCAGGATGGTGGCGAACAGGAACATGTAGCCGAGGGTCTTCTGCGGCACGCCCATCATTTCAAGAGCGCCGACCAGTACCACGAAGGCGATGAAGCCGCCGGTGTAGAAGGTGTAGTACTTCTTCAGTTGATTGAAGAAGGCTTTGTTGTCGGAAGTTGCGCTAGCCATTAGTCGTCTCCCTCGTGAACGCCGTATTCCTTGTCCAGCTCGTTCATGCGCTTGGCGTAGAACCAGATGATCAGGACGTAGATGATCAGGGCACCCTGGGCGCCCATGTAAAAGCCCACCGGGCCGATGATGATGATTTCGTTGAGTTCGCGAGCGAACCAACTGACGACAAAAGTCGCGACGAACCAGATGCCCAGCAGCACCGACGTCAGGGATACGTTCCTGCGCCAATACTCATGGTGTTTCTCGGTGAGTTGCATGGTTGAGCCTCCTCGGGTTGTTATATAAGAGCAGGCGGATCATTGACCTTAAACCTTACCTGAAGCTTACAAACCGAGATAACCATATGATGCGGCGCAACAAATGCTGCAGTGCAGCGTGGCTGCAGTTGGCCATAGTTATTGTGGCAAGCCCGCTCGGTGTGAATTCCGGTAAGCTCGTTTGCAAGTCGATAACGGAAACCTCTCCATGCGTGCCCTTACTCTTTTTTTGTTTGTCCTGTTGCCGAGTATCGCCTTGGCTGCAGGCGGTGGCGCAGTGGGCGAAAACCTTCTCTGGCTGGCGCTGATTCTGATGAGTGCCCGCCTGTTTGCGCCCTTGGCGCAACGCATCGGCTTTCCGGCGGTGCTCGGCGAACTGCTGCTGGGCGTGCTACTCGGCAATCTGGCGCTGTTGGGCATTGGCCTGTTCGACACTATCAAGCAAGATCCGATCATTGCCTTCATTGCCGAACTCGGCGTGATCGTGCTGCTGTTGCAGATCGGTTTGGAAACGCGGCTGGCCGATCTGGTAAAAGTCGGCGCTCGCGCGACGGCGGTCGGCGGTGTCGGCATCGTGATTCCTTTTGTGTTGGGTGCCTTTTTGGTTGGGCCGTGGCTGTTGCCGGGGCAGACGCAAAATACCTACCTGTTCCTCGGCGCCACGCTGGCCGCCACCTCGGTCGGCATCACCGGCCGGGTCTTTCGCGATCTCGGCAAGCTCGGCACGCCGGCTGCACGCATCGTGCTCGGGGCCGCAGTGATCGACGATGTGCTTGGCCTGGTCATCCTCGCCGTCGTATCGAGCCTGGTGCAGGCCGGTTCGGTGAGTGTCGGGCAGGTGGGCGGCATCATCGCCGAGGCGGTGATTTTCCTCGCCGGCAGCATCTGGCTGGGCCGCAAGATTGCGCCACATTCCTCGCGCTGGCTGGCGCGCCTCGATGCCGGCCCGTCGATGCTGTTCGCGCAGGTGCTCGCCACTGCGCTGGCGCTGGCCTGGCTGGCGCATGCCATCGGCCTCGCGCCAATTATCGGCGCCTTTGCCGCAGGCCTGTTATTCGAGCCGCTGTTTCTCAAGGATTTTCAGACACCGAAAATTGTTCAGGACATCGAGCCGCTGATGCGCGAACCCGAAAGTAGAGCCCTGATGGATCAGCTGATGCCGATCCTGACGAAGCATACCGGCCACCAGCACGAGCACATGATCGAGCCGATTGGCTATTTCTTCGTGCCGGTGTTCTTCGTGCTGACCGGCATGCAGGTGGATCTGGCTACCCTCGCCGATCCGCAGATCGTCGCCATCGCGCTCGGGGTGACGGTGGCCGCCGTGGTTGGCAAGCTGGCGGCCGGTTACTTTGCCGGTTCCGCCGGCCGCTGGATTGTCGGCTGGGGCATGGTGCCGCGGGGCGAAGTCGGCCTGATCTTCGCCATGGTCGGCAAGCAACTCGGTGTGATGGACGAGGCGATGTTCTCGGTGATCGTCATCATGGTGATCCTGACCACGCTGATTACCCCGCCGGTATTGACCTGGCTGTTGCGGCGTGCCGCTCGCTGAAGTGTTTGCCTCCGCCGCTGCTTGGGCCGGGGGGATGGTTACAATCTATCCATGCTTGCCTTCGCCCTGACACCCGAACAAAAACGCCGCCGCCTGCTGGTATTGGCGGTGGTCGTTGCGGCTTATGTCCTCTCCTTTTTTCAGCGCTTTGCCCCAGCCGGCATCGCGCAGGATCTGGCGGCGAGCTTTCAAACCTCGGCCGCGTCGCTGGGCGTGCTGGCCGCCACCTACTTCTATGTCTACACCCTCATGCAGGTGCCGACCGGCATCCTCGTCGATACGCTCGGGCCGCGTCGCATCCTGTTCATCGGCGGCATGGTCGCCGGCGGCGGCAGCCTGCTGTTCGGCATGGCGCAGAGCCTCGATGGCGCACTGGCGGGGCGCACGCTGATCGGGCTGGGCGTGTCGGTGACCTTTATCGCCATGCTCAAGCTCATCGCGGTCTGGTTCGAGGAGCAGCGCTTTGCCAGCGTGGTCGGGCTGTCGATGCTGGTCGGCAATTTGGGCTCGGTGCTGGCCGGTGCGCCGCTGTCGTGGATGGCGCAGAACACCGGTTGGCGCGGCGTGTTTGTCGGCGTGGGGATTGTTTCGTTGGCGCTGGGGCTGTTGAGCTGGTTGCTGGTCCGCGACCGGCCGCAGGCGGCAGGGGGTGCCGTCCCGCCAGCGCCGACTTTTGACAGGACGGTTATCTTGACCGGCCTATTGCGGGTGGTGAAGAACCGCGCCACCTGGCCGACGATCTTTGTGAACGCGGGACTTTCCGGCAGCTTCTTCGCCTTTGGCGGTCTGTGGGCAACGCCCTTTCTGATACAAGGACTGGGCATGACGCGCGATACCGCCACGGCCCACCTCTCGCTTTATTTTGCCGGCTTTGCCATCGGCTGCCTGCTGGTGGGAACGATCTCGGATCGCCTGCGGCGGCGCAAGCCGGTGATTATCGCCAGCTCGCTGGTGTACAGCAGCATCTGGCTGGTGTGGCTGTCGGGCATCGTCCTGCCGTTGGCGGCGACCTATGCGCTGTACGGCCTGATGGGTTTGATGACCGCCAGCTTCACGCTCTCCTGGGCCTGTGCCAAGGAGGTGAATCCGCCGGCCTTGTCGGGCATGTCGACCTCGGTGGCGAACATGGGCGGCTTCCTGATGGGCGCCCTGTTGCAACCGGCGGTGGGCTGGATCATGGATCAGCGCTGGTCGGGTGCGATGCTCAATGGCGTGCGCCTTTACGCCCCGGAAGATTATCGATGGGGGCTGTTGCTGATCGCCTGCGCCACCTGGCTGGGTGCGCTGGCGGCCTGGTTTATCCGTGAAACGCAGTGCAAGAACATCTGGAAGGAAATCCCATGAAAGGCATCATCCTGTTTGGCCATGGTTCCCGCAGCCCGGAATACATTCAGCCCTTCAATCGGACGCGCGATCTGGTGGCCGCCAGGCAGCCCGGCGTTCCGGTCGAGCTCGGCTTTCTGGAGCTGACCCAGCCATCGCTCGAAGAGGCCATTGAGCGGCTCGCGGCGCGAGGTGTGCAAGCGGTCAAGGTCGTTCCCATATTCTTCGCGCCGGGCAAGCATGTCCTGAAAGACCTGCCGGAACGGATCGGCAATGCGATGGATCGTTTCCCCTCCCTTGAATTCGACATTGCCGCCTGCGTCGGCGAAGTGGAGAGCGTGATCGAGGCGATGGCCAGCCACGCCATTGCGGCTTGAAAAAGGAATATCAGGATATATTTATATACCAAATGAAAACAATACTCCAACCCTCCCCATACCGGTTGGCGGTGGCGGCTTTGTTGTATGCCGTCCTGTCAGCGCCGACTTTTGGACAAACGCACACGGTGGCGATGCGCGAGGTGCCACTCACCTTGCCCGCCGAGGCCGTGATCGAAGCCACCAAACAGGCTGTGGTGGCGACCCAGGTCTCCGGCCGCATCGTCGCCGTGTCGGTCGAAGCCGGGCAGCGCGTCAAGGCCGGCCAGTTGCTGATGCGCATTGATGCGCGCGAGGCGACCGAGAATGCTGCGGCGGCGCGTGCCCAGTTGGCCCAGGCGGAAGCGAATTACACGCGCACGCAGAATCTCTTCAAGCAGAAGTTTGTCAGCCAGGCGGCGCTGGATGCGGCCGATGCGGCACTCAAGTCGGCGCGTGCGCAGGCCGGTGCGGCCGGTGCGGGGGCGTCGCATGCGACCGTGACTTCGCCCTTGTCCGGGCTGGTGGCGGCGCGTCATGCCGAACTGGGCGACTTGGCTATGCCGGGCAAGCCCTTGCTGACGGTGTTCGATCCAAAGGGTCTGCGGGCGGTGGCGAATATTCCGCAGTACAAGCTGAAGGGTGCGCAACAAGCGAAAACGGCGCGCGTGGAATTTCCAGAAAGTCGGCGCTGGCAAGACGGCATCCGTGTGGAAATTCTGCCGACCATCGATGTGCAGAGCCACACGGCAACGGCGCGGGTGACTCTGTCCGATGCCGATCTGGAGGGCGTTGTGCCGGGCATGGCGGCGCGCGTGCATTTTGTGATTGGCAGTGCGCAGAAGCTGACCGTGCCGCCGCAAGCCATCCTGCGCCGTGGCGAAATCAGCGCGGTGTATGTGCTGAAGGATGGGAAATCTGCCTTGCGCCAGGTGCGCCTTGGCGAGCCGGTGGCGGATGGCGAGATCGAAGTACTGTCCGGCCTGGTGGCGGGCGACACGATCAGTCTCGATCCGGTCAAGACCGGCATCGAACTCAAACAATCGAAATGAGGCAAGCCAAATAACCATGGGGATATCGGGCCGCATCGCGGCGTTTTTCCTGCATAACGCGCTGACGCCGCTGATTGCTTTGGTGGCGCTGCTGCTCGGCATCTTCGCCACGCTGATCACGCCGCGCGAGGAAGAGCCGCAGATCAATGTGACGATGGCCAATGTCTTCGTGCCTTTCCCCGGTGCGACGGTGAAGGATGTCGAAAATCTGGTCGCCCGTCCGGCGCAACAGGTGCTCTCGCGCATTGCCGGCGTCGAACACGTTTATTCGGTGTCGCGCCCCGGCATGGCGGTGATTACCGTGCAGTACGAAGTCGGCGAAGATCCGATCCAGGCGCTGGTGCGTCTCTACGACACGATCAACGCGCATAGCGACTGGGTGTCGCCGCACCTCGGCGTGGGTTCTCCTATTGTGAAGCCCAAGGGCATCGACGATGTGCCGATCGTCGCGCTGACCTTCTGGAGCGCGGCGGACGACAAGTCCGGCTTCGAAATGCAACAGGTGGCGCGGGCGGTCGAGATTGAGCTGAAGCGCATTCCCGGCACGCGCGATGTCGTTACGCTCGGTGGCCCCGGTCATGTGGTGCGCGTGCAGATGGATGCCGAACGCCTGGCCGCCTACGGCATCACGGCGCAGGATCTCAAGGCCGCCCTGCAGGTGACCAACGCCTCGCAACCGGCCGGCAGCCTGGTCAAGGACAACAAGGAAATTCTGGTTCAGACGGGTACCTATCTGGAATCCGCCGCTGACGTTCGCAAACTTGTGGTCGGCGTGTTCAACAAGAAGCCGGTGTTCATGTCGGATGTGGCGCAGGTGATCGACGGTCCCGATCAGCCGAGCCGTTATGTCTGGCATGGCGCTGAAGGCAATGAGTATCCGGCGGTGACGCTGGCGGTGTCGAAGAAGCCGGGCGTGAATGCGGCCGATGTGGCCGAGGGCGTCATCCAGCGCATGAATTCGCTGAAAGGTACGGTGATCCCCGAGGGCGTCGAATTTACCGTGACGCGCAACTACGGCGAGACGGCGACCGACAAGGCGCAGAAACTGATCGGCAAGCTGATTTTTGCGACGGCCTTTGTGGTGCTGCTGGTGTTGTTTGCGCTGGGCCGGCGCGAGGCGCTGATTGTCGGTACGGCGGTGGCGCTGACGCTGGCGGCGACGCTGTTTGCCTCGTGGGCCTGGGGCTTCACGCTCAACCGCGTCTCGCTGTTCGCCCTGATCTTCTCGATCGGCATCCTCGTTGATGATGCCATCGTGGTGGTGGAGAATATCCATCGCTGGCATGGCCTGCATCCGAGCAAGCCGCTGTGGGAAATCATCCCCGGTGCGGTCGATGAAGTCGGTGGCCCGACCATCCTCGCGACCTTCACGGTGATTGCCGCGCTGTTGCCGATGGCCTTTGTATCCGGCCTGATGGGGCCCTACATGAGCCCGATCCCGATCAATGCCTCGATGGGTATGTTCATCTCGCTCGCCATCGCCTTCATCGTCACGCCCTGGCTGGCCACCAAGCTGATGAAACCGGCGCAGCATCATGGCCCGTCGGCCACCGATGCGAAGCTTGATGCGTTCTTCCGCCGTACCCTGTCGCCCTTCCTGCATCCGCAGACCGGCCGCAAGGCACGTTCGCTGCTGTGGCTGGGCGTGGTGGCGGCGATCCTCGCTTCGGTGTCGCTCGGTGTCTTCAAGTTGGTGGTGCTCAAGATGCTGCCCTTCGACAACAAGAGCGAGTTTCAGGTGGTACTCGACATGCCGGTCGGCACGCCGGTCGAGGAAACCGCGCGGGTGTTGCGCGAGATGTCGGCGGAGCTGGCAAGCGTCAAGGAAGTGAAGGACTACCAGGCCTACGCGGGCACGGCTGCGCCGATCAACTTCAACGGTTTGGTGCGCCAGTACTACCTGCGCGCCAACGCCGAAATGGGCGATATCCAGGTGAATCTGGTGGACAAGGCGCATCGCGATCGCAAGAGCCACGAGATTGCCGTCGGCATTCGCGACCGGCTGATGGCCGTGGCGAAGGCGAGCGGCGGCAATGCCAAGGTGGTGGAGGTGCCGCCCGGCCCGCCGGTGCTCTCGCCGATCGTGGCCGAGGTGTATGGCCCCGACTACGCCGGCCAGATCGCTGTGGCGCAAAAGGTACGGGATGCTTTCGAGGGCACGGCCGATATTCTCGGCGTCGATGATACGGTCGATGAGGCGGCCGACAAGGTGGTGCTGCGGGTCAACCAGGCCAAGGCGGCCCTGCTCGGCGTGGCCCAGAAGGACATTGTCGACACGGTCCGCATGGGCCTTTCCGGCGAGGATGTGACGCCGCTGCACGATGGCGAAGCCAAGTACGAGATTCCCGTGCGCATCACGCTGCCGGCCGAGCGCCAGGCGACGCTCGATTCGCTGCTGAAACTCAAGGTGCGTGCATTGCCTGCTTATGGCGGGCAGTTGGTGCCAATCTCCGAACTGGTCGAGGCCCGGCTTGCACCGCGCGAGAAGGTGGTCTTCCACAAGGACCTGCTGCCGGTGGTGTATGTCACCGGCGACATGGGCGGCGAGCTCGATTCGCCGCTCTACGGCATGTTCGACATTCGATCCAAGCTGAAAGACCTGAAACTCGATCAAGGCGGTACGCTCGGCGAGTATTTCATCAAGCAGCCGAAAGACCCGTATGCCGGTTATGCCGTCAAATGGGATGGCGAATGGCAGGTGACGTATGAAACCTTCCGCGACATGGGCGCTGCCTATGCCATTGGTTTGGTCCTCATTTACCTGCTGGTGGTGGCGCAGTTCAAGAGCTATCTCGTGCCGCTCATCATCATGGCGCCGATTCCGCTCACCATCATCGGCGTGATGCCGGGCCACGCCCTGTTCGGCGCGCAGTTCACGGCGACCTCGATGATCGGCATGATCGCGCTGGCCGGCATCATCGTGCGCAACTCGATCCTGCTGGTCGACTTCATCAACCAGCAAGTGGCCGAGGGCATGGACTTCGCCGAGGCGGTGGTTCAATCGGCGGCGATCCGCGCCAAGCCGATCGCGCTGACCGGGCTGGCGGCCATGCTCGGCGCACTATTTATTCTCGACGATCCGATCTTCTCCGGCCTTGCGCTGGCGCTGATTTTCGGCATCCTCGTCTCCACCCTGCTGACGCTGGTGGTGATCCCGGTGCTTTATTATGCGGCCATGAAGCGCCGTTTGTCTGCCAACCTTTCAGGAGCTATAACCCCATGACTGTCAATCGCGTCGTTCGCATCATCGCTGGTTTCTTCATCATGCTGTCACTCGCCCTGGCGCACTTCAACGGTCAGGTCAACTTGGCGCAGATGAGCTGGCTGTGGTTCACCCTGTTTGTCGGTGCCAACCTGTTCCAGAGCGGTTTTACGACTTTCTGCCCACTCGACACGATCCTGAAGAAGCTGGGTGTGTCGGAGAGCGTGGGTGATTGCAAGACGGGCGGCTGCGCGTAAGCACCCTGAGGAACGCTCATGACCCAGCGTCATATTCTGGTCGTCGACGACGAGCCGATCAACCTGATGATCATTCGGGAGTATCTCGAAGGGCCGCAGTTCGATCTGGATCTCGTGGAAAGTGCCAACATTGCCTGGCAGCGGCTGGAAACAGCCGCGCCGGCCTATGACCTGGTGATTCTCGACCGCATGATGCCGGGCATGACCGGCATCGAACTATTGCGCCTGATGAAGGCCGATCCACGCTTCGGCGCGATCCCGGTGATCATGCAGACGGCGGCGACATCGCCGGAACAGGTGCGCGAGGGCATCGAGGCAGGTGCCTACTACTACCTTGCCAAGCCCTACGAGCCGGAAACCCTGCTCGCCATCGTGCGCGCGGCGATTACCGATATCGAGTCGCGCGAGACAGCCCGTAGCCGTTCGCGAGCCCATGTACAGGCGATGGAACTGCTCGATCATGCCGAATTTCGTTTTCGCGCTCTTGGCGAGATAGGCCCGCTGATCGAGGTGCTGGCCAGTTTGTGTCCCATGCCCGATCTGGCGGCCGGCGGGCTGACCGAGTTGCTCGTGAATGCGGTGGAGCACGGCAATTTGGGCATTACTTATAATGAAAAACGGCACCTGCGTCTGGCCGATGGCTGGGAGGCCGAAGTGGCGCGTCGTTTCGCGGTGGCTGAAAATGCGGCCCGGCAGGTGCGCGTCAGTGTACGCCGACACGCCGACCGACTGGCGTTTACGGTGCAGGACGAGGGGGCTGGTTTCGACTGGCAGCATTATCTCGATTTCGATCCCGAACGCGCGGCCGATCCGAACGGACGCGGTATTGCCATGGCTCGCATGGTGAGCTTTTCCACCCTCGAATATCGGGGGAATGGCAATACGGTCGTTGCGACTATCGCTTTGCCCGGGGCGGCTGCCTAGGTTCTATCCATCGTTATAATCGACCTATGAATTCGACCGCTCCCGTCGCCTCCTCGCCCATCGGCGTTTTGCCTGCATCCCACCGCATCCTGGTGGTCGATGACACGGCGACGAATCGGCAAATCCTCGCGGTCTTCCTCAAGAAGCTCGGCCATGTGGTCGAACTGGCCGAAGATGGTGCCAAGGCGGTCGAGTTGTTCTCCAGCAAGCCCTTCGATCTGGTCATCATGGATGTGATGATGCCGGTCATGGATGGTTACGAGGCAACGCGGCGCATCAAAGCGATTTGCGGTGAGCGCTGGGTGCCGGTGATCTTCCTCTCCGCGCTGGACAAGGATGAAAACCTGGTCACTGGCCTGGATGCGGGGGGCGACGATTACCTGCCCAAGCCGGTCAATTTCGTCGTGCTTGAGGCCAAACTGCGCTCCCTGTCGCGCGCCATTGCGTTACGCCGCGAACTGGAAGAGTCGCAGGCCTTCAGTCAGGCGATTACCGACAATCTGGTCGATGCGATTGTGACCATCAACGAGCGTGGCCTGATCGAGGCGGTGAATCCGGCAGGTTGCCGTATCTTCGGGTTTTCAGAGTCGGAAATACTCGGTTGCAACATCAGCATGCTGATGCCCGAACCCTGGCGTTCGGCGCATGATGGTTATATGGCCCGTTATCTGGGCGGTGGCCCCCCCAAGATCATTGGCATGTCAAACCGCGAGGTCGCGGGCGTGCACAAGGATGGCAGTGTTTTCCCGATTTCACTGTCGGTCAGCGAGTTTCGCGACAAGGGCCGACGGATGTTCGTCGGGGCAATCCGGGATATTACGGAACAGAAACAGGCTGAACAGCAACTGCGTGAAAACGCGGCGACCTTGCAGGTGTATCACGACGACCGCGAGGCGGAAAATCACCTGGCGGCCGAAATTCTCGACCAGTTGATGCGTCGCCCCGGCCTGATCGATCCGTCGCTGCATTACTGGATGAATCCGGCCACCAACTTCAGCGGCGACATCGTCGCGGCGGCACGTGCCAACGACGGCCGCTACTACGTGCTGCTGGCCGATGCCACCGGTCATGGACTGGCGGCGGCGATCAGCGTGTTGCCGGTGCTGACCCTGTTCTACGATATCGTCGAGTTCGGCTTGCCGCTCGGGCGCGTCATCGCCAAGATCAACAGCCAGTTGCGCGTGGCGCTGCCGGTCGGGCGTTTCGTCTGCTGCAGTTGTTTGTGTATCGACCCGCGCCAGGCGCATATCGAACTCTGGCTCGGCGGCATGCCGGCCGCTCTGCTGATCGACGGCAACGGCAAGCTGGTGCGCGAGATTGCCTCGACCCACCTGCCGCTCGGCATTGATGATTTTGACTGGCGCAAGACGGCCACTGAAAGCCTGCCGGCTCAGCCAGCCGGTTCGCAACTCCTGCTGATGTCCGATGGCCTGGTCGAGGCGCGCAATGCGGCTGGCGAAGAATTTGGCATGGTGCGCCTGCAGGCGGCGCTGGCGGGTGTACCTCCTGCGGCGCGTATCGCTGCACTGCAGGATGCCGTACATCAACACCTCGGCGAACTGTCACCGCATGACGATGTGACCGTCGTGCTGGTGGATTTGCCGACCGTCCCCTGATTTTATTCACGGAGATTGACCCTCATGACCAGCCCCACCTATGACCGCGCCGTTGCCCTGATCGACGCCGCGAATGCCGAAGACCCGCGCATGGACACGGATGCCAGCGGCCGGCAAGTGCCGCGCGAGTTGCTCTATGGCCAGCGCATGGCCGAAATGATTGGCCGCTATGCCCCCGAGGCCGACGAGGTGCAGAAGCTCGCGGTGCGTGCCCAGCACATCCAACGCTGGAAGACGCCGCGCGACAGCTACCCGATGACGCGCGATGGCTATATGCAATGGCGCACCGGCCTCTACAAGTTCCACGCCGAAACCTGCGGGCAGCTGATGAAACAAGCAGGCTACGACGAGGCTTCCATCGAGCGCGCGAAACAGGCGGTTGGCAAGCGCGGCCTCAAGGTCAATCCCGATACGCAGATGCTCGAAGACGTCGCCGACCTTGTCTTCATCGAGTGCTACATGCTCGAATTTGCCGGCCAGAAGGCCGACTACAGCGAGGAGAAGTGGCTCGACATCATCCGCAAGACCTGGAAGAAGATGTCCGAGCGGGCGCATGCCTATGCGCTGTCGGGCCAGCTCAAGCTGCCCGAGCCGCTGGTGCCGCTGATCACCAAAGCCATCAGCAGTTAAATGAACATCGGGTTCAATAGGAAATGAATATCGGATTCATTGGCCTCGGCCTGATGGGGCGACCGCTGGCGCTGCACCTGGCCAAGGCCGGTCACACGCTGCATCTGTGGGCACGCAAGCCCGCCACGCTGGAACCCTTCAAGGGTGTGGCGGCGCATTGCCACGTCTCCGCAGACGCGGTGGCCAAGCATGCCGAGGTCGTGTTTACGATGGTGGCCGACGCACCCGACGTGCGCGAGGTCTGCCTCGGCGCGGACGGTATCGCGGCGGGTGCGAAGAAGGGACTGATCGTCGTCGACATGAGTACGATCAATCCGAATGCGGCTCGTGAGATCGGCGCCGAGCTGGCCGCCAAGGGCATCGATTTCCTTGATGCCCCGGTGTCGGGTGGCGAAGTGGGCGCGATCAATGCGGCGCTAACCATCATGGTCGGCGGCAAGCCGGATGTGTTCGAAAAGGTGAAGCCGCTGTTCGAGAAGATGGGCAAGTCGATCACCCTGATCGGCGCCAGCGGTGCCGGCCAAGTGGCCAAGGCCTGCAACCAGATTCTGACGGGTGTCGGTGTCATGGCGGTGGCCGAGGCCTTCAGCTTCGCGGCGAAGAACGACGTGGATGTGGCGAAGGTACGCGAGGCGCTGCTGGGCGGCTTCGCCTATTCGAAGATTCTCGAAAATCACGGCCAGCGCATGCTTGACCGCAACTTCAAGCCGGGTTTCAAGGCCTGGATGCACCAGAAGGATTTGCGCATCGTCATGGAGGAGGCACACCGCCTCGGTCTGATGCTGCCGTCCGCGGCGGCGACGGCGCAGCTCTTCAATGCCATGGTCGGCAGCGGCATGGGCGAAGAAGATTCCATTGCCGCGTTGAAGCTGCTCGAAAAACTCTCTACGCCCGACGCATGAAAATTGGCTTCATCGGTCTCGGCGGCATGGGCCGGCCGATGGTCGGCCATCTGCTTGCGGCAGGATATGAAATACACGTCTGGGCACGCCGTCCCGCCAGCGCCGACTTTTTGCCGCCGGCAGTCACGCGTGCGGCTTCCCCGACCGAACTGGCGCGCCAATGCGAGATCGTCTGCACCAACGTCACCGGTACGGCCGATGTCGAGGGATTGGCGGATCAGTTGATCGAGGGGCTGGCACCGGACAGCATTCATGTCGATTTTTCCACCATCGCGCCGTCGGCGGCACGGACCATCGCGGCAAGCTATGCTTCGCACGGCAGCCACTTTGTCGATGCGCCTGTTTCAGGGGGAACGGCCGGGGCGCAAGCGGCGACGCTCGCCATCATGTGGGGCGCAAACGGGAACTGTAGCCAGTTGTCGGCGCTGGCGGGACGGCTCGATCCGCTGTTCCGCTGCCTCGGCAAGACGATAGTCAGAGTGGGAGATACCGGTGCGGGACAGGTGGCCAAGGCCTGCAACCAGCTCGTGATGGTGGCTGCTATCGAAGCCTGCGCCGAGGCGGCCCATCTGGCGCAGGCGGCGGGGGTCGATTTCGCCAGGGTGCGGAGCGCCTTGATGGGGGGCTCGGCCGCGTCGCGCGTGCTGGAGGTATTTGGCGGCCGCATGGCCGCCCGCGACTTCACGCCGGGTGTCGAGGCGCGCCTGCATCACAAGGACTTTGCGGCGGTGCTGGCCGAGGCAACGCAGCAGGCCATTCCGCTGCCGGTGGCGAGTACGGTCTTGCAGCAACTCGACGCGCTGATGGCGGCGGGCTGGGGCAGGGAAGACACTGCCCGCTTGCTGTCGGTGCTGGCACGCAGGGTGTAGCGCGCAGCGGTGCCGTCCCGCCAGCAGGGAGGCCGTCAGGCCGGAAGCGGCCCGAAGAGGCTGCGCCGACTTTATGACCTCGACCGCCAGTAATCCGGTTGGCGGCGCAGGTGCATGATGGCGAGTATGTAAATTGATGACTTGTCAGGCGCGTAAAGCACGCCATACGGGAAACGGCTGGCAAGTACCCGGCGAATATCACCATCGATTTGCGGCCAAGCCAGCGGCATGGCGACGGCGCGCTGAATCGCAGCATGAATCTCGGTAGCGAAGTCGGCGCCGAGTCCCGCAGAGCGATCCTCGTACCAGTCGACTGCGGCTAGAAACTCCGTCTCAGCCTCCGGGTGAAACAGAAAACTCATTGTTCGAGACGACGACGTACCTTTTCAAATACGGCATCGCCGGGAATTGCCTCGACGCGACCTGCGCGCATCTCATCAAGCCGCTGTTTGGCGACGGCCAACCACTTTGCTGTGTTTGACTCGTCGGCAGGATTCAAGGTCTGGAGCAGCGAATCCACCAGCCGGGCGCGTTCTTCCAGCGGCAACGAGGCGGCCTCGGTGATCAGGTCGGCAGTATTCATATCGTTTCTCCTTGTGTCTAGCTTACCCCATCCACCCTATGTGATCCAGCCGCTGCCGTCTCCCCAGCGCCGACTTTTACGCTTTCGCCCCGAGAGCAGGCGTTGTCTCGGGTGGTTTGGGTGCAAAGAGTTCCTTGATGCGCGGTTCGGCACGCGCCAGCAGCGCGGGGTTCTGCCGGTAGGCCATCAGCAGAAATTCGCGGTTGGCTTCGATCTCGCGAATCAGGCGCAGATTCTGTTCTCCATTCATGATGCTTCCCCACCGCGCAGCTTTTGTAGTTCCTCGATGTCGATCAAGTCCTTGCTGCGTCCCGAAGCGGTTTTCATAGCAATCAGATGATCGATTGATGCGACGGGAATCCGGTAAGCCCCCATCTCGACCATGACGGCATCGCGGCGCAGATCGGCGTAGGGAACGTCCGGTGCAATCAGTATGTCCAGCACGGTTGCCTGCGCTTCTTTGCCATGCAGGCCGAAGGCCAACATGCCTTTTTCATGGCGCCATTGCGCCAGCAGTTCGGGACGAGCGAGCGATTCGAGCGGTGTCGGCATGACTGGCCGCATGCCGGCAGCACGGGCATGCGCAATAAAACGTTCGAGGTTGGCTGGCTCCATGGCCAGCACGACATCGACATCCATGGTCACGCGCTGATAGCCGTGTAGCGCGACAGCCAAACCACCCACCAGCACGTGGTCGGTTTTGCTCTCTACCAGCAGTTTGATCAGATCGAACATACCCATGGCGTTACCTTACCTCATCCATCGCCCATCTTCCAGTTGCTGCGCCCGGCCCAGTGTGGCGAGTTCGAAAGCGGTGACGCCCTGCCAGCGGGCGATGAAGGATTCGATGGGGGTGGGGGTCATGTTGGCAGGCGTTGCGGCCACTTGCGGGCAGTGTGGAACACGCGCAGGATTTCCACCGTTTCGTTGCGCACGCGGTAGGGCAGGATGTAGGGAAAACGTGTGATGACCAACTCGCGTGTGCCGGGCACGCGGCCGGGGCGGCCCATCTGGGGGTGCGCGATCAGCATGTCGGCGCTGCTCATGAGGTGGCTGACAAAGGCCGCTGCACTTTGCGGGCTATCCTGCGCGATGTAGGCGGCTTCGTCGTCGAGGTTGCGCAAGGCTTGCCGCAACCACTTAAGCTGCATACTTGGCCTTGAGTGCGGCGATGTCGTCATGGTTGGCAAAATCGCCGGCATCGGCTTCGGCCAGCGCTGCAACGGTTTGACCAATCTGCCAGGCTTCGAGGTCGAGATAGCGCTGGATGGCTTCACCGGCCAGCCAGGATTTTGAGCGGTGGGTGGCGTCGGCGAGTTGGTCGAGTTGCTGTTTGACTTCGACCGGTATGCGAAGCGTAAGGACGGCGGTTTCCATGCAAGGACTCCGATGCGGTTGTATACATCCGCATGCTAGCACTAGGCCGTCCTGCCAGCGCCGACTTTTCGCGCTCGTGTTAATCCGCCTCAATCTCCAGATCGGGAATGTGCTGGAAGGCGATGCGCATCGGGGCGGCTGCTAGCGCGCGGTGGGCGCCGCCGAAGTAGAGCGAATTTTTCCCGTAGCGCAGGTTGATGGCGTCAATGGTGGCGTTGAGGCGATCGTGGCCGTCCTCGCGGTCGAACAGCGAGCGCGGGCGGTTGCGGAACTCGTCCAGCGCCGTCAGGGCGAGGCCCACGGCGGTGGGGCGGGCACGGGTTTTCGGACGCTGGCGCCACAAGACGGCAAGCGCATCGCGGCCCCGCTGCTCTCTGTCGTGGTTTAGCGAAACAGTACGACCCGAAAAGTCGACGCTGGCGGGACGGCACCTCACTGGCTGGGTGCCGAGGCGGCGGCTTTGGCGCGGATTTTCGAATAGCGGAGACATACCTCGGCATTGTCATGGACGGAAAACCAGATGCGGCCCATACGCCGGTTGTCGAGCATTTCCTGGAAGGAGGCGGACAACGAGCCGTTCACCGCACCGCGCAAGCCATAGCCGATGTAGATTGAGCCGTTGGTAATGGCGGCATTTAGATCCATCGATGCGTCGGCGGGGGCACTGTCGATGGGGAGGGCATTCCAAGGGGAGGGCGTCAGAAGGACGTTGTCGAGATAGGCAACCGGGTCAATGCCGGCAGCGTATTTCGACCAGGCCGGCGTATCGCCTCCGGCCAGCAACCACCATTGATCCGGCGAGCTTTCCAACCGAAAGCCGACAAATACATCGATGCGCTGCCCGGTGTGTTCCGGCTTTTCCGGAAGGAGCGAGTAGTAGGCGAAGCGGGGCGATCTCACTATAGATTTGTCATCGGCGCTGCCAGGCAAAAAAGTCGGCGCTGGCGGGACGGTGCTGCATTCGTCGGCTGTTCTCAAGGATTGTTGGGCACTGAGATATCCCGCACGCGGATTGTCGAGTAATCGAAGCAGTATTGGACCATGGGGGTGGTAAGGCGCATGATGATGCCGAAACGCTTGCTGGCGAGCATTTCCTGGAAGCTGGCGGCCACGCTGCCGTTCGTTTCGTTGCGCAGGCCGTAGCCGAGCACGAGCGAGCCGTGCCACAAGGGCGTTTTCATGTCGATGGGGGCCGATTCCGGGGCGTCGATAAGCGTCAGGACATTGCGCACGTCGAGCGTGACGGGATTATCGCCGAAGAAGGCGACCGGCGCAGAGTCCGGCGTGTATTCGACGAACGTGGGCGGCGTGCCCCGTTCGAGCAGCCACAGGCGGTCCGGCTGGTTCCAGTCCCAGTAGGCGAGGAAGACGTCGACGGCCTTGCCCAGATGGGCGATCTCGGCCGGCAGGAGGGTGTAATCGAGGCGCGTGACGCGGTCCAGCGCGCCGATCCCGGAGAAAGCCGATCCGTTGCAGTATTGGCTCGACTTGACCAACTGGACTTCGCCGAGCGGGTAGCCGCTGGCCGGGGTGGCGGGATGGCCGGCCTGCGGCGGGATGCTCGGTTTCAGGTCCGGATTGGCGAACTGGACGCCCGAGGCGCTATCGTGCGTCGATATCCGGTCGTAGGAGAGGCAGATCTCGTTGGGCGACGCGGCCTCGCCGACCTGCCAGACGGCGGCGAAGCGCCCGTTGTCGAGCATTTCCCGATAAGCATCGGCGGCGGTCGCGTTGGCGTTGGCGCGCAGCCCGTAGCCGACGAGCAGTTCGCCGTCGCCGATCAGCGGGGTCAGGTCGGGGATGCCGGGCACTTTGGAATACCTGTCCGGAAGAAACAGTAACAAACGGCCATTGAAGTTTACGGACGGGCCGGGTAGGAGGCCACCACCGTAAGCAACGGGTGTTCCGCCAGGGACATATTCGACCCATTGCTTGTCGTTCCATTCATAGCCGCGCGACAGTAGCCACAGTTTGTCCGGCTGGCTGAGCAGACGGAAGCCGACAAAAATATCCATTGGTGTCCCATAGGGAACCGGCACCACGGGCACCAAGTTATAGGAAATAGCAGGTGTGTCGTTAAGCGCACCGTAGCGGCTGAAGGAATTGAAACAATATTCCAACGGCTGGGGCAGTTGGATCGATCCATACGGGTAGCTCGAGTAATAGAAGTGATCTTTGAAGTTATAGCGCGGCGTGGCCGCCTGCGGGCCGGAAACCGACAAGGCGAGCAGGGGCAGGAGCGCCTTGAGGAGGCGGAAGGTGATGGTCATGGTGGGCATGTCTCCATAGATAATAAGGGGCGTGAAGTCGGGACGCCGGGCGTCCCGCTTTCCTCGTCGGCTTGCCGTCAGAGATTCGGAATCCTTACCCGCCGGAACGGCTTGTTGCCCGAATCTGTCGGAATGGACATCTCGACGCCGTTGCCCCACAGGTACCCGGTGATGGCCGTCACGGATACCCCTGGGTTGGCTGCCTTCACGGCGGCGTAGAGGCCCGCAACATGCGGCGTCGCCATCGAGGTGCCGGGTTTGGAGTCGGTGCCGCCGCCAGGCACCGAGGAGGTGATTAAGTCGCCGGGCGCCAGAAAGAACCCCCCTGTATATATCTCCGGATTGGCGACATTCGAGTCTGCGTAGAGGGTCGGGTTGGTGGCGTCGTCGGTGATCGCTGCGACCTTGATCACTTCCTGCACGCAGGCCGGGAAATTGATTCCGCCCCGAGAGCCCTGATTGCCGGTCGCGGCGACCACCGGGATGTTTCTGCTCTTCAACAACAAAACCAAATCCCGCACGGGGAGCCAGGAAGCTAGGGAAGATGACGTGACACAGCCACCTATCCAAAACAGGGATCCACGCGGCTCGCCATCGCCGAAACTCATATTGACGGTGACTTCCGTCAGGCCGGAATCGTAGATGGCCTGCAGGGCTGCCGTGAAGTCGTCTGTCAAGCCGACAAGCTCGTTTGTGTTTCTCTGTGAAAAGACGTTGACGGCGATGATGCTGGCCTCCGGCGCTACACCGCTCAGGCCGTTCCAGCCGAGCCGGCCCGCCGCGATACCGGCGACGTGGGTGCCGTGGTCGCAGAGGGAGGTAAACGTGCAGGGCGCCGCCGAACCAGGGGCGAGGAAGGGGCTGTCGCCGGCCCCATTCGGATTGGGGCAGTAGGTCTTGTATTCAATACCGACAGTAGTGCCGTAACAGGCCTCATAGGCCACCCGCGATTGCGTCCCCGCTGCGTTCAGGAAGAAGGGATGGTTCTTGTCGACGCCGGTGTCCAGAATGGCGATGTACTGGCCGGCGGCCTTGTAGCCCTTTTGCCAGGCCTGGGGCAGATTCAACTGGACGGTGCTCTGGGCGAGCGCAGGCCGCAGGACCGTCTTTTCCAGATGGACGCCGGCAATGCGCGGATCGGGGTTCTTGTAGAGCTTTTCCAGCCCCTGCGCGGTCAGGCGGAAGGTCGCCGAGGCGATGCCGGGGTACTCGGAAATCAGCTTGGCGTCCGCAGTGCCGATCTGCAGGACGATGTCGAGGTAGGCGTTGCGGATGCTGTCGATCTGGGTGCGTCGCGCCTTCTGCGGCAGATAGTCCAATTGCGGGGTGTAGCCGGGCACGCGGTGCAGGTCGATGGTGACGATGGCTTCGCCGTGGGCCTGGGCCGACGACAGGGCGTCCGGGTCGAGGTAAGTCGCTGCCTCATCATCGCGGTTCGCCAGCCGCAGGCTGCGGATGCCCTTGTGTTCCTTGAGGATGTAGAAGCCTTCCTTGCTGACGCGCAGGACGCGCACCGGCTCTGCGTCCTCCTCCTTCGTGGCGTCGGCCCTGGCCTGGGCCAGACCGTGCACACCGCTGGCCGGTAGCGAGTCGAGCAGGGCGGTCAGTTTAGCGGCGGCTTCGGTTCGCTGCACTGAAGAAGTCTTGAATACCGCCCGGCCACCGGGGCCGATCTCGTAGTCGAAGTTTTCCAGGTTGAGCGCCAGTTCGATGTCGGCGTAGCCGTTGCGCTCGATTTCCTCCTCGATTGCCGCCAGCCGACCGTGGCTGTCGTATGCCGTGTCGCGGCTACCGTCCGTGACGTCGCGGTCGAACCCTCGAATGTGGCCACTTTCCGTCAGGATAGCCAAACCTGCCGGAGTGACATGCACGCCGATCTGGCCAAGGCCGTTGTTCCAGACGGTGGTCTTGAGGGCGTGGCTGCCAAGTTCCGCCAGTACCTGGTCGGCCAGCGCGTTGATCTTGCCCTGCAGTTTCCGGTCGGTGGCCTGCGACAGCGGTACGTCGATGTCCAGATTGACCATGACGCGGACGTATTGCTTGCGTTCGGCACGCTCAACGAGGGCGGTGTAGGACACAGTATCGATGTTGGCTGCGTACCCCCCCCCCCGCTGTTGTCCCCAGAACAAACGAAACGGCAATGTGGCATAGATTCTTGCGAATGTGTTGCATGGTGTTTTCTCCTCGTTAATGAATGTCATTGGAATGACAGACTAGCAGGCTGCCGTTGCAGAAGCAACAGTAAAAATGATCCGTATAAGCAAATTGCATTACATAAGTAATATTTGATCGGCATGCTGTGTGGCGTGGATAGCTTTGGTGATCGCTGATTTGGGGTGATCTGATAATCCGACAATCGCCGAAGTCGCAGCCGGCGGAGAACAGGGCGGCGATCTCAATCTAGAAGGCTGGGCTGAGTGGCGCGCACGGCGGTGATTTCTGTCTTCAATCCCCCTCCACCACCAGATCCGGAATGTGCTGGAAGGCGATGCGCATCGGCGCGGCTGCCAGCGCCCGGTGGGCGCCGCCGAAGTAAAGCGAATTTTTCCCGTAGCGCAGGTTGATGGCGTCAATGGTGGCGTTGAGGCGATCGTGGCCGTCCTCGCGGTCGAACAGCGAGCGCGGGCGGTTGCGGAACTCGTCCAGCGCCGTCAGGGCGAGGCCCACGGCGGTGGGGCGGGCACGGGTTTTCGGACGCTGTTGCCACAACGCATCGAGCGCGTGGAGGAAGGCGAGGGTGTCGTCGGTCGGGTCGAGTCGTTGGTCGGCGGACCAGTGCGCGTCGCCATACGTGACGCGCACATGCAGGTTACCGGCGATCAGCGCGTAGCTGCGCAGGCGCATCGCTGCCTTCTGCAATAGCCGGTGGAGCACCGAGTAGGCGGCGGCGGGATGGCGCAGTGCCGGCGGCAGCACATGTGAATGGCTCACCGAGGCGCGGCGACTGGGCGGTGTGAGCACTTCCTCGCCGCGTAGTTTGGCATGCATGCGCTCGCCTTCGATGCTGCCCCAGGCGGTGCGCAGCATGGCCGCGTTGGCGTGGCAGAGTTGCGCGACGGTGGCGATGCCGTACCGCGAGAGTCGACTTTCCATGGCGCGGCCGACGCCGTGGATGTCGCGCAGCTTGAGCGGGTAAAGCCGTGCCGGCAACTCGCCGTGTTCGATCACCGTGCAGCCATCCGGCTTCTGCATGTTCGAGGCGATCTTGGCCAGGAAGGTGTTGGGCGCGATGCCGATCGAGCTTCTCAGGTAAGCGCCCACTTGCGTGGCAATAGTTTGTTTTATCTGGTTGGCGAGCGCAAGTGCCTTGGGGCGTTGCTGGTCGCTGCCGGTCAGCGGGCAAGCCATTTCGTCGATGGAAAGCACCTGCCCGACGGGGGTGCAGGACTCGACGGTGGCGACGAGTCGATGGTGCATCTCAACATAGACGGGCGGGCGCGCCTCGACGAAGACGATCCCCGGGCAGCGCTGGCGTGCCTCATAAACTGGCGTCCCGGTTTTCACCCCGAAGGCTTTGGCTTCGTAGCTGGCGGCAATGCAGCAGGTGGTCTCGGCCATCACCGGCAGCACGCCGACTGGCCGGCCACGCAACTGCGGCTGCAACTGCTGCTCCACCGAGGCGAAGTAGGAGTTGAAGTCGACATAGAGGCAGCGCAGGGGAATACACTCGTTCATGGCCCCTTGATTATAGTGTTCAAAAGCACACCATGAATTTATTTCCCTCGCGTTTGCCCCAGGTGGGCACCACCATCTTCACCGTCATGTCGCGCCTCGCCAATGAGCATGGCGCGATCAATTTGTCGCAGGGCTTCCCCGATTTTGCGCCACCCGCCCTATTGCTGGATCGTGTCACGCATCACATGCAGGCCGGCGCGAATCAGTATCCGCCGATGGCCGGGGTGCTGCCCTTGCGCGCGGCGATTGCCGAAAAGGTGGCGGCGCTGTATGGCGCGCACTACGACGTTGAAACGGAAATTACCGTGACGGCCGGGGCGACGCAGGCGCTCTTTACCGCCATTACGACCTGTGTACGACCGGGCGACGAGGTGATCGTTTTTGCGCCGGTGTACGACAGCTACCTTCCCGTCATCGAACTGCAGGGCGGCACGGCAAAGGTCATCAAGCTCCAGCCGCCGGGCTTCCGGCCGAATTGGGACGAAGTGGCGGCAACCATCAATGGCCGCACGCGGCTGATCATCCTCAACACACCGCACAATCCAACCGGCACGGTGTGGACAGCCGACGATATGGCGGCGTTGGCTCGCCTGGTGCGCAACACCGACATCGTGCTGCTCGGCGACGAGGTCTACGAGCACATTATTTTCAGCGGGCCGCATGAAAGTCTCGTGCGCCATGCCGAGCTGCGCGAGCGTAGTTTTGTCGTGTCGAGCTTTGGCAAGACTTTTCACATCACCGGCTGGAAGATCGCCTACTGCCTCGCGCCGGCGGCGCTGACCGCCGAGTTCCGCAAGGTGCATCAGTTCAATGTGTTTACCGTGCATCATCCCTCGCAACTGGCCCTGGCCGATTTTATGCGCGCCGAGCCGGGCTTCGCCGCCGGGCTGGCGGATTTCTACCGGCAGAAGCGAGATTTCTTTCGCCAGCAGTTGGCCGGCTCGCGTTTCGAGCTGCTGCCTTCCGATGGCACCTATTTCCAGCTCGCGCGCTACGAGCAGATCAACGACATGCCCGATACCGAGTTCGCGCGCTGGCTGACCATCGAGAAAGGCGTGGCGGTGATTCCTGTCTCGGCGTTCATGCCGGACGGCACCGATCACAGGCTGATTCGCTTCTGCTTCGCCAAGCATGAGACCACGCTGTCAGCTGCCGGCGCAAAGCTTCGAGGCGTATGATGCCGCTTTGCCGGCGCCGACTTTTCTGGCGTGGCAATTACCAATGAATCCAGGGAGTGGATCGTGTTTAGCCATCTGAAAGTCGGCCAGAGGATTCTGGTCATCGTGGTACTGGTGGGTGCCATGCTGGGTGCACTGCTGGCGGTGTCCTATTTCTCGTTCAAGGAGCTGCGCCGCAGTCTCGATGAGGTGAAGAACGAGGGGGTCCCCAATGCCATTGTGGCCAAGGACATGCAGATGCAGGTCGTGCAGATCCAGCAATGGCTGACCGACGTCTCCGCAACGCGGGGTCAGGATGGCCTCGACGATGGGTTCAAGGAAGCGGAGAAGTCACATCAGATTTTCCAGGAGAACCTGACGAAGATTCGCGCTTCCTATGTTCAGGAAAACGATACGCAAGGGGTTGCTCAGTCTGACCAGGTGAAGGAGCGCATGGCGGTCTGGTATGCCATGGGCAAAAAGATGGCGCAGGCTTATATCGATGGTGGCGCCCCTGCCGGCAACCAGTTGATGGGCGAGTTCGATAAGGTGTCGGCGCAATTGCAGGAAGCGCTAGAGCCGATTATCGAGGGGCAGGTTGCGGAAGCGTCGCGCGAGATCGATCTTTCCGTTGAGGAGGCTGGACTGGTGCAGATGCTGACATTGGCCGGCATTGTGGCTGCACTGGGTGTGCTGGCGATAGGCGGCTATTTTCTCGGACGGGGCGTGTCGGTACCGCTGCATCAGATGAGTATGCTGATGGCTGAGTTGCTGGCTCGCAAGGATTTTTCCGTGCAACTGCCAGTGAATGGCAGCGACGAGGTGGCCGAGGCTTCAAACAGTTTCAATCAGATGGTGACGATGTTGCGCACCATGCTGCAGGAACTCAATCATGATGTGCATCGTCTTGATGAGACGGCGGCAGAGCTGGCCGAGGCTATCAGCCACTCATCGCACAGTTCCTCGGCAACCAGTCAGTCCGCTTCTGCCATGGCGGCGGCGGTCGAGGAGATGTCGGTCAGCCTTGACCAGATGCGCGATAACTCGCGCACTGCCGGGCAGGTAGTGGGTGAATCGTCCCGGCATTCGGAAGAAGGCGGTCGGGTCATTGGCACTGCCATCGACGATATGCAGAAGATCACGGCAGCCGTGCAGCAGGTGTCTGACGTGATTGGTACGTTGGGTCAGCAGACGGCGCAGATTTCGAATATCGTCAATGTGATCCGTGAGGTGGCCGATCAGACCAACTTGCTGGCGCTCAATGCGGCGATCGAAGCTGCCCGTGCCGGCGAGCAGGGCAGGGGTTTTGCGGTAGTTGCCGATGAGGTACGCAAGCTGGCTGAGCGTACCGCGAATGCGACGGGCGAGATCACTACCATGATCGATGCGATTCAGGACAGTGCGCACCGGGCGGTTGATCGCATGGGCGAAGCCGTGAAGCAGGCGGATGCGGGGGCGCAGCTGGCCGGCGAGGCGGCAAATTCCATTAGCGCGATCCGTGAAGGCGCGAGCCGTGTGGCCGATACCTTCATGGATTTTTCAAATGCGATTGCCGAGCAGTCTTCAGCGGGTCAGTTGATTGCCCGGCAGGTAGAGCAGGTGGCGCGGGCATCTGATGAGAACAGCGGTGCGGTCGATCGCACGGCGCATTCGGCGCGCACCCTTGAGGGGCTTGCCCACGAAATGCGACGTCGTATCGATCAGTTCAGGGTCTGATCGATCAGGGCAGGAAAAGTTTTAGGCTTGCACCGGGGGTATTGGCCAGTTCGATATGGCCAAGCCGGCCAGACGGGGTAGCGTGGCGCTCGGCGATCAGGCGTGCGAAGTTGAGGCCGAGGCCGGTGCCCTGGGAGCTGGCCGCGCCTTCGCCCGCCAGAATCGCTGCGGGAAATCCCGGACCATCGTCCGCTACCGCGAAGCAGAGGCCGCCTTGCGCTGCGGCCTGCAGGCTGAAGCGCACGTTTGAGCGGGCGTGGCGCAGGGCATTGCGCAGGGCATCGAGCAGGGCGAGCCTGACGAGGTAGGCATCGAAGGCCCAGGCACCGAGTCGATCTGCCGCATCGCGGGTGCAATCGAGTCGAATATTCCCCGGCAGCGGGCCGAGTTCGGCCATCAGGTCGTCGATGAAGTCATGCAGGTCGTGATCGTCGATCGCCAGCCGCAACTGGCCGCCTTGGGCACGATAGAGCGTGAGCAGTTCGGCAAGCTGGCCGGCGATGCGGCTGGTGGTGGCGCGGGCGACCGAGAAGTCGGCGTTGGCGGGACGGCGTTCGAGGTCGGCCAATTGCGTATCGAGTGCCATCAACGCATTCTTGGCATCGTGAATGGCGGCGGCGACGAGTGCATCGATCTGTTCAGCCATCAGATGTCCTCGAGTGACGGCGCGCCTGCCGGGGCGACTTTGCGATAGAGGCCGCTGATTTCTGCCAGACGGGGATGACTGGCATTGGCACGCTGCGCCTGCAGGATGTAGGCGTGGGCGCGCTTGGCCTGGGCGAGGTCGGCGCCATTGCGATGGACGTACATCAGCAGGGCCATCGCGGTGTTGATGGCAATCTGTGCATTATTGGTCAGGCGGTCGGCGGCTTCGGTGAGCATCTCGATGGCCTGTTCGAGCTGGCCGGCCTTGGCCATGGTCACCGCATCGTTGTTGAGCTTGAACATGCGCTTCTTGGTGGCATCGAGAAAAACCGTGCCTTCATCCTCCATGCCCGCCTGCGCAAAGACGCCTTGTGCCTTGGCGATGACTTCATCATTTTCATGATGGTCTTCGGCTACGGACTGGATGATGGCTTTGGCTTCCTCTGTCCGGCCCCCCGCAAAGCAGGCCTGGGCAATCTCAAGGGCGGAACTGGCATCCAGCTTGGCCGACTGCTGCACCTTGAGCGCCTTTTCGAGGGCAAGCTTGGCCGCGGCTTCATTGCCCGACTTGACATGAACCTGACACTCGACGGCGGCCTGGCGCGCCTCAAGCTCGGGTGTGCGGGCAAAGGCATTGCCCATGTCTTTGACCGCAGTCAGTGCCTCGACGGTTTTGCCCTGTTCGACGCAACTTTTGGCCAGCCCGGAATAGTCATCGTGACTTTTGAAGAAGCCGGTGCGATCTTTCTCGACGGTGCGCCTGAACGCGGATTCGGCGCGTTCGAAGTCCTTGTTTTCGAATGCCAACCCACCGAGGTGGCGTTGCCGCTGGGTAGAGGGGGCGACTTTAAGTGCCTGCTCGACGATTTGTTGGGCAGCCACTTTGTCGGTTTTTCCGACCAGATGGGCCAACGAATCGTAAGCTGCCAGATAATTGGGATAGGCGGTCAGCGCGCGCTGCAAATGCGCTTTGGCTTCCTCATCGTTGCCGAGCAGGGCCAGCAGGCGTGCTTTCCCCACCTCGGCCCACGGGGTGGCGCGTTGCTGCAGCACGTTTTCGTAGAGTGCCAAGGCTTCCTCTTTGCGTCCCAGCGTGGTGAGCAACTCACCCTTGATGCGCAGCATGTCGAATGCGTAACGCCCCCCGCTCGCCAACAGCGTCTCGCAGGCGGCCAGTGCTTTTGTGCGGTCGCCCTTTTCGCCCATGTGGACGTAGATTGATGCCAGCGCAGCCTTTTTGTCGAGGATGCGGCCGAGACGCGTGCCCAGAAGGTCGGCGGTAAACGGCTTGAGCAAATAGTCATCCGGCGCGTATTCGGCCGCCGTCGAGACCTGTTCGTAACCGGTTTCGCCCGTAACCATCAGGAAGGCGGTGGAGAGCGGCAGAATATTTTTACGACGAACGAGCTCAAGGAGTTGCTGACCATCCGCGCCCTGTCCGAGGTTGTAGTCGCAAACGATCAGGTCATAGCGCTTTTCCTTGAGACGGTCGATGGCCTCTTTGATGCTGCGCGCTTGGTCACACTTCTCCAATCCGGCATCGGTTAGTTGAATGCGCATGGCGCTGCGCATCTCCGGCATGTCGTCGATGAGTAGCCCAGTTTTGTCTCGGAGGTCCATGGCAATCCCCGTTTAACGGGTAATCGGACGGTAGCGGATGCGCTTCGGCTTTGCGCCTTCCTCGCCAAGGCGCTTCTTCTTGTCGTCCTCGTATTCGCGGAAGTTGCCCTCGAAGAAGGTCCATTGCGAATCGCCCTCGCAGGCGAGGATATGCGTGGCGATGCGGTCGAGAAACCAGCGGTCGTGCGAGATCACCAGCACACAGCCGGAGAATTCCAGCAGCGCATCTTCGAGTGCGCGCAGGGTTTCCACGTCGAGGTCGTTGGAGGGTTCGTCGAGCAGCAGCACGTTGCCACCCTGAATCAGCGTGGTGGCCAGATGCAGGCGGCCGCGTTCGCCGCCGGAAAGGTTGCCGACGACCTTGCCCTGGTCGCCGCCCTTGAAGTTGAAGCGCCCCAGATAGGCGCGCGCCGGCATCTCGAACTTACCGACGGTGAGAATGTCCTGTCCCTGCGCCACGGCTTCGAACACCGTCTTGTCGTTGTCCAGCCCTTCGCGGGACTGGTCGACGGAGGCAATCTTGGTGGTCGAGCCGACGACGATTTCGCCGCTGTCCGGCTGTTGTACGCCCTGAATCATGCGGAACAGCGTCGACTTGCCGGCGCCGTTCGGGCCGATGATGCCGACGATGGCGCCGGGCGGAATGCGGAAGGACAGGTTGTCGATCAGCAGGCGGTCGCCAAAGGCCTTGGTGACGTTCTTGAACTCGATCACTTCATTGCCGAGACGTTCGCCGGGCGGGATGAAGATTTCCTGCGTTTCGTTGCGCTTCTGATAATCGACGCTGGCCATTTCCTCGTAGCGGGCGAGACGGGACTTCGACTTGGCCTGCCGCGCCTTTGGGTTCGAACGTACCCATTCGAGCTCGACCTTCATCGCCTTCATGTGGGCGTCGACCTGTTTCTGCTCGGTTTCCAGCCGTGCCTCCTTCTGTTCCAGCCAGGAGGAATAGTTGCCCTTCCAGGGGATGCCGTGGCCGCGGTCGAGTTCGAGAATCCATTCGGCGGCATTGTCGAGGAAATAGCGGTCGTGGGTGACGGCGACGACGGTGCCGGGGAAGCGCACCAGGAATTGTTCGAGCCACTCCACCGACTCGGCGTCGAGGTGGTTGGTCGGTTCGTCGAGCAGCAGCATGTCCGGCTTAGAAAGCAATAGCTGGCACAGCGCCACGCGGCGCTTCTCGCCGCCGGAGAGCTTGCCGATCTTGGCGTCCCACGGTGGCAGGCGCAGCGCGTCGGCGGCGATTTCCAACTGGTTTTCGCTGTCGGCGCCGGCCACGGAAATGATTGCCTCGTATTTGGCCTGTTCCTCGGCCAGCTTGTCGAAGTCGGCATCCGGTTCGGCATAGGCCGCGTAGATTTCTTCCAGCTTCTGCTTGGCTTCCATGACGGCGCCCATGCCGGCCTCGACCTCTTCGCGCACGGTCTTATCGGGATCGAGCTGTGGTTCCTGCGCCAGATAGCCGATCGAGATGTTCGGCAGATGCTGCACCTCGCCATCGTATTCCTTATCGACCCCGGCCATGATCTTCAGCACCGTCGACTTGCCGGAACCGTTGAGACCAAGCAGGCCGATCTTGGCGCCGGGGAAGAAGGACAGCGAGATGTCCTTGATGATCTGGCGCTTCGGGGGGA
>CAYZEA010000021.1:0-46568 GCA_964477575.1 uncultured Methyloversatilis sp.
CCATCAGAGCAGAGTATTCACTTATCAACCAGCACTAATTTCCGGGACCACCTCTAACGACAATGCCATCGAGGCGCAAGCTTCCCGCCTCTATGCTGCGGGATTCCTGAAGGTTGCGTTGGCGCTGGCTTTCAAGTTGTTGGCGTACTTCCGGGGTATAGAAAAGCCGGCCCAAGGAAAGGGTGGGAGATTGCCCATACGCCGTGCCGGCCAGCAGCAGGATGAAGATTGCCAGAGGGGATGCCTGCTTTCGATTCATCGTGTTTCCTGCAATTTGATCCAGTCGATCTCGCAAGTGGCCTTGAGATTGGCTCCCCCTTGGGTACCCGGACTAACGCGCTCGATTTGGCAAGCCCTGATGCCGATCAAGGCCTGGACTTGGGAGCTCAGGTCGTCCACAAAACCTAGCAGGTCGCCTTCATGCAGCATGGGGAGGTCCAGTTTCATCGTGCTGACGAGAAAATCGTAGCCACCCGATGCGACCTGTTTGGGGTCCAATGGCCGCTGCGGTGCGATTTCGTAATTGAGGCCAAGCAGGCGACGCGACACCTTGATCGATTTCAGGGTTTCGACCCAATGCAGGCGCTGCTCCGGTTGCGCGAGGCCGCGCCGGTCGAGTTCCCGATAGCGCGCGATTTTTTCCCGGATATCGCGTTCGTCCTCGCTGACACGCGTCAGGCGCGTACGGGTTTCGCTTTGCCGCACCTGAACCTGCTTGTGCTGCAGGGTCACCTGTTGGGTGAGTTGGTATGTCCAGCCAATGGCGGCAGCAACGATCAGGATGGCACTGACCAACAAGCCAAGGGAGGGTCCCAGGGCGCGTAGGGTAATCGTAGGGGCAGGCGCGGGCAGGTTCATGGCAGCTACAGCTTGCGGATCAGGCGGAATGCAAATTGCGGCGCCTCGGGGGTGCCGCGCTCCTGGTCGCTTTTGAGGGTGGTGGTGGATTGCGCATCGACCGGCATTTGCTGGATGACAACCACGGTGTCGGGTGCCTGGGCCAAATCTTTGAAGAGCGCTTGGACGCGATCGATTTGAGCCCTTTGCATGCTGGCCAGGTTGACCGGCAATCGCGCATTGACGCTCAGTTGAGCAAAGGGGCCGGATCCTAGCGAGGCGGGTGCCGTACTGCTTGGGAAAAGGGTTTCGCCGGCGGCGGCGACCTCCAGCTTTTCGAGGATCCTCCAGTCGACTTTGTCAAGGCTGATGTCGGGAAAACGATCGAGAGACTGGCTAAGTTGCACTAGCGTCGGCTGAAAACCTTGGGCACGCCTGCTTTCGGCCTCGAAACGGGTGACCAGTGCGCGTAGATTGTCGTTGGTCAGGGGGATTTTGGGCAGAGTTTGCAGGGCGGTATCGTAGCGCTGCTGATCCAGCCGGGTCTGCTGCTCAATCTGCTGAATGGTTGTTTGCAAATTGAGGATGTCGAGAAACTGCTTGGCAGCAAATAGGAGGCCGCAGACCAGTACGATGGCGCTGGCGATTTTGAGTGCAGATCGGGTTTGCCAGAGGCGAAAGAAACGACGCTGCGCCGGCAAAGCAAACTGTTCGGCGGGCGCATTTTTGGCCAGCAGATGGCAAAAGAGCATGCCGACATGTAGTATTCCGTCGTATTTGCGCAAGCCGAGGCGCGTGCTTTCCTGCAGCAGGTCGACGATGTCGAAGCGCAGGGTATTCGAGTCGAGGCAGCGCTCGCGCAGGGCACCGATCTGATCGGGATGGGCAATGATGCGCACGGCCAGCGGTTTGCTGCGGTCGACGAGACGATGGCCGGACAGGTACTGGTGCATCTTGCCGGCTTCGATGGCGGCGGCAATGGCAATTTCCTGCGCACTGCCCGTAGCCAGGGGCGTTTGACGCGAAAGCCGCAACTGGCGATGGTCGAAATAGATTTGCCGCAGACCGGCCGGCGTAGGTACGATCAGCAGATGTTGATCGGCCTCATTCGGCAACAATTGGGTCGCCAGTAGCGGCAGCGAGTAGATGCCCTGGAGGGCAACTTTGGCTTCGGCCAGTCGCTGCAGCCATGGCTCAAAGGTTTGTGGCTGAGTCAGGGCCATCAAGAGCAGGCGTTCGTCGCGCCGGCCTTCTTTCAGTCGTCCTTCGGAGCGGGCCAGCGCGAGGGGCGTACCGTAGAAATACTGACCAAGCTTGCGCTTGACGATCGCGGTGCGATCCTTGCCTGAACTGTAGGGGATGTCTTCAAGCTGGAAACCCTCCTCGGCGATGTCGGCTAGGAGGGAGTAAATCCACTTGCCATGGCTCCGTAGAAAAATGGCGAAACGTTCATAACCGGATTCATCGGCTGTAAAGTATTCGCCACCGATGACGGTTTTGCCATCGACCCGATAGAGGCTGAGACCATTGGGGGCGAGCAGGAGAACGCAGCGTGTAGGCATGTGCCGATTCAGAACTTGAGTTTGCTGATCGTATCGTAAATCGGGCCAAGGACCGACAGCATGATCCAGCCCATAATGACGCCGACGGTCATGGTCATCACAGGCTCGATCATCGTCTGCACTCGGGCAATTGATTCGCGGACATCTCGATTGTAAAAGTAACTGACATTGTTCAGGGCAGTGTCCAGCGAACCGGTATTCTCGCCGACCCGTAGCATGCGGATGACCAGGGGCGGGAACAGTCCGACATTCTGGAAGGCGACCGTGATGTTCTGGCCGTCGTTGATCATCTGCTCGACTTGCTCAAGCCCCTCGCGGATGACCGTGTTGCCGACAATGGCCTGGGTGGTGCGGATCGAATCGATCACCGATATGCCCGAGGCGTACATCATGGCGAAGACACCGGCAAAACGCGACAGGATGATCTTCTTAAGAATTTCCCCGATATACGGAAAGCCCAGCTTGATGGCATCGAAACGTCGCCGTGCCCGCGGATCGGAGCGGACGGCCAGGAAGGCGGCGATGACCAGGATGACCGGCAGACCGAGGACGATATACCAGTAATTGACGAAGAAATTCGAGGTGGCAATCAGGGCGCGGGTATGGATGGGCAGTTCATGGCCCATGTTCCTGATGAAGCCGACCATCTGCGGGACGATGTATATCATCATGAATAGGGTGACCAGCGTGATGACGCCGCCCATGAAGGCAGGGTACATGATCAGCTTCTTGGTCTGCGCGGCCAATTCGTCTTCCCATTTGAGCGATTCTGTCAGGCTGTGCAGGACTTCGGTGAGATTGCCGCTTTCCTCGCCGGCCTTGACGAGGCTGATGAACACGCTGTCGAATACCTTGGTGTGTCCAGCCAGTGCCTGGGAGAATGTCTTGCCGCCCTCGACGCTTTCGATCAGGTCGGCAATGACTTCGCGGAAGCGCGGATTTTCCAGGCTGTCGCGCAGATCCGTAAGACTTTCGATCATGGGCACGCCGGCACGCGAGAGTTGTTCCATGTGAAAGCAGAAGGTGATGAGCTCGCGTCGGGTGATGGTCGTGCCGCCAAATCCTCCCCGCTTGACCGGATCGCCGCTGATAAGATCCAGTTCCATGCGTTTCAGGCGCATTTCCAGGTCGACGGGGTTGATGGCGTCCATCCGGCCGAGGATCATCCGGCCGCTCGCATCCATCGCTTTGTAGGCGTAGAGCGACATGAGGGGGCTACATCCGCTCGGTCAGATCGACGACCCTTGCGACCTCGTCCAGCGAGGTGAGGCCTTCCACCACCCGGCGCAGTCCATCGTCGGCCAGCGAGCGAAAGCCCTTTTCGTTGGCGGCATGGCGAATCTCGCGGATCGTGGCACGGCGCACCACGAGATCGTCGAGGTCGCCATCCATGCGCAGAATTTCCATGATCGCCACGCGACCGCGATAGCCCTGGTACTCGCACTGCGGACAACCCGAGGGACGATAGAGAATCGGCGTTTGCCGGAAGCTTTCGGCACCGAGCAGGTGCAACTCGTTCTTGCCGGCCGGATAGGGTTTGCGACAATGACTGCAGAGCTTTCTCACCAGTCGTTGGGCGACGACGCCGATGATGTTGCCGGCCATGATGTCGGGCAGCACGCCGATGTCGAGCAGACGCGGGATGGCGCCCAGCGCCGAGTTGGTGTGCAAGGTGGAGAACACCTGGTGGCCGGTCATGGCAGCGCGGAAGGCCATTTCGGCCGTATCGGCATCGCGGATTTCGCCCACCAGGATGACGTCCGGGTCCTGGCGCATCATCGAGCGGATGCCGTTGGCAAAGTCGAGTTTGGCGGCTTCCGCCACCGAGGTCTGGCGGATCATGGCCATCGGGTATTCGACCGGGTCTTCCAGGGTCATGATGTTCACCCCTTCCTCATTGATGTGGTTCAGCATCGAGTAGAGGGTGGTGGTTTTGCCGCTGCCGGTCGGACCGGTGACCAGAATGATGCCTTCGGGGCGCGCCATCATGCGGCGCAACTGTTCCTGCTGGGCGTCGTCAAGGCCGATGCGGTCGAGCGGCACGATGCCTTTTTGGCGGTCGAGAATCCGCAGGACAAGGTTTTCGCCATGGATGGTGGGCTGGGCGGCGCAACGGAAATCGACCGAACGACCGGTGATGGTCATTGAAATGCGGCCATCCTGCGGCGCCCGAGTTTCTGCGATGTTCATGCCGCTCATGACCTTGAGGCGCACGGCCATGGCCGACCAGTAGGATTTGTGCAGCGCGCGGATCTGACGCAGGATGCCATCGATGCGATAGCGGATGCGCAGGAAGCTGGCTTCCGGCTCGAAGTGGATGTCGGAGGCCTCGTGCTTCACGGCGTCGGACAGCAGCGCGTCGATGAGGCGTACGACCGGTTGGCTGTATTCATCCGAGGATGAGGCTAGGCTGTGAAAATCGATTTCGCCGGTTTCGATTTCGTGCAGGATGCCGTCGATCGACAGTTCGTGACCGTAGTGCTGGTCGATGCCGCGGGCAATCTCGGACTCGCCGGCGAGTACGGTGTCGATCAGCAGGTCCGGCGAGATGAGGGCGCGCAGGCGGTCGAGGGCGACGATGTCGTTGGGATCGGCCAGCGCGATGGTCATGCGCTTCTGATCGGGCTTGTAGTCCAGCGGCAGCAGGCGATGGCGCTTGGCGATTTCGTGCGGAACCAGGCTTAAGGCGACGGGGTCGACGGTGGCGCGCGAAAGATCGATGGATTTTTGGCCAAGCGACTCGCCTAGTGCATCGCGCAGTGTCGCTTCCGACACAAAGCCGAGGCTGACGAGCAATTTGCCGACCGGCTGGTTCGACTTCATTTGCTCAAGGAGCGCAATGCGCAACTGATCTTCGCTAATGATGCCTTGGGCGATCAGAACCTGGCCGATAGGCTGGCGGTTAACGTTGGTATTCATTAAGTTCGAAGGGTGTGTGTCAGGGCGCCACGGCTGCTTGCAGTTGATTCAGTCTAATCAGAACCTCGGCGCGGTCGAATCCGGCCGACAGGCCGGGTTGTCGCTCGGCGATTGCAAGTGCTTCGTTGTAATAGCGGGCGGCTAATTGGGCTTGGTGCAGCTGGTCAAGACTGACGGCGAGATTGAAGACATAGCCCGCATTGGCCGGCTCGGCCGTGTAGGCCTTGAAATAGGCTTGCTGGGCATCCGCCCAGCGTTGCTGGCGGGCAAACTGGTTGCCTAGCGCAAAATTGAGATAGGCGGAATCGGGCTGTTCGGCCAGCAAGGTTTTCAGGCGGCTCTCTGCCTGGACCATGTCGGTCGGCACTTTGAGCGCCATCAGGCCGGCTAGGGCAATTGCGTCTTTCGGGTCGACCTCCAGCGCGCGTTGGTAATAGCCGACGGCTTCACCCAGTTGCCGGCTTTGCTGCGCCACGACGGCCAGACCGCGCAGGGCATCGAGATTGCGCGGATCTTTGGCCAGCACTTTTTTCCAGGCCTGGCGGGCAAGTTCGTTTTCGCCGCGACTGTAAGCCCCATGGGCCTGAACGAGCAATGGATCGGTTGTTTCGGCGGTCGTCGTTTTGCGAACGGGCGATTCCGGCTGAGGAGCGGGCGCCATGGGGACAAGGCGCGGCGGCTTGATTTCGCGTTGGTGCGGTGCAGGTGCGTCTTCTTTGTCGTCATCCGACTGACTGGCGGCAATCGGACTGGAAAAAGTCGACGTCGACGGAGCGGCGGCGGGGGGGGGGGCAACGGCAATCGGCGTGGGAGGAGGAGCAGCAGGGGCAACAATCGGTGCCGGGGCGGGCGGGGTTGGTGGGCTATTGGCAGCTACAACTATGCTGCTCTTGGGCTGCAACTGCCACCAGAAAAATGCGCCGATGCCAATCGCCGCCACCAAGCCGATCCAGCCGGTGGCAATGGCAAAGTTCCGGTTGTGGCGCGGCGGTGGCAGTTTGGCCTCGAATACATTGCGCACGCTTTCTCGGGCAACTTCAGGTTTCTGGGGAGGAGCCGGGGGCGGCCGATCGCCGATGGGTTGTGGATTGACCCGTTGCGGTGGAGCGGTTGCGGCGCGCGTGGCTGGCTTGCTTTGTAGTGCTTGGGCCATGAACTGTTCGTCAAGCGCCTCAAGGCTACTGGGCAATTCAGGCAGGGCAGCAGCGTGACGGGTATCGGTTGGCGTGGGGGGGGCTTGCAAGGGTTCTTCCTGCCGAGCGATCGGTTCAAGCGAAAGCCTGCCACCGTGCAGGGCATCCTCGGTATCTGCGCCCGCCGCGCTACTCGCTGGACCTTGAGCCGAGAGTTTTTGTTTTTGATGCTCCGCTTTGCGGAGCGCATCCATCAACAGGCTCACTAGGGCCTGCTCCCGAGATCGAATTGCTGACGTTGCGGTCCCACATTGCCCGTCTCGAAGAAATCCTTGCCGGGCAAATTGTTGCGGTATGCCGAATAGTCCCCCTCAATGCTGGCATCTCTGATCACGATCGGTCGCAGGAAGATCACCAGCTCTGTTTTGTTGGTGCCATCGTTACTGTTCTTGAAAAGATTGCCCAGGAAAGGGATTTTATGAGCCGCAGGGATAGCATCGGTTTTGTAGTTGATTTCTTCCTGCATCAAGCCCCCCATGACGGCAACTTGTCCGCTACCGATCTTGATGATCGACTCCATTTCCCGTGTTTGAATTTCCGGGACGGGGTTGGTGACGCCTACTGCTGCGAGCGACGGGTTCGGGTCATTGACGTATCCGGTAATTCGGGTGATGGTAGGCCGTACGTTAATGGTGACTTCGTCTCCGTCGCTGATTTGCGGGGTCACATTCATGATGAAACCCACGGTGACGGAATTCGGAGTGGTCGTATAGGTCGTCAATGAAGAGGTATTGCTTTGCGTCGTTTCCGCCTTCATCGTAAAAAATACTTTGTTATCAGCTACCTTCAGTGTGGCGGTCTGATTGTTCATCACGCTTAACTTGGGACTCGACAACACTTTGACGTTGCCAAATGACTCCAGCAGCGAGATTTCGGCTGCCAGATTGCCTAGCGCAGAAGTTGGATTGGCGTACGCAATGGTGAAAATATTGAGCGGATTGGTGGTGGGCAGCCCGGCCGTTCCGGCCTGATTGAACTGGAAGCCCTTCGTTCCCGTGCGCAGGGCCGACCAGTCGACGCCTTGTTTGTAGTTGTTGTTGAGGTTGACTTCGACAATGGTGGCTTCAATCAATACCTGACGTTTTGCCGAACGCATGACCTGATCGATGAACTGTTGCACCTTTTCGTGTTGCTTGTGGGTGGCCCGAACAATCAGTACCCCGGTTTCCTTGTTGGCAAAAACCGGAATAGAGGGCTCGTATTCGCCAACCCTCTTCGTGGCCGCGGCTCGGACATCGGCTTTTTGTTCGCCGCTGCCTGCTACGGAACCAGCCGGGCCGGCAGTCTCGGTCGATCCATCGGGATTCTTGGTTTTCGTTCCCTCGGAGCTTCCTGCGGCAATACTGCCTGTCCCCCCCGTTCTGGCTTGTACGCCCATTTCGGTTTCAACCAAAGTGCGATAGCGAATCTTGTCTTCTTCTTTAAGGATCGCAGTGACATTGCCGATCAAACTTTCCATCAGATCGTTTTTAGTGTCGCTGGTGACCGAGGTGGATGCGGTATTGCCTCCCGCACCGCCTCCCGAAGATCCGCCTGTGGCGGCACTCGCGATTTGAGTCGATGTCGATACGGCGCTTTTCACTGTGCGCGCCATGTTGACAAAGTCGATGGTGTAGGTTCTTAAAAACGGTTTGTCCGGCATCACGGCGAGATTCGGGCCATCCAGTTCCCAGCGAATATCGACTTGCTTGGCAATCCGCGCCAGAAGCTGATGCAGGGACTGGTCGATAGCGTTCAGGGTCACCAATCCCTCGATACCCGGGTGAATATCGACATTGAGCTTGGCGTCCCGCGCCAAGGCAAACAGCAGTTCCTGCACCTTGACGTTATTGACGACGACGCTATAGGTCTCCGTCTTGGGTTTGGGTTTCGGGGCGGGTAGCGTAAGCACCTGTTGTACCGGGGCCGGAATCGATGCCGTCCCGCCAGCGCCAACTTTTTCGGCACGCAAATGACCATCGCCCGGGGCTTGTATGGGGGCGTAGCTACAGGCGGCGGCAAGCCATGTCAGCACCGAGAGGATGGTCAGTTTTTTCATTTCCGGCTGACGAACAGGTAAGTTGACATTGGCATTGGTCGTACCATGTGAAGATTGTTTTGCAACTTTTTGATAGGTATCGTTTGCGTGGCGATTATTCCGTGTTGCTGTTTAGCTTCAGTCGAACTGCTTTGCGAGCGTAGGGGCGGGTGTGTTTCAGTTCGTCGGGAAGTCGGTTGAGCGCATTAACGGCATCCTGGTGGGAATCATAATCCCCATAGATGACGCCATAGCGGCTCGTCGCGCCGAGGTTGACATGATAGGCGCGCAGGCGCTCTTTCGATAGCCCGGCATTCTGTGCTTTGAGGAGGTATTTTTCGACCAGATCCGGGCGTTGTGTATCGGTCGTTGTAAAGAGCTGGATAAACCAGCGGTCATTGGCCGTTTGCTCGATCCAGACTTTGCCCGCGGCCAGGGCATGATCGAGTTCTGCGGCGGTCAGAGCTGCGATCTCTGCGGCAACGGGTTGGGAAAGGGAAACGGTGGGAGCCGGAGATTTGGGAGGAGAGGGCTCCGTAGGTTTCGCCGGGGTTTCGGGCGAATGGCTTGTTAGAGGCGGTGGGGCAGCGGCGATTGCTTTGGTTTGCACGGGTGGACTGCTGGGTGCGGAAAGATGAGCGGGCTCCTGCGCAGTTTTGAACAGTGCCTGCCATGTTCCAATGGCCAGCAACATGATGCCGGCCCCTCCTGCAGCCCAAAGGAAGGGGAGAGGAAGAGTGTTCGCCACTGAGGTGCGGACGGACGAAAACTCCGCATCGCGAATCGCGGCGCGCATTTCCTTGATGCCAACCTGATGGTTGCCGGTTGCGAACGTCGCCAGCAAGGCTTTGTCGGCCAGGATATTGATCCGCCGGGTTAAACCCTGCGAGGCTTGTGCCAACAGTTTGATGGCGGCCGGCGCAAAGACGTTGGGGCCTTTGTAGCCGGCGGCGCGCATGCGAAAGTCGAGGTACTTTTCGATGTCTTCGCGCAACAAGGGTTCCAGACTGAAATTGTGGGTAATGCGCTCGCGCAACTGGCGCATGTCATCGCGCACCAGGGTGACGTTCAATTCCGGTTGTCCAAACAACACCAGTTGCAGCAGTTTGTGACGGTTGGTTTCGAGATTCGACAGCAGTCGAATTTCCTCGAGCGTTTCCATCGGCATGGCATGCGCCTCGTCGATCAGGACCACGACCTGACGACCTTCGGCGTGCAGCTTGACCAGGGTTTCCTGAAGGGCGCGCATGACGGCACCGCTGCGGCTTTGCTCCGGAACCGCGATGCCCAGTTCATCGGCCAGTGCATACAGAATGTCGTCGCGCGACAAGGAGGGGTTGGCCAGGTAAATGATGACGACGGTTTCCGGGAGACGTTCCATCAGCACGCGGCACAGCATGGTTTTGCCGCTACCCACCTCGCCACTGATCTTGACGATGCCCTCATCGTGTGTGATGGCGTAGAGCAAGGCTTCCAGCGTGGCACCCCGATTGGCACCGGAAAAGAAGAAGTCGGTATGCGGGGTGATGCGGAAGGGCGCTTCGCTCAGGCCGTAATGTTCCAGATACATGACGTCTCGGATGGCTAGCGGTGCGAAAGGTCTTCAGGCGCGGCGAAGCCTTCGCGGGTGAGGACCTCAAGTCGGTTATACAGGGTGGTGCGCTGGATACCCAGCAGTTTGGCCGCTAGGCTAATGTTTCCCTTGGCCAGACGTCGCGCAGCTTCAACATAGGCATCTTCCCAGCGCAGCAGCAGCTTGTCGAGCTTGAATTGCTCGCCTTGCAAGGCAATTTGTTCGATGGCATGGTCGATCAGGGTCTCGCGATCTGGTGGCGAAGCGGGTGCGGTCTCCGTGGTCGGATCGAACTCTTCAGCAAGTGCTGCGGTGCCAACAGTCAGGCCTGGATAGCGCGTGGCGAGGCGGATGACGATGTTGCGCAATTCTCGAACATTGCCGGGAAATGGGTAGGAGAGCCAGCGTTTCTCGGCTTCCGGGCTGAGGGCGAAGGGTGCCTGGTTGAATTGTGCGGCGATTTGCTGCTTGAAGTGTTCGAGCAGACGCAGGCGATCCTCTCCCAATTCGCGCAGTGGCGGAACCACGATGGTAAAAACGGAAAGACGGTGGTAGAGGTCGGCGCGAAAACGGCTGCTCCGAACCTCCAGCTTGAGGTCGCGATTGGTGGCGGCGACGATACGTGCGCGCGATTGGCGTATTTGCGTCTCGCCAACACGCTGATATTCGCCGTTTTCAAGCACACGCAATAGCTTGGGCTGCAATTCGAGGGGCAGTTCGCCGATTTCATCGAGCAGCAGGCTGCCCTCGCCAGTTTCCTCGAAATAGCCTGCACGGGCTGTGGCCGCGCCGGTATACGCCCCTTTTGCATGACCAAACAGGGCGGCCTCGATCAACGTAGGGGCAATGGCGGCGCAGTTGAGCGTCAAATAGGGATGTTTGCGGCGCGAGGAAAGATGATGTAGTGCGGCGGCCGCCAGCTCCTTGCCGCTGCCTGACTCTCCCTCGATCAATACCGGGAATGGCGTATCGGCATATTGACGCAGTTGCGTACGCAGTTTCTGCATAGGCGCACTTTGCCCCAACAGGGGAAATTCGTTGGCTAGCGGATCCTGGTCGATTTCGAGCAGCCGCAGCAGCAGTTTGCGTAAGGTCTCGGGATCGGCCGGCTTGGCAACGAACTCGACAGCTCCGAGGGCGCGGGCGTGGCGTGCATTGGCACTGTCGTTTTGGCCGGAAAGTACCACAATGCGCATCTTGGGCGCCCCCGACAATAGTTCGCTGATAAGCGAAAAACCTTCGTCAGGCCGATGGGGGCATGGCGGCAGGCCGAGATCGACCAGCGCAATTTCTGGCACCGATGCCTGGTTTTGTAGCCAATGCATTGCCTCCGGACGCGATGCCGCTCGACCGATCTGAAAATCTTCTTCCAGAAGGTAGTCGAGCGTGTCAACGATAAGGGGGTCGTCGTCGACAATAAGAAGGGAAGGTTTGCATTCGATACCTGCAGTCATCGTGCGGTAATCTTACCGTATTACTTCTTCATAATGAGGCTGGTTATAATCAAACGTTTGTTGACCAACCGTACTCCGATCATCCGTGTCTCCCGATCCTCTCGTCGAAATTCGTGACCTCAACTTTGCCTACGATAATCGGGCAATCCTGACCGGGATCAACATGACGATCCCGCGTGGTAAGGTGGTTGCCATCATGGGTTTGTCGGGTTGCGGCAAGACAACGACTCTGCGACTGATTGGCGGGCAGTTGCGCCCGACTTCGGGTGCGGTGCGCGTAGCTGGGCAAGTGGTGCATGAGCTGGATCAGACTGGCCTTTATCGGTTGCGTCGTCGTATGGGCATGCTGTTTCAATTTGGCGCGTTATTTACGGATATGTCGGTATATGACAACGTGGCATTTCAGATGCGCGAGCATACGGATTTGCCCGAAGAGCTGATTCACGACCTAGTACTGATGAAGCTGCATGCAGTAGGTTTGCGCGGCGCGCATCGCCTGATGCCTACCGAGCTATCCGGGGGCATGGCGCGCCGTGTGGCACTGGCCCGAGCGATTTCCCTCGATCCAATGTTGATGATGTATGACGAGCCATTCGCCGGCCTTGACCCGATTTCTTTGTCGATTGTCGGGGAGTTGATTCGCAAACTCAACGATGCGCTCGGTATTAGCTCGATCGTGGTTACGCATGATGTCCAGGAGTCTCTGAAAATCGTCGATTATGTCTATTTTGTGTCAGCCGGGAAGATTGTTGCGGAGGGAACGGCTGAGGAGATCACGCACTCTCGGGAGCCTTTCGTGCATCAGTTCGTCTGGGGTGAAATCGATGGGCCGGTCAATTTCCATTATCCCGCGCAGCCCTATCTCGAGGAATTGCATGAGCAGCCGGCCAAGCCGAGCGGGTGGTGGTCATGAGTACAGCCAATCTGTTGCGCCGCCTCGGTCGGTCGATGACGGATCGCATTTGGCGTTTGGGGTTTGCCAGCCGTTTCATGCTGATGACGCTGCTTTATTCGGGTACGGCGTTGAAGCGCTTCCCACTCACCATGCGGGAAATCTATTTCACCGGCGTTCTTTCGCTCATCATTATTTTGGTATCCGGCCTGTTTGTCGGCATGGTGCTGGGGCTGCAAGGCTATGACACATTGCAGCGTTATGGCTCATCGGAGGCTCTGGGCGTTCTGGTTGCCCTGTCGTTGGTCCGCGAACTTGGGCCGGTGGTGGCTGCCCTGTTGTTTGCCAGCCGTGCCGGTTCTGCGATCACGGCCGAGATTGGCTTGATGAAGGCAACCGAACAGCTTTCTGCCATGGAGATGATGGCGGTGAATCCCATTGCCCGTGTCGTGGCGCCGCGTTTTTGGGCCGGGGCGATCTCGATGCCCTTGCTGGCAGCCCTGTTTTCGGCTATGGGGGTGCTGGGCGGTTATGTAGTCGGCGTGCAGTTGATCGGTGTCGACGAGGGATCTTTCTGGTCGCAAATGCAGGCGGCTGTCGACTTTCGCCAGGATATTCTGAATGGCGTCATCAAGAGTTTGGTGTTTGGCGTTATCGTGTCCTGGATTGCCGTTTTCGAAGGTTATGACGCCGATCCGACCGCTGAAGGTGTTTCACGTGCAACGACCCGCACAGTCGTCCATTCGTCTTTGGCAATTCTGGCAGCTGACTTCGTGCTGACTGCCTTCATGTTCAGGGGAGTTTGATGAATCGAGCCGTAATTGATCTTTGGGTGGGCATCTTTGTGGCCCTTGGCTTGGCCGCCTTGTTGTTTTTGGCCCTCAAGGTGGGCAACTTGAACTCGTCGGATGTCGGGCAGACTTACAATTTGCAGGCCCACTTTGATAATATCGGGAGCCTGAAGGTGCGGGCGCCGGTAAAAAGTGCGGGCGTCGTCGTCGGTCGTGTTGCGGAAATTCGATTTGATCCGGGGACTTATACTGCGATAGTGGCGATGCAAATCGATACCCGTTACCAGTTTCCGCGCGATACTTTTGCGACGATCAATACCTCAGGTTTGCTGGGCGAGCAGTATGTGGGGTTTGAAGTCGGGGGCGACCCCGACATGCTCAATGCGGGTGAGGTCATCAAGAAGACCCAGTCGGCAGTAGTGATTGAAAAACTGATCAGCCAGTTCATGTTTAGCAAGGCAACTGAAAACGAAGGCAGTAAATAGGAAAAGGCATGCTCAACATGGTTCGGCAAACAACAGGTTCCGTGAAAAAAGTCGTTGCAGTTGCGCTTTTGGCCGTCGCATTATGCGGTTGTGCGACTTCCGGAAATCAAAAAGACCCTGTTGAGGGCTTTAACCGTGCGATTTTTGCCTTTAACGACGGGCTTGATGCCATGATTATCAAGCCGGTGGCGCAGGCTTACGATGCCGTCATGCCGTCGCCGGTTCGCACGGGCATAACGAACTTCTTCGGCAACATTGCCGACCTCTTTATCGGTGTAAACAACCTTCTGCAAGGTAAGCCTGCCGAGGCCTCCAGCGATATCGGTCGTGTGCTGGTCAATAGCACCATTGGGATTCTCGGGTTAGTCGACGTGGCTTCCGGCCTGGGCATGGAGAAGCATGAGGAAGATTTTGGCCAGACCTTTGGTCGATGGGGTGTGGGCGATGGCGCTTATGTGGTGCTGCCGGTTTTTGGACCGCGCACGGTGCGCGATACCGTCGGGTTGGTGCTTGACAGTAAGGTCGATCCGGTTGCCGATATCGGCGATGTGCCGACGCGCAATAGCCTGATGGCCCTACGCATTGTCGATATCCGTGCCGACCTGTTGCCGGCGGATAAAATCATAGAGGAAGCGGCGCTCGACAAGTATGCCTATGTTCGCGACGGCTATCTGCAGCGTCGGCGGAACCTGATTTATGATGGCAATGCACCACGCGAGAAGGCTGACTGACGCTTTTCCCGATTCCAGAATAAACTTAAACGAGAGTATCCATATGAAGCGCGGACTGCTGGGATTGCTGGCGAGTGTGGTTTTCCTCGCCTCGACGGCCTTCGCTAACGACATGGCACCCGATGTGCTGGTCAAGAATGTCACCAGCGAGGTACTGGATATTGTGCGCAAGGACAAGGATATCCAGTCAGGCAACACGAAAAAGTCGCTTGAGCTGGTGGATGCCAAGGTGTTGCCCCATTTCAACTTCAAGCGCATGACGCAGTTGGCGCTGGGGCGCGAGGCACGTAAGGCAACGCCGGAGCAGATGGCGGTGTTGGCCGAGGAATTTAAGACTCTGTTGGTGCGTACCTATGCCAAGGCCCTGACGGAGTTTCGCAATCAGGAGGTGATCTTCAAGCCGTTCAAAATGGAGTCTGCCGATACCGACGTCAAAGTACGTACCGAGATCCGGCAGTCCGGCGGCAAGCCGGTGCCAATGGATTACTATCTCGAAAAGTTGTCCGGTGGCTGGAAAGTATACGATATGGAAGTGAGCGGGGTGAGTTTGGTGACCAACTACCGTAGTTCGTTTTCCCAGGAAATTCAGGCCAATGGAATTGACGGGCTGATTCGCAGCCTGCAGACCAAGAATAAATCCTCCGAGGCTGCGCAGGGAACAAAATGACGGTCGCTGTCGAGGCTCGGGAAGGGTGTTTGCGCGTCAGCGGCGATATGACGCTGGAGACGGCGGCTACCCTGTACGCGCGCGGCCTCGAAATTTCTGCCGATCAGCCCCCCGTATTCGATCTTGCCGGTGTCGGCGAGGTCGACTCTTCGGGGCTGGCCGTCTTGTTCGGCTGGATGCGGGCGACCGAGACCCGGGGCAAGACCATGCGAATTGATAATCCACCGGCCAATCTGGTCAGTCTGGCGCAGGTGTATGACGTCAGCGATCTACTGCCGCTTTCCTGACGGGGCCTTTGGTAATTGGCGATGCTAACAACAGAACAGATCGAAGTTTGGATCCGCGCGGGCCTTGATTGCACGCACCTTGCCGTCGAGGGGGATGGTCGGCATTTCGAGGCGCTGATTGTCAGCCCGGTTTTTGAAGGACTGAGTCGGGTGCAACGCCAGCAGCGTGTGAATGCGGTACTGCGCGAGCATTTCGAAACCGAATTGCTGCATGCGCTGTCGATGCGCTGCCTGACGCCGGAAGAACATCAAGCTCGTGGATAAGTTGCTGATCGAAGGCGGTACGCCGCTTTCGGGCGAAATCGCCATTTCCGGGGCCAAGAATGCGGCTCTGCCTCTGCTATGTGCCGCCCTGCTGACGCGCGAACCGCTGACGCTGACCAATGTGCCGGCCCTCAACGATATCGGCACCATGCTGAAGCTTCTGGCGCAGATGGGCGTGAAGATCGAAAAAGTCGGCGCTGGCGGGACGGCAGGTAGCGTCATCCTGGATGCTTCCTCGCTCGACAACCCGGTTGCGCCCTACGAGATGGTCAAAACCATGCGTGCCTCGGTCTTGGTCCTCGGGCCCTTGGTCGCTCGCTGTGGCGAGGCGCGCGTGTCGCTGCCGGGCGGTTGTGCGATTGGTGCGCGGCCGGTCGATCAGCATATCAAGGGTCTCACCGCAATGGGCGCCGAAATCGCGGTCGAGCAAGGGTATGTCCAGGCGCGCTGTCCGCGCCTCAAGGGCGCGCGTCTCTTCACCGACATGGTGACGGTGACCGGTACGGAAAACCTGATGATGGCGGCTTGTCTGGCCGAGGGTGAGACAGTTATCGAGAATGCCGCGCGCGAACCTGAAGTGGTTGATTTGGCGAATTGCCTGGTGGCCATGGGCGCGCGTATCTCGGGTGCGGGCACCGACGTGATTCGCATCCAGGGCGTCGAACGCCTGCGCGGCGCGACACATCGCATCATGCCGGATCGTATTGAAACCGGCACCTACCTTTGCGCGGCGGCGGCCACCGGCGGCGATGTACGCCTGACACATACCTCGGCGAGTTATCTGGATGCCGTGATCGACAAACTGATGGATGCGGGTTGCGACATTGCCCTTGAACGCGATGCGATTCGCCTGAAAGCGCCCGCCCGACTCAATGCCGTGAGTATCCGCACCTCCCCCTATCCGGCTTTTCCGACCGACATGCAGGCGCAGTTCATGGCGATCAACTGCGTGGCCGACGGTACCGCAGTGATCCGTGAAACGATTTTCGAAAACCGCTTCATGCATGCAGTCGAACTGATTCGTCTCGGCGCGGATATCAAGATCGACGGCAACACGGCATTCGTCAAAGGGATCCCCCAGTTGAATGGTGCCACTGTGATGGCCACCGATCTGCGGGCATCGGCGAGTCTGGTCGTGGCTGGTCTTGCCGCTAAAGGCGAAACGCTGGTGGATCGTATCTATCACCTGGATCGCGGTTACGAGCGCATGGAAGAAAAGCTGATCGCTTTGGGTGGCAGAGTACGGCGGGTAAAATGAGCGCCATGATTACCATCGCGCTTTCAAAAGGCCGCATTTTCGAAGAAACCTTGCCCCTGTTGGCCGTAGCGGGCATTGTGCCGAACGAGAATCCGGAACAGTCCCGCAAATTGATCATCGGCACCAGTCGTGCCGACGTTCGCGTCGTCATCGTGCGCGCTTCCGATGTGCCGACCTATGTGCAATATGGGGCGGCCGACCTCGGCATTGCCGGCAAGGATGTGCTGATCGAGCACGGCGGTGCCGGCCTCTACCAACCGCTGGACCTGAAGATCGCCAAGTGCCGCATGTGCGTGGCGACTCCTGCCGGCTTTGACTATGCGGCGGCCGTGCGGCGTGGTGCGCGCTTGCGGGTGGCGAGCAAATACATCAACACGGCGCGGGAACATTTCGCGGCGAAGGGCGTGCATGTCGATCTGATCAAGTTGTATGGCTCCATGGAACTGGCCCCGCTGGCAGGGCTTGCCGATGCGATTGTCGACCTGGTGTCATCGGGTGGGACGCTCAAGGCCAACAATCTGGTTGAGGTCGAGGAAATTATGCAGATTTCCTCGCGCCTGATCGTCAATCAGGCCAGCCTCAAGATGAAGCGCGGCCTGTTGCAGCCGGTGCTCGATGCCATCGAGGGAGCGATTCAATGATCCGCAGAATGTCCTCACGCGATCCTGAGTTTCTTGCAACACTTGATGCGCTGCTGGCTTTCGACAATTCGACCGATGAGGCGATCGAACGCACGGTGGCCGATGTGTTGTCCAACGTGCGTACTGTGGGCGATGCGGCGGTGCTGGATTACACCTGCCGTTTCGACAAGCTGACGGCGACAAGCATGGCGGCGCTTGAACTGCCGCTTGCCGAGCTTGCCCATGCCTTCGCAGGCTTGCCGCAAGTGCAACGCGTTGCACTGGAGCAGGCGGCCGAGCGTATCCGTCTTTATCATGAGCGGCAGAAGATCGAGTCTTGGGAATATGCGGAAGCCGACGGCACGCGACTCGGCCAGAAGGTGACGCCGCTGGATCGCGTCGGCCTCTATGTGCCAGGCGGCAAGGCGGCCTATCCCAGTTCGGTGCTGATGAACGCCATTCCGGCCAAGGTAGCTGGCGTCAAAGAGTTGATCATGGTGGTGCCGACGCCGGGCGGCCAGAAAAATGCCCTCGTGCTGGCCGCAGCGCATCTGGCCGGGGTGGATCGCGTATTCACCATCGGCGGTGCGCAGGCGGTGGCGGCGCTGGCTTATGGCACGCAAACTATTCCGCAGGTGGACAAGATTGTCGGTCCGGGCAATGCCTATGTCGCCAGCGCCAAGCGCCGTGTTTTTGGCACGGTGGGCATCGACATGGTGGCCGGCCCTTCCGAGGTGCTGGTGATTGCCGATGGTTCGGGCGATCCTGACTGGACGGCGATTGACCTGTTTGCCCAGGCCGAACATGACGAACTGGCGCAGTCGATCCTGCTGTGCCCGGATGCGGCTTTTCTTGATCGTGTGCAGGCAAGCATCGAAAAGCTTCTGCCCACGATGCCGCGCAAGGATACGATTGCGGCCTCCCTGTCGGGACGCGGCGCACTCATTCAGGTCACAGATCTCGACGAAGCTTGCGTAATTGCCAACCGGATTGCGCCCGAGCATTTGGAATTGTCGGTGGCCGAACCGCGTGCGTTGCTCGACAAGATTCGCCATGCTGGCGCGATTTTCATGGGCCACCACTGCTCCGAGTCGTTGGGCGATTATTGCGCCGGGCCGAACCACGTGCTGCCGACCTCGCGCAGCGCACGCTTCTCTTCGCCACTGGGCGTCTATGACTTCCAGAAGCGCTCCAGCATCATCGAGATTTCAGCTGCAGGCGCTCAGACGCTTGGCCCGATTGCCGTCACACTGGCGCATGGCGAGGGCTTGACGGCGCATGCCCGTGCGGCAGAACTGCGCTTATTGAAGCCGGCGTAGTCAGGGCTTGGGTAGCGCCCAGCCAGGCTCCTGCTGTAGCGCGGGGCCGTCTTCGCGCAGTACGTATGATTTGCGGCCACCGTTGCCGTAGTAGATGCGTGCGAGGATTTCGGCGAGTATGCCGGTCGTCAGTAATTGCACGGCACCCACGCTGAGCAGGATGCCGAGCATCAAGAGCGGGCGTTCGCCGATACCTTCCCCGAGAACCAGCTTGAGCCAAGCCAGGTAAGCCAGGATGCCGCCGCCTGCGGCACCGAGCGCCAGGCCGAGGCTGCCGAAGAAGTGGCCGGGACGGTGGCGGTAGCGTAGAAAGTAAAAGGCGGCAAGCAGATCGAGCAGTACGCGCGTGGTGCGCGAGATGCCGTATTTCGAGATGCCGGCTTGGCGCGCACGATGATTGACGACCTGTTCGAGCATGCGCGCCGGAGAGGTCACCGTGGCGAGCCAGACCGGGATGAAACGATGCATCTCGCCATAGAGCACGACCTGCTTAAGGATGCGCGCGCGATAGACCTTCAGGCTGCAACCGTAGTCGTTGAGCCTGACGCCGGTGACGCGGCCGATCAGGCGGTTGGCGATCAGCGAGGGAATGCGGCGCAGGAGCAGCTTGTCCTGGCGCTTTTTGCGCCAACCGGCGACGAGATCGGCATCCTCGTCGAGCAGGCGGGCGATCATCGCCGGGATGTCGGCCGGGTCGTTCTGCAAGTCGCCGTCGAGGGTAGCGACAAGGGTGCCGCGCGCTGCATCAATGCCGGCCTGCATCGCGGCGGTTTGGCCGAAGTTGCGCTGCAACTCGACGATGCGGAAGTGCGAGCCGTGGCGTGCTGCGGCTTCCTTGAGCGCACGCGGCGTGCCGTCGCGGCTACCGTCATCGACGATGATAGCCTCCCAGGGATAGGGCAGACTGGCGAGGGCGCGGGCGATCTCGTCGCAGAGCGGCGCAGCGTTTTCGATTTCGTTGTAGACGGGGACGACGACCGAAAGGCTGCGCGTGGCGGGAGGAATGTTCATGGGGTTTTCATTTCAGTGCGGTTGAGTCGGGGAGAGGTAGCGCCAGCGCGAGCAGCGCACTAGATACGGAGCTGAGCAGTAGCACGGCATGCAGCGCGACGGCCGCCCGGATGACGTCGCCGGCCGCTGTGCCGGTAGGCAACAGCGCGATGGCGACGCCGGCCTCGTAAGTCCCGAGCCCGGCAATGCCATGCACCGGCAGGATGCTGGAAATCTCGCCGCCGACGATGCCGGCGCTGGCAAGCGGCCAATCCAGAGGCAAAAGCGTGCGGATGAACCAGGCCAGCACAAACAGCTTGGCTATCCAGTTGATGGCAGTCAGCAGCCAGGCGGTGGCGACACGCCGGCGGTCGCGCGGCAGGCTGATCGCCATTTTACTCAGCCAGTCGAAGATCGCGTGCCGGCCTTTGCCGTGTGCGGCGGCGGCGTGGAGCAGACGAACCGCAAGCGATGGTCCGAGCAGGCAGGCGGCGGCCAGCGCCGTGGCGAGCGGCCAGGGCAGCGGCAGCGTCCAGAGTACGGCCAGAGCGCAGAGCATCGCCAAGTCGAGCAGGCGCAGCCAAGCCAGGCCACCCACGGATTCGGCCAGAGGTGTGCCGAAATAGCGCCCCATCAGCCAGGGGAACGCGGCCTCGCCGGTTCGCGCCGGGAGGAGATTGTTGAGCGCGTTGTGCATCAAGGTGAGCCGCAGTAAAGGCAAAAAATGCCTGGGCAGCGCGAAATGCACCTGCACGCGCCAGGCGCGCAGGCCGTAGGATGCGAACAGGCCGGCGAGGGCAAGGGCGAGCGCGGACGCCGAAATGTGTGCCAAAGGCGCAAGCACCGCACGCCAGCCGAGTGCGAGTTCGACCCAGACGACGAAGGCGCCGGTGATGGCAATCGCGGCGAGCCACTTGAGGGCGAATTTGTGTCCGGGAGACATCAGGAAGTCGACGCTGGCGGGACGGCGGCGGGTCGTGTGGCGAGCCACCGTTCGAAGTAAACGCGGTAGAGCAGCCATGCGGGGGCGAAGCCGGTGAAGAAAGAGAAAACCGCATCGCTGAAGAAGTGGCCGCCCTGAGCGATGCGCACAAAGGCCATGTAGACGCCCCAGAGGAAGCCGGCAGCGAGGATGCGGCGCCTCCAGCGTTGCGGCAAGACGTAGGCGAAGGCCATCGCGTAAAAGGCGAAGGCGACATGGCCGCTGGGGAAGGAGCAATTGCGGGCGCATTGATCGGCGGGTTGCAAGGCCGGCGTGAATTGGCGTTCGCCGCCAAATTCGATAATCTGGTGGGGGCGCGCGCGCCCCCAGTGGTCTTTGAAGACATTGTGGGTGATAAGACCGGGGCCGAGCAACAGGCCGGCAAGCAAGAAAGCGGCTGGCCAGCGCAAGCCTTTGGCCCAGGCGGGGCGCGGCAGCCAAGACATCGCCAAGAGCAGGGTCAGCGTGCCGAGCAGCACGGGTGCGGAAAGACTCAAGGCGCGATAGCCGAAATACAGCAAGGGATGCTGGCCGAGGCTGAACCCGCCGCTTTCCGCATCGAAGACCCATGAGGCGATCGCGATATCGGTCGCGGGCATCAGGATCGCCCAGGCGATGGCGGCGAGAAAAGATCCGCCCATCAGCGTGTCGTCGCTCCTCATCGTGGATAGCCTTTGAAGTTTTCCAGCAGTAGGATCGGATAATTCCGTGGCGATTTGCCGGCGAAGCGCACAGTGCCGAGCGGTGTGGCGGACTCGAAGGCGGTCGTCAGCGCGCCGGGTTCGCCGATCACGGCAAGGTAGCGCGTGGCGGGAACCTGGCGGATGTCCTGCATCAGGCGATAGTGGTCGGTGATGCGGCCGCTGGGATTCCAGGCGGCGATGCGCGGCGACTGGTGGCGCAGATAATAGGTCAACTCGGCGGCAACCGTGCGGTCGGCGACGAGCAGCGCGGCGTCCGGATAGGCGGCGACCAGGGGCTGGAGCGCGGCGGCGAAATCGGGCCAGCCGCGCTGACGCGCGAAGATGTCATATTGCTGCGGAAGCGGCTTGCCTAGGGCGCGCGCGAAGTCGGCATGGTGGTAAAGCACGACCATCGACGCGATGTTGAGCGCCAGTCCCCAAGCCAGCAGGCGCGGTCGGTGCGCGAGTTGCGCGACAACCAGGATGCTGCCGCCGACGTAGGCTGCCGCCGCCCAGTTGGCGTGGGCGCGGGCGAGAAAACCCTGTAGCGACATGACCGCGAGCAGCGGGTAGGTGGTGCAGGCGAGCAGGCGCAGGCCGGCATGGGCGCACAGCGCGCGCGGCCGCGCGAGCGCGGCGACCAGGACGGGTGCGAAGAGCAGGCCGAAGATTGCCCACTGTTCTGCGAGGAAGCTCAGACCGGCGATCGGGTGCAGGAGTTCGCGGTCGAGTTGGGTGATTTCTGCCGTATGGCGCAGCGTTGCACTGCCGTGGGCGGCGTTCCAGAGCAGGTTGGGTAGCAGGCAGGCGATGGCGAGCGCTGCTGCAGCCCAGGGCTTCGGACCGAGCAGGCGGCGCCAATCTCCCGTGCCGGGCCACAGCAGATAGAGTGCCAGGCCGGCGGGCAGGGCGAGCAGGCTGTACTTGGTCAGCAGTCCCAGGCCGACGGCGAGACCGAGTCCGAGCCATGCGGCCCAGGCGTCGGTCTGCAGGGCGCGCACGAAGCAGACAAGGGCGATTGCCCAGAAAAAAAGCATTGGCGCGTCGGTGGTGGCGTAGAGCGAACCGAAGCTGACGATCGGCAGTGTGGCGAAGACCAGCGCCGCGTTGCGCGCGATATCGCGGTCGAACAGGCGCACGGCAACTGCATGGACGGCGAGTGCCGCCCCGAGGTAGAGACAAAGTGCAAGCGCACGCACGCCGAACCCGTCGTCGCCAAACAGGGTCGTTGAAATGCGGATCAGCGCAGCAATAACGGGCGGTTTGGAGTAGTAGCCCCAATCGAGCGCTTGCGACCAGCCGTAGTACTGCGCCTCATCCGGCGCAAGCGGCAAGTCGGCGCCGGCGAGGACGGCAAGGCGGTAGATCAGGAGCGTGGCGAGGGCGGTAGGTAGCCAGACCTGCAGGCCAGCGCTGCGGAGCATCATCCGAGCGTGTCCTTCAGCGCGGCGACCAGCTTTGCGCACTGTTCGTCGGTCCCCACAGTAATGCGCAGGAATTGTTCGATCCGCGGTGCCTTGAAATGGCGCACGATGATGCCCTTTTGCCGTAGCGCCAGCGCCGACTTTTCGGCATCGTGCTGCGGGTGGCGTGCAAAGACAAAGTTTGCGGCGGAAGGAAGCACCTCGAAACCCATGGCCTGAAGGCTTGCGACGAGTTGTGTTCGACTGCGCATCACGGCCTGCCGGGTGCGCTCGAACCATTCGCGATCCTCGATGGCCGCCACGGCGCCGGCCAACGCCAGCCGATCTAGCGGATAGGAGTTGAAGCTGTTCTTGACGCGTTCCAGCGCATCAATCAGGTCAGGATGGCCGACGGCAAAACCGACCCGCAGGCCGGCCAGCGAGCGCGACTTGGAGAGGGTTTGCACCACCAGCAGATGCGGATAGCGCTTGACCAGGGTGATCGCGCTTTCACCGCCGAAGTCGATGTAAGCCTCATCGATCACCACCACCGAATCCGGATTGGCATCAAGCAGGCGGGCGATTTCGACCAGCGGCAGCAGTCGCCCCGTGGGCGCATTCGGATTGGGGAAGATGATGCCGCCGTTCGGCCGCCGGTAGTCATCCACCCGGATGGCAAAGCCGGCGTCCAGCGGCACGGTTTTGTATTCGATGTGGTAAAGCCCGCAATAAACAGGATAGAAGCTGTAGCTGATGTCGGGGAAGAGGATGGGCTGCTCGTGCTTCAGCAAGCCAAGGAAGACGTGGGCCAGCACCTCATCGGAACCATTGCCAACGAACACGTTGCGCGGCTCGATGTCGCCGAAATAGGCTGCAATGGCTGATTTGAGGCGCTCGCCATTCGGGTCGGGATAGAGCCGCAGACTATCGCCGATCTCGCGGGAGATGGCCTCGCAGACCTTGGGCGAGGGGCCGTAGGGGTTCTCGTTGGTGTTCAGTTTGACGAGGTTGGGCTGTTTGGGCTGTTCGCCCGGCACATAGGGCTGCAAGGCGCGAACGGTGGCGCTCCAGAATCGGCTCATGGCAAGATTGAAAGCGGGGAAAGAAGGGGTTGCAGGAACGTCGAAATGGTATTATCGCCCGGCTTGCAATCATTGGCAAAACACGGACAACCCCGTCATGGCTACGACACAGCGCACCGCTGATATACACCGCACCACACTGGAAACGCAGATCCGCGTTAAGCTTGATCTGGAAGGGACCGGCAAGTCGCAACTGGCGACCGGTGTCGGTTTCTTCGACCACATGCTGGATCAGGTCGCCCGTCATGGTCTGATCGACATGCAGGTCGATGCGCGCGGTGACCTGCACATCGATGCTCACCACACGGTCGAGGATGTCGGTATCACACTCGGCCAGGCACTGGCGCAGGCGCTCGGCGACAAAAAAGGTTTGACCCGTTACGGCCATGCCTATGTGCCGCTGGACGAGGCACTGTCGCGCGTGGTTGTGGATTTGTCCGGTCGCCCCGGACTGGAATTCAATGTCGATTTTGTGCGGCCACGCATCGGCGATTTCGATGTCGATCTGGTGCGCGAGTTTTTCCAGGGACTCGTCAATCACGCGGGCATTACGGTTCATATCGACAACTTGCGCGGGGTAAATGCCCACCATCAGGCCGAAACGGTGTTTAAGGCCTTTGCCCGCGCCTTGCGCATGGCGATGACGACCGATCCGCGCCTCGGCGCGGTCGTGCCTTCCACGAAGGGCAGCCTGTAACTCCACTGTCGATTTGAAAAGCAAGCGATGAATACGGTAGCAATCGTCGATTACGGCATGGGCAACCTGCGCTCGGTGGCTAAGGCCGTCGAACATGTGGCGCCGACCGCCAGGGTTATCGTCACCGCCAATCCGGCAGACCTGTCAACTGCCGACCGGATCATTGTGCCGGGGCAGGGCGCGATGCCCGACTGCATGCGCGAACTCAAGGCAAGACAGCTCGCCGATGCGGTGATCCAGATGGCGAAGACCAAGCCTTTCCTGGGCATCTGTATCGGGCAGCAAATGCTGTTCAAGCATAGCGAGGAGGGCGATGTGGCCGGCCTGGGGCTATTCCCCGGCCAAGTCCGCCGTTTTCCGGCCGAGGCAATGCATGACGCGGCGGGCGTTCCGCTTAAAGTACCGCACATGGGCTGGAATAGCGTGCGCCAATCGGAAGCGCACCCGCTCTGGCAAGGTATTGCCGATGGCGAGCGTTTCTATTTCGTGCACAGTTACTATGTTGAGCCTGCCAGCCCCGAGGTGATTGCCGGTTCGACGCATTACGGCATTATCTTTACCAGTGCGGTGGCGCGTGCCAATATTTTTGCCGTACAGTTCCACCCGGAAAAGAGTGCCGCTGCCGGCCTCAAGCTGCTTGAAAATTTCATGCACTGGAATCCATAACCCATTTTATTGGCTCACTTTTTGGATCAAGACTTCCCATGCTGCTGATTCCTGCGATCGACCTGAAAGATGGACATTGTGTGCGCCTCAAGCAAGGTGCGATGGACGATGCCACGGTGTTTTCCGAAGACCCGGGCGCGATGGCCCGCCACTGGATCGACCAGGGGGCGCGCCGTCTGCATCTGGTGGATCTGAATGGGGCCTTTGCCGGCAAGCCCAAGAACGAGCCGGCGATCAAGGCCATTCTCAACGAAGTGGGTGACGAGATTCCCGTGCAACTCGGCGGGGGCATCCGCGATCTTGATACCATTGAGCGTTGCCTCGACGATGGCATCAGTTACGTCATTATCGGTACCGCAGCGGTCAAGAACCCCGGCTTCCTGCACGATGCCTGTACGGCGTTCCCCGGCCACATCATCGTTGGTCTTGATGCCAAGGATGGCAAGGTGGCGGTGGATGGCTGGTCGAAGATGACCGGCCACGACGTGATCGATCTCGCCAAGAAGTTCGAGGATTATGGCGTCGAAGGCGTGATCTATACCGATATCGGCCGTGACGGCATGCTCTCCGGCGTGAACGTCGAGGCGACGGTCAAACTTGCACAGGCCCTGCGTATCCCGGTCATCGCCAGCGGGGGCATTGCCAGCATTGAAGACGTCAAAGCGCTGTGCAAGGTGGCCGATGAAGGCATCATGGGCGCTATCACTGGCCGTGCCATTTACGAAGGCAAGCTTGATTTCCGCAAGGCGCAGGCCGAAGCGGACAAGTGCGCCAAAAAATAAATCCCCATGCTTGCCAAACGCATCATCCCCTGCCTTGACGTCAGCGCCGGGCGCGTTGTCAAGGGCGTCAATTTCGTTGAACTGCGCGATGCCGGCGATCCGATCGAAATTGCGCGCCGCTATGACGAACAGGGCGCCGACGAAATTACCTTCCTCGATATCACGGCCAGTTCGGACCAGCGCGACATCATTCTCGACATCGTCCAGGCCTGTGCCGAGCAGGTCTTCATCCCGCTGACGGTGGGTGGGGGGGTGCGCAAGGTCGAGGATGTGCGTCGTCTGCTCAACGCCGGGGCCGACAAGGTCAGCATGAATACTGCTGCCGTACAGAATCCTCAATTGGTTGCCGATGCGGCGGGCAAAGTCGGCTCGCAGTGCATCGTCGTGGCGATCGACGCCAAGCAGACCAGCCCGGGCAAGTGGGAGGTGTTTACCCATGGCGGACGCAACAACACCCATATCGATGCCATCGAATGGGCAAAGCAGGTGACCGCGCTGGGCGCGGGCGAAATCCTGCTGACCAGCATGGATCGCGACGGCACCAAGAATGGCTTTGACCTTGGTCTGACGCGTGCGGTCTCCGATGCGGTGTCGATTCCCGTCATCGCCAGCGGTGGCGTGGGCAATCTGCAGCATCTTGCCGATGGCGTGACGCAGGGCCGTGCGGATGCCGTGCTGGCTGCCAGCATCTTCCACTATGGCGAATACACCGTGCGCCAGGCCAAGGAATACATGCGTGCACAAGGGATTGAGGTGCGCCTGTGAGCAAAAAGTGGCTGAATGACGTGAAGTGGGACGAGCAGGGTCTCGTTCCCGCCATCGCGCAGGACGCACGCACGGGCGAGGTGCTGATGTTCGCCTGGATGAACCGCGAAGCGCTGGAAAAAACCGCGCAACTGGGCGAGGCGGTGTATTGGTCGCGCTCGCGCAGAAAGCTCTGGCACAAGGGCGAGGAGTCCGGCCATACACAAAAGGTGGTCGAGGTCCGTACCGACTGCGATAACGATGTCGTGCTGCTCAAGGTCGAGCAGACCGGCGGAATCGCCTGCCATACCGGCCGACGCAGCTGTTTCTTCAACCGGCTTGAAACGGAGACGTGGCAGGATGTCGAGCCCGTGTTGAAAGACCCCAAGGAAATCTACAAATGATCGATCTCGAAGTCATCCACCGCATTCAGGACACGCTCGAAGCCCGCAAAGGTGCCGCCCCCGATTCCTCCTATGTTTCCAGCCTCTACGCCAAGGGCACCGATGCCATCTGCAAGAAGATTGCCGAGGAAGGTGCCGAAGTCATCATGGCCGCGAAAGATGGCGATCGTTTGCATCTGGTGCGCGAAACCTGCGACCTGTGGTTCCATAGCATGGTCTTGTTGTCGCACTTCGGCATCGGCGTCGATGACATCATGATGGAGTTCCGTCGTCGCGAGGGCATTTCCGGCATTGACGAAAAGGCCAGCCGAGGCAAGCAACAATGAGCGATTGCATCTTTTGCAAGATCGTGCGCGGGGAGATTCCCTGCAAGAAAATTTACGAGGACGATGACCTGCTTGCCTTTCACGATATTGCGCCGCAAGCCCCGGTGCACTTCATGGTGATCCCGAAATTACATCTCGCCTCGCTGGCCGACGCCGATGCGAGCCACGCGCCTGTCCTGGGCAAACTGTTCGCCAAGGTGGGCGAGCTGGCCCGCAGCCAAGGGCTGACGGATGGCTTCCGCACCATCGTCAATACCGGCAGGGTGGGGGGGCAGGAGGTGTATCATCTTCACGTCCATGTCGTCGGCGGGCCGGATCGTCTCGGGCCCATGCTGGCGCGCAAATAATTCCGGAGGAGAGACTGATGGGAAGCTTTAGCATCTGGCATTGGCTGATTGTGCTGGTCATCGTCATGCTGGTTTTTGGCACCAAGAAACTGCGCAATATCGGCTCTGACCTGGGCGGTGCAGTCAAGGGTTTCAAGGAGGGCATGAAAGACGGTACGCAAGCCCAGACCGACGCCAAGCAGGTTGGGGACCAGGCGGGTAATACTATTGAGGGGCAGGCCCGCAAGGAAGAAACCAAGTCCTGACACCTTAGCTTTTATTACCGTCCCGCCAGCGCCGACTTTTTCCGCACACCGTGTTTGATATCGGGTTCACCGAACTGATGGTCATTGCCCTCGTCGGGCTGATTGTCATTGGCCCAGAGCGCATGCCCAAGGTGGCACGTACGGTGGGTCATCTGCTCGGACGCCTGCAGCGTTACGTCAGCGATGTGAAGTCGGACATCAACCGTGAAATGCAGCTCGAAGAGCTGAAAAAATTGCAGACTCAGGTGGTCGATCAGGCGCATGACATGGAGCGCCAGGTGAATGAGCAACTCAACTCGGTTGAAACCAGCCTCAACCAGTCGATTGTGGCCGGCAGCGAGACGACGACAGCGACAGAGGCTACCACTGCACTACCGGCAGGTTCTGCGCCTCCCGATAACAAACCTGCTGCATGATGGAAAGCCCGCAGGAAAGTTTCATCTCCCATCTGGTTGAGTTGCGCGATCGCCTGATCCGTGCCCTGGTGTTCGTGCTGGTCATTTTCCTTGGATTGGTGAATTGGGCGCGCGATATCTATACCCTGCTGGCGGCGCCGATGCTGGCGGCCCTGCCGGAAGGTGGGCAGATGATCGCCACGGATGTCGCCGGCGCCTTCTTCGTGCCGATGAAGGTGACCATGATGGTCGCCTTCCTGATTGCGCTGCCCTATGTGCTTTACCAAGCCTGGGCTTTTGTGGCGCCGGGTCTGTATGCCCACGAGAAAAAACTGGCGCTGCCGTTGCTGGCGGCTTCTGTCCTCCTGTTTTTCATCGGCATGGGCTTCGCCTATTTCATCGTCTTCCCGACCGTATTCACCTTCATCAATGCCTTTGCCCCAGAAGGGGTGGCGGTGATGACGGATATCGACAAGTATCTTTCCTTTGTCCTGTCCACTTTCCTGGCGTTCGGCATCACTTTCGAGGTGCCGGTGGTGGTGATCGTGCTGGTGCGTATCGGCCTAGTGACAGTCGAGAAGCTCAAGGAAATCCGCCCCTACATCATCGTCGCGGCATTTGTCGTTGGCGCGATATTTACCCCTCCCGATGTGTTGTCACAGTTCATGTTGGCGGTGCCGATGTGGCTGCTGTATGAGTTGGGCATCGTGATGGCGCAAATCATCGGCAAGTCGGAGCGTGCCGATGAGGGCAGCTATCAGCCAAAAAGTCAGACGATGAGCGAGGCCGAGATGGCGCGCGAACTCGATCGCGCCGAGGCTGAATCTACCGCCAATCGAGAAAGAAACTGACGGCCTGTCAGCGCGTCGGCTTCGGGCGCTTACCGATGGTGACGTTCAAGTCGCGCAATTTGCCTTCGCGGCTGACGCTGAAAGAAGCGGCTTCACCTGGTGTCAGCCCGGCAATCAGTTCCAGCATCGCTTGCGCATCCCGGACGGATTGACCGCCGATCCCAAGCAGGATGTCCCCCGGTTTTATGCCTGCCTTGTCGGCCGGGCTATTGCGCATCACGCCGGCAATCAGTGCGCCTGCGCTGTTTTTCAGCCCGAAGGATTCGGCCAGTTCGGCGGTCATGTCCTGCACTTCGACGCCGATCCAGCCACGCGTGACCGTGCCGGTCTTGATGATCTGCTCCATCACGGTTTTCGCGAGCGATACGGGGATGGCAAAGCCGATGCCCATCGAGCCGCCACTTTGCGAATAGATGGCCGTGTTGATGCCGACCAGATGGCCGTTGCTGTCCACCAGTCCGCCGCCCGAGTTGCCCGGATTGATGGCGGCATCGGTCTGGATGAAGTTTTCGAACGTGTTGATGCCCAAGTGCGAACGGCCAAGGGCGGAAACGATGCCGGAGGTGACGGTTTGGCCGACGCCGAAGGGGTTGCCGATGGCCAGCACCACATCGCCGATGCGCAGCGACTCGGCCTGGGCGAAGGTGATCGGCGTGAGCGACGGGAGATTCGCAATCTTCAGCACGGCGAGATCGGATTCCGGGTCGGCGCCAACCAGTTTGGCCTTGGTCTTGCGACCATCGTGAAGCGCAACTTCGATTTCATCTGCCGATTCGATGACGTGGTTGTTGGTCAGCACCAGCCCATCGGCCGAGACGATCACGCCGCTGCCCAGGCCGGACTGGCGCTGCGACTCCGGCCCGAAGCGGTCGCCAAAGAAATGGCGGAATACCGGATCGTTGATGAATGGATGGCGACGGACTTCCTGGCTGGTGAAAATATGCACGACCGCCGGCAGGGCCGCCTGCGCGGCGTCGGCAAAGCTGGCGACCTTGCGTGCGCCGCTGTCGGGCCGCGCTTCCTGAATGGCGACGATGGCGGGACGCTCCGGCAACGATACCCCGCGTGGCCCAAGCCACTCCGGCTTCAGGGTTTGCACGACAAATAGCCCGGCGACACTGACCGTGACGGCCTGGGCGAAAATGAGCCAGAATCTATGCATGGGAATAATGAAAGGAAGAGATGATGCAGCGTGACGAATTGAACAGCTACTTGCGCGACCTGCTGGCCGTGGAGCGTTTCCGCGATTATTGCCCAAACGGTCTGCAAGTGGAAGGACGCGCGGAGGTGGCGCGCATTGTCTGTGGGGTGACGGCGAGCCAGGCGCTGATTGAGGCGGCCATTGCACGTGAGGCCGATGCGCTCCTCGTACACCATGGCTGGTTCTGGAAGGGCGAGGATGGTCGCGTGACCGGCTTTCGCAAGCAGCGCCTGCAGCGTCTGCTGGCCCATGACATCAACCTGTTTGCCTTCCATCTGCCGCTGGATGCCCACCCCGAACTGGGCAACAACGCGCAGTTGGCCGTCCGCTTTGGCTGGCAGATCGAGCGCCATTTCGGTGAGCAGGATCTGGGTTGCCTTGCCGTCCTGCCAGCGCCGACTTTTGCGGGAGAACTGGTGCGTCAGGTGGCGACGCTACTGGGCCGGCCACCGTTATTGCTGGGCGATCCGGAACAACCGGTAACCCGGGTGGCTTGGTGCAGCGGTGGGGCGCAGGACTGGTTCGAGGCGGCTATTGACGCGGGAGCCGATTTGTTTCTGTCGGGCGAGGTATCGGAACAAAACACCCATCTTTCACGCGAATGCGGTGTGGCTTATCTGGCGGCTGGCCACCATGCCACGGAACGTTATGGGGTGATGGCGTTGGGCCGGCACCTGGCCGAGCATTGCGGCCTAGCCTGCGAATTCATCGACATCGACAACCCGGTTTAAACGCTTTCAGTCACCGATAGCCGCATCAGCATCAGGCGCGATACCGCGTGCCTTGAGCATTGAGGTCAGCAACAGAAACTCTTCTGCTACGGGTTGCGGGAAGCCCGAGCGGGCGCCGCCGCGGTTGTCGTCCAGCAGGTTTTGCAGGTAAACCAGGCAGGCAGGACGACTCCATAGCTCGCAAATGCGCGCGGCGATGTGGGGATAGTCTTCGATGCTTCGCTGGGTTTCGGGCCGGACCTGCCAATCCTCCGGCTGCACATTGAAATGCAGGCGCAATTCCTCGGCGGATTTCTCGAATTCGGCCTGCTGTCCGTTTTGGCGATAAATTTCCAGCAACTTCAGCCAGTGCGTCAGTGCCTGCTTGGGTTCGTTGCGAATCTGTTCGGTGAGGGTTTGAACTGCGCCATGGCCGAGTCCCATGGATAACATGATCTCGGCCAGTTCGAGCGCTTGGTCGGCATGGCCTTTAGAAGGTTCCATGGCGCCCGCGCGCTGAATGCTGGATACAGTAGCGGCAGGGGGCGGATTGGCCGGCGCCACGGGTGCGAGGGACTTGGCCGCGACTTTGGGGGCCGTCTTGTTGTCAGCATCAAGCTCGAGCAGGAAGGCGGGTTCCTCGACATGGATCTCGGGGGCAGTTGTGCTGTCGGCCTGTTGGGCTGGTTGCCCCCGATTCCTGCGATGTCGTTGCCCGATCATCAATACCAGCAACAACAGTCCGATGCCGGCCAGGATGCTGCCCCATTCGTCGAAGAAGCCGAAGATGCCGCTTGGCGCCTGCTTGGGCATGGGGAGTGTCGGAACGGCGACCGGCGGTATTGGCTTTACCTCCGCAGGCGCGGACGAGGGAGCTGGCCGGGGCGCAGAGGCAGGGGGCGTGACAGGTGCAGCAATCGGGATAGGCTCGGATACTGCTGCGGCTGGCAGGCTTGCCACCGGGCCAGAAGGCAACTGGACGATCAGTTGATGGATTTCGCGAACCAGATTCTCGATGCGCGCGAGGCGCACCAGAATGTCGTCCAGCAGCCTGTCCTGCTCTTTGAACCACTTGCGCAGCGGGTCGTCGGCTTCCTCGGGTAATGTTTGGCTTACCTTCAGGCGCTCGGTAGCCAGCCCCTCCGCAGCAAGCACGGGGGCGGCGACCACGAGCGTGCCGGTCAGCAACGCGACAAGGAGACAGTGTGAACTTAGGCGCTTGATCAAGGCAGGACAATATTAGGCCGGTGCCGGCATTGTGCTGCTCGGCTGAAGTGCCAAAGCCGCGAATACAATGAGTAATCGGCTGTTGTCGTCCGATTGCGGGGGAAGGGCGGAACGCGGCTACGCGCTTGCGCGTTACAAGGCTATACGCCTTCGCGATACCAGGCTATGCGCCTTCGCGCTCGGCGAGTCGGCGCAGCACTAGCGGGAACGCACCGGTGAGAAAGCAGGCAATGGCGGAGACGATGAGTCCGATGCCGGCCATCGAATCGGCGAGCAGGGGATGAACGCCATCGAGCAGGCCGGCAAAGGAGGCAACGCCGGCCAGCGCGCAGACGATACCTAGAAAGGTAAAGAAGAGGAAGGTCCAGGGCCAGTGATGGGGTTTCATACTTGGTTTCTCAGGTCGACAATGCGTTTTGCCTTGCCGGCGGAGCGCTCAACGCCGCCGACGTCCATGACGTCGATCCTGGTATTGATGCCGATCAGCGCCTTGATATGGTGCTGCAATTCCCAGCCGGCGGCCTTGCGCACCGCTTCCGGCGCGGTGGCGTATTCCGGCTTGAGCTCGACGCGCACGGCGAGATCGTCCATGTGGCCCTTGCGCGAGACTTCGAGCTGGTAGTGCGGCGAGAGCTTGGGCGTCTTGAGGATCAGTTCCTCGATCTGCGAGGGGAAGAGGTTGACGCCACGGATGATCAGCATGTCGTCCGATCGTCCCGTGATCTTGCCGATGCGCCGGAAGCTGCGCGCGGTCGGCGGCAGCAGACGCGTCAGGTCGCGCGTGCGGTAGCGGATCACCGGTAGCGCTTCCTTGGTCAGCGAGGTGAATACCAGCTCGCCGGGTTCGCCGTCGGGCAGCACCTTGCCGGTTTCCGGGTCGATGATCTCGGGGTAGAAATGGTCCTCCCAGATCGTCGGGCCGTCGCGCGATTCGAGGCACTCGACGGCGACGCCGGGGCCGATCATCTCCGAGAGGCCGTAGAGGTCCATGGCAACGATGCCGAGGCGCGATTCCAGCTCATGGCGCATTTCCTCGCCCCAGGGCTCGGCGCCGAAGATGCCGCGCTGCAGGGTGCTTTCCCGCGGGTCGAGCCCTTGCCGTTCGAACTCGTCGACGATGTTGAGAAGATAGGAGGGCGTGCCGACGATCATCGTCGCGCCGAAATCGCGGATCAACTGCACCTGGCGCTCGGTCTGTCCGCCCGAGATCGGCACAACCGTGCAGCCCAGCTTCTCGGCGCCGTAATGCACGCCAAGGCCGCCGGTGAACAGTCCATAGCCGTGAGTGATGTGGATGATGTCCTGCTTCGATCCACCCGCCGCCGCAATCGAGCGCGCCATGATGTCCGCCCAGGTGTCGATGTCGTTCTGCGTGTAGGCGACGACGGTCGGTTTGCCCGTGGTGCCGGAGGAGGCGTGCAGGCGAACGATGTTCTCCAGCGGCTCGGCGAACATGCCGTAGGGGTAGGTCTGGCGTAAATCTTCTTTCCCGGTGAAGGGGAACTTCGCCAGGTCGTCGAGGGACTTGAGATCGTCGGGCTTGACGCCGGCGGCATCGAATTTCTGCTGGTAATGCGGCACGCGCTGGTAGGCGCGCGTCAGCGTGGTTTTCAGGCGCTGCAATTGCAGCGTGGCGATCTCATCGCGGCTGGCGCGGGTGATGTCTTGGGCGGGCATCCGCGCATTTTCGCAAAAAGTCGGCGCTGGCGGAACGGCGTGTGTCGTTCTTATTGCAACAAGGCGAGCACACGCTGCGGTTGTGCATTTGCCTGCGACAGCATCGCGATACCGGCTTGCTGCAGAATTTGCGAGCGCGTCAGCTTCGCGGTTTCCTCTGCATAATCGGCATCCTTAATCCGCGAACGCGAGGCATTCAGGTTTTCCGCGCTGGTTTGCAAATTGCCGAGGGTATTTTCGAGGCGAGACAGTATGGCACCATAGCGGGCACGCTGATTATTGATGTGGGAAAGTGCCGCATCGACGATGGTCAGCGATCTGTTCGTGGCCTGTAGGGTGCCGACATCCAATTTATCGACCGACTGTAATTGTGCTGCCGATTTGTCGGTGGTCAGCATGAACTGAGCGACGTCTTCGGATACGGCAAAAGACTTGTCGGCGTCGAACATGATCTGTCCCGTGATCCAGGTACTGCTGGTGGATAGCCATTCGTTTTCCTGAAAGCTGGACAGGAGAGAGTAAGTACTGCCAAGATTCGTCGCATCTCCATCCAGTACCTTGGTGTCAGCCACGCTGATCACCTCGGTCGAACTGTTATTGACGATACGGATATCCTTGCCTTTTTCATTGGTAAGCAGCAGCGTGTAGGCCGGCGGGTCATAGTCTGTCTGGGCAGGTTTGGCCGTGAAGCCGGTTTTGCCGGAAACATCGTTGAAGGCTTGCGCTGCCGCGTTCAATTGCTCCAAGGCATCGACCGCATCGGTCGATGCTCCACCGCCCGTGGAAAAAGAAACGGTTGTGAAAGACTTAGGCGATTGATTTTGAACGGTATCGGTGGCAAGCAGAAAGGAGTAAGTTTTGCCCTGCATAAAGCCGATATTCAAACCGCCGGAACCATCTGACGATGCGCCAATAACAAACGAGGTACGTGCGCTGGCGGTGACGCCGGTTTGTGCCTCGTTAACCGTGGCGGCCACTTGCGCTGCGGAGGCTCCGCTGGGGTAGCGTACCCGATGAGTTCCGCTGGCGGTTTGCAGCGTGAGCGTAGCCGGGGATGCAATCCAAGATTGATCCAGCGACAAAAAGGGGTTGGATGCGCCGAACTTGGCAAGGTGGGTGCCCTCGGTCGAACCTTTCACCAGGTCTCCAACCCCGCCTTCTGTCGTTGCTGCCTGACTGCCGATACGGTAATTGCCGTAGGCCTGATTTTGGAAGCTGGTCGATGCGATGCCGATGGTCTGGTTGGCTGAAGCGCCCACCTGAAAAGCAGCGCTACCCATAGAACCGTCCAGCAATTTTTGGCCATTGAACTCGGTGGCAGCGGCAATGCGTTGCAATTCTTGGGTGAGTTGCTGTACTTCGGCATTGATTGCCGTGCGATCGCCGGCACTATTGGTGCCGTTGGCCGATTGCACGGCCAATTCGCGAATGCGTTGAAGAATATCGCCTGAAGACTGGAGGGCACCTTCAGCCGTTTGTACCAAGGAGATGGCGTCATTGGCATTGCGCCGTGCCTGTTCGAGGCCCCTGATTTGTGCAGTAAAACGTTCGGCAATCGCACTGCCGGCCGCATCGTCCTTCGCGCTATTGATGCGGAATCCCGACGACAGGCGTTTCAACGCAACCGACAAATCCATCTGGGATCGGTTCAGGCCACGCTGGCTGGTCAATGACGGAACATTCGTGTTGATGAACTGAGGCACGATAAGCTCAATGCGCTGTCGTAAGGTCGGAATCCAGACTGCTTAGGCGCTGAATGCAGCCTAAGCATATTGGGCCTTAACGGCAGATTGACCGGAAACCTTACCGATCTTGAGCGATGCGCTGCCGATGATCTGCGCGGCATAGGTTCTGGCGAACGCGCTGCGCGTAAGCGAAGGCTTGGCAGTAAGGAAAGTTGCGTATTCAGCGCATAGACCGTGGTTGTATAAAGGTGAGGACTGGGCAGACAGTGCCCGAGGGTCGCTTCCCTCGGGCATTCCTTTTCGGCTACGGTGACCTTCGCGGCTGACTTCGAGCTGGTGATGCGGCGAGAGCTTGGGCTGCTTGAGGATAAGTTCCTCGATCTGGCTGGGGAAGGCGTTCAGGCTGCGGATGATGCGCATGTCGTCGGCGCGAGGGCGCCGTGCTGTGATCCCACTCGCAGCCGCCTGAAGATCGCGGCGGCAAAAGTCGGCGCTGGCAGGACGGCGGCAGTTTGAGCAGGGGCAGGTTCGCCCGCTCAGTGAACGTGTCGGAACTTGGGCAAAGGCGGCTATTGACCTAACCGCCGTTCCGCCAGCGTCGACTTTTACTTCGGTCGCGTATCGATCACGCGCTTGGCCTTGCCGATCGAGCGCTCAACCGTGCCGACCGCCTTGATGTCCACGCGCGTCGAGATGCCGACGTAGGACTTGATGTGGTGCTGCAAGTCGTGGGCGACAAATTCCTTTTCGGCCACGGTGGCGGTGGCGAATTCCGGCTTGATCTCGACGTTGACGACCATCGAATCGAGATGGCCTTCGCGGCTGACGTCGAGCTGGTAGTGCGGCGACAGTTTCGGCTGCTTGAGGATCAGTTCCTCAATCTGGCTCGGGAAGACGTTAACGCCGCGGATGATCAGCATGTCGTCGGAGCGGCCGGTGATTTTGGCGATGCGCCGCATCGAACGCGAGGTCGGTGGCAGCAGGCGGGTGAGGTCGCGCGTGCGGTAGCGGATGATCGGCAGTGCTTCTTTGGTGAGCGAGGTAAAGACGAGCTCGCCCAGTTCGCCGTCGGGTAGCACCGCGCCGGTGTTGGGGTCGATGATTTCGGGGTAGAAGTGATCTTCCCAGATGGTCGGACCGTCCTTGCTTTCGATGCATTCCTGCGCGACGCCGGGTCCCATGACTTCCGACAATCCGTAAATGTCGATGGCGTCGATGGCAAAGCGCTTTTCGATTTCTTCGCGCATCTGGTGCGTCCAGGGTTCGGCGCCGTGGATGCCAATCTTGAGCGCGCAGTCGGCGGGATTCAGACCCTGGCGGTCGAACTCGTCGGCGATGGCGAGCATGTAGGAGGGCGTGACCATGATGATTTTCGGCTGGAAGTCCTGGATGAGCTGGACCTGGCGTTCGGTCTGACCGCCGCCGAAGGGAATCACCGTGCAGCCAAGCCGTTCAGCACCGTAGTGCGCACCGAGGCCGCCGGTAAACAAGCCGTAGCCATAGGAAACATGCACCTTGTCGCCCGGACGGCCACCGGCGGCGTGGATCGAACGCGCCATCAGGCAGGCCCAGGTGTCGATGTCCTTTTGCGTATAGCCGACGACGGTGGGTTTGCCGGTGGTGCCGGAGGAAGCATGCACGCGTACCACCCGACTTTGCGGCACGGCGAACATGCCGAAGGGGTAGGTGTCGCGCAGATCCTGCTTGGTGGTGAAGGGAAATTTGGCCAGGTCGGCCAGTTCGCGGAAGTCATCGGGTTTGACGCCTGCCGCATCGAATTTTGCGCGGATGTGAGCGACGTTGTCGTAGGTATGGCGCAGGCTCCAGCGCAGGCGCTCGGTCTGCAAGGCAACGATTTCGTCGCGACTGGCGGTTTCGATGGTGTCGAGTGCGCACCCATTTCTCATTTTTTCCTCCCCGTCCCGAACTAGAATAAGGGGGCGAACTTTATCACGGTGCTTACGCTGGAGACTGCCATGACCCACCCGCTGTTCGAGAAACACCGCACCCTGCTTGAGGAAGCGCAAGCCGCGATTACGCGCCGTACGCATTGGATTCCCTACCCGGAGAATCCCCGTGCCTATGGCGAAACGGCATTGGATGAAGGCGCAAAGGCCTTCGAGGCTTACCGCGATGCCCAGTTCTATGTGGATCAGCCGGGCGTGCAGGGACGCGGCGGCGAGGAAGCATCTCCCTATGGCCTGCCGCTGAATATTTCCTATCCCTGTTGCGCGCCGGATGCGCTGATCGCTGCCGCCCACTCGGCGATGTTGCCCTGGGTGCGCGCCGGGATCGATGCGCGTACGGGCATTTGTCTGGAAATCCTCGCACGCCTGAATGCAGGCAGCGCTGAGATGGCCTATGCCCTGATGCATACCACCGGGCAGAGTCTCCATCTGGCCTTCCTGACCGGCGGGCCGCAGGCGCAGGCGCGCGGACTCGAAGCGCTGGCCTGGGCGCACCGGGAAATGTCCCAGGTGCCGCAGCAGGCCGAGTGGCAGCGCAATCCCAGCCAGCGCCTGGAAAAACGCTTCATGGTGGCGCCGCAAGGTATCTCGCTGGTCATCGGCAGTGCCACACAGCCGACCTGGAACTCCTACCCTGCCTTGTTTGCCAGCCTGGCCACCGGTAACCCGGTGATCGCCAAGTCGCACCCCACGGCGATTCTGCCGCTGGCGATCAGCGTGGCCGTGGCGCGGCAGGTGCTCAAGGAAAACGGTTTCGATCCCAACCTGGTCACCTTGCTGGTCGGCAATCCGGATGGCCCGATGGCCCGCGATATCGCGGTCAAGCCCGAGGTGCGCCTGATCGATTATGCCGGCGCGCCGGATTTTGGCCACTGGCTGCTCGACAACGCGCGCCAGGCGCGCATCGTGGTCGAGACCGGCGGGGTGAACTGCGTGCTGGTGGATTCCACCTACGATTACAAGGCGTTGCTCAAGAACCTCGTGTTTTCGCTGTGCCTCGATTCGGGTCAGTTGCGCGCGACGCCGCGCTCCATCTTTGTCAGCCGCGAAGGCATACAGACGCCGGAAGGCCTGATTGCCGAGGATCAATTCTGCCGTGACCTGGCCTTTGCCCTCGGCAAGTTTCTCGAAGCGCCGCAGCGTGCGGTCGAGGTGCTGGGCGCGATCCAGTCGCCGGCGACCGTGGCCCGCATCCAGGCGACGCGCGACCAGGCCGAAGCGGCAGCCGATATCTTGCGCGATTCGGATCGAATGAACCATCCGCAATGGCCCACTGCGCGAGTTCACACCCCGCTCCTGATCCGCGTCCTGTCGGACCAGAAAAGTTTCTACATGGAAGAGCGTTTCGGCCCGATGGCCACCCTGGTGTCGACCGTCAATACGGCCGAGAGTCTGGCATTGGCGGAGGCCACGATGCGCGAGAAGGGCGCCCTGAACTTCCTGGTCCACGCCACCCGCCCCCATGTGCAGCAACTCGCCGAGGAGGTGGCCTTGCGCCGGGGCGTCGCGCTGTCGTTCAATTTGACTGGGGCGGTGCTGATCAACCAGCCCGCCGGTTTTGCCGACTTCCACGCCAGCGGCGCCAACCCGGCCGCCAGTTGCGGCATGATTGATGCGGCGTTTGTGGCCAATCGTTTCTATTTTTCGCAAGTGCAGCAACATTACCTGCCGCCGTCGAGCATCGATTGGGTGGTCGACCTGTAAAAGTCGACGCTGGCGGGACGGCGCAGATGGCGTTTCGCATATTTACACTGCATTAAAGCTTGGGTAATCTGCCGCCCCAAGCCGTGTTTTGGTTGGAAGCAGCGGCGCTTCAGGGAGAACCTCCATGCTGCACCTCATCCTTCGCCTGTTCGCGCTGGCTTTAGTCTACCTGTCGTTCGCTGCCCACGCCGCCTATGATTTCACCCCCACCAGCGACTTCACCGACAACGGCGATGGCACCGTCACGCACAAACTGACTGGTCTGACCTGGATGCATTGTTCGATGGGGCAAACCTGGACGGGCAGCATCTGTTCCGGCACGGCCAGCACCCACAACTTCGATCAGGCCAAGGCGCTCACTTCCACCTTCGCTGGTCACAGCGACTGGCGCTTGCCAAACCCGTGGGAACTGGCCACTATTGTCGATTACGACATTGACTCTCCCTCAATCAACAGAGTGATCTTCCCGAGTACGTTGAGTTCGGTCTTCTGGTCTGGCTTTCCCTACGCCAACGATTCGAGCTCCGCGTGGTACGTGAATTTCAACTATGGCAACGTCTACGGCAACTACCGCAGCTACAACTATTCCGTTCGTCTTGTGCGCGGCGGACAGTCTATTGGCATTCTGACAACCCCAACGGTCGAGTTCACGGACCATGGGGATGGCACCGCAACTCACAAGAAGACCGGCCTGAGCTGGAAGCGATGCAGCGAAGGGCAGACATGGACAGGTGTTACCTGTTCTGGCACGGCGAGCGGCCATACCTACGATCAGGCCGTGGCGCTGACGGCAACGTTTGCTAGCAAAGCCGACTGGCGCGTGCCCAATATCCAGGAATTACTCTCCATCGTCGAGTATGGGGCTAACGGCCCGGCCATCAACACCGAGATCTTCCCAAACACCCCGAGTTCGGGTTTCTGGTCTGGATCGCCAGACGCCAACAATTTAAGCTACGTGTGGCTCGTGAATTTCGGAGTTGGCGATGCTTACAGCTACTACCGTTACAACAGCAATGCTGTCCGCCTCGTGCGCGGCACACAGTCCGCAACCGTTTTGCCCCCACCGACCAGCTTCCTCCTCAGCGTCACCAAGAGTGGCAGCGGCACGGTAACGGGCAGCGGCATCAGTTGCGGTAGTGACTGTTCCGAGAGCTTTGCCGCCGGCACCTCCGTCACCCTCAGCGCCAGCGCCAGCGCTGCGTCCGGTTACCGCTTCGCCGGCTGGAGTGGCGACTGCGTGGTCAGCGGTGATCGCTGCAGCGTCACCATGAGCGCCGCCCGCAACGTTACGGCCAACTTCACGGCCATCGACACCACCCCCGACAGTTTTTCCTTCGATTCGGTGACCAATGCCCGGCGTGCTGCCACCATCACCTCGGACCCCATCGTCGTGCGCGGCATCGATGCCCCGACGAGCATCTCGGTCAGCGGCGGCGAATACGCCATCAACGACGGTGCTTTCACCGCTGAGGCCGGTAAGGTGAAGCTGGGCAATCGCGTCAGCGTACGCCTTACCAGTCCGTCCAGCTTCAACCAGACCGGCAGCGCCACCCTGACCATCGGCGGCGTTTCTGCTAGTTTCGACGTTACTACCCTCGCTTTCACCCCCGTTGCTGCCACCAGCGAAGTCTTTAGCAACCCGCAGACCACCAGCGTTACGGCCAAAGTTGTCCTGGTGACCGAGGCCGCCGCAGCGCCTCTACAACTGGCGACCGCCGCCCCCGACAACGCCATCGTCGTCCTCGCCACCGACCAGCCTGTGCAAGTCGTCTCGGGGAGTGCCACGCTCAGCTACACGCGGCGCGAGGATGACACCAGCTTCCGCGTGCAGACCATCGGCGGTACCAAGAGCCTCAGCGTCGCCAGCGGCTCGGTCGACATCGCCGCCAGCGCCAGCAACGTCACCATCCCCGTCGCCGGAGGCAGCAGCAGCGGCGCCACCCTCGTCACCCAAAGCGCCGACACTCGCCTGATCGCCGGCCGCGACCAGAACCGCCGGCTGGTGCTGGCGGTGGTCAAAGGCCCGGTCCTCTACCGTGGTATCACTCGCAATGGCAACGGCAGCCGTGCCCTGCCGAACAGCTTCACCATCTATCCAGGCGAAGCTGTTGTCACCGACAACGAAGGCACGGCCATCCGGTTGCGGCTGGGCGGCTTTACCCAGAACCAGGGACAGGGCGGCGACTTTGTGACCCATCCGCGACTCGCCAATGCGGCCCTCAAAATCCCCCTCCTCGGCGGCACCAGCCAGCGCTTCAACAACGAAGCGCTGACCACAATCATCAGCCGCGCCCTGGCACGGAAACTGGGTTTTGCTATCAGCAATGTCAGCCTGACGCAGGACAGCCAGAGCGGTGTCCTGACCCTGACGGTGAAAGGCAAGGTCTTCCGCTACCTGCCGGTGGGTGATCTGGCCATTGACGCGGGTACCGTCCGTGCCGTCAGCACCTCGGAGACTGCCGCCAACCTGACGCAGATTCTCGATGAAGGCTTGTCCTTTGCTGTTGCCCCGGCGCTTTCCTACACCGACCTGGAGGCCAACCTGATACTGATCGATCCGCAAAGCACACTGGAAATCCTCGGTGATGGGGCGCTACTCGCCACCGTCAACGGCAGCAGCTACGTTGCCCAGCCGGCGCCGGAGTTGGTGCCGGGCGGTACGGGCTGCCCCAAGTTCGACAGCCTTGATGGTCAGTTGGCTGTGTGCGATGCCAGTGGCTACCGGCAGATTCTCTATCCGGCCTTTGCCGACACCGACAACGTGATTGCCGATTTCGCCGCCGAGGTGCCGACCCTGACGGTGCAAAACGCCGGCCTGGGAACTTACACGGCGACGATTCCCGATACCACGCTGACGGCAATTCCCGACATCCAACTCCTCGCGCCGCCCGAGTCGCAGGCGGGCAAGCTGTGGTGGCAGGAGCAGGACAAGATCTACGTGCGCTACAAGAACGATACCAGCCAAGCTTTCAGCGTGCGCTGAAACAAAAGTCGACGCTGGCGGGACGGCGCCTGGGGCGGCTAATTGCAGCGTGCCGTCGCCGCGAGCGTGGCGAGGTACTCGTAACGGCTTAGCGCGCTGTTCTGGTAAAGATAAACGCTGGCCGGCGCCACCGTTGCCAGCACGTCGGCACCGATGCAGAGCGCGCCGCCCTGGTAGCAGCGCGCATAGAACGGCGTGGAGACGAAGGTCGCGGTTGGCGTCGTCAGCAGGTTGGGGTAGGTGCGCTCCGCCCAGTCGAGCACGCAATCGAGCGGATTGGCGATGCCGGTGCCGGCGAGTGGGCGCGTCGCCGAACTGCCGCCCACGACCGGCACGACGAAGTTGGCGATACGCGCGCCGGGCGCGCTGGGCACGAAGCCGATCAGCGTCGAGCAGCCCTGGCCGGCTTGCAGGGTTTTGCCGCTACAACCATCCGCACCGGCATCGATGACGAAATCCGTCGGCGCTGGCGTCGGGCAGCCGAGCGCGGCGCAGGTGACGAGCTGCCCGTCGATGCGGGCCTGACCCAGCACGACGGCGGCCGAGCCGCTATTCGTCAGCGAGAAATACTGCGATGCATAGGTCGCGCCCAAGGGAATGCGACCGAAGTTGTGGTCGACAGGGGGATCGGAGATGGTCACCTGGGCCTGCACGACGGCAGCACCCAGCGACAGGCCAAGGGCGGCCAGCGTGCAAGACAGGGGACGAACGGCGGCGCGCTTAGCGCGGTTCAATGGGTTCAATGGGGTCATGTTCGTACTCCTCGAAGCGGATGGAACGGATTTTCCGCAGAATATATACCATCGGCTTCGGCGTGCGTTACGACGATAATTGTCATGGAACCGAGAACTCAAAAAGCGTCCAGATATTGCCGTCGCTCATCGTCCGCGAATTCGAGTAGATGCTTTGCCCGTTCTTGGTGATGGTTGCCGAAACGCTCGTCGCGCCCTTGCCATGGTCGGAGTAATAGTCCACCCAGATACGGTAATTGCCATTGCCAGGCAAGGCATCAATGGTGATGTTCTCCGGACCGTATCCTGTTATGTCATCCACGTCGAGCGTCGGGGAGGTCGCACTGCTTACCCACGTGGGCGTCTGGTTGCCATAGTAGCAATCGCTGTCGTTCCATGAGAAGTGCAGATCGACATCGGTGTCGTCTTTGTCCCAGGTGATACGGATATGGTAGGTGTTGCGCAGGGCATTGCTGTTGACCTGGATGGTGTTGCTCAAATAAGCTTTACCATCCGCTGCGGTGATTGCGCCTGCCTGGATGCTGTTATTGCCGGATTTTAGAATCGCAACCGTACTGAAAGCGTTGCCGGCGAGCGTTGCGTATTGGACCTCGCCATTGATCATAAATCCCACTTTGCTAATGGCGGGCATTGTCCCGCTTTCGACCGACAAGTTGGCGGTCACCGTAACCTGGTTTTCGGAGGTTTCGTATCCGGCCGATGGCGAGGTGATACTGACCAGAACCGGGTTGGTTTCAGGTTTCATCCGAAACGCGTAGGTCGGTCCGCTTTTTACGGCATCGTAACCGGGCATATGCACCAGTTTCCCGGGGGTCACCATTTCACTTCCATAGACAGACTCGATTATCCCGGTCGTGTCGTAACGCGCGCTGTTGATGGTCCAGGTAACGTTTAGGGGCTGATAGTTGTTGTCGCGGAACAGCGTCTCCCAGTCAATCCCGAACTGGCTGAGCGCGATGGTGGGGGAAATATCGTAAGGATTAACCTTGACGGTTTGTGTGTAAGTATTCCCTCCCACGCTTAAAGCGATTTGGAAATAGTTGGCGTCATAAGCCCACCATTCCAGTTTGGCCGTTGCGCTATAGGTCATTTCACCGCCATTGGCGGGAATAAACGCCTCGGCGGGCAAAAAGTTCTGCGCCTTGACCACATCCGCAATCAACTGAGCGGCAGCCCTCATCGTGGCCTCTTTTTCGCGTGCATTGTCGCGATAAACCTTGAACAGCGAGCGTAGGTCGCTGACATTGCGCGCCGTGTAGTAATCCCCCAGCCCAGCCTCCATCTCGGCGACATAGTCGCCATTGATCCAGGCATCTTGATCGCTAGGCGCCAAGTACTTGAACTTTCCCCAAGCGATATCCACCATGTAATCGTCCAGGAAGGACTTGCCCACTTTAATCACGGCGGTTTCGAGGCCGACGATCAGCTTGGCAGGACCGACACCCGGAATCAGTCCTAGAGCGGCATCGGTCGCGATGCCGGCAGCGGTCAGTATCCCGCCCCGATAATCTCCCGCACTCAACTGCCCAGCCATCTGTGCGATTCCCGAAGCCGGGATGCCTGTTGCTTCCTCATAAATCATGGTCATCGCATCGGCAATCGCTTCATTGCGTACTTGGTTAATTTGCGAAGCGGCGATTTCCGCCGCAGTGGCAGGCGTACTCAATGTCGCGAGGAGCATAAATGCCGCTACAAAACAGCGTGCAATCTTGGTCATTGTTATTCTCCCTTACCTACAGAGCCGATCAGCGCCGGCCCTTCGATTCAGTGTAGATCAAAAATCTAAATGTGCAGCCCGCTACACTGGTAGGCGGGATGGCGGCAGGTGCATTAATAAAAGTGCATATGCCATAACGTGATATTATCTGAACCCCTCTTGGCAGGTGGTCAAGAGGTCTTTTACCTAACCCCTCGGCAAGGAAGATCCATGAAGATCCACGAGTATCAGGGCAAGGAAATCCTGAGGAAGTTCGGCGTGGCGACCCCGCGCGGCGTTCCCTGTTTTTCCGTCGATGAGGCTGTCAAGGCCGCAGAACAACTGGGCGGCAACCTCTGGGTGGTGAAGGCCCAGATCCACGCGGGCGGCCGCGGCAAGGGTGGCGGCGTCAAGCTCGCCAGGTCGCTCGACGAAGTGCGTGCCCATGCAACCGCCATTCTCGGCATGCAGTTGAAGACCCACCAGACCGGCCCCGAGGGCCAGAAGGTGCGGCGCCTGTTGATCGAGGACGGCGCCGACATCAAGAAGGAATACTACGTCGCCGCGCTCACCGACCGTGCCACCCAGAAGGTCGCCATCATGGCCTCCTCCGAAGGCGGTATGGACATCGAGGAAGTCGCCCACAAGACCCCCGAGAAGATCATCAAGGTGTTTGTTGATCCTCTGGTTGGTCTGACGGATGCGCAGGCCCGGCAACTGGCGGACGGCATCGGCGTGCCCGCCGCCTCGCAGGCGCAGGCCATCGACACCTTCAAGAAGCTCTACACCTGCTACATGGAGACCGATGCCTCGCTGGCGGAAATCAACCCGTTGATTTTGGAGGGCAACGGCAACATCAAGGCGCTCGACGCCAAGTTCAATTTCGACTCGAACGCGCTCTACCGCCAGCCCGAGATTGTGGCCTACCGCGACCTGGACGAAGAGGACGCCGACGAGATTGAGGCCTCCAAGTTCGACCTCGCCTACATCAGCCTCGACGGCAACATCGGCTGCCTGGTGAACGGCGCCGGCTTGGCCATGGCGACCATGGACACCATCAAGCTGTTCGGTGCCGAGCCGGCCAACTTCCTCGACGTCGGCGGCGGCGCCACGACCGAGAAGGTGACCGAAGCCTTCAAGATCATGCTCAAGAACACCCAGGTCAAGGGCATCCTGGTCAATATCTTCGGCGGCATCATGAAGTGCGACACCATCGCCACCGGCGTCGTGAGTGCCGCCCGAGAGGTGCACCTCTCGGTTCCTTTAGTTGTGCGCATGAAGGGTACCAACGAAGACCTCGGCAAGCAGATCCTCGCCGAATCCGGTCTGCCGATCATCGCCGCCGACACCATGGCGGAAGCCGCGACCAAGATCGTCGCCGCCGTCAAGTGAGGTAAATCACATGTCCATCCTCATCAACAAAGACACCCAGATCATCACCCAGGGCATTACCGGCAAGACCGGCCAGTTCCATACCGAAAAGTGCATCGAGTACGCCAA
>CAYZEA010000022.1:0-44922 GCA_964477575.1 uncultured Methyloversatilis sp.
CATCTCGCCCACCCAACCCGTTAATCAGAGTTGCACTTCGAATTTGAACTCGCGTGTTTTTTTTGCTATGCATAACGCCATATAAATATGATTGGGTATGTTTGCTTTCGCTGTAAGTGAGCGCTCGTGCTGGGCTTCGAGGTGTGCATAGGGAAATCGTTGCGATGCCATGGCCTTCCGAGATATATCGCGGACTAGCGCGCCATCGCCGCCGGCGCCCAGGCGGTGCACGGCCTGACCGACGAGTTCCTCGCCGACAAGCCCAAGTTCGCCGAGATCGTGGACGAGTTCCTCGAATTCGTCGCCGGCGCCGAGCTGATCATCCACAACGCGCCCTTCGACGTCGGCTTCCTCGACAACGAACTCGCGCTGCTTGGCCGCGAGCCGCTCAAGGCCGGCGTGGACAACATCATCGACACCCTGAAGATGGCGCGCGAGCTGCGCCCCGGCAAGAAGAACAGCCTCGACGCGCTCTGCAACGAATTCGGCGTCGACAACTCCGGTCGCCAGCTGCACGGCGCGCTGCTCGACGCCGAGCTGCTCGCCGAGGTCTACCTGGGCATGACGCGCGGCCAGGAAAGCCTGATGATGGACCTGGAGATGGGATCGGCCGAAGCCGCCGCCCTCGTCACCGGCGAACGCCCGCCGATCCGCGTGCTGGCCGCCAGCGCGGAGGATCTGGTCGAGCATGAGCGCGTGCTGGCCGAGATCGACAAGGAAAGCAAGGGCAAGACGTTGTGGCGGCAGTTGGCGGCGTAAATTATGCGCTGTCGAGATAGACCAACGCAAAATTTCCGGCAGGATCTGAGCCGCATCAAGGACAGCGCTCACACATTCGGATAGCGTAGGCACCTTCTCCATTGGCTTAGTCAGGAAGATGCCATGCGCGCCATCTTGTGGATGTTGATGCTCCTAGCCAGCCCGGCCGGCGCGGGAACTTTCCCGCCCGTGAAAGTGTTTGTCCCCAAGGTCTGCCTCGCCTGCATCGAGTGGGCCGAACATCTGCGCCAGCACGGATTCACCGTGACGCTGGACGACAGCCAGGACATGGCGCAAGTGAAAAAACGCTACCGCATCGGGCCAGACCTGGAGGCGCGGCACACCGCCGTGGTCGACGGCTATGTCATTGAAGGACATGTACCGGCCGACGATATCAAGCTGCTGCTCAAGGAACGCCCCAAAGCGCGCGGCCTCGCCGTGCCGGGTTCGCCGCGCGGGGCGCCGGGCCTCGACGCGCTCTCCGGCACCGGCTGCGAAACCGGTTGCACCATGCTGGAAGGCGACGGGGCCGCGCGCATCGTCCGCCGCGAGTTGTACAACACCCTGCTGATCGGCCAGGACGGCAAGACCAGCACCTACGCCCGTCACTGAGACATCAAAAGCTCGCGAAACATGCCTTGCGCCCAGGCCAAGTCTTCGCTGCGGGGCTGCGGATCGCGCTGGTTTTTCGTCTGCTGAACCAGTTCGCCATCGCCGCGCAGGCGATAGCTGGCCTCGATCCGTAGTGCTGCCGGTGGATCGAACTGTGTGGTGATGTGGCAAAGGCTATCGGGTAGCTCCAGCGGCGGCGCCTGCCCTGCCGCGCGAGCGACAATCTGGCGCGCGACGATGCGTCCCTGCCGGCTCGCCATCTGTCCGCTCTTCGGATAATGGCCAAACAGTGTGGAAACCCGGTCGATCATGTCCCCCACAATGAAGACACGCTCATCGCGCCGGGCCGCAAAACTCAGCGGCTCCACCGCCGCCCATCCCGTCAGCCGGTTGTTCTCGTCACGGCCGATCAGGTCGGCCTGCCATGCCAGATTCGCCGCCTGTTGGGGCGGCATCAGGATGGCCTCATCGAAACCAAAACGGTCGAACTCGCAGGCCACCGTGCGCCGGCGCGGATCGACAGCCACGATCTTCATCTGCGGGTGGTACGCGATGCGCTTGGGAAAGTACTCGCGAAAGACGCGCTGGAATTCCTGAAACGGCGGATTCGCGTCAACAATGATTAAGCGCCCGGGAACCTTGCGCTGTTCGAGCCAGCCGGCAATCATCACCGCCCGTTCATAGGGGGCTGGCGGGCAGCGAAACGGTTGCGGCGGAATGGTCATCAACAGCTCGCCCCCCGTGAAGCGCACCAGCTTGTCGCGCAGACGGGGAAACTCGGCCCCCGGCGTGTAGGCAGTAGGATAGTGCTGCCGCGTATAGGCGATGGTGTCTTGGTCATCGCCAAACCAGGCGGCGTAGTCGTGGCGGATGCCCACTGCCAGCACCAGCCAGTCATAGGCAAAGCGTTCCGTATCGGTTACGACCAGACGGGCATCGCGATCGATATGACTGACCTCGGCCAGCACGAAGCGGTAACCCCAATGCTGTGCCGCCGCCCGGTAGTCATGTGAGAGAAGCGCACCATCAATGCGCCCCACCAGCCAGTGGTTGGACAAGGGGCAGGACCAGAAGCGGGCGTTACGTTCCAGCAGGGTTACTTCAAGTTGCGGGGCGAACTCGCGCAGGTAACGCGCCGCGCTCAAGCCGCCCCAGCCGCCACCGACAATAACCACTCGTCCCGGTACTTGGGTATTTGCGAATGCTTGCGGACTCAGGAAAGTGCTTGTACCCAGCGCCGTGGCGGCAGCCAGAAAATGGCGTCGTTTCAAAAGCAGGGCGTCCCGGCCTTGCAGCCCTTGAGCAGCCACATGGACACAATGCCGGCCACCTCGTCGGCGCGCACGCGACGCGCCAGACTGGCCACATCGCGCCCTTCATGGGTCTTGATCAGCGGATCGGCCCCCGCCTGCAGCAGCAGCTTGGCATTCTCCGTGCGGGTCGCAAAGGCGGCCATGTGCAGGGGCGTGGCGCCGTTCTTGTCGCGCACGTTGACGGGCGCCCCCGCAGCGAGCAGCGCCTTGAGCGGCCCGCTGTCGAGATTCAGCGCCGCCAGATGCAGGGGCATCGAGCCAAGCGCCAGCGTCGGTGTATCGCGCAGCGCCGGATCAGTCTTGAGCATGCGCGCCATGTCGGCCTGGGTGCCCATGCGGGCGGCGTCGTGAATGGGCAGTTCGTTCTGGTCTAGCGACGCATCGGCACGGGCAATGCCGCCCATTCCCCACATCCCGAGCAGGATGATCAACAAGGACAGAAAACGCTGGCTGGCGATCATGGATGGCTCCGTCTTCCCGATATATCGATGGTAGAAGCTTAACGCATCGAGCAATCCAATAATTTGATGGCAATCAACCCCCCGGTTTGCCCACCCGGCTCATGGCCATTCAGATGGCCTAGTCGCTGCGCAACTTGACGACGCGCTGGAGCGGGGCACCCGAGCGGCCGCCACGATGACAATTCGTGGACGTCCTCAATAACGGGCACGTCGTACAATCGTGCGATCCTCACCGCCGACAAAGGAATTCTCTTGGCCAAACCCAACTACCAATTCGAAAAACGCCAGCGCGATCTGGCAAAGAAAGCCAAACAGGAAGAAAAGCGCCGGCAAAAGCTCGCGGACAAGACCGCAGCGGATCAGCCAGCCACCCCAGCCGTGTTGCCATCGGGAAACTGAGGGAAACCAAGCCACCACCCGGCCGCCGAACTGAAAGCCATTGGATTTCATATTCTCTAAAAGGGTATGATTTCCACACTACTCTTGGCCCCCCCACAGGTCTCCGGCGCATTGCCGCCCGACATCATCCATCAAGCCAACGGCAGCAGTGGGTTGTTTAGAGCCAGTCCGCATTGAACACTGGATGACCGCAATGAACTCTTCCGGCTCGAACATCGCGCAACAAACACCCGAGTTGGCGCTGGCCGTGCTGGGAAGCGACTGGCAGGGGCTGTCAGCCGAAGAAGCGCGCCGACGGCTGAATGATTTCGGGTTGAACCAGGTCGAGGCCAGAGTGCGCAAACCGCTCTGGCTGACGCTGCTGCGCGAATTCAGCCATTTCTTCGCTCTGATCCTCTGGCTGGCGGCGGGTCTGTCTTTTTTCGCCGAGCATTTCGAACCGGGTCAGGGGATGGCCGAATTGGGCATTGCCATCGTCGGCGTTATCCTCATCAACGGCAGTTTTTCATTCTGGCAGGCCTACCGCACCGAGCAGGCGCTGGCTGCCCTGCGCCAGTTGCTGCCACAACGCGTCAATGTGCGCCGCTCAGGTGACGTTTGCGAGGTGGCAGCGGCGGAACTGGTACCCGGCGATCTGGTGTTGTTGTCAGAGGGTGCCAAGGTACCGGCGGATTGCCGCATCGTCGAAGCCTGGGGTGTGCGCGTCAATCTCGCCACCCTGACGGGCGAGTCGCGCCCCAAGGCGCGCGGCGCAGAGGCCGACGATAGCGCCGATCCTCTGGCGGCCCGCTGCCTGTTGCTGGCCGGAACATCGATTGTCGCAGGGGAATGCAGCGCGGTGGTGTTCGCCACCGGAATGGATACCGAATTCGGCCAGATTGCCCATCTGACGCAAACGGCCGGCGAAACCGAATCGCCCTTGCAGAAGGAAATCCGTCGTGTTTCGCGGCTGGTGGCGCTGCTGGCGCTCGGCCTCGGTGTGGTCTTCTTCGCCATCGGCACCCTGATGGGGTTGCCCTTCTGGATGAACTTCATGTTTGCCATTGGCATCATCGTCGCCAACGTACCGGAAGGTCTTCTGCCCACGGTGACGCTAGCGCTGGCGTTGGCTACCCAGCGCATGGCGCGACGCAACGCGCTGGTGCATCACCTGCCTGCCGTCGAGACGCTCGGTAGCGCGACGGTCATCCTCACCGACAAGACCGGCACGTTGACCCAAAATCGCATGACGGTACGCGAACTGTTTGTTTCCGGCCGTCATCACCTTGCCGCGAAACGCTGGCCGCGCGGTGGAGATATTCACCTGCGAACCATCGCGCGCTTCTGCCATAGCTTGAAATTTCCGCAAGGCGAGCCGAGCGGCGATCCGATGGAGGTCGCCCTGTGGCAGTTCGCCGGTGCCATCCCGGAACTCGGTCAGCGCAGCGGGGAAATCCCCTTCGATGCGGAACGCCGGCGCATGTCGGTTGTTACGCGCACGACGGAAGGCAATGGTTTCCTCTGGTGCAAGGGGGCGCCCGAGAGCGTGCTGCCGCTGTGCACGCACTGGATCGACGGCAGGATCTCGCGATCCTACGATGCAGCGGCGCAGGACGTGTTTCGTCGCGCCCACGAGGACATGGCGGATCGCGGACTGCGCGTGATGGCGCTGGCCTGGAAGCCGCTGGCGGCGGACGAACAGGAAGCCGAGGCCGGCCTTGAGTTGTGCGGCCTGATCGGTCTGGAAGACCCGCCCCGACCGGACGTGCATGAGGCCGTGAATCGCTGCCACGCGGCTGGCGTGCGCGTCATCATGGTGACCGGTGATCATCCGCATACCGCCGTGGCGCTGGGGCGCGAGGTCGATATCGTCCGCTCGCCTTCTCCCGTCGTGCTGACTGGCGATGCCGTGCGCCACATGAGTCCGGCGGCGTTGCAACTGGCACTCGACGCGCCGGAAATTGTTTTCGCCCGCGTCACCGCCGTGCAGAAGATGCTGGTCGTGCAGGCATTCCAGCGCAAGGGCGAAATCGTCGCCGTGACCGGCGACGGAGTGAACGACGCACCCGCGCTGAAAACGGCGGACATCGGTATCGCCATGGGGCTATCCGGCACCGACGTGGCGCGCGAGGCAGCCGACATCGTGCTGCTCGACGACCATTTCGGCACCATCGTCAATGCCATTGAGGAAGGCCGCGCGGTGTTCGAGAACATCCGCAAGTTCCTGACTTACATCCTCACCTCGAATATTCCGGAGATCGTGCCCTATCTGGCCTTCGTGCTGTTCCGCATCCCGCTGCCGCTGACGGTGATCCAGATTCTCGCTGTCGATCTGGGTACCGACATGCTGCCGGCACTGGCGCTGGGGGCCGAAAAGCCCCATGCGGATGTGATGAAGCGGCCGCCGCGGCCACGCCATGAGCGCCTGCTCTCCTGGCCGGTACTGGCCAGGGCCTATCTGTTTCTCGGTCCGCTGGAGGCGCTGGCGGCGCTGGCAGCCTTCTTCTTCGTGCTGGACGCAGGCGGTTGGCGCTATGGCGAGATGCTGCCGGCCAGCATGCCGCTCTACCTGCAAGCAACGACAGCCTGCCTTGCCGCCATCGTGCTGGCGCAGATGGTGAATGTCTTCGTCTGCCGCCATCCGCGCTTGCCTGCCTGGCGCTTCCCATTGTTCGAAAATCGCCTGCTGTTGGTCGGATTGGCCGTCGAGTCGGGATTGTTGCTGGCAATCATCTACACGCCGTTGGGCAACCGGCTGTTCGGCACGGCGCCGCTTTCAGCGGAGGTATGGTTCTACATGCTGCCTTTCGCCTTGCTGTTGGGAGTCCTCGAAGAAGGGCGCAAGTGGCTGGTTCAACGCGTGGCGCGGTAACACGTCAGATCACCCACGCGTTGCAAGCCTATGCGCTGCGTTCAAGCGGCAGTGGGTGGGCTCGATGCTGAGACTGACGTCCTGCACTGCGGACACGTCACCGAAACGGCGCGTCAAGTTGCGGAATTCAAGAAGCGCCATGTTTTCGGTTTTCGGGGATTGACCGGGGCCGAAAAGTCGGCGCTGGCGGGACGGCGCCAACTGCGCTGGCGTGGCCACCCTGCCGCTGCCTGCGGGCTTCAGGCTTTGCTGGCATCAACGAGACGCACCAGATCGGGCACGGATGCTGCGCCGGTTTTACGCATCAACCGCGTCTTGTGGATTTCCACGGTGCAATGGCTGATGGCCAGTTTGCGGGCGATCTCCTTGTTGGGTAGCCCTTCGGCGGCCAGGAATAGCACCTCGCGTTCACGCTCGGTCAGGTTGGCCACGCGCATCGCTGCTGTTTGCTGCCCTCGTCCTGCGCGATGCCGCTCGCGCGACAATTCTCGCGCGGCTGGGAGAACCAGACGCATGCCATGCGCATCCGTGAGGGGTTCGCCGCCGTTAGCGGTTGAGCAGAAAAGTCGTGAGTGCCTGCCACCACTGGTCATCGACACTTTCCATCCAGTCGTTGTGATCGGCGCGCGGGATGGCCCAGAGCCGTTTGGGGACGGACAGGCCGTCAAATAGCGCGCGACCGAATTTGGCGGGCACGATGCTGTCCCGTTCCGCGACGACCACGGCGACCGGAACGCGCAGGCCGGCAAGGTTGGCGCTGCTGTCGTAGCGGTCGCGCAGCAGCCAGCCGACCGGCAGCCACGGGTAATGATGATGTGCGACATGCTCAAGCGTGTCCCATGGAGTGATCAACAACATGGCCGAGATCCCGTCCGGCGATTTGGCGAATGTTCCGGCTGCCACACCGGCACCCAGTGACTCGCCAGCGAGCAGCAGCGGGCCGGGAAACTGGCGGCGAATATCTTCAAGACTGGCGACCGCGTCAGTGACCAGCGCAGCTTCGCCAAGCTTGCCGGAGCGCGAGCCATAGGCAGGATACTCAGCGAGTATCACGCGCAACCCGAGGCGGGAGAATGCCTCGGCGTACCAGCTGCGCTGGCCGGCGTGCCCGGCGTTGCCGTGGAACAGCACGACCGTGCCGCGCGCCGGCCCTGCCGGGGGCTCGCGCAGCAGGCCGCGGTAATTCTCGGCGCTCGGCCAGGGCAGCAGCCCCTCGTGCCGGGCCATGGCGAGCAGTTCCGCGCGCGGCGGATTGTCAGGATAGTAGATCTGACGATTCTGGAGCAAGGAGAGAATTCCGATGGCGACCAGCGTATAGATTGCCAGACGCAGGGGCAGCTTGCTAGACATGCCGGCCGCCCGCGCGGTGCCGCAGCGCATAGGCGGCGACATTGATGCCGACGACACCGAGGCCGAGGGTGAACTGCAGTTCGCGCGTCAGTGCCTCAGGGTAGATCAGGGACGACAGGTAGTACTCGATGAAACCACCCAGGTAGCCTGCGGTCCCGCCCATTTGCCGCAGGTGGTTTTCCAGCGGGGTGAGCGGACAATCCCAGCCAGTGAACTCGACAAAAGCACCCCATGCGGCGCAGGGCAGATGCAGCCAGGCCAGGCGGGGATGGCGCCAGGTCAGGAAACCGCCGAGCACGACGAACAGGATAAAGGCCAGATGGAGCAGCAGCACGCCATCGGCGAGTAGGCGGTAAATCATGTTTCCGCTCCGACTGGGCGGCGCCGGTACAGTCCGAGTATGACCTGGCAGGTCGCGGCGGCAGCGCAGCCGACCATGATGACAGCGCCAAAAAACAGCGTATAGGACGGGCGCTCGCGGCGATCATGAAATGCGCCCCTTTCCTGCCGGCCGGCGAGGAAGGCCAGTCCGGCGACTCCCGCGAGCACAAACAACAGGTTGGTCATCGTATCAAAGCAATGCGGAACGCCGAAACAAATACTGTCGTCAGCGAAGCGGTGATAAGCCGCTGGTTGCGGCATCGGCGGCAGCAGCCAGGTGGCGGCAGCGAGCCAGAAAAACAGCAGCCACGGCGCCACTTGGCGCGACGTATGCTGCGAGAAGGCGCGGCGCATGAGGGGGGCGGGTGCTTCGATGTTGCCTCCTTCCCTAATTCATAGAGGGTAAGCCTCCGATTATGCCGGGGGACTCCCCAAGGTTTGTCCAGCAAGAATGCGGCGGCGCGATTGCCGCCCCCAACAGCGCGCCTGGCGGATGGTTCAGGCGGCCCGTTTCAACTCAATCGTAACCGGCCTCCCTTCCGGCGAGTAATCAACCAGCTTGCGCGGGCCATGAAAGATCGCCAAATTCCCATCGGCAAGCGATGCACGCGAACCTTGGCCTTGACGTAGTTACAGCGGTGCCGGTCGGCAGGAATTTGAAGGGATAGCTTCTCAAATCGTACGCAATTGTCATTGCAGGCCGTGCGCTCGAGCTGCTCGCACAGGATGTCGTTTAGATCCTTGCCGATCCAGGACACGAACGCAGTGTCTTCCAATCTGGCAGGCACGGCGAACTCGGCATTGCAAGCTGGCAGATAGACCTTGGCGATGTAACAGGTGACCAGTGATCCCGGCCAGCGCCAACTCCCTTGGCAGGCGATCCTGATGCGTCGCAAAGGCTCGCTCCGAACGCCCCCGCGCCTCTGGCGAGTGTGCCGGAATCATCTCGATTCCCAGGAGCTTCATCGCCCGTTCAGGCGCGCACCACCGTCACGCTGCACGGCGCCTCGGCCACCACGCGCGAGGAAACGCTCCCCAGCAGGCGGCGCAAAGATGAACTCCCGTGGGCACCCATGACGACGTGATCCACGTGCATGTTGCGGGCGTAGTCGATCAGGCAACTGGCGGCATCGTGACCCGATGCAACATGAAAGCGCAGCTGCTCCTGCGGCATGTCGAGCGGGCGTGCCCACTGGTGCAGGGCGGCCAGTTTCGCCGTATGGAAAGAGCGCTGCAGCTCGCCGGCCTCTTCCTGCTCGGTCAGCAACGAGGGCTCCAGCACGGCAAGGCAGGTCACTCGCCAGTGCGGGTCATGGGCAATTAGTCTACGCACGGCAAGGCGCATGTTTGCGGCCAGCGTTTCGTCGTGGTGATCGGTATCGATTGCCACAAGAACGTGAGGGGCCCGCTCGAGCTGGCTGACGGCCCGATTGGGGCGGGCGGCTTCCAGCGTGCGCTCCGACCACCAGCGCTGCAAGGCCAGTCGCACCCGGACGAAGCCGTTGCTTCGAACACTTCGTTTGATGCTCAGCTGCTCAGGATGGGCAAGATCGTGCGCCAGCAATGCTGCCGAAGCATAGCGGCGCTCTGGTCGTACCGCCAGGCAGCGCAGAATGATTTCCTCAAGCCATGCCGGCAGGTCGGAACACAGGCGTGATGGCGGCACGGGATCAAACCAGCGCCGCCGGTGCATGCCCCAGACCCCGGTGGCGCTACCGAACGGATAACGTCCGGTCGCTAGGCGATAGAGGATTGCGCCCGCCGCATAAATGTCGCTGCGCGGATCGCCTCGTACACCCAGCACCTGTTCCGGCGCGATGACGGCGGGCGTCCCCAGCGCTCCCGTAGTTTCGACGGCCACCATATCTGGCAATGCGCCATGGCAGGCCAGCCCGAAGTCGATCAGGACGGCCCTGCCCTGCGCGTCAGGCGACAGGAGCACATGGTTGGACGTCAGGTCGTGGTGGACGACGTTCTGCCGGTGCAGGGCATGCAGGGCATCTGCCAGCAGGATGCCGAATCGCGCCACCTCGGCCGGCGGCAACGGGGCAGTCGCGGCAATTTCTTCGAGCGACTGACCAGAGACATGTTCGATGACTAGGTAGGGGCCGATATCATCCTCGCCGCTGGCAAGGCAGCGGGGCACATAGGGCCCGGCCAGATGCGCATAAACCATCTGCTCGGTCTCGAATCCGGCATAGCAGGCCGGATGATTGACAAAGCCTTGCCGGGGGCGCTTGATCAGGCAGGGCTCGCCCGCCGCAGAGCGGGCCTCGAACAGATCGGCCATGCTGCCCGAACGATAGCTGGAGAGAACCTGAAAGCCGGCCACGTTTGCGGGGGTCGTCACAAGCCATGCTCCAGGCGGGCTGCCAGTCTTTCCGGCAAACCGGCCGCTCGAATTTTCGCTGCCGCGCGTATCCAGTCATAACTCACCCGATGGAAGCACAACTGCCGGGGGGCGCAATCCAGGATCGCATAGGATGCCGTCGGGTTGCCGTCTCGCGGCTGGCCGACGGAGCCGACCAGCGCCAGCCAGCGCCGCGAGAGCGACAGGGGCACCCTGCTGCCCGCCGCCGGCAAGTGAGCAGAGACCCCCTCGCGCGAGGAAAAGTACAGCGCCGGTTCATGGACGTGGCCGGCAAATACCCGGGCGGCATGAGTGGCGGCAAGGCACTGCGCCACTGCCTTCTTGCCGGCCAGATACGTCCAGTCACCTGGATGATCGGCACTGGCATGGACGAAGCAGTTGTCATCTTTTTCCACCACGTAAGGCAGTGTGACGAGAAAGTCCCGGTCTTCGGCATTCAATTGCGTACGCGTCCAGATGATGGCCTCGCGCGCCTCGGGATGCATGTCGGCCTGCAAGCCGCCCAGGGCAGCATCGTCATGATTCCCGCGCACCACGATGGCCCCATCTGCCGCGTGCCGGCGGACGGTCTCCAGGCAGGCTTGCGGATCGGCACCATAACCGACCAGATCCCCCAGGAAGGCATGGCGGGTCGCCCCCTGGCGAGCGGCATGCGCCAGGCAGGCGTTGAGCGCTTCGAGGTTGGCGTGGATGTCGGCCAGGATGGCCAGCTTCATGGAAGTGCCCGCCAAACGAGAACCATGCCCAGGAAAACCAGAAATTCGAGAGCTGTCGTCCACACCAGCAGTCTGACGATGCGGCGCTGGCGCGGCGGTATGGTCAGCATGAAAACTTCAGTCCACCATCGCCAGCCAGGTAGCCAGCCCCAGCGCCGGCGTGCCAGCACATGGCTGCGGATCGCGCTGACCCAGGGCACCAGGCTCTTGTCCACTTCCGCGACGCGCGGATCGTCAGGACTTTCGATGCGCGGGTAGTGTTCGGTAAATATTAAGCGGGTACCCTGACTCATCGGCTCGATGGTAATCCGCGTCATCTGCTTCAGACCGGCGTCATAGCGCAGGCTGAGCACGGCATCCTCCGGAGCCGCATCGACCAGCACGCCGAGGTCGAAATCCTGACCATTGCTTTCATTGTGGCCGGCATAGCGAAAACCCCACTCGGCTGGCACCCAGCGGGTAATCGCCAGTTGGGAGTTGAGGCGGACAAGGCGCGGCACATCGCGCAGGAAATCATGCAGTTCATCAGGAGGCAACGGCAAAACTGTTTCAGCAGTCGCCGTATCGCCAGCGCCGACTTTTGCTAGGGGCGTGTCGCAATCAGCAGAGGACACTTCAGCCCCCGCACCAGCGCCTCAAGATCCATCCGCGATCGCAGTCCCTCTTCACCTTTGCGACGCGGCGGGCCGATGACGACGAAATCGGCAGTCACTTCGGTCGCCAGTGCGAGCACGATCTCTGCCGGCTTGCCAAAACGCATGACGCCCTGCCACTCAAGCCCGCGGTCGCGACAGTGCGACTCCACGGCAGCCAACTCACGCCGCGCATCACCCTCCAGCATGTTTTCGACATAGCTGCCGAAGGCATCCCGGGTCGAAGCATCGTTGAGCCAGTCGTCGCCCTGCATGCCGGCCCATAATTCAGGCACAACCAGGCACTGGACGATGGTGGTGATGCCAGGAGCCGCAATCTCAAAAGCCAGTGCCTCCGCCGCCGCCGCCCCCGCCGTGCCATGGTGGCAAAGCAGGAGCGTGGAGGGAGGAGAGATCGCCTTACTGGCCAATGATCAGTACGACGCCAAGGGCGATGAGCAAGGCAAACACTAGGGCGCCGATGTCTTCACGGCGATCGCTGACAAAGATCGACAGGCTGGTGCCGCGTTCGAATTTTTGTTCGGACATGATGAACCTCCTCAAATGAATTCTTTGACGAACAGCAACACAACAATCAGCGAACCGACCGCCTTGGCTGTGCCAACCACACCACCGATGATCAGCGGTGTTCCTCCGGCCTGCTTGAGCGCAGCCATGGTGATCTGCATGCCGAGACCAATCAGGCCGAAAGAAAACAACCAGGCCAGCCAATCTCGGAAGGCAGCGATCGCCTTCGAGCTGTGCCAGGCGGCTTTGTCGGCTTTCTCGATCGCACTCTTGGCTACGGCATCCAGGCCACCGAGCTTCGCCACCGCCTTGAGCAGTTCATCCTGTTCGCGGCTCGTCATCTTCTTGTTTCCGATCAGGTCGGCAAGCGCCTTGTAGACATCCTCCGGGGTGGCATGACGCTGACCGATGTTGACGGCCTTTGCGGTGAAATGATCCTGCAGACCCTTGGCCCCTTCGGCTTCCTTCAGTCGCGCCAGTTCGCCATCGAGGGCACGGGTTTCCTTGCCCTTGAGCAGCTTGTCTTCCTTGATCTGCTCGGCACTGAAATACTTGCCCTGATAGTGGCCGGCCGGCGTGAAAGCGCCGAGCGTCGACAACAGGAACAGCAGGATGAATCCGAGCACGAACACCGGGAACTTGGCGATCAGCACCTTGCCCAAGTCCACTTTCTGCGCCCCCACTTCGTGCTTGACATACCAGGCAGCGAGCCAGAGCACAATGATCGGCAGGAACAACACGCGAGTGATGTTGAAGATCTCGGCGACCTTCAGTGTCTCGATGCCGTGCGGGTCGAAGGCCAGCGCGGCACCGGCGACCTGTGCCGAGTTGAGGATGCCGGTACCGGCCCAGGCGCCGAACTGCACCGGGCCCATGCCGAGCAGGTGGCCGATGGTCGGGAACAGGAACATGCAGCCAACGCCCCACACGAGAATGGTACCGATGGTGTAGGCGATCTCGCCAGCCTTGGCATTAACGACCGGCGATGCAGCAACAGTTGCCGAAACGCCGCAGACACCCATGCCGGCGGAGAGTACCGCCGTCATCGAGTTGCCGGCGCCCATGCGCTTGCCCATGAACAGCACGACGCCTACCGAACCGAGTACAAAGATGCCGATCATGACCACCGACAGGCCACCGAGTTGCGCCAGCTCCGTTGCGCTATACAGCGTGCCGAGCAGGATGACGCCCGTCTTGAGGAAGAAGCGTGCGGTACGTACCCCATTGGCCGCCCAGTCCGGGATCTTGAAGACGTTGACGATCACGATGCCAATGACGATGCCCAGCACCACGTAGTTGAGGTTGAAGATGGTGGCGAAGTTCCAGCCCAGTGTCGGCTGGGCGTCCTTGCCCCAGTTGGCGAAGGTCGGGTCTAGCCCCCAGCGCACAATGAAGGCGATCAGCAGGATGTAAGCCATGCCGGGGAAGATCGACAGGTAGTAATCGAGGCTGCCCTCCTTCGGCGTCCACACCATGATCAGCAGGCCAAGCACGGCGGCGATACCGCCGAAGATGTAGGACAACTGCGTCTGGTGCGCCTTGGCCTCGTCGAATTTCGACTTCGGCATCTTCATTTCAGGCGCCGGCTTGCCATCGGTCTGCGCCACTTCGGTGGCGACGCGCAGTTCTGCCTCAAACTTTTCCTTCACCTTGACGTGATCGGAATAAGCGCTCTTCTGCAGCCACTTCTGCGTCCCGTCGATGCCGCCACTGGCGTTGAGCCAGCCCCAGAGCAGCATCATCACGCCGATGATCAGAAGCGCCGGCGATTTTTTGGTGTAAATCATGAACGTCCCCCCAAACGGTACGAAAAAAACCAGCGCTGCGGCGCGGCACTGGTCTGTTAGACGTTTGACACTCGAGATTTATTCCGTTGGCAGCTTGCGCGCTTTCCAGTCTGGAAAGCCATTCCGGTACCAATGGACATTCTTGTAGCCGGCCTTCGCCAACACGACGGCGGACTTGTAGGACTTCCAGCAGGATCCGGCATTGCAGAAGGTCACGATATCCTTGTTCTTGTCGGCAAACTTGGCCATGTCGAACTTGTCCTGGGCGGGATCGAAACCGGCGTCCTTGGCGCTTTTCTCGGGATCGTAGGGCACATTGATGGCGTCCTTGATCGTGCCTTCGGCGTACTCGGAAGCACGGCGCGTATCGACGATCACCGCCCCTTTCGCCTGCAATGCCTGCACATCCTTGGCCTCGACCAGCTTGACTCCTGCTGGCGCAACCGTCGGCGTCTCCTGGGCCAAGGCAACATTCGATGTGGCAACAAAGCCAAAACCGGCGACCGCCAACAACAAGTGCTTCAATGAATTCATCGGTGCTCTCCTCATTTTTTGGTTTATCTTGCATCGGGCGATGCGCGCAACAAATATACACCCGCGACTTGGCGCAGTGTCAAGACAATGATGCACCACAATGAGTCAGCGCCTGGGCATGCGATCCAGCGCCCCAACAACCTACTGCGGCAGTCAGTAAAAAAACTGGCCGCTGGCAAGGTGGATGAGTCCATTCCGCATGCCGACTATCCAAACGAAGTCGGCGTTATGGCACGCGCCATCGGCGTGCTGCAGGAAGACACCCCGGAGTTGGTGGGCAAGTCGAATCGCACACTGCGCGGTTGGGCAAACTACTTCAGTGTCGGGACCTATCCACTACCGCACCTTTACGGGTACTTTGGACGCGTAAGCCTGAGTGGGCGTGATTGTGGGGGGACGTGTGCGAAGGCATGAAATCTTGTCCGAGAACCGGATGCGGGAAATCTGCACGTCCGGTTCGATGAGGGGGATGTGAAAACGGGGTTATGGCCGAACGCGGAAGTTCTGGTTGTTCGCCTCGGCAGGTCGCTTCGTCCAATATGCCGTCTTACCAGCGCCGACATTTCGGTTCGGCTCGCAAGCCGCCACCAAAAAACAAATGGGCGCCACGCGGGCGCCCATCCTTAATCACACGAAGCGGCGTTTAGCCGAAGTTCTTCGCGGCGAAATCCCAGTTCACGAGGTTGCCGAGGAAGGTTTCGACGAACTTCGGACGCAGGTTGCGGTAGTCGATGTAGTAGGCGTGTTCCCAGACGTCGACGCACAGCAGCGCCTTGTCGCCGGTGGTCAGCGGGGTGCCGGCGGCGCCCATGTTGACGATGTCGACGGAGCCGTCGGCCTTCTTCACCAGCCAGGTCCAGCCCGAGCCGAAGTTGCCGACGGCGGAGGTCTGGAAGGCTTTCTTGAACTCGTCGAGCGAGCCCCACTTCTTGTTGATGGCGTCGGCCAGCGCACCGGTCGGAGCGCCGCCACCGGCCGGCTTCATGCAGTTCCAGAAGAAGCTGTGGTTCCACACCTGCGCGGCGTTGTTGTAGATGCCGCCGGCTGGGGCCTTCTTGACGATGGCTTCGAGGTCGAGGGCTTCGTATTCGGTGCCCTTGATCAGGTTGTTCAGGTTGGTCACATAGGCCTGATGGTGCTTGGCGTAGTGGTAGTCGAAGGTTTCTTCCGACATGTGGGGGGCCAGGGCGTTCTTGGCGTAGGGCAGGGCGGGCAGGGTGTGTTCCATTTATTGTTCTCCGTGGGGATGTTGGGGTAATGCAGCGCGAATGATATGGGGTTGCTCCGGGTTTTTACAAGCCTCGGCTGATGATCTTTGCTTCTGCCGAGCCTGCGGCGAATTGCAGTTGCAGAGTGTCGCCGGGCGCCAGTTGGCTGGCGCTGTGGATGATCCGGCCGTCGGTGCTGCGGGCGATGCTGTAGCCGCGCTCCAGGGTGGCATGCGGGGACAGGGCGGCCAGGGCGCCGGCATGGCGGGCCAGCCGGTCGCGCTGGCGGGCCAGCCGGGCGGTCATGCTCTGGGTCAGCCGGTAGCGTAGCTGGTCGAGCCGCGGCTGCAGGCGCAGGCGGGCTTGCAGGGCGGTGCCGAGGCGACGCGAGAGGAGTTCGAGGCGCTGGCGGGTGGCGGCAATGCGCTGGGCGGGGTGGATCAGCCGCAGGGCGAGGCGGTCGACGGCTTGCATGCGCTGGGCCAGTTGGCGTTCCATGGCGCGCAGCAGGGCATCTTCGAGTTCGCCCAGTTCGCCGGCGGCGGCAAACCAGCCGGCGCTGGCCAGTTCGGCGGCAGTGGTCGGCGTCGGGGCGCGCAGGTCGGCGACGTAGTCGACGATGGTGGTGTCGGTTTCGTGGCCCACGCCAGCAATAGTCGACGCTGGCGAGACGGCAAGTTTGCGGGCCAATGCCTCGTCATTGAAGGCCCACAGGTCTTCAAGGCTGCCGCCGCCACGTACCAGCAGCAGCAGATCGCATTCCTGGCGGGCGTAGGCGGCGTCCAGTGCGGCAACGAGGGCGGCAGGAGCGTCGGCACCCTGCACCAGCGTTGGATAGACGATCAGCTCGACATGCGGGGCGCGGCGGGCAAAGGCGGCGATGACATCGCGCAGCGCGGCGGCCTGCGGCGAGGTGACGATGCCGACGCGGCGCGGATACAGCGGAATCTCGCGCTTTTTCTCGGCGGCGAACAGGCCTTCGGCGGCCAGCTTTTCGCGCAGGCGCACGAACTGTTCATAGAGCGGGCCAATACCGGCGCGGCGCATTGCCTCGACATTGAGCTGGAATTCGCCGCGCGCCTCGTAGAGCGTGACCAGCGCCTGCACCTCGACCTGCTGGCCGTTTTCAAGCTTCCAGGGAACCAGCTGGGCGCGCGAGCGGAACATCGCGCAGCGCACCTGAGCCTGGCTGTCTTTGAGCGAGAAATATACATGGCCCGAGGCGGCACGCACCAGATTGGAGATTTCACCGCTGACCCAGCAGAGCGGAAACTGTCGCTCCAGCCACTGGCGGGCCTGGCGGTTGAGTTCGCTGACGGAGAGGGTTGCTGCGGCCACGGGCGGTGAAAATTCAAGAAAAACAGGAGGGTTAGGATGCTACCTCATCCACATGGCCTTGATTCGCCGCAAGGCCGTTCATGAAACCGCAATATGATGCTTGTAAGCCAATGAAGATCATGTAACTCATTGATATTTATAGATACATAAATTGGTCATTTTCGCTGCAAAGTAACAAAAGTCCTTTCGGGGCGCCCACTTAGCGCTTCCATGCGCAAGAGACTCACAGAGTTTTCCACAGTTTTTGTGGATAAGCCATGCGATATTTCGAGCGTATGCTGCCTTCTTTCAAATCTTTCACTTTTGGTCATGCAGTTGATTCCACTGGCTCCGCCGGCTTTGATCGGCTTGTTCCGCGAGGCGCTCGAAAGCAGCCTGGTGGAACGCGGCGTGGCGCAGGGGCTGGAACTGCTCGGGCATGCCGACGAATTCTGGCGTGCCCTGCCGCTCGCCGAGCTGCGGCGCATGGCCGAGGCGGGCAACCTGACGGCGCAGGCCGAACTGGCTTGGCGTTGTGCCGTCGGCGAGGGCATGAGCAAATCGGCCCACGATGCCGTGCAGTGGGCCTCGAAAAGTGCCGAAAACGGTTGCCCGGCCGGTGCGGCCGTGCTGGGCTGGCTGCTCTATCAGGGCATGGGGCTGCCCAAGGACTATGGCGAGGCGGCCAAACTCTTCGAACAGGCGGCCGCGCAGCAGGACAGTCGCGGCATGACCTGGTTGGCGTTGTGCCTGCTGCGCGGGCATGGTGTGTCGACCGACGAGCAGCGCGGCGGCGATTTGTTGCGCCAGGCGGCCGAACAGGGCAGCCCGCTTGCCCAATACTGGCTCGGGCGGCTGCTTTATCTCGGGCAGCATCTGCCACGCGATGTGGGCGCCGCCGTGCGCTGGCTGCAACAGGCCAGCGATCATGGCCAGCCACGGGCGAGCGATCTGCTGGCGCGTTGCTATTTCTTTGGCCGGGGTGTCAGCCGTAATCCTCAGACGGCGGTATGCCTGTGGCGTCAGGCCGCCGAGGCCGGCGTGGCGCCGGCGATGTTCTGCCTCGGGCTGTGCCTGTATGCCGGCGAAGGGGCGGCGGCGAACCACACCGAGGCGGTGAGCTGGTTCCGCGCTGCGGCCAGGAAACGTGTGGCGAGTGCGATGTTCCTGCTCGGCCAGTGCGCCAGCTTCGGCATCGGCGGCACGCCCGATCCCGAGGTGGGGCTGGCCTGGTATCGGCGCGCCGCCGAGCGCGGCAATCGCGAAGCGGAATTCGAACTGGGCGAAGCCTATGCCGGCGGCCGCGCCCACCTGCAGCGCGACATGGTCGAAGCCGTCAAGTGGTGGCGCGCTGCGGCGCGTCAGGGGCATGCGCGGGCGCAGCTGAAACTGGCCCATTGCCATCGCTGGGGCGAAGGCGTCGAGGAGAACAAGAAGCTGGCGCTGGCCTGGTATCGCCGCGCGGCGGAGGGCGGCGAGATTGATGCGCATGTCTGGCTGGGCGAATGCTACGAACTGGGCGAAGGGGTGGGTGCCGATGCAGTGGCGGCACGGCGCCATTACCATGCGGCGGCGGCGGCCGGCTCGGCGCACGGCAAGGCCGAGTTGGGGCGCTGTCAGTTGCATGGCATCGGCGGCAAGGCCGATGTGGCGCGCGGCGAACTCGCGCTGCGTGAGGCTGCAGAGGCGGGCTGGCAATCGGCCTTTGATGAACTGGAACGTTTCTGGTTTGCCGAGGGCGAGTGCTACTTCCATGGCCATGGGGTGGTGGCCGATGTCGAGCATGCCCGCGCCTGCTATCGCAAGGCCGGGGAGCTCGGTCATCGCCGTGCCGCCTACATGCTGGCTGAGTGTTGGCGCCATGGGCTGGGTGGGCCGCGCGATCTGGCCCAGGCCGCGCACTGGTATCGTCAGGCCGCCACGATGTTCGATGCCAAGCTGGCACTGGCCGATCTCTACTATCACGGGGTTGGTGTGACGCGCAATTATCGCGAGGCCTATCGCTGGCTGGAACAGGCCGTGACCCAACATGAGGATGCCTACACGCTCTACAGTCTCGGCTTCATGCAGTTGCACGGTCAGGGCGTAAAGCGCGATACGAAGCAGGCGATGCGTCATCTGCGGCGTGCGGCGGTGCTGGGCGAAGTGAATGCCCAGTATGAGCTGGGCACGGCGTATTACCGGGGATCAGGGCTGACGCGCAATTTGCGTCTCGCCATGAAGTGGCTGCGCATGGCGGCCAGCCAGGGCCATGAGGGCGCGCGCGCCTTCCTCGAACGCATTGAGTACGGCGCCAGCCTGAACTAAGCCGTCTTGCCAGCGTCGACTGTTGACGAGTTGTTGGCCGATTTGGCAACGCTCAACATGAGCAAAAGAAAAGCAGCATAATGCCAAGCGCTTGGAAGACGAAAAACGGAGGGAAGGATAACTCATGTCTAACGATATGCTTGGCAAGGACAATTTAAATGGCTTGTTCGAGTCAGCTAAAGAAGCCATCGCGCCCACTCAAGGGCTGAGCAGTACCTCAGCCAAGACACCGCTGGCGCCACGGCCGCAACAAATTCCCTATAAGGATATGTCCTACCTCGTCGTCGAAGACTCCAATACGATGCGAGCTTGGTTGCGCACCGCGATTGCCGATGCGGGGGGCGTCAAGATCGATATGTCGGAGTCTTACTTTGATGCGTTGAATCGAATCAAGCGCAAAGGGGACTACGACATCGTTCTTTGCGACTATATTCTGTCCGATACGCGAGACGGACAACAGTTGCTGGAAGAGGTTCGCCGCAATAAGCTCCTACCGCAATCGACGCTCTGGATCATGATTACTGGGGAGCAAGGCTATGAGCAGGTATTCTCCGCAGCCGAGCTCGCACCAGACGATTATCTGATCAAGCCCATTACCCCAGCGATCCTGGCCGATCGTATTGCTAAAGCTTGGGATCGCCGGAATACCTTGAAAGTAGCAACGGCATTGTTTGATGGCGGCCGATTCCCAGAGGCATACGATATTTGCCTGAAAATGATCAAAGAGGGCGCCCGGTTTTCAATTGGCTTCCGGCGTATTGCCGGAGAGTGTCTGTTGTCGCTCAACCGTTACCAAGAAGCCCGCGATCATTACGAGGCTGTGCTGGAAGAGTTTCCGCGTCTCCCTTGGGCAAAGCTTGGGAAGGGGAGGGCGTTCTTCAATATGGATCTATATGACGAAACGCAGGAAATCTTGGAAGATCTGGTAGCAAGCACCCCGGATTTTCTGCAAGCACATGATCTGCTTGCCAGGGTTCATGAGCACAAAGGAAATCTCGAGCAATCGCGAGATTTACTGAAATTGGTTTTGGAGAAGAATCCCAAAGCGCTACATCGCCACCGTGATGTTGTGCGTGTCGCTACCGCAACTGGCGATACTGAAACGGCAGTCGAGGCCTATGCGCTCATGCATCAGCATGGTCGCGGCTCATCCTTCCTGCGCCCCGGAGACTTCTGCGAATACGCAGGCCTGCTCATGAACTCAGGCAGCAAGGCTGCAAAAGATCGCCTCGATGCGCTCATGTCGGGTATTCGGGATTTCCATCGCGATGACCCGGAGTTTTCCTTTTCGCAACACATGGTCGCTTATGCAATGGGTAAGGCATCAGGCAACCGCGAAAATGCCAAGATGGCCTACATGCAAATGCGCCACATGATGTTGGCTTCAAAAGAGGATGATACGGCTATCGATGGCAGCGAATATTTGGCGATGCTGGCAGCTGCAGCCGACATGGGCGATCCGTCCATGGTGGAGGAATGTGCCAGGGCGCTATATGCCGATCACTTGGGGAATACCCGTATGGTCGATAAGATTAACGCTGCTCTTGGAAAGGCAGGCATGAGCGATGTCGCGGAAAGGTTCCGCGTACAAGCAGCAGAAAACCTGAAACAGCTCAACATGGCAGCAATCCAGCTTGCCAAGCACGGTCAGTACAAGGAAGCCATTAATGAATTCATGCGCTTGGCCGAAACGAACAAGAATGTGATGGTTTTCACCAACGCAGCTACCGCTATTATCAAGCTCTATGAGAATGTCGCCGCCGGCAAGCAGATGGTCTCAAAGGCTGAGCACAAACACTTTACGGAACGCATCGAACACTGCGCTGACTACATCCGTAAGCATGACCCAGGTAACGTCAAGATAGCCATGATCATGACTGAATGGAAGACGCTTACCAAAGGTCATTAAGATGTGAGGCGTCAAGCTCGTCATGTCTCGGATGATGATATCGCCGGGGAGCGGTCGATCAGTCCTGGGCGGGCAGGAGAATGCGGGCGGTGAGACCGCCTCCATCCCGAGGCTTGAGTTCCAAGCGTCCGCCCTGTAAACGCACCAGACGCTCGACGATGGCAAGGCCGAGGCCGGCGCCGCCGGCGCCCGTGCGCGCCGCTTCCCCGCGCGTGAACGGTTGCTTGAGGCGCTCGATGTCGGCCGGCGCGATACCCGGGCCGCGATCGAGGATGGCGATGACGATGTGACGGCCGTTGCGGGAAAGTTCCAGGTCCACCGGGGCACCGGCGTGACGTAGCGCGTTCTCGATCAGGTTGATGATGGCGCGGTGCAGGGCATCGGGACGCACGCTGGATGAAAAGTCGGCGTTGGCGGGACGGCGATATGCAATGCGATCCCCATAGCGTGTGGCCACTTCATCGAGAAAAGCGGCCAGATCGATGGCGACGGTCGGCGTGGCGTCGGCCGGTCGGGCAAAGTCGAGGAACTGGCCAATGGTGCGATCCATCTCGACGATATCCGCTTCCATGTCGCTGCGCGCCGCTTCGTCAGCCACGCTCATTTCGATTTCCATGCGCAGGCGCGTCAGCGGCGTGCGCAGGTCGTGCGAGATACCGGCCAGCAGCAGCGCGCGCTCCTCTTCGATGGGGCGCACGATGCGGTAAACAATCAGCCAGGCGCCGGAGAGCGACAGCAGCAGCACGGCGATGCCCCAGCCGATCCATTGCCAAGGCAGATGGCGCGCCAGGCGTTCGCGCGGCAGGCCGAGCCAGTAGTCGCCGTCTTCGCCGGGAAAGATGCGAAAGCGCACGAACAGGCCCGGCTCGCCATTCACGGCGAAGGCCAGTTGCGTTTCCGGACCGAGCTTGTCGATGAGCAGGGCTTCGATGCGGTGGGGCAGGCCGAAGGACGGCGGCGGTTCGATGCGGTCGTCCGCATCGGCCGGATAGACGTGCAGGCCTTCGAGATCGGCCAGATCGGCGAGCAGGTCGTGGCGTTGCGCCGGATGTGCGGTGAGCAGGGCGGTGCGGGTGAGGTTGGTGATGCTGGTGAGCATCTGCGCGATCTGGCGCGAACGGCGGTCGAGTTCGGCCTCGCTGAAAATGGCCAGCCAGGCGGCGACCGCCAGCAGCATCAGCAGCGCGATCAGCCAGAAGGCACGCCACAGCAGCGTGCGCGGCAGCACTCTTTTAAGAAACGTCGCGCCCATCAGGCACAAACACGTAGCCGAAGCCCCAGACTGTCTGGATGTGGCGCGGCTTGGCCGGGTCGTCCTCGACCAGTTTGCGCAGGCGCGAGATCTGCACGTCGATGGCACGGTCGAACACGCCATGTTCGCGGCCGCGGGCCAACTCCATCAGTTTGTCGCGCGACAGCGGCTGGCGCGGGTGCTTGATGAGTACCTGCAGCAGACCGAATTCGCCGGTGGTGAGCATGGTGGCGGTATCGGCGCGGAGCAGTTCGCGCGTGGCGAGATTGACCTCGACTTGGCCGAAGCGCACGACTTCTTCATCGGCTGCGGGGGCGCCGGCCGGCGGCGCGCTGCCGCGCCGGCGCAACACGGCATGAATGCGGGCGACCAGTTCGCGCGGGTTGAAGGGCTTGGGCAGGTAGTCGTCGGCACCGAGTTCAAGGCCGACGATGCGGTCGATGTCGTCGCCCTTGGCGGTCAGCATCAGGATGGCGATGTCGTTTTGCGCGCCGCCATTGCCCCGCAGGCGCCGGCAGATCGACAGGCCATCTTCGCCGGGCAGCATCAGATCCAGCACGATCAGATCGTAGAGTTCGCGCTCCAGGGCGCGATCCATGCCGGCCGCATCGGCGACCGCCCTGCAGGCGAAGCCCTGGTCGGCGAGGTAGCGTTCCAGTTGGCTGCGCAGGCGCAGGTCGTCATCGACAATCAGGATTTTTGATTTGCGGGTGTCGTTCATGGGGCGAAGGATACTGCCGAACGGCAGGCAGGTATGTCGGGATGTTGCAGGCGCGGGCGAGCGCAACGCTTTGTTACAAAGCCTGCCCACAACGCCTTGGAGGGCACCCTACAATGCAGGCATGAACAAGTCCATCCTCGCTTTCCTGCTGCTGATGTTGTCGGCGCTGCCGCATGCCGGTGCGCAGCCTGCACATCGCCCGCCCGATGGGCAGCGGCAGATGCGGCCGCACGATTTCCCGCCCGAGCAGCGCGAGCAATGGCGCGAAGAGCGCCGCCAGCGGCGCGAGCAATGGCAGCAGATGTCGCCGGAAGATCGTCATCAGTTGCGTCGCGATGTTCGCGAGGCTGGTCAGTCGCTCTATCCGCGCCGGGACAGATAACGGGGCGGCGGCTCCAACTGGCAGCGTTCCAGCAGTTCGGTATGGCTGAAAATGTCCTCCGGGGTGCCGTCGGCTTCGATGACACCCCGATGCATGACCAGTACCCGCGAGCATAGTTCGAGGACCAGATCGAGATCGTGGGTCGCGACGATCTTGGTGTGATCGAAACCGGCCAGCAGCTTGATGAGACGGCGCCGAGCCGCCGGATCGAGACCGCTGCTCGGTTCGTCCATGACGAGGATACTGGGCTGCATGACCAGCACGCCGGCAATCGCCACGGCGCGCTTTTCGCCGCCCGAGAGCCGGTAGGGCGGGCGGTCGCGCAAGTGCGTGGCCCCGACGGTTTCCAGCGCCCGCATGACGCGCGTCTCCAAGTCGGCTGTCGCCAAGCCCTGATGGCTCAGACCGAACGCGACGTCATCGAAGACGGTGGGCATGAACAACTGGTCATCCGCTTCCTGGAAGATCATGCCGACGGTGTGGCGTACCGCAGCGAGGTTCTCGCGCGTGATGGGAAAGTCGCCGATGCGAACATGGCCACTTGTGGGCGTTAGTACGCCGTTGAGATGCAGCAGGAGCGTCGATTTGCCCGCGCCGTTGCCGCCGACGATGGCAACCGATTCGCCGTGATGGATGGTGAAGCTGACGCCATTCAGTGCGGCCTGCCCGTCGGGGTAGGCGAAAGCGACATCGCGGGCTTCCACGAGGTGATGGCTCATGCGGCGACTCCGCGCAGCAGAACAAACATGCTCAAGCAGCAGGCCAGAAATAGTGTGTCACGCCATTGCCAGGGTTGAAATTTCTGCACGGGCATCTGGCCGTCGAAGCCGCGTGCCCGCATGGCCTGATGAATCCGCTCGGCACGTTCCAACGTGCGCAGCAGCAGGTGCCCCAGCAAGGAAGCATAGACGGCAAGGGGCATGGCCTTGACCGCCGGCGCGCGCAGTTCGCGTGCCAGGTTCATGCGCCCGAGTTCGCCGGCCAGTACCACCAGATAACGGTGCATGAACAGGAGTTGCGTGGTCAGCACCTGCGGCACGCCCAAACGGTCGAGCGCGCTGCAGAGGCGATGGATGCCGAGGACGGCGATCAGGATCAGCGCCGTGGAGATGGTGAGGACGGCGCGCAGCAGCATCGAACTCAGCGAAAGCCAGCCGCCGGCGATGGCGTGGCCTAGTAGTTCGAGTCGCGGCGCCGGGTCGAAGAGTGGATTGAACAGGCCGACCATCAGCACGAAGGGCAGTGCCGGCAGCAGTTTGCGGCCGACCTTGGCGAGGGGCACCTTGCCGAGTCGCGCGAGCGCGACCGGATAGAGCGCCAGAGGCAGGAGCGTGGCGACCGCGTAGCGGTCGAAAGACACGACAATGACAATGAAAGCGGCGGTGGCGAAAACGATGGCGCGCGGATCGACCCGCGCCAGCCAGGTGGATTGCCCTGCGCTCGCGTCGAGCGAATGGACTTCCCTGAGCAGTGCCTCAATGCCGCTCACACGGGTTTAGGGTCGCGCGCGGCATGTTCGATGGACCACTCCAGACCATCCGGGGCGGACGAGGCGAACCAGGACAGCCCGCCGCCCATCACCAGGGCCAACAGGGCGAAGGCGGCGATCATGCGGGCCGAAAAACCGGCGGTGACATGGCCGGCATCGACCAGATCGGGGCGTGCCTCGCGGATGAAGGCGAAGACGGCGGCGGTCGCCAGACCTTCCACCACGCCGATGGGCAGATGAATCGACTGCATCAGCAGCAGGAAGGTGCCGAAAGGCAGGCTGCCGATGCCGGAGAGTTGGGTTTCGATGACGACGCCGAGAGACCCTAACTGGAGACCGATGACGGTCGCCAGCACGGTGATGGCGGTCACCCGGTTTTTCGAGGGTGAGTCGCCGGCAGCTTTAATCAGTGGGCGGTAGATCAGAGGGTAGGCAATGAAACAGGGGATCGCGCCGAGGTTGAAAATGTTGGCGCCGAGCGCCAGCAGGCCGCCATCGGCAAAAAACAGCGCCTGTACGGTTAATACCGAGGTAATGACGACGAAGGCCGCAGGGCCACCAAGCAGGATCGAGAGCAGCAAGCCGCCGCCGATGTGTCCGCTCGATCCGGTGCCCGGAATCGCGAAGTTGATCATCTGGGCGGCAAACACGAAGGCACCCAGCACGCCCATCAGGGGCACCACATGTTCCCGGGCATCGCCTTGCAAGTGCTTCGAGCACCAAGCGAGGGTGGCGGCGGATGCCGCCCATAGCGCCACGCCGACCGTGGGTGACAGTAGGGCATCGGCCATGTGCATGAGGACTCTCCCGGAAAGCGGTGTGACGTTTTCTAAAATTGTAATACCAAACAGGCTTGCCTGCGGACAGCAATATTTCTACGGTTCGGCCTGAGTCCTAGGATTCAACGGGTGTAGCGCAATTATCACTTCTGATAAGCTGAGATCCTTTCTTGATGGGAGAGAGCAAAATGGCCATGGATGAAATCGACTACTACTTGCACGGCGACGACATGCAGTTCGTCGAAATCGAACTGGATCCGCAAGAAGCAGCGATCGGCGAGGCGGGTAGCCTGATGTACATGGAAGACGGCATTCAGATGGATACGGTCTTCGGCGACGGCGGGTCGCAGCAAAGCGGCCTCTTCGGCAAGGTGCTCGGTGCCGGCAAGCGTCTGATTACGGGCGAGTCGCTATTCACCACCGTTTACACCAATCAGGGCCATGGCAAGAGGAAAGTCGCTTTCGCTGCACCCTACACAGGCAAGATTATTCCTTTCGACCTGAAAAAACTCGGCGGCACGATGATTTGCCAGAAGGACGCCTTCCTGTGCGCCGCCAAGGGTGTCTCGCTCGGTATTGCCTTCCAGAAAAAGCTGGGCACCGGCTTTTTTGGCGGCGAGGGCTTCATCATGCAAAAGCTGGAAGGCGACGGACTGGCCTTTGCCCATTCCGGCGGTACCGTCCTCGAACGCCGACTCGCCCCGGGCGAAGTGCTGCGTGTCGATACCGGCTGTGTCGTGGCCTACACGCCTGACGTCGACTTCGACATCCAGTTCGTCGGCGGCATCAAGACCGCGCTATTCGGCGGCGAGGGTCTGTTCTTTGCCGTACTGCGCGGCCCGGGCACGCTCTGGCTGCAGTCGCTGCCCTTCGCCCGCCTCGCCTCGCGCATCTTTGCGGCTGCGCCGGTTTCGAAGGGGGGCGGCGGCTCGGGTGGCGAGCAAGGGGGACTGCTCGGCAACATCTTCAACGGCAACGACTGACCGCCCGACGCCCCGGCGACTTTCGCCTGCCGTCTCGCCAGCACCGACTATTTGCCATGCCGCAGGACAGGGCCACGCGTTTCTGGATCGTAACGGCGCTGTTCGTTACGCTTGGCCTGCCGCTGATGCTGTTGGCTCTGGCCGTTGTCTATCGGGCCGAAATTCTCGATGCGGCTGTTTCGGCAATTCCCGTTGCGCATGAACAAGCACTGGCCGAGCAGTTCTGGAGACTGCAGCAGCGGCAACTCGCGCTGATTGAGAACACCCCTGCCAACCGCTTTATTGCCGAGGTGGGCAGCCGTCTCGCCAGCGCGAAACCCTCGCCCTACGCCTACCGTTTCCATCTTGCCGACGACGCAAGCATCAATGCCTTTGCCCTGCCTGCCGGCTTGATTGTCGTCCATCGCGGTCTAATCGAGAAGGCCCGCTCGGCCGAAGAGGTCGCCGGTGTGCTGGCACATGAAATCGAGCATGTCGAGCAACGCCACGGTTTGCGCGGCATGGTGCAGGCCATCGGATTTTCGGCGCTTTGGTGGGCGCTGACAGGCGACGGCGGCAGTCTGCTCGGGCCGGCGTTGAAGGAATTGGCGACACTGCACTTCTCGCGGGAACAGGAAACGACGGCAGACCTGGGCGGTTTCGAGCGCCTCGTCGCCGCTGGTATCGCTCCCCAGGGCATGGCAAGCTTCTTCGAAGGATTGGCTGCCGACGCAACAATGCCCGGCATGGTCAACCTGCTTTCCACCCACCCGGCCAGCGCACAGCGTGCCGAGCGACTCAAGGCGTTGGTAGAAAGCGCACCCAATCTGCCGCTGCTGGCGGCGGACTGGCCGCAGATTCGTGCGTCCATCCATGCCCGTACGCAATAGTGCGGCGTTGGCGAACAAGACGATGGTACATTGAGACGATACATGAGCAAATCCGCTGCATTGACAACAATCGGTCGATACCGGCTTGATGGCGTTCTCGGCGAGGGGGCCATGGGCGTCGTCTATCGTGCAATTGATCCGGTTACCGGACAAATCGTTGCCATCAAGACGCTCAAGCGAGTGAGTTCGTCCGACATGGAAGGCTTCGATGTGTTCGAGCGCTTCAAGCGCGAAGGCATCGCCGGGGCCAAGCTGAGTCATCCGAATGTCGTCAAGGTCCATGAATATGGCGAAGTGGATGATATGGCCTATATCGTCATGGATTTCGTGTCGGGGGAATCGCTCAAGGCGCTCAATGGCCGAAAAGCTTTCTGGCCATTATTCGAAGCACTCGATCTGGCCTATCAGTTGCTGAAGGCACTGGATTACTTTCACCGGCGCGGCATCGTCCATCGCGATATCAAGCCGAGCAACATCATGGTGAATGCCCAGAACCACCTGACCGTCACGGATTTCGGCATCGCCCGTATCGAGAACTCCACATTGACCCGGGCCGGGATAGTCCTGGGAAGCCCCTGGTACATGTCGCCGGAGCAAATCACCGAAATGCCGATCGACGGACGCTCTGACCTGTTCTCTGTCGGCATCATCCTTTACGAACTGCTGACCGGCATCAACCCGTTCAAGGCTGACCACTTGGTGACCGTTCTCGACCGAATCGTCAAGGAGCCCCACCCCAAGCCTTCTGCCATCGCACCCGGTCTTCCGGCTGCGATCGACCAGCTTTTCGACAAAGCCTTGGCCAAGCAGCCGCAGGACCGATTTCAAAACGGGGAGGAGTTCCAGGCCGCTTTGCGCGAAATGCTGGCGCAAGTACTCCCCGAACGCAACAATACTGCGGGCTGGCATCCGCATGCCCCCATCTTCCCAACCGATGACAAGGCTCGCAAGCCCGACAAGGCGCCAACCGCTAAGCCCAGCAATCCGAATGTTGTTCCCCTTACGCCCCAAGCACTGGCAACGCTTGCCGCGCTCGACATGTCACTGCAGGATCGGGAGCCCCAGGATAAATCGCGTTCTAAAACCACGCTCTGGATGCTGGCTGGTCTTGTCCTGAGCGGAGTCTTGGTACTTTTTCTCGATATCGGATCTTCATCGCCATCCCAACCTGCTCCTGCACCGGCTACTGTCGCGGCTGCCCCGCCGGTTGGCTTGCCGGAAGAAAAATCGACCGAGCGTCCTTCATCTCCGCCAGTGCAATCCGCCGCTGCCAATGACGACCCAATTCAGATCGATTCGGACGAGGACAAGGTGGTCGCCGAAATTGGCCGTCAATGCGCAAGCAGCCAGATAGAACGTGTCTTGATCCCGAACATCAATGGAATCATCCGCTGTCGCAAGGACATCGTTTGCAGTTGGGAACCCGATGCGATTATCGGCATGCACAGCAAGTTGAGCACCATGATATCCGAGCAGGGCCATGACGCCGCAATCACCCGCGCCTACCTGCGCGAGATCGACTGCATGTCCAATCTGGTACGAAAATAGACAAAGCAAAGGAAGCCCGACGTGGAACGCTTTACGATCTCGATGGATGAGCAGTTGGCGGCGGATTTCGACCGTCTGATCGCCCAGCGCGGCTACCAGAACCGTTCGGAAGCGGTGCGCGATTTGGTGCGCTCGCTGCTGGAGCGTGAACGCGGCGGCGAAGCGGCGGGCGGTTACTGCGTCGCCAATCTCTCCTATGTGTTCAACCACCACGAGCGCGATCTCGCTGAACGCCTCACAGAACTCCAGCATGGACAGCACGACTTGACGGTAGCGACGATGCACGCGCATCTCGATCATGAAAACTGCCTGGAAACAGTAATCCTGCGCGGCCCGACGCCAGCCGTGCGCGGCTTTGCCGATGCGCTGATTGCCGAACGCGGCGTGCGTCATGGCATGGTGAATCTGGTCAGCGTCGAGGTCGATGGCGGCCACGACCATTCCCACGGCTATGTGCCGCGCGGCAAGGCAAAATCGCATCTGCACATGAAGCCGAAGACCTGAAAGCCGGCAAGCTAAAATCGTCGGCGTGAAAATCCTGGCCTTCGAAGCGGCGACGCATCGCCTTTCTGTCGCCCTCTGGTGCGATGGCGTCCTTGCCGAAAAATCTGCGCTCGTGCCCAACGGCGGTTCGGAACGCCTGTTGCCGTGGGCGAACGAACTGCTGGCCGAGGCCGGACTGTCGCTCAAGCAACTGGATGGCCTGGCCTTTGGCGCCGGCCCCGGCGGCTTTACCGGCCTGCGCCTGGCCTGCGGCGTGACGCAGGGACTGGCCTTCGGGCTGGATATTCCGGTGGTGCCGGTGTGTACGCTGGCGGCACTGGCCTTGGGCGCTGGCGACGGCCGTATTCTGGCCTGCCTCGATGCGCGCATGAACGAGGCGTATGTCGCGGCCTATGCGGTGAGCGGCGAGACCGTGGAAGAAATTATGGTGCCAAAAGTCGGCGCTGGCGAGACGGCACCCTTGCCCGAGGGCGAGGGCTGGCGGGGCGTGGGTGATGGCTTTGCGGCTTACGGCGCGGCGTTGCGCCAACGCATGGGCGCCCGCTTGGTTGCGGAAGATGCCAGCCTGATGCCCACGGCCACGGCGGTGGCCCGCCTGGCCGCTCCCGTGCTGTTGCGTGGCGCGGGTGTGCCGGCGGCGCAGGCGCTGCCGCTCTACGTGCGCGACAAGGTGGCGCTGACGACCGCCGAACGACTGGCGCGGGGCGGCAGCAAGTGACTTTCTTGCCCATGGGCACGGATGACCTTGCCGAAGTCGTCGCGCTGGAGGAACGCGTGCAGGCGTTTCCGTGGAGCATCGGCAATTTCCGCGATGCCCTCGCGGCGGGCTACGGAGCCTGGGTGGCCCGGGGGGGAGAAGGGCTGGCCGGTTTTATCGTCACCATGCCGGCGGTTGACGAGGTACATCTGCTGGTCATCGCCGTGGCACTGCAACGACAACGCAGCGGCCTTGGCGCGGCGCTGCTGGCGCATGCCTGCGGGGAGGCGCGGCAGGCCGGCATGGCGCGCATGCTGCTGGAGGTGCGTCCTTCGAATCAGGCGGCCATCGGTTTTTACCGCCAGTTCGATTTTGTCGAGATCGGCCGCCGGCGCGGGTACTATCCCGCCCTTGAGGGACGGGAAGACGCCATCGTGATGGTCAGGACACTATGAACAAGGAACAAATGCTCAAGGAAATGGGCCTCGGCCCGATCTGGAAACTGCGCCAGCCGCCGAAGAAGAAGCGCGGCGAAGTGGCTGCACCGGAAGGTACTCCCCCTGTCGATGAACGGACGGCGGCGATTGCTGCGATGGGCTGGGACGCGTTGAAACAGGCGGTGGCCGACTGCACCGCCTGCGAGTTGTGCAAGACGCGCAAGCAGGCCGTGCTCGGCGTCGGCGATCTCAACGCGGACTGGCTGTTCGTCGGCGAAGGGCCAGGGGCGGAGGAGGATGAGCGCGGCGAACCCTTCGTCGGCCAGTCCGGCAAGCTGCTCGACAACATGCTCGCGGCCATCGACCTCAAGCGCGGCAACAATGTGTATATCGCCAATTCGGTGAAATGTCGCCCGCCCGACAACCGTGCGCCGGAACCCGGCGAGACGGTAGCCTGCTGGCCCTTCCTGGCCCGTCAGGTGGAACTGATCAAGCCCAAACTGATCGTCACACTCGGCCGGCCGGCCGCACAGACGCTGCTGCAACAGGACGTGAAAATTTCCGACGCGCGCGGCAAGGTGCAGGATTTCGCCGGCTTCCCGCTGATCGTCACCTACCATCCGGCCTATCTGCTACGCAACCTGCCCGACAAGGCGAAAGCCTGGGAAGACCTGTGCTTCATGCGCCGGACGATGCAAGCGCTTTGACATGACACACGGCAGTGATGGTGCGCTAAGCTGCTGCTGACAGCCCTTCTGATTGGCCCATCAATGCCGTTTCAGATTGGGGTGACCATCCCATTAGCGCTGGCGGGACGGCACGCTAGTGCCGCTGCACCCCGTCGTCAGGCTACTGCGCTTGGGCGTTAGGGAGTGCTGGCTTGCTCGTTGCCTTTACAACACGGTTCCGGCTGATCGTCTTTGCCTCGTAAAGGGCGTCATCGGCTGCCTTGACGAGGGTATCAGCGGAGATGCCAGCCAGGCTGGCAGCTACGCCGAACGAGGCAGTGACGCTGGCCGGGATGCCGAAATCGAAATGCTCGATACGCTGCCGCATTTTTTCTGCCAGGGTGGCGACTCCATCGAGCGTTGTTTCCGGGCAGATGATCAGGAACTCCTCGCCGCCCCAGCGGCCCGCCGTGTCGACCGCCCGCACATGGCCGGTGAGGATGGCGGCGAGTTGGCTGAGCACGCTGTCGCCGGCCTGATGGCCGAAGCGGTCATTGATTGACTTGAAATGATCGATGTCCAGCAGGATGACCCCAAAATACTTTTCATAGCGCTGCCATCGCTCGAACTCTTGCTCCAGTCTCTCGGTCAGGTGCCGTCGGTTGGCCAGACCGGTCAGTTGATCGGTGGTCGCGAGAATGTTCAGCCGGGCATTGAGCGACTGCAATGCCATTTCGGCCTCTTTGCGCTCCGTGATGTCGAGTGCGATCCCACCCAGAAGGGGGGGCTGACCCTGTCGAGGAATGGCGAACTTGTGGGTTTGGTAAAGACGCAGCTGGCCGTCGGCATGCGGCACCGGCTCCTCGACGACCACGTAGCCCGCCTCGAGCGAACGCTGGTCATCCGCGATCATCTGATCAGCGAGTTCCCGGGGGAAATGGTCGTGAACGTTCTTCCCCTGCCAGCGCTTGGCACCGAGGATGTCCAGCATGTAGCGATTACAGTAGATCGTGGTGCTGGCAGAGTCCTTCATAAAGACAGCGGCGGGCAGCGTGTCCATGAACAAGTTGAAGCGCTCCTCGCTTTCCTTGAGGTCGGCGTGTGCCTGCATGAGTTCAGTGGCGTCCCAGAATATTCCCTGCACGCCGATGATCTCTCCAGCCGTTCCGAGGACGGGGGATTTCATTTCGCGGCGGTAATGGCGATGGCCGGTTGAAGGCGTCTTGCTGATGGGCAGACCTGTGCCAACGATCCACTCGTCATCCTTGCGCTGATTGTCGGCAATATGCTTGGGAAAGAAGTCGTAGATGACCGCACCCAAGGCTTGGTCACGATCGACCCCCAGAATCTCAAGCATGGGGGTATTCGCATAAATGATGCGACCCTCACGGTCGATGCGATAAACGCCCAGTGGCAGCGAGTCCAGCAGTGATTGATGGAGTGCGTTGCTGTTATCCAGGTGAGGCAAGCTTGGGCTCAGTGTTTTGGGTGGTTTCATGTTCAATTGCTCATCTACGCAGACCGACGCGCGTTTAAAAAGTGCCCAGCGGTATAGCCAACCGTCACGGTGACGACTGGCTGTTTTTCAGTTTATCGTGTGCGCGGTCACCGAACAAGATTCCCCCGCGAAGAAAAAGTCGGCGCTGGCGGGACGGCGCGTTTGGCCATTTTTCCCTTGCAGTTTGTCGAAACGGCTTGCGGCTGTCCGGTAAAATCGCTCCATGATTCCGAAATCGCAGCTTTCGCGCTGATCGCATCGTGCGCATCCTCCTTTCCAACGACGATGGTTACTTCGCGCCCGGCCTCGCGGCACTTTACGAGGCGATGCGCGGCGTGGGCGAGATCACCGTGGTGGCGCCCGAGCGCAACCGCAGCGGCGCTTCCAACTCGCTGACGCTCGATCGGCCGCTGCATCTCAAGCAGGCAGCCAATGGTTTTCACTATGTCAACGGCACGCCGACCGACTGCGTCCATCTGGCTGTCACCGGCATGCTCGAACACGAGCCGGACATGGTGATCTCCGGCATTAACTGGGGGCCGAACATGGGTGACGACACGGTCTATTCCGGCACCGTGGCGGCGGCGATGGAGGGGTACCTGCTCGGCGTGCCGTCGATTGCCGTGTCGCTGGGCAGCTTCGAGGGGCGCAACTTTGCGACGGCGGCGCGCGTGGTGCGCGAGCTGGCCGAGCGTTTCAAGGCGCAGCCGTTTGGTGCGCCGGTGTTGCTGAATGTCAATGTGCCGGATGTGCCCCACGACACGCTGGCCGGTACGCGGGTGACCCGCTTGGGACGGCGCCACAAGGCCGAGCCGGTGGTCAAGCAGATTTCGCCGCGCGGCGAGACGGTGTATTGGGTGGGCGCGGCCGGCGCGGCGGCCGATGCCGGCGAGGGCACGGATTTCCATGCGGTCGAAAATGGCTGGGTGTCGGTGACGCCGCTGCAGATCGATCTGACCCATTTTGCGCAGAAAAACCGTCTGACGGAGTGGCTGAACGGATGAACGTGCTGTCCGGCATCGGTATGACTTCCGAGCGCACGCGGGCGCGCATGATTGAGCGCGTGCGCGAGCAGGGCGTGCGCGACCAGCGTGCTCTGATGGCGCTGGCCGCCGTGCCGCGCCATATCTTCGTCGAAGAGGCGATGGCGCATCGCGCCTATGAGGATACGGCCCTGCCGCTGATTCTCGGCCAGACCATCTCGCAGCCCTACATCGTCGCGCGCATGATCGAACTGCTGCTCGAAGGCCGCGACAAACTGGGCAAGACGCTGGAGATCGGTGCCGGCTGCGGTTATCAGGCCGCCGTGCTGGCGCAGTTGTCGAACGAGGTTTATGGCGTCGAGCGACTCGGCCCGCTGCTGGCGCGGGCGCGCGAGAACCTCAAGGCGCTGAAGCTGACGCGCATCCGCCTCAAACACGGTGATGGCATGGTCGGTTTGCCGGAAGCCGCGCCTTTCGACTCCATCATCGTCGCCGCCGCCGGCATGGGTATCCCGCAGGCGCTCTGCGACCAACTGTCGATTGGCGGGCGACTGGTGATTCCCGTTGGCAGTGGCGATCAGGTGCTGGTGCTGATTGAGCGCACGCCGGAGGGCCTGGTGGAAAAACGTTTCGATGCGGTGCGCTTCGTGCCGCTGCTGCCGGGGGTGGCGTGATGATCTTGCGCCTGTTGCCATTGTTTGCTTTGCTGGCCGGTTGTGCCGCGACTGCACCTGCGCCGGTGAAGGATTCCAAGGCGCCGACGCGCATCGAGGCGGCCCGACCCGGGGCGGTCAAGACGGCCGGTCTTTACACTGTAAAGAAAGGCGATACGCTTTACAGCATCGCGCTCGATCACGGTGTCGATTACCGCGAACTGATCGCCTGGAACAATCTCGACAATCCGAACCGTATCCGCGTCGGGCAAGTTTTGCAAGTGGCCGCGCCGGGTATTGCCGAGAAGTCGACAGTCATTGTCGAGGGGGGCAGCGAGGTGCGGCCGATCAGTTCGGGCGGCAGCCCGGTCGCGCGTCCGCTTGACGCGCAGCCCCGGGGCGCCGTCTCGCCAGCGTCGACTTTTACGGAGATCGATACCGAAAAACTCAAACGTTCGCCCAAGGGCGGCAAGCTCCCTTATTCCGAGGAAAACCTGGCCAAATTCAAGGCGCAGGAAACTGCGCCGCTGGCCGTGGCGTCGCCGCCCCCAATTGCTCCGCTGGCCCCAGCAGCCGTGGCCGCCGACAAACCGACCCTCCTACCCGCAACGGCCCCCAGCTCCCCTGTGGCGGCCAGCACCGGCATCGACTGGTCGTGGCCGGCCAGCGGCAAAATTCTCGCCGTCTTCAACGAGGGCAGCGGCGAGGCCAACAAGGGCATCGATATCACCGGCAAGATCGGCGAGACGGTGCAGGCCGCCGCCGCCGGTAAGGTGATTTATGTCGGCACGATGAACAAGTACGGCAATTTGGTGATCGTGCTGCATGGTTCCGGCAATAGCTCCGTATATGCCCACAACAGCAAGATTCTCGTCAAGGAAGGCCAGCTGGTGACGCGCGGCCAGAAGATCGCCGAACTGGGCGACAGCGACGCCGATCAGCCCAAGCTGCACTTCGAGATTCGCCAGCAGGGCAAGCCGGTCGATCCCCTCAAGTTTTTGCCGCCGCGCTGATGAACGAGCCGCTCGACGCTTCGGACAACGAACTCGAGCCTACGCCGCTGCCGGCCGGCGAGGATGGCTTTCTCGAAGACATCACCCAGCTTTACCTGAACGAAATCGGCGCTACGTCACTGCTCAAGCCGGCCGAGGAACTGGCCTTGGCGCGGGCCACGCGGGCGGGGGATTTTGCCGCGCGTCAGCACATGATCGAGGCCAATCTGCGCCTCGTCGTCAGCATCGCCAAGCATTACCTCAACCGCGGTGTCGCGCTCGACGATTTGATCGAGGAAGGCAATCTCGGCCTGATCCACGCGCTGGAAAAGTTCGATCCCGAACGCGGCTTCCGTTTTTCCACCTATGCGACGTGGTGGGTGCGCCAGAACATCGAGCGCGCCATCATGAACCAGTCGCGCACCATCCGCCTGCCGGTGCATGTGGTGAAGGAGCTCAATATCGTCCTGCAGGCCTTGCGCAAGCTGGGCGTCGAGCCGGGCGAGGAAGGTCATGCCATCGAGCGCGTGGCCGGTCTGCTGCACAAGCCGGTGGATGAGGTACGCCAGATTCTGGCACTCAACGAGCGCACGACCTCACTGGATGCGCCGCTCGATATCGACCCCGAACTGACGCTGGCCGATGCGCTGGCCGATATCGATGCCGCCAACCCGGAAGCCAATCTTGAGCAGGCCGAAATCGAGGCGCACATCGCCCGCTGGGTGGCCGAGCTGCCCGAGCGGCAGCGCCGCGTGGTCGAGGCGCGTTATGGCCTGAACGGTGGCGAAATCACCACGCTGGAAGTGCTGGCCGATGAACTCGGCATTACCCGCGAGCGGGTGCGGCAGTTGCAGATGGAAGCGCTGGTGCGCTTGCGGGCGCGCATCGCGCGGCAGGATATCGGCGTCAGCGCCTTGTTGTGAGGCGGGCTGCTTTCAATGCCTGCGCGAACTGGAAGACCGCCATCGCGTAGAAGCTGCTGCGGTTGTAGCGCGTGATCACGAAGAAGTTCTGGTAGCCGAGCCAGTACTCGGTGTCCGCATCCGGGGTAACGAGGTCGATCAGCGCAGCCGGCGCATCCGTTGCATCGGCGGGGACGGCCACGCCAAAGTCGCGCATCTCGGCCGGCCGGCGCATGGGTTTGATGCCTTCGGCGATTAACGGCTCGCATGCCGTCCCGCCAGCGTCGACTTTTAGGGTGACTGGCCCGCCCGCTTCCCATCCATGTTCCTTGAAGAAGTTGGCGACACTGCCGATGGCGTCCGATGGACTACCGGTCAGGTCAATCTGACCACTTTTGTCAAAGTCGACGGCATAGGCGCGAATGCTCGAAGGCAGAAATTGCGGCAGGCCGATGGCGCCGGCGTAGGAGCCGCGATAGTCGGTCGGGCTGCGTTGTTCGTCACGCGCCAAGAGCAGCAGGGCTTCGAGTTCGCGCCGGAACAGGTCGGCACGCGGCGGGTAGTCGAAGGCCAGCGTGGCGAGGGCCGTGAAGGTGTCGAAACGGCCGAGGTGCTTGCCGTAGATGGTTTCGATGCCGATGATGGCGACGATGAATTCGGCCGGGACGCCGCTGAGCGCTTCCGCTTTGGCAAGGGTGGCCCGATGCTTGTGCCAGAACTCAAGGCCGGCCTTGAGGCGCTTCGGTTCTATGAAACGCTGGCGATAGCTGCGCCAGGATTTGACGCGCGGGTCGGCCGGCGGGGCAATCGCCTTGAGGACAAACGGGATGGGTTCGGTTTGTGCGAACAGGCGTGTCAGTTTTTCGCTATCGAGGCCATGGCGCGTCTGCATCTCGGCGATAAATGCCTGGACGTCTTCGCGTTCGGCATAGCCGGCAAAGCTGATGAGGGGACAAAACAGGGCAAGCGCAAACAATAGACGCATCATGGTTTGAAAGCCGCGATGTGGCGGCGCAATGCCTCAAGGGCAACGGGGTCTAGCCTACCGTAGCGCAGCCCGGCATAAAGGCCGGCGATACGCGAGATTTCCGGCGCTTTTGCCGGCAGTGTGGCGGTGAGGCGTTGGGCATAGTCGATAGGTCCCTCCCAGTCGTGGCGCGCCAGACCGCGTCGCGCCAGCCGTCGGCAGAAGCGCTGCCACTGGCGCAGGGCCGGGTCGGCCGGCGGGCGGCGCCAGAGCATCCAGGCCGTGAGGGCCAGCAGCACTGTACCGCAGAGTACGGCGAGCCAGGCGGTCATCTTGCGCCAGTCGGGCGATTGCATGCCGATCTTTTCCAGCAGTTCGCGCTGCAGCTTGGGGTCGTAACCGAGGATCCACTGGTTCCAGGCGTTGTTGACCGCCCACCAGCGAAAGCGCAGTTCGCGCAGCCAGTCCAGCCCGGCGCCGGACAAGAAGGGCAGCGGGTCGCCGACCGGCACAGCCGCCGCGAGGTTTTGCTCGATGCGCGCCGGAGCGCTGGTGGCAGTGGGGTCGACGCGCACCCAACCCTGCTCCTCGATCCATACCTCGGCCCAGGCGTGGGCATCGGACTGGCGGATCACCCAGGTGTCGTCTACCGGATTGAGTTCGCCACCTTGATAGCCGGTGACCACGCGTGCCGGCACGCCCGCAGCACGCATCAGGATGACGAAGCTGGCGGAGAAGTGTTCGCAGAAGCCGCGCTTGTGGTCGAAGAGGAATTCGTCCGCGACATTGGCACTCATCAGCGGCGGCTGCAGGGTGTAGATCAACTGCTGCTTGCGCATGAAGCCAATCGCTTGCTGCAGGCGTTGCCGGTCGCTGCTGCCGGGGGTGGCGAAGGACTGGCCGAGGCTGCGCGTGCGGGGATTGAGCCGGTCCGGCAGGCTTAGGGCGTGGGACAACTGGTCGAAGCTCTCCGGGTCGTGAAGGGAGCGGGTGCGGGACTCGATGTCGTAACGCTGCCGTTCGCGCACCGGCTTTTTGGCATGCAACTGGAAATCCGAAGTGGCGAAGGCATCCGGCGGGAGGTGAGTCGGCAATTCGAGCGCAAACAGCCAGGGCTTGTTGTGCGCTTCCAGCGTCACGGTGTAGCGATAGGCGGGACTGGTGTTGTCGGGCGTGTAGGGCAGGTCTGACAACCGGACCGTCTTGCCCGGTCGCCAAGTGCGCTCATCCAGTTGGCTAAGCACGGGGCCGCGCCAGTACATCTGGCTGCGCGGGGGCACGTCTGCTTCAAACTTGACGCGAAAGGCGATGGCATCGGACTGGATCAGGTTGTTGATCGAGCCGGGCGACATGTTGTCCGATAGACCACTTAGGCTGCTGTAAGCATCGGTTGGCAGCCCCCACAGCGGGCCGTTGACACGCGGAAACAGGACGAACAGGATCAGCATGAAAGGCACGGCCTGCAGCAGCATAACCCCGGCGCGTTTCAGCAGGGGCAGGGGGGAGACGCGCGCATCGGTCAGCGCAGCGAGGGCGGCGGTGGCGACAATCAGGGTGACCAGCATGGTGGCGGCGATGGGGATCGACTGATCCTCGAAGAATTGTGTCAGGGTAAGGAAGTAGGCGAGGAAGACAATGGCAATGCCATCGCGCGGGGTACGTGCTTCGAGTTGCTTGAGCGCCAGGAAGATCAGCAGCAGGGCAACGCCGGCGCGCTGGCCGAATAGGGTGCGATATTGCAGGAAGACGCCGGCGCTGCCGGCGACCGTCACCAGCACCAGTATCCAGCGATTGGGCAAGGGTTGACGCCACCAGGCCAGCGCCGCGCGCCAGACGAAGACGGCGACGGTCAGGGCCGCAAGCCAGATCGGTACCTGCGGCACCAAAGGAATGAATGCGGCCAGTCCGGTCGCGAGCAGCCACCAGGTTTGCGCCAGCGTGAGCGGTGGGCCGATCTTAGGTGCCATGCAGCGCCAGCGCTTTCAGGCAAGCGTGAACGTGATCGGGGCCATGGCCCTGCGCGATTTCCTTTCCGGGCAGGCGTAGTCCCCAGGCGAGGCCATCGGACTCGGCATCGAGCACCCAACGCGCAAGGATGGCCAGACGGGTTTCGCCATCCATGCCGGGCGGCAGCATGGCCCAATCGAGCCACAGCGACTGGGCGGCGCTGCCGGCGAACTGTTTGGTTTGCAACGGGGCGTGGCTGTCCTGGCGGGCGGCGGCTTTCCAGGCAATGTGATAGGGGGGATCGCTGGGCTGGTGACGGCGTAGGCCGGCAAAATCTTCGTCGCCGGTGTCGCTCGCCAGACGCCCGCCGGCCATGCCGCCAAAAGTCGGCGCTGGCGGGACGGCATCGGCGGGACGTGGATAGATCAGACAGGCGCAATCGGGTGCGGCGTAGCTCCAGGCGCGCACTAGACCGAGGGGCCAGACAGTTTCGAGCGTGATGCGCGGCAGGCTGAGCCAGCCACGTCGGGTCGCCGGTTGGGGCAGCATCAGGCGAGTGCGGTCGTTTGCTGCCAGATCGGTGACGACCGCCGCTTGTTCCGGCAAGAACAGGCGCAGCAGGCTGCGCAGGCGAGTATCCGGGTTGTGCAAGATGATCGGAAAGTGGGCGACATCGCCGGCAAAGACCGGCTTGGGCGTGCCGATGTTCAGCGTCAATCCGGCGAGATTGCGGAAGGTGTGGAGGATCGTGGCGATGCCAAGGCCGCCGAGCAGGAAGACCAGCGCATAGCCGAGGCTGAGGTTGTAGTTGATCGCGCCGAGCAGCATGACCAGCAGCGAAACGGCATAGAGGACGCCGGCACGCGTGGGCAGCACATAGACGCGCCGTTGCGTCAGGCGGATCGGCGTCGGTTCGGGCGGGCGCACGCGCAGCGCCCAGCGGATGAATTTCTCGTTGAGGGTACGGCGCAGTGCGAGCAACATCGGTGCATCAGGGCAGGGGCACTGCCTCGATCAACAGACGGGCGATATCTTCCGGGGCGCGGCTTTCGATGGCGCCGCCCGGGACTTGCAGGCGATGTGCCGCCACTGTTGGCAACACGGCCTGAACATCTTCGGGCAGCACATGATCGCGTCCGGCCAGCAGAGCCCAGGCACGGGCAGCGGCGAGGAGTCCCAATCCAGCGCGGGGCGAGAGGCCATGTTGCCAAGTGGCGGCATGGCGGGTGTGGGCGACGAGAGTCTGGACATAGTCGATCAGGGCAGGAGCGACATGGACTTGTTGTACCTGTGTCTGGGCGAGCGCAAGGCCGGCGGGGTCAAGCACCGGCTGGATGTCGGCCAGCAATGCGCGGCGGTTGCGGCCTTCCAGCAGAGCGCGTTCGGCATCGCGATCGGGGTAGCCCAGCGCAATCCGCATCAGGAAGCGATCGAGTTGCGATTCGGGCAGCGGGAAGGTGCCGATCTGGTGCGTTGGATTTTGCGTGGCGATGACGAAGAATGGCTCGGGCAGGGGGCGGGTTTCGCCGTCGACCGTGACTTGGCGTTCCTCCATCGCTTCGAGCAGGGCGCTTTGCGCCTTGGGCGTGGCACGGTTGATTTCGTCGGCCAGCACCACCTGGGTGAAGATCGGCCCGGGGTGGAAACGGAAACTGCTGCGCTCGCGGTCAAATACCGAAATGCCGAGGATGTCGGCTGGCAGCATGTCACTGGTGAACTGGATGCGCTGGAAGTCGAGGCCGAGCAGACGGGCGAGGGTGTGGGCTAGCGTCGTTTTGCCCACGCCGGGTAGGTCTTCGATCAACAGATGGCCGCGCGCGAGCAGGCAGGCAAAGGCGAGGCGCAACTGTTGCGGCTTGCCGAGAATGATCTGTTCGGCTGCAGCCAGAACACCTGTCAGGGCAGCGGATGCTGGAGTTGAGGCGGAGTGGGCCATGAGAAAAATTTCCGGGAAACGGTCATAATGTCGGTTTGAATGATTGTATGACAAGCACTGGACGGAAAATTTCCCTGCCATGACCATTGCCTTCATTACCCATCGCGATTGCCTGTTGCACGATATGGGTGCCCACCATCCGGAATCCCCCGAACGTATCGGCGCGATTCAGGATCGGCTGATCGCGGCTGGCATCGATATTTACCTGTCTTTCCACGATGCACCGGTTGCCGAGAATGCGCATCTGCGCCGTGCGCATCCGCAAAGCTACATCGACATGATTTTTGCGAGTGCCCCGGAGCATGGCATTCATCACCTCGACCCCGATACCGCGATGAGTCCGGGGACGCTCAAGGCGGCGTTACGGGCGGCGGGGGCCGGTGTGCTGGCGACCGATCTGGTGATGCGCAAGGAAGTGCCGGCGGCTTTTTGCGCGGTGCGTCCGCCCGGCCACCATGCCGAGCATGCGCGCTCAATGGGTTTCTGTTTCTTCAACAATATCGTCATTGCGGCGCGCCATGCGCTGGATGCCTGGGGCTTGAAGCGCGTCGCGGTGATCGACTTCGACGTGCATCACGGCAACGGCACCGAAAACATTCTGGAAGGCGACATGCGCACGCTGATGGTGAGCATTTTCCAGCACCCGTTCTATCCCTATTCCGGCCATGACGAACCGGCAGCCAACATGTGCAACGTGCCGATGCCGGCGCGTTCACGTGGCGATGCCTTCCGCGAAGTGGTGAACGAAATCTGGCTGCCGCGATTGCGCGAGTTCAAACCGGAAATGCTGTTCATCTCTGCCGGCTTCGATGCCCATTACGAGGACGATATGGGCAATATGGGCTTGCTGGAATCGGATTACGCCAGGGTTACCGAGCAGTTGCTGCAGGTAGCGAAGGAAACCGCTGAAGGCCGTATCGTGTCCATGCTGGAGGGGGGCTATGTGATGTCCCCGCTGGCGCGTAGCGTGACGGCGCACATCAAGGCACTTGCCGAACTCTGATCGATAACTTTCTCTTAGATCCCATGACTGCACCCATGATCCAAGGCTCTCTCCCCGCTATCGTCACGCCGATGCGCGATGATGGTTCGCTCGACCTGCCCGGCTTGCGCAAGCTGCTCGACTGGCACATTGCCGAAGGTTCCGATGGCATTGTCGTCGTTGGCACCACCGGCGAATCGCCAACGGTCGACATGGACGAGCACTGCACCCTGATCCGTACCACCGTCGAGTATGTGGCTGGCCGTATCCCGGTGATTGCCGGTACGGGCGCCAACTCGACCAGCGAAGCGATCGAACTTGCTCAGTGCGCCAGGTATGCTGGCGCCACGGCCCACCTTTCCGTCGTGCCCTATTACAACAAGCCGACGCAGGAAGGTCTGTATCGCCATTTCAAGGCGATTGCCGAGGCGGTCGATCTGCCGCTGATCCTTTACAACGTACCGGGGCGTACGGTTGCCGATCTAAGCAACGATACGACCCTGCGCCTTGCGCAATTGTCCAACGTGATCGGCATCAAGGATGCGACCGGCAACATCGAGCGGGGAACCGACCTGATCAAGCGTGCCCCGCCTGGCTTCGCGATCTATAGCGGCGACGATGCCTCTGCGTTGGCGCTCGTGCTGCTCGGTGCGCAGGGCACGATTTCGGTGACGGCTAACGTGGCGCCCAAACTGATGCATGCCATGATCTTTTCCGGCTTGGCCGGCGACGTCAAAGTGGCACGCGAGATTAATGCCCAATTGCTGGGGCTTCATCGTCATCTGTTCTGCGAAGCTAACCCGATTCCTGTCAAGTGGGCCTGTGCCCGCATGGGGCTGGTCGGCGATGCGCTACGCCTGCCTTTAACCCCGCTTGCTCCGGAATTCCACGACCGTGTCCGCGCTGCCATGCGCGAGGCCGGCATCAAAGTCTGACTATCAAATATGAATCGACTCCTCTATCGCCATTTTCTCCTTGCGCTGGTTGCCGGCCAGTTGTCGGCCTGTGCTGTTGACAGCATCCTGCCCGAGTCGAAAAAAATCGAATACAAGAGCGCCGGCAAATTGCCGACGCTCGAAGTACCGCCCGACCTGACGCAGCCGACACGCGACGAACGTTACGCGGTGCCGGATATCAATCCGCGCAGCAGCGCCACCTACTCCGAATATACGGGCGAGCGCCGAGCGGGTGCGGGTACTTCGACGGCACCGGCCTTGTTGCCGTCAGTCGACAAGATGCGCATTGACCGTGCCGGATCGCAGCGCTGGCTGGTGGTTGCAGGCTCGCCCGAGCAACTGTGGCCGACGCTCAAGGAGTTTTGGCAGGAACATGGTTTCATCGTCAACGTTGAAACGCCCGAGGCTGGCGTGATGGAGACCGACTGGGCAGAAAATCGTGCCAAGCTGCCGAACGACATCATCCGCTCAACGATCGGCAAGGTCTTCGATAGCCTGTACTCGACGGCGGAACGTGACAAGTTCCGTACCCGCTTGGAGAAGGGTTCTGAGCCAGGTACAGTTGAGGTCTACATCAGCCACCGCGGCATGTATGAGATTTACACTAACGAAGGCAAGTCGGAGACGCGCTGGCAGCCGCGTCCGGCAGATCCCGAGCTTGAGGCCGAGATGCTGCGCCGCCTGATGGTGCGTCTGGGTGTTGAGGAAGGCCGAGCTAAGTCCATGGTGGCCGTTGAGTTGAAGCAGGAGCGAGCGAAGTTGATGCGGGTTGCCGATGGCGCAGGCGACCTTAACGTGCTTGAGCCTTTTGACCGTGCCTGGCGCCGTGTCGGACTGTCGCTAGATCGCGTTGGTTTTACCGTCGAGGATCGCGATCGCTCCCAGGGCCTTTACTATGTACGCTACATCGATCCAGAGGTTGATAACAGCAAAAAGGATGGTGGAGATAAGGGCTGGCTCGCCAAACTGAACCCGGTCAATCTTTTCAAGGGGAAATCAGAAGTCGATACCAAGCAGCAATACCGAATCCACGTCGTTGGCGAAGGCAGCGAGACCAAGGTTCGCATCCTGTCGCGCGAAGGCGGTGTCGATAAGTCCGAGACGGCGCGCAAGATATTAAGTCTGTTGCATGAGCAGCTTAAATGAAATCTCGCGTCGTCTAGGGTTGTATTGCTGCGATCCGCTAGGAAGCCCGGTAATGCCGGGCCTTTTATCCCATTCGGCCAATCAGCAAAGGAATCAGTATGAATCGTACCGCCTCTTTGTGTGGCCTTACTTGGGTATTTGTACTTTTCAGCGCAAGTTCTACATTTGTGTGGGCGGACGTTCCACCCGTTCCCGC
>CAYZEA010000023.1:0-44570 GCA_964477575.1 uncultured Methyloversatilis sp.
ACCCACACAAAACAAAGCCCGCCAATTTACCAATTGGCGGGCTTTGTCGCTTCTAGCTTGCGGTAAAATATCAGCCCATGAAAACGACCTTTCTGGAATTCGAGCAGCCAATTGCCGAGCTCGAAGGAAAAATAGAGCAATTACGTTTTGTACAGGATGATTCCGCTGTCGATATTTCGGATGAAATCGGCAGGCTGGAAAGCAAGAGTGTCGCGCTGCTGAAAGAGGTTTACAGCAAGTTGACGCCTTGGCAAATTGCCACGGTGGCGCGCCACCCGCAGCGTCCCTACACCTTCGATTACATCGAGAATATTTTTACCGACTTTGTCGAGTTGCATGGCGATCGTGCCTTTGCGGATGACTTGGCGATTGTCGGTGGCTTGGCACGTTTCAATGGCCAGTCCTGCATGGTGATTGGCCATCAGAAGGGTCGGGATACCAAGGAAAAGATTCAGCGCAACTTTGGCATGCCGCGTCCCGAGGGTTATCGTAAGGCGCTGCGTTTGATGCGCTTGGCCGAGAAGTATGGCGTACCGATCTTTACTTTTATCGATACGCCGGGCGCTTACCCCGGCATTGGTGCCGAAGAGCGTGGCCAGTCGGAGGCGATCGGCCGCAATCTTTACGAGATGGCCGAGATCAAGGTGCCGCTGATTTCAACCATCATTGGCGAAGGTGGGTCGGGGGGGGCGTTGGCGATTGCCGCTGGCGACATCATCATGATGATGCAGTACTCGACCTACTCGGTTATTTCCCCGGAAGGGTGTGCCTCGATTCTCTGGAAGAGTGCCGAGCGCGCGCCGGATGCTGCCGAAACCCTGGGCATTACGGCCTCGCGTTTGAAGACGCTTGGTTTGGTTGATCGCGTCGTGAATGAGCCCTTGGGTGGCGCGCATCGTGATCCACGAACGGCTGCGCAATCGTTGAAGAAAGCCTTGCAGGATGCCTTGCGCCAATTGCAGGATCTTTCGGCTGATGAGCTTGTCGAGCGCCGCTATGAGCGCTTGATGAGTTATGGCAAGTTCAAGGAAATTGCCACACACTGATTCTGCAGCGCCGTTGAAGACGGCGCTGGCAGCCTGTTTTGCTCGTCATGTCAAATCCGGTGATCGGATTACCCTTGCCTTGTCAGGCGGGGTGGATTCGATGGCGCTGCTCAATGCCTGCCTTGAGATTCAGCGCGCAGGCCAGCACAAATTCACGCTTGACACTTTGCATGTCCATCATGGACTGAGTACACATGCAGAGGCATGGGCCGCTTTTTGTCAGGAGCGTTCCAGTGACCATGGCCTGTCATGTGAGGTCGTCAAGGTGGAAGTAGAGCGTGGATCATCCGATGGTCTGGAGGCGGCGGCGCGCAGGGCGCGTCATGCTGTCTTTCGCTCCATGGATTGCGACTGGCTTTTTCTGGCGCATCATCAGGACGATCAGGCAGAGACCATGTTGTTCAATCTGTTGCGGGGAAGTGGGTTGGCAGGAGCGGCCGGAATGCACGAATGCAATGGACGTTTGTTGCGCCCTTGGCTGGGCGTCACCCGGGCAGAGATCGAGCGCTATGCGCGGGAAAAGGCGCTGGTGTGGATTGTCGATGAAAGCAATGCCGATGAGCGGTTTTCGAGGAACTATCTGCGCGCCCGCATCTTCTCTGCCTTGCGCGAACGCTTCCCGGCAGGCCCGCGCAATTTAGCCCGTGCGGCGAGGCATTTTTCAGAGGCGCGCAGACTATTGGATGAACTGGCCTGCATCGATCTGGGCGATGCTCCTCAGGATTTTCCACTGAGTCTGGATATCCTGAAAAATTTGAGCGAGGCGCGTGCGCGCAATCTGTTGCGCTTTTTGTTGAGTATTCGGCAGGTACCTATTCCTGGCGAGGTGCGCTTGTCCGAGGCTGTTCAGCAGTTATGCGAGGCCGGGCCGGATAAACATCCGGTGATTCGTTTTGCTGCGTATGAACTGGTGAGGCGACGCGATCAGATTGATCTGCTGCCGATCTGAAAAGTCGGCGCTGGCGAGACGGCGCGGGTTGGGTTAGATCCCGAGATAGCGGTGCCAGATACCATGATCGGCATCCAGTTCGACTGAACTGCCGTACCAGACGACACGCCCCTTCTCGATGATGGTGTGATGATCCGCCAGTTGGATTAGCCGCTCGACATATTTGTCGATGACCAGAATGGTTTGCCCGCTCTGGCGCAGCGCACCGAGGCAGCGCCAGATTTCCTCGCGGATGATGGGGGCCAGTCCCTCCGTGGCCTCATCAAGAATCAGCAAGTGAGGGTTGGTGGTGAGCGCCCGCCCGATGGCCAGCATTTGCTGTTCCCCGCCGGAAAGCTGATTGCCCAGATGATGCTGGCGCTCGGCCAGGTGTGGGAAGAAGGCGAAGACTTTGGCCACTGTCCATGGATCGGTTTGCCTGGATCGATTGGCCGCAAAGGCAATCAGGTGTTCAAGGACTGTCAGATTCGGAAAGACCTGCCGTCCTTCCGGCACGAGCGCGATGCCTTGTCGGGCGATCCAGTCGGCCGGCTTGGCGGCAATGTCATGACCGAGAAACTGGATGGTGCCTGTACTTGGACGCGTCAATCCGCACAGCGCACGAACCGTGGTGGTTTTTCCCATGCCGTTGCGACCGAGCAGCGTGACGACTTCACCCTGGCGGATGTTCAGGCTGATGTCAAAGAGTACCTGGCTGTTGCCATACCCGGCCTGAAGTCCCGTGACCTCGATCAGCGGGTTCATGCGAGATCCTCGCCGAGATAGGCACGCTTGACGGCCGGGTCGGCACGAATGGCCTCCGGCGTGCCCGTGGCCGCGATATGCCCGGTGACCAACACCGAGATGCGGTCGGCGACACGAAACACCATGTCCATGTCGTGCTCAACCAGGACTACGGTCTGTTCGCCCTTGAGGGAGGCAATCAGTTGGGTCATGCGCTCAGACTCTTCCGGCCCCATGCCGGCCAACGGCTCATCCAGCAGCAACAGGCGGGGACGCGTGGCCAAAGTCATCGCCAGTTCCAGTGCGCGTTGTTCGCCATGCGAAAGATCGGAAGCATGTGTGCCGGCATGTTCCGCAAGGCCAACACGAGCAAGCCAGTCCTCGGCTTCTTCGATCATGGGAAAGTCGGCCTTGGCTGGACGCCACATATTCAGGCTGTTGCCCCAGTCGCGTTGTCGCGCCTGAACCGCCAGACGCACATTCTCGAGCGCGGCGATTTTCGGGAAGATTTGCGTGATCTGGAAGGAGCGGGCAATCCCCAAGGCCACGCGTTCGTGCATGGTTTTTTTCGTGACATCCCGACCATCGAAAAGCAGTTTTCCCTCATCTGGAAAGAGCCCGCCCGAGATGAGATGAATCAGCGTTGTCTTACCGGCACCATTCGGCCCGATGAGGGCATGAATTTCGCCGCACGGAACTTCCAGCGAAACATCCCGTGTAGCCCACAGGCCGCCGAAATGCCGTTTCAGATGATGGATCGTCAGCAGGGGCGTCATCGTGGTGACTTGAGGAAAAGTCCGGCCAGGCCGCGCGGTGCATACAGCACGACGGCCAGCAGGATCAAGCCGATATACAGATGGCTGTGTTCCGTCACCTGCGCCAGTGTCTCCTCCAATCCAAGCAGGACGAATGCACCCAGCACCCCTCCGTAGCGTTGGCCGACTCCGCCGAGAATCACCATGACGAGGAGCATGCCCGACTGCGTCCAGTAAAGCTGCCCCGGGCCGGCCATGCCATTCTGGTTGACCAGCAAGGCGCCGGACAGAGCGGCCAGTGCGGCGCCGATGACGAAACAGGCGAGCTTGAGTTGCTGGACGGGATAGCCGAGTGCCTCCATGCGGGTTTCGTTCTGGCGTATCCCCGCCAGTGCATGACCATAGCGCGAGTGGCTCAGGCGCTTGAGCAGCAGCAGGGAGAGGGCCAGCAAGCCAAGTGCAAGCCAATAAAGGGTATTGTCGTTGCCTAGGTCAAACGGGAACAGATTCGATCGCTGGTCGATGGGGAGGCCATCGTCGCCACCGGCAATCTTCAGCGAAATCACCGAGTAGTAGATCATCTGGGCAAAGGCCAGCGTGATCATGATGAAATAAACACCCTTGGTGCGCAGCGAAATGGCGCCGATTGCCCAGGCCAGCAGTGCAACGATAAGCATGGTGAGCGGCCAGCTTGCCCAGGCAGAGACGAGTCCGCCGGCCATCAGCAGCGCCACCAGATAGGCGCCGCCGCCAAAGAACGCCGCATGACCGAAGGCCACCATGCCGCCATAGCCCACCACGAAATTGAGGCTGGTGGCCGCCAATGCGTAGATCAGGAGTCGCGTGGCAAAGCCGATGTAGTACGCCTCACCGAATGCCGCCAGCAGCCATGGCAGGGCAATGGCAAAGGACAGCAGGGCAAGCTCGCCAAGCGGGTGGGATGCCCGCATCATGTGCGTGCCGGGAACAGACCGGTTGGTCGCCAGAACAGCACGGCAGCCATCAACAGGTAGATCAACACGGAGGCCAGCGCCGGCCCGACATGGGCCGCGATATCCGGCGATGTAAACGTTCGTAGCAGCGTCGGCAAGAGGGCGCGTCCCAGCGTGTCGACCATGCCGACCAGCAGACTGCCGACCAGCGCACCGCGAATCGAGCCGATACCGCCAATGACTATCACCACAAAGGCGAGAATCAGAATGTTTTCCCCCATGCCCACCTGCACCGCTAGCAGTGGGCCCAGCAGCATGCCGGCAAGCGCGCATAAGGCCGCCCCAAGTGCAAATATCCCGGTGAAAAGCTTACGAACATCGATGCCGAGTGCTTCAGCCATTTCCCGATTCGATGCACCGGCACGTACCCACATGCCAGCGCGGGTATGTCCCACCAACCAGTACAGCAGCCCGGCAACAGCAAGGCCGACGGCAATGATCAACAAGCGATAAGAGGGGTAGCTGATGCCCAGCAAGTCGACGGGTCCGGAGAGGGCCTCCGGGGTGTTCAGCATCAGCGGTTGCGGCCCCCAGATCATGCGCACCAGTTCATTGGCAATCAGAATCAGGGCGAAGGTGGCCAAAACCTGACTCAGGTGATCGCGCTGATAGAGCCGGCGCAACAGACTGACTTCAAGCAGCAGCCCGATCAGTGCCATCCCTGCCAGGGCAGCCAGCAGGCCGAGCAGAAATGAGCCGGAGGCTTGTGTTGCCGCGGCACCGAGATAGGCGCCGCCCATGTAGAGGGAACCATGCGACAGGTTGATCATGTCCATGATCCCGAAAACAAGCGTCAGGCCAGCCGCCAGCAGGAACAGCATCAGCCCGAATTGCAGGCCGTTCAGAAGCTGCTCGATGACCAGTTGCACCATCATCGGCGGGGTGCTGCCGAGAACGTCCGCTTAAGCGGGACGTGGCTTGTTGTTAGGTTTGCTGCCACCCGGCTGTGGCGGGCGGTTGCCGCCGCCGCCCTGGCCTGGCTTGCGCGGCTTGCCTTTGAAGCGGTTCTTGGATGGCATGCCGCCGCCGCCCGAAGGCTTTCCGGAGTAGGCCAAGGGGGGCTGGTTGCTGGTGCGGTTACCGGGAGCCGTCTGAATTTCCAACTCATTGAGTTCATCCCATTCGGCATCGGAGCGATCGCGCTCCGGAATGGAGAGCAACTCACGAATGCGGCGACGTGGATCAAAGGCAGGAGCAACAGGGGCAGATGCAACAAGGGCAACCTGATCCGGTGCGGGTGAGGTCAAAACCTCATTCTCCAAAGGACTATCGTTCAATCGAGTACTCAACTAGGAAAGTGAGCGAATCTAGTGGGGCGCGAAATCTTCGCGGAGAGTCGGCTCATCTAAAAAGCTACTGCTGATGCCGATTTTCACTGGAAACCTGGTTGCGAGAAGGGGAATATTTTTCCCCACAGGCTAGGATCATACAAAAAAACTGAAACAATTGCTACACCTAGCATTCCGGCCGATTTGCGGCGATGTTGCTAGAAACATTGGTGTTGCATCACGTTTTTGATTATGTCACCTTTTTCGCGAATTGTGAGCGGTCTATTGCATAGCGCAGTGCCGCTGTGCTTTCTCATATGAGGCTAGCAGCCGCTGATGCGCACCACAGCCTTGAAGTGTCATCCCCGGTGCGGCGATGCCAAAGAACCGGTCGCTGCCTTCCAGCATGGCTTCTGCCTGGGCAATGTTATCGCTCCCGTACAAGGATTCCAGCGCATTGCGGCAATCGTCGACTCGGTCGATCTCATCCAGTTGCAAGAGGGTTTCGATACAGCGGTAGATGCGTTTGCGCTCCAGGTTGATTTGCCCGAAGTGGGCGACCCAGTCGAGTCCTTCCCGCAGCGCCTCCTCATCGCCACAGGCGAGGGCCAGCAGGGTTTTCAGCTCGCCGGTACGCAAATCTTCCCATAGCGTGCCGGGATCGGCGACCAGGCCGATCAGGGCGCGCACCAGTTTCTGGTCATCGACCTGGCCTTCGTTCAGGGCATCGAGCAGGGCGGCACATTCGTCATCGTCAAGCTCGGGCAGGCGCAGAATGGCCGGACGCAGCGCATTGCCGACGCTGTTGTTTTCCCAGACGAGATCGTCGAGTGGATAAATCTCTGACATGCCCGGTACCAGGATGCGGCACGCATAGACGCCAAGCTGGTCGAATTCGGCGATGAAGACATCGTGGTCGAGTGCGTGGATGCGTTCGATCAGCCAGTCGCAGTCGTGGCCTGTGGCGGTATCGGGCGTGCTAAAGTTCCAGACGTGGAATGGGAAGTCAGGCGTATCGCCAAGAAAATTCCAGTGCAGGATGCCGCTGGAATCGACGAAGTGGATTTCGAGGTTCGGCGCACTGGCGACTTCGTCGAGATCGGCGCCGGGTGGCGGGAATCCCCCAAGGGCTTCGAGGGCGCGGCCTTGCAGCAGTTCGGTGAGCGCGCGTTCGAGGGCGATCTCAAAGCTGGGATGGGCGCCGAAACTGGCATAGCAACCCTGGTCTTGCGGATTCAGTAGGGTCACGTTCATGACCGGATACTCACCACCAAGCGAAGCATCGCGGACGAGGATGCCAAAGCCGGCGGCGCGTAGGCTGGCAATGCCGGCGGCAATGCGCGGATAGCGCGCGATGATGGCTTCCGGGACTTCCGGCAGGCACAGCCCCTCGGCAATGATGCGGAACTTGATGTGGCGCTCAAAAATTTCCGAGAGTGCTTGAGTGCGTGCTTCGGCGGGCGTGTTGCCGGCGGACATGCCGTTGCTGACATACAGGTTGCCGATGATGTTGACCGGGAACCAGACGGTGGCGCCATCTTTCTGGCGTGTGTAGGGCAGGGCGCAGATGCCGCGTGCCGCGTTGCCGGAATTGAAGTCGACCAGCGTGGCGGCATCGATCTCGCCGTCCGGGTTGTAGAAGGTTTGCAGTTCGGGTGTCAGCAGCCCCTTGGGCCATGCGCCGTCTTCCGGCAAGGGGAACCACTGCTCGCGTGGATCATGGACGAAGGGCGCGTTGGAGATGTCTTCACCCAAATAGTAGTGGTTCCAGAAGTAGCGCGTGGACAGGCGCTCGAAAAATTCGCCGAGCGCGCTGGCGAGGCAGGCGAGCTTCGAGGCGCCTTTCCCGTTGGTGAACATCTGCGGACATTCCTTGTCGCGCACATGTACCGACCAGACGCCATCCACCGGGTTGAGCCAGGAGCGTTCCTCGACATGAAAGCCGATCAGGGCCAGTCGTTGCTGCAGGGTGGCGATCGAGGTTTCGAGCGCGGCGTCCTTGCCGGGGATGAAGGTTTCGGTGTGCATGGTGGCCTTGTTTAGCGGAGTGAAAATTTTGTATGGGCGGTTTTTTTGTCGATACTGGCGAGCAGTTCGCAATAGCTGTTCAGTGTTTCGGGTTCATCACCACAACTGCAGCCTGCCAGAATTTCGCCGAAGAAAATACCCACTTCAGCAATCAGTAAATCAGGGGTGTCTCGACAGCTTAGTACCGTGGCCACGATGGAGGCATCATCGACATAGCCGCCGAGGACGCCGCCTTCGGCAAGCGGTAGCGCGCCTGGAGGTAGCGTTTGTATTTCGGCCTTGAGCGTGGCAGCAAACCGGTCGTCTGGCCAGGCTTGCAGGGATTTGCGAAGATAAGTCATGTGGCGAGACGGCGTGTAAGATTCGGGCCGCTTGAATCTAGCACATACAGCATCCATGTATGCTTGCGCAACTTCATACGATTGGACCTCCCTATGAGCGAACACGCCCCTGAGGCAAAAAACGAGCTCGAGCAGAAACTGCTCGCGGCAATGAATGGCGAGTTGTCGAGCGACGATTTCATGCATGCCTTGATGACCCAGCAAATCTTCATCCCGATCAAGGATGACAGGGACAGCGGCATTATCGGCTTCCAGCACACCACGAAAGCGACGCCCCTGGTGATTCAGGATGAGGAGGGCATCAACATCCTCGTGCTGTTTACCAGCCCGGAGCGCGCCAAGCACTTTCTGGCGGACACGCCCGGCTACAGTGGCGGCCTGCTGGAAAACTTTTCATGGATTGTCGAACGGATGGAGCCGGGCTTTGCCATTGCCGTGAATCCGGGGATCGATCTGGGCATCGACATCGAGCCGGACAACGTGACCGAGATGGTGGCATTGCTCTCCGAACAGGCCACGAAAAATTAATGCGCTGATTGGCTGCCGAGCCGCCACAGCGAGGTGATTTCGGCCGCACGGGCGGTGTGTAGCGGATCGTCGGGGTCGCCGATCTTGGGGTGTTGGGGGCGGATATCGTGCCGCTCGATAAGCTTCAGACCACCGTCTGCGATCCATTCCAGCAGTTCGACGCGGGTGCGCAGGCCCAGGTGTTCGGCGAGATCGGAAAGAATCAGCCAGCCTTCGCCACCCGGTTCCAGGTGGTCGGCCAGACCACGAAGAAAAGCGCGCAGCATGCGGCTTTCCGGGTCGTAGATCGCGTGCTCGATGGGTGCGTTGGCGCGAGCCGGTACCCAGGGCGGGTTGCACACTACCAGCAGTGCGCGCCCCGTCGGGAACATATCCTGTTGTAGCAGATCGACCTGGTCTTGCAGACCGAGGCGTTCCAGATTATCCCGGGCGCAGTTCAGGGCTCGTCGGTCCTGATCGGTGGCGATGACGCGTTGGATACCACGCTTGCTCAGCAGGGCGGCGATGACGCCGGTGCCCGTTCCGATGTCAAAGGCGAGTTGCTTGCCCGGCAGGGGCGCTGTGGCGATCAATTGCAGGTACTCGCCGCGTACCGGTGAGAAAACGCCGTAGTGCGGATGGATGCGGGCGCCAAGGCTCGCGATGACCACACCTTTGCTGCGCCATTCATGGGCACCGATCAGGCCCAGCAGTTCGCGCAGGGAGGCGACGCAGGGCTTGTCAGCGGCACCATAGGCCTCGTTGCAGGCCGCGCGCACATCAGGCGACCGTCGCAGCGGTACTGTGTAGTCGGCATTGAAGGGCAGCAGCAACATGCCGAGCAAACGGGCGCGCTGAGCTTGAGCCATGCGGTGGCGGTGGAAGGCGTCGGCAGGGAGCAGCGTCAGGGCGGCGGCCTTCTTCTTCGGCTTGCGGGCGATGCGGCGGGCGATGGCTTGCAATAGTTGCCGGGCATTCTGGAAGTCGCCGCGCCAGAGCATGGCGATACCTGCGTTGGCGAGTCGATAGGCGGCGTCGGCGGTGAGCGTGTCGTCGGCAATCACCACGCGCAGCGGTGGCGGGGCCTTGGCTTCCGAGCGCCAGCGGGCAGAGCGAGTCTCGCCGCCTTCGTGCCAGATGATCATGGGTGTCGGCGCCGTCTCACCAGCGCCGACTTTTATCGGGTGGGCGAGGCGAGTCAGGATTTTCCGAATACCTCGTTGAGCTGGCGGGCGACGCGTACGAAGGTGGTACGCTTCGACAGTTCCTTGAGTTTGCGGGCGCCAACGTAGGTACAGGCGGAGCGCAGGCCACCCAGGATATCCCGTATCGTATGGTCGACGGGGCCGCGCGGGTCGATGAGGACTTCCTTGCCTTCCGCCGCGCGGTATTCCGCCACGCCGCCCGCGTATTTGTCCATGGCCGCCTCCGAGCTCATGCCGTAGAAACGCCGCATCGGCTTGCCGTCGCGTTCGACGATGTCGTCCGCGCATTCGTCGTGGCCGGCCAGCATGCCGCCCAGCATGACGAAATCGGCGCCGCCACCGAAGGCCTTGGCGATGTCGCCGGGCGAGGTGCAGCCGCCGTCGGCGCAGATCAGCCCGCCCAATCCGTGCGCCGCATCGGCGCATTCGATGATTGCCGATAACTGCGGATAGCCGACCCCCGCCATCTTGCGCGTGGTGCACACCGAACCGGGGCCAATGCCGACCTTGACGATATCAGCGCCGTCGAGGATCAACTCCTCGGTCATTTCGCCGGTGACGACATTGCCGGCCATGATCGTGATGTCGGGGAAAGTCTGACGCAGCTTGCGCAGAAAATCGACGAAGGACTTGGTGTAGCCGTTGGCGACATCTACGCAGACATGACGGATCGCGCTCCCGGACGCCTTCTTGACGCGGCGGAATTTGTCGTAGTCGGCCTTGGTGATGCCCATCGAGTAGAACACCGTGGCGTCTGCTGCCAGACCCTTGAAGAAGCGGACTAGTTCTGCCTCCTTGTAATGCTTGTGCAATGCCACCGCCAACTGGTGCTTGCCCAGAGCCGCCGCCATCTCGAAGGTGCCAATCGTATCCATGTTGGCGGCGATCACCGGCACGCCGCAGTATTTGTTGCCGGTATGGAGAAAAACGAACTCGCGGGAAATATCCACCTCGGAGCGTGAGGTGAGCGTTGAGCGCTTGGGACGAATCAGTACGTCGGAAAAGTCGAGCTTGAGTTCTTCTTCGATGCGCATGGGGCATTCCTAAATGCGGAGCCCGCATCATCGCTGATGCGGGCTCCGCAAGCAATAACATTCGATGTGGGATCACATCACTGGCACTTCCCTAGACAGGACGTTGTTCGGCCGTCAGTTCTGTAAAAGTCGGCGCTGGCGAGACGGCGCTTTTCTCCCGCTTCTTGAGGGGCACGACGAACCAGAAGGTGCTGCCTTGTCTTGGTGTGCTCTCGACGCCGATTTCGCCGCCCATGAGTTTGACCAGCCGTTTGCAGATCGCCAGCCCTAGTCCGGTGCCACCGAATTTGCGGGTCATGCTGTTGTCGGCCTGTTCGAAGGACTGAAACAGCCGTGTCTGCGCTTCCGGTGCGATGCCGATGCCGGTGTCGCTGACCTCGAAGCGAACCTGCACGGCCTCAGCGGTTTCGTCGACCGAACGGGCACGCAGGGTTACCGTGCCTTTCTCGGTGAATTTGATGGCGTTGCTGACGAGGTTGATGAGGATCTGACCAAGGCGTAGCGGATCGCCCTTGAGATGCGCATTGGCGAGGTCGGCAGACAGGTCGATAGCCAACGTTAATCTTTTTTCGGTGGCTTGGTGGCCGAGTGTGCTGACAATGTTTTCTACGCTCTGGCCTAGTTGCAGTGGCATTTCTTCAAGCACCATACGCTCGGCTTCGATCTTGGAGAGGTCGAGGATGTCGTTAAGGATGCCAAGCAGGCGTTGCGCGGAAAGCTTCGCCTTGTCGAGTTGATCCAGCCCTTTTGCATCAACCATGCGTCGCTTGGCGACATTGATCATGCCCATGATGCCGTGCATCGGCGTGCGCAGTTCGTGGCTCATGTTGGCAAGGAAGGTACTCTTGGCGAGGTTGGCGGCTTCAGCGGCGTCCTTCGCGGCAGCAAGTTCGGCGGTGCGTTTTTCGACAAGTTCTTCCAGGTGTTCGCGATATTGTTCCAGTTCGGCCTCGGCGTTTTTACGTTCGGTGATGTCGGTATGGATGCCAATCATGCGGGTCGCGCGCTTGTCAGCGTCCCACGCGACGATCTTGCCGACGCTTTCTAACCATTTCCACCCACCGGATTTTGTTTGGCGACGGTACGCTAGGGTAGTTGGCCCCCCGGAGGCAATACATGCTTCGAATGCCTTGTTCACGCTTGCACGGTCCATGTCATGAACATGCGCCATCCAGTTCGACAGACTGCTTTCGAACTCGTCGGGCTCATAACCGATCAGCTTGGCATATTCCGGATTGACAGCCACGTTTCCGGTGGTCAGGTCGGCATCGAACCAGCCCTGCTTCGCCGCCGACAGGGCCATAACTAACCGATCCTCGCTGGCCAGCAGGGCATTTTTCGCAGCCTTTAGGCGTTGATTCGCGCGCTGCATGAGCACAGCGATCGTCAGGACAATGGTGATGATCGCGAGCGCCGCAATCAGTGCAGAGATCACCCACTCCGGTAGAGGCTTCTGCACGGGATCGTAGATGAATCCATCCAGCGGGCGGCTTGGCTGGCTCATGCCCTGGCTTACGAAGGTATCCGCGATCTTTTCCCAGCGTAGCGGATTCATGTGGCCGATCTCGATCAGATCGGGCTGCATGATCGTGCGGATGGTTGCGGCCTCGAACAACAAATGCTCGCGGGTCTTGTCGGGGTTGTAGCGTTGCCGGATGAGATCGACGATTTCCTCCGGGTGCGCCATCGCATAGGCCCATCCCTTCAGACTGGCCGCACGGAAGGCAGCGACGCGCTGCGGATGCATGCGTAGTTCGTCTGCCGAGGTAAATAACACGTCACTGTAGAAATCAATGCCGGAATCGTGTGGATCGATGACGCGATAAGGGATCCCCTGCTGCTTGAGCAGATACGGCTCATTGGTGGCGTAGGCGTTAAAGGCATCGACCCGCCCGTCAAGCAGGTCAGCCAGGTTGAAGGTACTCGGCACGATATTCAGACGTTCGCGAGGGATGCCTTCGTTCGAGAACAGGGTAAGCAACTCCGCGTTTTCCACGCTGGGAGTCATCATCAGGCGTTTTCTGGCGAGATCCTGTGGCGTATGCAGATGGCTCTTTTCCAGGGTCAGCCAGATATTGGCCGAGCGCTGGAAAATGGCGGCCAGTGCTACGACGGGTGTACCTTGCTGGTAGGCGACGACCAAGCCCGCATTGCCAACGCCGTAGTGGGCATGGCCGTGGGTCAATTCCTCCAGTGGGGTGGGCCGGTTCGGTCCCGCCGGGCGAATTTCGACATCCAGCCCCTCAGCGGCATAGTAGCCCTTCTCAAGCGCGGCGTAATAGCCAGCAAACTGGAACTGATGCACCCAGCGCAGTTGCAGGACAAGCCGTTCGGCAGCAAGCGCCTGCCCAATATTGAGCAGAATCGTTGCCACGCTACACCATTTGACCAAAATGACGAACATACCGCTCAACTGCATGAATCCGACTTGCATTGTTGCACTAATAGTGGTGGCTGAAGGAATGACCGGATTGGAGCGCTTGAAAAGCGCTGCAATGGCGGTGTGTGAGCGTGATGTGTCATGCGCGATGCAGTGGTGTGTATTATCTGTTCATTCTAACTTATTGTAAATTAAACGAAAGTCATATAGCGCTTTACCGCCGTCAAATTGTTATCAGGGAGAGCTTTGTGCGTATAGCGGTTGTCTCCGATATTCATGGAAATCTCCCTGCGCTGGAGGCGGTTGTCAAGGACATTGACCGTGGTGTCGATTGCATCGTTAATCTTGGCGATAGCCTGTCTGGCCCGTTGTTGCCGCTTGAGACGGCGCAATACCTGATGGCTCAGGAAGGCTCGCTATGCAATCGTCGAAAAGCAAGCTGGGGAGTGGGTGTCTTCGCTAATCGCTGTGCCCTATCCCTACCAGGCAATGGCAAGGCTTGCACAAGCGAGAGGAATGCATGACTGGGCGTTTTGCATCAATTCCGGATACGCCAGACTTGATGCTACATATCCGATGGACATCTAATTGTTTGGGCAAATCCCCCTCCGGTCAGCAAGAAAAACGCCCCGCGAATCGCTCCACGGAGGCGTCTTTAAAAGTCGGCGCTGGCGGGACGGCGCCGGTAGGCAGCTTGCCCATCAGCGCGGCGACGGCGGCAAGTTCGGCGGAAGACAAATAAACCTGGGTGTCGATGCCCAGGCGATTCGGGAAGTTGCGCGTCGAGGTCGAAACCGCCCAATCAGGGCAGTGCCTCGCCCGGCTCATCATGCGTGAAATCCCTCGGTCGTAAGTCGGTGGTCAGCCGGAATACTCCCGATCGCACGATGCGCTTCATTTCGATGTCGACCATCAATGTTGCATTCGGTCGTACGAAGTCGAGTACCGCATGGGTTTTCGCGGCCAATTCGGCATTGAGGTAATGCACCAGGTATTCCAATGTTTTTTTCGACGCCGGATCGGGAGCGGGGCGTGGCTGTATGCGCAGGCCGAGCGCCGGAGTGGTACGCATCACCTCGTGATTCAGGTAGTAGGTTACCGTGCCGTCCGTGCGCTGGTTGCGCTGGCGGTCGATAAAGAATCCCGGCGGCAGCAGGTTCGGGTTCGGGCTCCGTAGCGCTGGATTGGAGTCGTTGGGATTCCAGGCGGTCAGCAGAAAGTCGAAATCCTTCAGCGCATGTCCGTTCTGGTCGTGGACGCGCACGATCATTTGGGTCGTGACCGGATTGCGAAACTCACGCTCTGTCAAAAAGAACTGCTGGACTTTTTCAATGCGCTCGGCCTCTTGCGTCTTCTTCGTCAGTTCATCGAATGCATCGCATACTCGTGTATAGGCGGCATCGTCTTCCACGGCCAGGCACTGGATGATCGCCCCCACGGTCGGATGCGGTTTTAGCTTCCCCGTGTCCCGGACCCGGACGCTACGCATGATCCCCATGTCCTCGCCCGAGTGCGACAGCCCGGGCAGCACCGCCAAGGCCGTGCGCGGCGCCTGCTTGCGCGTTTTGACGATTAGTTTTGTCGCCTCCCAGTCGCCTTGCGCGGGTTCCGCCTGCACGAGCTGCACGTAGGTGGCGTTGAGGTTTGCCGCCGCCACGCGCACCACGCCGTCCGAGCCCACTTCGTCGGTATAGCTGTTGACGTGGTCATATACGGCGCGGTCTATCGACTGGCCGGTCAGCACGAAAGGAAATACTCTTGAAGCGGCAAACCAGTCCGGCTTCTGCGTTACCCAGGATTCATTCAGGCGCCAAGCCTCCAGGCTGCCCAGTTCGAGCCAATCGAGCACGCCTTGCCCCGGTTCGACGCCCTGAAACCAGTTTTTCAGGCGGCTGACGGTGCTTTTCCCCAACTGCGCCAGTGCACTGCCGAAGTTGGCCGGCGCAAGCATGACGAGATGGCTCATCGGGCAGGCGCGCTTCTGGGTGACGTAATAGCGATGCCACCAATCGCGTGCCACCGGGCCACCCGTCGAGTGCGTGACGAACGCCATGCGCTGTCCGGCCGCGACCGCCTGCTGGATCGCGGGTTCGCCCGCCAGCGCGGCCTCAAGCGCCCGGGAGATGTCTTCGACACGTACCTCGTCGCGGAAACTGACGTATTTGCCCAAGTAGATATGCTGCACGTCAATCGCAATTCCCTGTCCTGCGGCCTCGGCCCGCAAACGCTCGGGCAGTTTTCCATAGGTGTCGGTGCTGCGTACCGACCAGCCGTGAATGAACACCACCAACTTGTTTGCCATCGCCATTTGCTCCTATCCGCACCGGGTTAAAGGTTCGATCAGGCCACAGAATATGACAAATAACGGAAAAAGGGGGGGTGTTGACAGGTGCATCTTTGCCGGCGCTGGGATATGCTTCGGCCTACAAAAAAACGGGTGCTTGGTCGAAGCATGGGGTTCGATAAGCGGAGGGGTATGCATGGCGGGGGACAGTCAATGGCGTGGCCTTCAAGTTCCCCATGCAAGGCTCGCGCAGACTGCGAGCGAGTTGGGGTTTCAGTATTTCGTGACCCTGAACGAGGACGATGCGTTCAAGGAAAGCGAAGCGGGGTTCGATCTTCGGAAGCATGTGTTGCCGGTGAGGCTGACGGATGCGACGGAGGAGGGTGGGGTGTTTGGAGTGAGGTTTGAGTGATGGAATGCTTTGGCGTGAATGAATCTGTGGTGCGCTCCCAACCAGCCTCTGGTGCCGTCCTGCCAGCGTCGACTTTTTTGGAATTGTGTTACGTCCCTCATGGTTTCTGATATTTTGAGCGGCAGGGGATTGTGGTCTGTTCCCATTTAGTGGATAACTTTGCTTTCCGAAAGGAAAAATGCCATGGGGCATACCTATGCCGATTTGAAAATCACCAATTATTTCGACAAGCGCAGCATCTCGATCCGGGCCTTGGTCGATACTGGGGCAACATTTATGTGCCTCCCGGAACAAGCCGCGCTGCAACTGGGATTCGATCTGACCGAAGTCAGCCAGCAGGTGGTTACGCTGGCGGACGGTCACCAACGCAAAGTGCCGAAAATCGCCCCCATCGAAATCGCCTTCGCCAACCGCAGCTATGTCACCGAAGCCCTGGTACTCGGCAATGAAGCCTTGATGGGCGTATTGCCCCTGGAAGCCATGGACTTGCTGGTCGATCCCCTGCGGCAACAACTGGTGGTCAATCCCGAACACCCGAATTACCCGGTGGCGCTGGCGAAATGAAAGTCGGCGCTGGCGGGACGGCGGTGGTCAGTGATGGATTTCAGTGGTCTATTCACTCGTAAAGTTAAATGGCATCAGACCGTATTCCTGTCATATATTCCGGTCTTTCGACGCGGTCTTGGTCGGCATAATTTACTCGGGCATCATCAGTCAGAGGTTCCATGGACAGGGTTACGCAACTGATCTACGAAAAGGACTTCGAGATTCTCTTCCTCAAGTCGAAGAAGGATGCGTTCCAGCATCTGTTCGAGACGCTGATGAGCAAGCGTTACCCCGGCGACTTCGAACCCTGAAAACCTTGGGGAAATCAGGGCGACGAAAAGAACGACGGCTATCTGCCTTCCGCACGGACGCTGTTTCAGGTTTATGCCCCGGAAAGGCTCGAATCGACCAAAGCAACAGCCAAGATCAACGCGGACTTGGCTGGGGCGCTGGAACACTGGGAAAAATACTTTGACCGCTGGGTCTTCGTTTATAACGAACGGGCTTTGCCGCCGGATGTCATCAAGGCGCTGGCCGACTTGCGCGCTGCCCATCCACAGATCACCGTCGAACAATGGGGCTACGATGCGCTGCTCAAAGTCTTCCGGGAATTGGAGCAGGCCGATCTCGAATCCTGGTTCGGCGTTGCCTATTCGGGCGAGGATCGAAGCCAGGTCGGTTACGCCGACCTGAAGGCCGTGGTCGAACACATAAAGTTTGCGTCTGGAGAACCGAATGGCGCGCCCAAGCCTGTGCCCATGGGCAAGATCGAGTTCAATCAGCTTTCGCCCGAGGTGGCCGTCATCATCAAGCTGTCCATGGAGAAGGTTCGTTTAGTGGAAGGCTTCTTCGCCGGCTGGCGCGATCCGCTGTTTGCCGCGCGTATCGCTACGGCGTTCAAGGCGCGCTACATCGAGTTGCGCACCGCCGAACCGGCCATCCACCCTGACCTGATCTGGGGCGAGCTGGAGGAGTGGGCCGGCTACAATGCCACACTTCTTCCGCGCGAAAAAGCCGCCATTCACGCGGTGCTCGCGTGGCTGTTCGGCAACTGCGACATCTTCGAAGAGCCACCGTCCGTTTCCTTCGCTTCATGATCCTGCCCACCAAACATCTGCCGCAAGAACGCGCCCTGCTGACCGTCGGCGCCGCGCTGCTTGCCCATCTGGAACGCCCCATCACCGTTTCCGCCCTCTGGCAACGCGTCAATACCGCCGTCTCGCCAGCGCCGACTTTTGATTGGTTCGTATTGGCGCTTGATCTGCTCCATGCCCTCGGCGCCGTCGAACTGCGCGACGGCCTGCTGATTCGCGGTACGGGTCAGACAGAAGCAGCGACATGATCCATACGCTCTACAGCGACCTGCCGAGCTTCAAAACCCTGGCCCTGCAACCGGGGCTGAACGTGCTGCTGGCGCAAAAGAGCGACGGCGCTACGCAAAAACAGACGCGCAACCGCGCCGGCAAGACCAGCGTCGTCGAGTTGATCCACTTCCTGCTCGGCGCCGAAAGCGCCAAGGGCTCGCTGTTTCAGGTCGACGCCTTGCGCGAATTCCGCTTTGGTATGGCCTGCGACATCGGCGGCCAGCTCGTGCGCGTGGAACGCAGCGGCGCCTCCAAAGGCAAGATTCATGTCGAAGCCCCTGCGAGTGGCAAGCGGCAAACGTTGAGCAATCCGGAATGGTCGCGCCGCCTCGGTAAGGAATGGTTTGGCCTTGATGGCTTGCCCGATGGGGCGCCCAGCTTCCGGGCGCTGTTCGCCTACTTCGCCCGTCGCCAGCTTTCGCATGCGTTCAATGTGCCCGAGAAACAGGCCGCAATGCAGCAGACAGGCGACTATCAGACGGCGCTCATGTTTCTGATGGGGCTCGACTGGCCAATTGCCACCGATTGGCAGCACGTGCGCGACCGCGAAAGAATGCTGGAAGAACTGCGTAAGGCGGCGGGAGCCGGTGCCTTCGGCAGTGTCATTGGCAAGGCAGCGGACTTGCGCACTCAACTCGTTCTGGCCGATGGCCGGCTCAAGGCCCTGCAATCCAATCTGGCCGAATTCAAGGTGTTCGACCAATACCGCGAACTAGAAGCCGAAGCGACGCAACTTACTCTCGACCTCAATGCGCTGGCGAACCAGAACACGCTCGATCTCGGCGCAATACAGGATATCGAGGCCGCGCTCAAGAGCGAGACGCCGCCGGCTTTGGACGATTTGGAACAGGTCTATCGCGCTGCCGGCGTCGAATTGCCGCCGGGTCTGATCAAGCAGCGCTACGACGATGTGCGCGCCTTTCACGAATCGGTGATCCGCAATCGCCAAAGCTACCTGCAAAGCGAACTGGCAGCCGCCAGTTCGCGAATCGAGCGCCGTGACACCGACAAGCGCCGCCTCGATAACCGCCGCGCCGAGGTAATGGGCATCCTCAAGAGCCACGGCGCACTCGACCAATTCGAGCGATTGCAGACGGAAGCGGCTAAACAGTCCGCGCTCGTCGAATCCCTACGCCAACGCTTCGAAGCTGCCGAAACTCTCGAAGGCACTAAAACCGAACTGGAAATCGAACGTAACCAGCTCACGCTCCGCCTGCGCCGAGACTTCACCGAGCAGGCCAACCGGCTCAACGACGCCATCCGTGCCTTCGAGGAAACTTCCGCCCAACTCTATGAATCCGCCGGCAGCATGCAGATCGAAGCCACCGCCAACGGCCCGGCCTTCAAGTTCCCCATGCAAGGCTCGCGCAGCAAAGGCATCAAGAACATGCAGATATTCTGCTTCGACATGATGCTGATGCGCCTATGCCACCAGCGCGGCATCGGCTCCGGCTTTCTGGTGCATGACAGCCACCTGTTCGACGGTGTCGACGGCCGGCAAGTCATCAGCGCCCTGCGCGTCGGCGCGCAGACGGCGAACGAATTGGGGTTTCAGTATTTTGTGACCATGAACGAGGACGATGCGTTCAAAGAAAGCGAAGCGGGGTTCGACCTGCGGGCGCATGTGTTGCCGGTAAGGCTGACAGATGCGACGGAGGAGGGTGGGGTGTTTGGGGTGAGGTTTTAACGAATCGGTGGTGCGTTCCCAACCAGTCCTCTGGCACCGTCTTGCCAGCGCCGACTTTTCGGGAATTGTGTTACGTCCCTTATTTTTACTCTGATTCGGCTCTGTTCCTGCAGCCACAAGATGCCTTCAATAATCTTCGGCGCATGCATTTCAGAGACCCCGATCAATCGGAAAGGATAAAACATGGATATAAGTTCAGCGAAGGTTTCAAAGGTCATTGTTCACCGGGTTGGCAATAAACTCCGGGACGAAGGGATTCATTTGTCGTCAATTGAGTGCCAACGCTCCAGCACGTTAGACGATCTGCTGCTAAGAAACCTCTTGGCTCCAGTCGCACGGAATGGCCAAGAGTACTATTTGACGCACGAATCAGATATCTCTCTTAATACCATCAATCACTATGCCCTCAATGCGTTTTCCCATCCCAAGAAATTCAAGGAAAGCAGCGAGGCGATAGCAAAACACCTATATAGCTGCTCTAGTCACCCCAATATTGGGGGCGGAGAGTTTCTTGTTATTCTTTTCGAAGACATCAGAATTCACGGTCAAGTACTTCAGGCTCTGGGTTTATTCAGAGTTGAAAGTAAGGATGACTATCTTGACATCGGAGAAAAAGAGGGTGCTATCCAGGTAATCGAGCGAAGCGGTATATCTCTCGACAAGGTTCAGAAAGGCGCAATTGTCCTCTCAGACAGCCTTAAAGTATTTGTGATTGACAATCTGAGTCATAAGACAAAGTATTGGATTGAAAATTTTCTAAAAGCATCCCCAAGCCAAACGCCTCAAAAATGTGCACAAGTTGCTGGAGCGTTGCTTAAGGCCATTTCCAATAGGGTTGAGACACCGAGTAATGCGCTGGAGTTTGCTCGGCAAGTAGAGAGCCTACTCACAGAGAGCGAATCATTGTCATTGACAGATATTCGACTGATTACAAAAAGCTACATTGACGATGAAAGTGTAGATGAGCTTCTTGCCGGCACCCGTCTTAAATATGGTATTTCTCTAGACGACGATCTTCCAATCGAAAGTAAGCGTCTAGCCAAATGCGCAAAAGAAGTTGTCACGAAGGCGCGCATTGCTGAGGGAGTCAGCCTATTGGTATCGAACCCAGATGTAAAAATATCATCAATTGATGTGAAATCTACCAAGGGTGGATTTCGGGCTGTTGTAGACATTCAGGTAAAAGGAGCGTAACGATGGCTGGGGAGAAATCAAAAAAATCCGGAGAGATCGGCGAGGCCTTGGCCAGTGCGCTTCTTGATCGGATTGGCTGGAAGCATCTAATTCACAACATCGCGATTAGTTGCAATACGCCAACCCACACCAATGACGAAGGAAATCCACGCCAAAGCCACGGCGAAGATCAGATTTATCTCTACAACAACCCTTTTCATGATGATAGGACTGACTTTGTTCATGTTTCCAACAAGAACATCATCGGTAGCTATCCAAAGGAAGGAACACTAAGGTCACAATTCAAGGCGCATATTAAGGAGCTAGGGCAGACAATTGAATGCGCCAAGTACAACCAAACGTTGCGCGAGATTGCCACAAACTTCAAGGCCAAGAAAAGCCGACATCACGCAGGTCTTCTTATCTGGCTTCACGACGACCACGAAGACATCGAAAAGAGCATTCTGAGTGATCTTGCTCCTTCCCGACTCGAATTAAATACTGATGCGCCGTTTTATGTCATTGACAATGGCCGGGCAACATTTCTTCTGAAGGTGGTGGACGATTTGAATAGGCGTTCTGTGGGGGGGGATTATCAGTTTTTCTATCCCCGCATCGGAACGTCAATAACAGTTGATGAGATGAGAACGGGAAAAGAGCTTCCGCTTGAACTGCTGGCCGCAGATATTATTCCCGCTGTTCTGGCGACCGGAGGGAAAAAGGAATTAATCGTCTACGCCAACGAGAGCTTCGATTCCAATTCTTATAAGAACTTGATGGCGTATGGGTTGAGCTTTGCGTCAGGGCTAATAACCAACATCAAAATCGGCATGCCAAACTACAACCCGGCGCGCGACGATGAGGTAGCTGCGCAGGCGCGACTTGCTTTTCATAGCCGCCCAGAGGAAATTACCCCGTTCTCATTCAATCGCTCGATTCTTGACCTTCTTCAGGAGGCACAGCAATGAAGCAGGCTCTAGATTCCAACTACCTAATTCCATTGGGAACCGAACTCCGGGTGCTACTTAATAGCGAGCACATCTCATATGGTGAAGTTCATTCGGCATTGAAGACGAAGGGGATTTTCTCCAATAGCAACGACAAGTCGATAACAGTGCCTCTTTTGGCGGCCACTCTGTTGACGCCATCGGACTATTCTGCGCTGATTGAGGCGTCTGTGGATCGCGACTCGAAACCTAAAGTGAAGGTATCCGCTCTTGACTTGGTCGCTTCAAGCTCAGATTGGATTACGCCGCTCAAGCAGCTCTTTGAGTCCGATTTCAACCCCTTCGCAGGTATTGAGAATATCGAAATAGCCGATATGCCAGGAGTTGTTGTCGATGGCAAGGATAAGATTCGGATTCCCTTTTCCATCGTTCGCAAAGATTTCAGTAAGGACTGGACGCAGCGAGAGCTACGCTTTGATGGAGAAGTAGCTATCGAACGCCAAGGGGATAGTTTGAAGCTAGATTTTTCTTCAACCCATTCCTCCAAGGAAACGGAGATTGCGAACAGGCGTATGACCGCTCACATATCCAAGGCGCTCAAAGAATCTGGTATCACACAGAGTGAAATTGAGCGGCGAATCACATTCGACAGTTTCACGAATGTTGAGCGGGTCCGGTTCTTTAAGAGATTAACTGGTGGCTATGGTCGATTTATTGGCAAGGGTAGCGTAAACGACATGGAAATTAATCGTGACATATCAGGCCCGCCGCTGCCCAATGATCCCCAAGTCTCATGGATGAATCAAACGGTCAAACGCCTAAAAATCGATGGCGAAAAACTGAATGACATCTTTCTTATATCCGACGAGAAATATTATTCCTATTACCACGTTCAACGAATAGACGTCACCTTTGGATACACCTCCGCCACAAACTCGGGTGAATTCAGGACTGGTTTCTTTTTTAGTACTCCTTCGAGAGTTGAATCTGCGAAGGATGATGCCGAGCTTACTTTCGAGGTACTAAGGGTCACTCACAATCACACGGTGAATTCTGATACAAAGAAAGAACTTAATGCTCAGATTTCACAGCACGTTAGAGGTCTTATTGAGACCGAATTTGAGCGCATCGTTACAGAAAGACCGCCAAGCACCCCAATGGGAAATACCGAGCAAAGCAGTTAAGTTAGCCCTTTCGATATCATAACGATGCCGATTTGGTCGTGAACGACTGCAACGTCGACAAGAACGGTAAGAGAAAAAAACGCCCCGGCCTTGCGGCTGGGGCGTTTTGAAAAGTCGGCGTTGGCGAGACGGCACCGTGGTTTGCGTCAGGCCGTGACCGTATCCGCCACTTCGCTGAACCCTTTGATCTGGTCGAAGTTCATATAACGATAGACATCGGCCGACTTGGCTTCCAGCGTCTTGACCTGTTCCATGTATTCGGCGACCGTCGGGATCTTGCCCATCAGCGCGCAGACGGCCGCGAGTTCGGCAGAGCTGAGGAACACACGGGTGTCGATGCCCAGACGGTTGGGGAAGTTGCGCGTCGAAGTCGACACCGCCGTGCTGCCCTTTTTGATCTGCGCCTGGTTGCCCATGCACAGGCTGCAGCCCGGCATTTCCATGCGCGCGCCGGACTTGCCGAGCACCGAGTAGTAGCCTTCCTCGTTGAGGATCATCGCGTCCATCTTGGTCGGCGGGGCGATCCACAGGCGCGTCGGGATGTCCGATTTGCCGTCGAGGATCTTGCCGGCGGCGCGGAAGTGGCCGATGTTGGTCATGCACGAGCCGATGAAGACTTCGTCGATCTTTTCGCCTTGAACTTCGGAGAGGACTTTCACGTCGTCCGGGTCGTTCGGGCAGGCGAGGATCGGTTCCTTGACGTCGGCGAGGTCGATCTCGATCACGGCGGCGTATTCGGCATCGGCATCCGGTTGCAGCAGGGTGCCGTTGGCGATCCACGCTTCCATGGCCTGGATGCGGCGGGCGAGGGTGCGCTTGTCTTCGTAGCCTTCGGCGATCATCCACTTCATCAGGGTGATGTTGGAGCGCATGTACTCGACGATCGGTTCCTTGTTGAGGCGCACGGCGCAGCCGGCGGCGGAGCGCTCGGCGGAGGCGTCGGTGAGTTCAAAGGCTTGTTCGACCTTCAGGTCGGGCAGGCCTTCGATTTCGAGGATGCGGCCGGAGAAGATGTTCTTCTTGCCCTGTTTGGCGACGGTGAGGTGGCCGGCCTTGATGGCGTAGAGCGGGATGGCGTTGACCAGATCACGCAGGGTGATGCCGGGCTGCAGCTTACCCTTGAAGCGCACCAGCACGGATTCGGGCATGTCGAGCGGCATGACGCCGGTGGCGGCGGCGAAGGCGACGAGGCCGGAGCCGGCGGGGAAGGAGATGCCGATGGGGAAGCGGGTGTGGCTGTCGCCGCCGGTGCCCACCGTATCGGGCAGCAGGAAGCGGTTGAGCCACGAATGGATCACGCCGTCGCCGGGCTTGAGCGAGATGCCGCCGCGCGCGGTCATGAAGGAGGGCAGGGTGCGATGGGTCTTGATGTCCACCAGCTTCGGGTAGGCGGCGGTGTGGCAGAAGGACTGCATCACGAGGTCTGCCGAGAAGCCGAGGCAGGCGAGGTCTTTCAGTTCGTCGCGGGTCATCGGGCCGGTGGTGTCCTGGCTGCCGACGCTGGTCATCTTCGGCTCGCAATAGGTGCCGGGGCGGATGCCTTTGCCCTCTGGCAAGCCGACAGCGCGACCGACCATCTTCTGCGCCAGCGTGTAGCCTTTGCTTGATTCGGCGGGATTCTGCGGCAGGCGGAACAGGGTGGAGACGGGCAGGCCAAGGAATTCGCGCGCCTTGCCGGTCAGTCCGCGGCCGATGATCAGGTTGATGCGGCCGCCGGCGCGCACTTCGTCGAAGATGACGTCGGACTTGACCTTGAACTCGGCGATGACCTGACCGTTCTTCAGCGCCTTGCCTTCGATGGGGCGCAGTTCGATCTCGTCGCCCATCTCCATCTGGTCGACGTTGAGTTCGATGGGCAGGGCGCCGGCGTCTTCCATGGTGTTGTAGAAGATCGGCGCGATCTTGTTGCCGAGGCAGACACCGCCGAAGCGCTTGTTCGGCACGTAGGGAATGTCTTCGCCGGTGAACCACAGCACGGAGTTGGTGGCCGACTTGCGCGAGGAGCCGGTGCCGACCACGTCGCCGACGTAGGCGACGAGATGGCCCTTGGCCTTGAGGGCTTCGAGTTGCTTGATCGGGCCGCGTTCGCCCGGCTGGTCGGCATCGATGCCGGGGCGCGGGTTCTTCAGCATGGCCAGTGCGTGCAGCGGAATATCGGGGCGGCTCCAGGCGTCGGGCGCGGGGGAGAGGTCGTCGGTGTTGGTCTCACCGGTGACCTTGAAGACGGTGACCTTGAGCGATTGCGGCACTGCGGGGCGCGAGGTGAACCACTCGGCGTCGGCCCAGCTTTGCATCACGGCCTTGGCATTCGCGTTGCCGGCTTTGGATTTATCGGCCACGTCGTGGAAGGCGTCGAACATCAGCAGCGTCTTCTTCAGCGCCGCGGCGGCGATGGTGCCGACTTCGGCGTCGTCGAGCAGGTCGATCAGCGGCTTGACGTTGTAGCCGCCGAGCATGGTGCCGAGCAGTTCGGTCGCTTTGGCGCGTGAAATGAGTGTGCACGCCGTCCCGCCAGCGCCGACTTTTGCGAGGAATTTTGCTTTCACTTCGGCGGCGTCATCCACGCCGGCCGGTACGCGGTTGGTGATCAGGTCGACCAGGAAGGCTTCCTCGCCCTTGGGCGGGTTTTGCAGCAGTTCGACGAGTTCGACAGTCTGTTGCTTGGTCAGCGGCAGGGGCGGAATACCCTGCGTGGCGCGTTCGGCGACGTGGGCACGGTAGGTTTCAAGCATCGATCTTCCTTTCGTGAAAACGGTTATTTACATTCGCCGACGCGGCGCCCCGTCATGACTTGCGTGAGTTCGCCCATTCCTTGGTCAGGGATCATCCGCATCTTGATTTCGGTGCTGAAACTGGCGGTCGTGCTGCTGCCTTTGGCCTGGCCGCTCATCTTGCCTTCAGGCCCGTTGCAGGCAAAGCTGTAGCTGTAGTTAACGCCGCTGGTTTTCATGTCGGACATCGAACACTTGCTTTGGCCATCATCCATCTTGTGCTGCTTGCCTTCGGCAAGATCCTGCGCCGTGAAACAATGCGTCCATTTCTGACCGGGCATCTGCATGCCCTGCATTTTCATTGCGCTGCTCATTTCCCAGCGGCCCGGTTGCATCGACTGTTGCGCGATGGCCAGTGGTGCCAGGCAAAGGGTGGTTGCGATCAAGGCAATTTTCTTCATGGCATGCTCCTCAGAAGTGGAAGAAACGGGTGGCCGTGTCCGTCGGTAGGGTAACGCCGGTGGCATAGGCGCGCTGCAGCAGCTCCCAGTAAAAGCGGTAGGACGCGCGGTCATGCAGGCGGCCGTTGATCTGGATCGGTCCCCAGGCGGCATCCTGCGCCTTGGCAAGGATTTCGCCCGCTTCGCTGACCTCATCGAAGCTGGGACGCATGGCCGCAATGATCGGTTCAATCTGGTTCGGATGGATGCTCCACATGCGCAGGAAGCCAAACTCCTGACGCGCGCGCCGGGCATCGTCGGCGACGACGGTGATGTCGCGAAATTCGGTGGTGACATTGTGCGCGGGCACGATGCCATTACCCAGCGCAGCGGCGGCGATTTCGCATTTGGCACGCGCCACCAGCGGATGGTTGAACTGGCCCGGCGAGCGCATGGCGAAGGAGGGGATCGCGCCGTGATGCGCACTGACGAAATCCATCAGACCGAAGTCGAGCGACTCCACTTGCGGTAGGGCGGCAATGCGCCATGCATCGCGGATGGCGCCGTGGGTTTCGATCAGCACATGGACAGGGATGGTGTTGCCCACACCGTGCTGGGCGCGTAGCGATTCGAGTGCGTCAATCTGGACTTTGGCATCGTCAAAGCATTCCGGTTTGGGCAGCACCAGATAGGCGAGACGCTTGCCGGCTTTGGCGATGATGATGTCGAGCTCGCTGCGCCAGGCGGGATGGCGCACATCGTGAATGCGTGCGCCCATGCGGTTGTAGCGGTTATCGGCCGAGTCGATCCGGGCTGCGATCATCGCGGCGTGTGCCAGTTCCTGTCCTGCGGCGGCGCCATCTTCGCAGTCGGCGGTGATGTCGAAAATGGGGCCAAGCTTCGCTTGCAGTTCCAGCGCTTTACGAATTAGTTTTTCGCTGCCGGCATAGTGTTCGCAGGCAGCAAGCGCCGGAAAGGGCTTGCCGCCTGCGTACAGCACTTCGGAAGGGTGAAGTGCCGTGGTCACGGTTTAGGCAAACAGGTGCTTGACGCCGTCGCGCTCTTCGGTCAGTTCCTTGAGCGTGAAGTCCATCTTTTCGCGTGAGAAGGCATCGATGTCGAGACCCTTGACCACTTCCCACTTGCCGTTGGCGCAGGTGCAAGGCATGCCGTAGATCATGCCTTCGGGGATGCCGTAGGAGCCGTCCGAAACGACGCCCATGGTGACCCACTGACCATTCGTGCCATTGTTCCAGTCACGCATGTGGCCGATCGCAGCGTTGGCAGCCGAGGCGGCGGAGGAGAGGCCGCGCGCCTCGATGACGGCGGCGCCGCGCTTGCCGACCTTCGGGATGTATTCGTTCTTGTACCAGGCATCGTCATTGACGAGCGCCGGGGCGGCCTTGCCGGCGACGGTGGCGAAGCGGATGTCCGGGTACATCGTCGGCGAGTGGTTGCCCCAGACGACCATTTTCTCGACATCGGTGACGCTGGCCTGCGTGCGCGCGGCGAGCTGTGAGATGGCACGGTTGTGGTCAAGGCGCATCATTGAGGTGAATTGCTCGCGCGGCAGGCTCTTCGCGGTGTTCATGGTGATCAGCGCGTTGGTGTTGGCAGGGTTGCCGACGACAATAAGTTTTAAATCTCGTGCGGCAACGGCATCGACGGCCTTGCCCTGTTCGGAGAAGATCTTGGCGTTTTCCAACAGCAGATCCTTGCGCTCCATGCCGGGGCCGCGCGGCTTGGCGCCGACCAGCAGGGCTTGTTGCGCATCCTTGAAAGCGACCATCGGGTCGGAAGTGCCGATCATGTCGGCGAGCAGGGGAAAGGCGCAGTCTTCGAGTTCCATCATGACCCCCCTGAGCGCGGCTTGTGCCTTATCGATCGGCAGTTCGAGCATTTGCAGAATGACGGGCTGGTCCTTGCCAAGCATTTCGCCGCTGGCGATGCGGAACAGCAACGCGTAACCGATTTGTCCGGCGGCGCCGGTGACAGCAATACGTACAGGGGCTTTGGCCATGAAGTACTCCTCGGGTAAGGGGGGAATGTAACATCAAGCTGTTAATCTTAGGTTGCTTCGCAGCATTGTGTCAATAGCTATCTTATATCTTCTATAAGATATAAGATAGTCTATAGACGTATTGGGAATTTTATGGTTCAATCGGCGTCATGAAAGCAAGCCAAGTGGATTCGCCTACCTTTAGCCCACTTTATCGCCAGATCAAGCGCCTGATCCTGCAGGCTCTCGAAGGTGGCGAATGGCGTCCGGGCGAAGTAATTCCGAGCGAAACCGAATTGGCGACGCGCTTCAATGTCAGCCAAGGCACCGTGCGCAAGGCAATCGACGAGATGGCGGCGGAGAATCTGCTGATCCGTCGTCAGGGCAAAGGCACTTATGTGGCCAGCCATAACGATCCGCGCGCTTTCTTCCGATTCTTGCGACTGGTACCGCTGGCGGGTGGTATCGAGCCGACGAAAAGCTTGCCGCTGGAATGCTGGCGTGCCAAGGCGGGCCCGGAGGTCGGGCGCGTGCTCGGGTTGAAGCTGGGCGATCCGATCATCATCGTGCGCCGTCTGCTGGAGTTTTCCGACCAACCGGTGGTCGTCGATGAGATTTACTTGCCGGGAGAGATTTTCGCCGGCCTCAGTCTTGAGGTTTTGCGGGAGCATCAGGGCTCGGTCTATAGCCTGTTTGAGGAAAAGTTCGGGGTGCGCATGATTCGCGCCGAAGAGCGTCTGCGTGCCGTTGCAGCGGATCGTTCGAGTGCTGAATTGCTGAAGGTACCCGAGGGTAGTCCACTGCTTTCCGTCGAGCGGATCAGTTTTACCTACGGGGATCGGCCCGTGGAGTGGCGGCGTGGCTTGTATTCGACGGCGGCGCATTGCTATCTGAATGAACTTGGCTGACATGTGGTGGCATACTGCACTGCATCAAATTGATAAGGGTATCAAATGGCTGAACTGACAAAAAAACGACCCAAGTATCTCAATCTCGTCGAGATCAAGTTGCCCATCGCCGGTTTTGCTTCGATTCTGCATCGCGTGAGTGGGGTCGGCCTTTTCCTGATGCTGCCGCTGCTGATCTGGTTGCTCGACCTGTCCTTGAAGTCGTCCGATAGTTATCAGACCTTGTTGGCGGTTGCTGGTCATCCGTTCGTCAAACTGATCCTGATCGGGTTGTTGTGGGCCTTCCTGCATCACTTCTGTATGGGCATTCGCATTCTCTTGATTGACGTGCATGTCGGTGTGGAAAGGGCGCAAGCGCGCACATCGGCGTTAATCGTGCTCGCGGTCAGCCTGCTGCTGACCCTCGTGTTGGGAGCAAAGCTATGGTGAATCGCAAAATTGTCGGAGCGCACTATGGCCTCATGGACTGGTTGGTCCAGCGTATCACCGGCGTGGTGATGGTCGTGTTTACACTGGTCGTGGCGGTGGGGCTGATCATGGGGGCGGGAAGCAGCTACGAGAGCTGGCGCGCCTTCATGTCGGCTGGCCTGATGCGCTTCGTCGGCTTCCTGTTTATCGTCAGCCTGTGCTGGCATGCCTGGATCGGGGTGCGCGACATCTGGATGGATTACGTCCAGCCCGCCGGCATCAAACTTACGCTGCATGTCCTGACCCTGCTGGCCCTGATTGGCTATGTCGGTTGGGCCGCGCAGATCATCTGGAGGCTCTAAGAATAAATGAGCGCAAAAGTAACTGTCCGCAAATTTGATGCCGTGATCGTCGGGGCCGGTGGTGCCGGCCTGCGTGCTGCGATTCAACTCTCCGAAGCCGGTCTCAAGACGGCGGTTATCACCAAGGTTTTTCCGACCCGTTCGCATACCGTGGCGGCGCAGGGTGGCGTGGCCGCATCACTTGGCAACTCCGAGGAAGATCACTGGCATTGGCACATGTACGATACCGTCAAAGGTTCCGACTGGCTCGGCGACCAGGATGCCATCGAGTTCATGTGCCGCAAGGCCAACGAGTGCGTCATCGAACTCGAACACTACGGCATGCCGTTTGATCGCACCGACAGTGGTCGCATCTATCAGCGTCCATTTGGCGGCCACATGTCGAACTTCGGCGAAAAGCCGGTGCGTCGTTCCTGCGCCGCGGCAGACCGTACCGGTCACGCCATGCTGCACGCGATGTACCAGCGCAACGTCAAGGCCAATACGCAGTTCTTCGTCGAATGGATGGCGCTGGATCTGATCCGCGATGCCGAAGGCGAAGTGCTCGGCGTGACGGCAATGGAAATGGAAACCGGCGAGATCTATGCGTTCCATTCCAAGGCCACCATCTTCGCAACCGGCGGTGCCGGCCGTATCTATTACTCGTCGACCAACGCCTTCATCAACACCGGCGATGGCGTTGGCATGGCGGCGCGCGCCGGCATTCCGCTTGAGGATATGGAGTTCTGGCAGTTCCACCCGACCGGCGTGGCCGGCGCGGGCGTGCTGATTACCGAAGGCGTGCGCGGCGAGGGCGGCATTTTGCGCAATGCCAACAAGGAGCGCTTCATGGAGCGCTACGCACCGAATGCCAAGGATCTGGCCTCGCGCGACGTGGTGTCGCGGGCGATGGTGACCGAAATCAACGAAGGTCGTGGCTGTGGCCCCAACAAGGATTTTGTCTACCTCGACGTTACCCACCTCGATCCGGCGACGATCATGAAACGCCTGCCGGGTATTCATGAGATCGGCATTCAGTTTGCAGGAGTTGACTGTCTCAGGGAAATGCTGCCGGTGGTGCCGACCTGTCACTACCAGATGGGCGGCATTCCGACCAACTATCACGGTCAGGTCGTGGTTCCCGGCAAGCGGACGCAGAATGAAATCGTGCCGGGCTTCTTCGCGGCCGGCGAATGTGCCTGCGCCTCGGTGCATGGCGCCAACCGCCTCGGCACCAACTCGCTGCTCGACCTGCTGGTATTCGGCAAGTCGGCTGGCGAAACCGCGGTGGATGAACTGAAAAAGTCGCCCAAGTCGCACAAGGAACTGCCGGCCGATGCGTTCGACCGCACGCTGGCGCGCCTTGATCGCCTGGATAGCCAGAAGGGCGGCGCGAACGTGCATGAAACGCGTCTCGACATGCAGCGCACCATGCAGAAGCATGCCGGGGTGTTCCGTTTCGACAGCTTGCTCAAGGAAGGCGTGCAGAAGATTCTCGAAGTGCGCCAGGATGTCGAGCGCACCGAAATCAAGGACAAGTCGAAGGTCTTCAACACGGCGCGCATCGAAGCGCTGGAACTCGACAACCTGATTGAAGTGGCCGTGGCGACCATGGTCTCGGCCGAGGCCCGCAAGGAATCACGTGGCGCCCATGTGCGCGACGATGCGCCGGACACGCCCGAGCGTCCGAATGGCCGCGACGACAACGACTGGCTCAAGCACACGCTCTGGTACAAGGAGGGCAACCGGCTGGATTACAAGTCGGTCAACCTGCGCCCCTTGTCGGTCGACACCATTGCGCTGAAAACACGTGCTTATTGATAGGGATCGAGAATGACGCAAGCTACCCAAACGCGTACCCTGCAGTTCAAGATTTACCGTTATGACCCGGATACGGATCAGAAGCCGTATATGCAAGACATCAGTGTTGAGATTGATGCCACCGACCGCAAGTTGCTCGATGCGCTGGTCAAGCTCAAAGCCAAGGATGATGCCATCGCCTTCCGTCGCTCCTGCCGCGAAGGCGTGTGTGGTTCCGATGCGCTCAACATCAACGGCCGCAACGGTCTTGCCTGCCTGACCGACTTGGCAAGTTTTCCCGAGGGCAAACCGATTGTTCTGCGCCCCTTGCCCGGCCTGCCGGTCATTCGCGACCTGATCGTCGATATGACGCAGTTCTTCAAGCAGTACCACTCGATCAAGCCCTATTTGATCAACAACGATCCGCCGCCTGAGCGCGAGCGTCTGCAAAGCCCGGAAGAGCGCGAGGAACTGAACGGCCTCTACGAGTGCATCATGTGCGCCTGCTGCTCGACGTCTTGCCCGTCGTTCTGGTGGAACCCGGACAAGTTCGTCGGCCCGGCCGGCCTGCTGGCGGCTTACCGCTTCATTGCCGATACGCGCGATCAGGCGACCAACGAGCGCCTCGATAACCTTGAGGATCCGTATCGCCTGTTCCGTTGCCACACCATCATGAACTGCGTCGATGTCTGCCCGAAGGGTCTCAATCCCACCAAGGCCATCGGCAAGATCAAGGACATGATGGTGCAAAGAGCCATCTGATGACAGCTGAACAGCAACGCGTCCGTACCGAGCGGCTCCGCTGGCACAGCCGGCGGGCATTTCTCGAGAACGACCTGGTATTACAACGCTTCTGGCAAAAACAGCCGGAAGTTCTGGAGGAAACGCAGGCGGCGCTGCTCGAACGCCTGCTGGAATTGGAAGACCACGAATTGTGGGAATTGCTGTCCGGTCGGCGCGCTGCCGACGACCCGGCAGTACAAGGCTTGGTCGAGCTGTTGCGACAGCCGGCCGTTCAGTAATTGACCTATCGACTGGGGACTGTGATGACGCAAAAAACCGCCACCTTGAACTTCAATGGTAAGACCACCGAATTTCCTGTTTACACCGGCAGCATCGGTCCCGATGTCATCGACATCACCAAGCTGTATGGTCAGACCGGTGCTTTTACTTATGACCCCGGTTTCATGTCCACGGCGGCGTGCAAGTCCTCGATTACCTACATTGACGGCGACAAGGGCGAACTGCTCTATCGCGGCTATCCGATCGAGCAACTGGCCGAGAAGTGCAACTTCATGGAAGTCTGTTATTTGCTCAAGAATGGCGAATTGCCGAACGCGAAGCAGTATGACGACTGGGTTGGACGCGTGCGCAAGCACACCATGGTGCATGATCAGCTGACCCGCTTCTACAATGGTTTCCGCCGCGATGCGCACCCGATGGCCGTGCTGGTTGGCGTGGTGGGTGGATTGTCGGCCTTCTACCACGACTCGCTCGACATCACCAATCCCGAACACCGCATGGTCGCGGCGATCCGTCTGGTCGCCAAGATGCCCACCATTGTTGCCATGGCCTATCGCTACAACAATGGCTTGCCATTCATGTACCCGAAGAACGAGTACGACTACGCGACGAACTTCCTCTACATGATGTTCGCCAACCCCTGCGAGGAATTCAAGCCGAACCCGGTGCTTTCCCGCGCGCTCGACCGCATCCTGATCCTGCATGCCGATCATGAGCAGAACGCGTCGACCTCGACCGTGCGCCTGTCCGGTTCGTCTGGCGCCAACCCTTTCGCCTGTATCGCCGCCGGCATCGCCTGCCTGTGGGGCCCTGCCCACGGCGGCGCCAACGAGGCTTGCCTGAAGATGCTCGAAGAGATCGGCGACGTGTCGCGCGTGCCCGAGTACATCAAGCGTGCCAAGGACAAGAACGATTCCTTCAAGCTGATGGGTTTCGGCCACCGCGTGTACAAGAACTTCGATCCGCGCGCCAAGCTGATGCGCGAGACCTGCCACGAAGTGCTCAACGAACTCGGCCTGCACGACGATCCGTTGTTCAAACTGGCGCTGGCGCTCGAAAAGATCGCGCTTGAGGACGAGTACTTCATTGAGAAAAAGCTCTACCCGAACGTCGACTTCTATTCCGGCATCGTCCAGCGTGCCTTGGGCATCCCAACCAAGCTGTTCACCGGCATCTTCGCCATGGCCCGCACGATTGGCTGGATTGCCCAGTGGCACGAGATGATCAGCGATCCCGAGCAGAAAATTGGCCGTCCGCGCCAGCTGTATCTCGGTGAGCCGAATCGCAATGTGCCGGACATGAAGTCGCGCTGAGCACAGTGTCTTAGTTGGAAAGGGGTTTCCACGGAGGGGATCCTTTTTTTCATACATACCTATAAGCAGAGGTGATGACATGATGAAGCAAATGTTGTCCAACTCGTATCTCTTCGGTACGAATACGCCCTACGTCGAGGAACTGTATGAAAAGTACCTCGACAATCCGGGTTCCATCGACCCGACCTGGCGTGATTACTTCGACAAGCTGTCCAACCTGCCAGGGGCGGGTGCCTATCTCGGCCCGGATGTGTCGCATGCTCCTGTCATTGCCTCGTTTGCCCAGCGCGCCAAGGAGGGCTGTCTGCACATCGCCCAGATCGCGCACAGCAGCGAGAAACAGACCAAGGTACTGCAACTGATCAATGCCTATCGTTTCCTCGGCAACCGCTGGGCGCAGCTCGATCCGCTCAAGCGCCATGCGCGTCCGGAAGTGGCGGAGTTGGAACCATCCTTCTACGGTTTTACCGAGGCCGATCTGTCGACCTCGTTCCGCACCGGTTCTTTCGATATGGGTGTCGAGGAAGCCACGCTGCGCGAAATTCTCGAAGCCCTGCGCCTGCGGTATTGCGGGCATATCGGCGCGGAATATATGTACATCGCCGACGTAACGCAAAAGCGCTGGATTCAGGCGCGCTACGAGCCGCAACGCGTGCAGTCGCGTTACCGCAACGAGGACAAGAAACGCCTGTTGTCCACGCTGACAGCCGCCGAAACGCTGGAGCGCTACCTGCACACCCGCTATGTCGGCCAGAAGCGCTTCTCGCTAGAAGGCGGTGAGTCGATGATGGTCGCCATGGACCAGTTGATCCGCACGGCGGGTAGCCATGGCGTCAAGGAAATCGTCATCGGCATGGCCCACCGCGGTCGCCTTAACGTACTGGTCAATACGCTGGGCAAGCAGCCGTCCATGTTGTTCGATGAATTCGAAGGCAAGAAAAAGTCTAACCTGATCGCTGGTGATGTGAAGTACCACATGGGCTACTCATCCGATGTCGCCACCCCCGGCGGCCCGGTGCATCTGACACTTGCTTTTAATCCCTCTCACCTGGAGATTGTGAATCCGGTTGTCGAAGGTTCGGTCTTTGCACGCCAAATTCGCCGCGGCGACAATGGCAAAAACGAGGTGATCCCCGTCCTCATCCACGGCGATGCCGCCGTCGCGGGGCAGGGCGTCAATCAGGAGATGCTCAACTTCTCCCAGACGCGCGGTTACGGCACGGGCGGGACGGTGCATGTCGTCGTCAACAACCAGATTGGTTTTACCACTTCCGATCCGCGCGACCTGCGATCCTCGCTCTACTGCACCGACATCTTCAAGATGGTCGAGGCGCCGATTTTTCATGTCAATGGTGATGATCCGGAGGCGGTGGCCTTCATCACCGAAATGGCAATGGAATTCCGCAAGGAGTTCAAGAAGGATGTCGTGATCGACATCATCTGCTTCCGCAAGCTCGGCCATAACGAGGCCGACGAGCCGATGGTCACGCAGCCGCTGATGTACAAGAAAGTGGCGGCCCATCCCGGCACGCGCAAGCTGTATGCCGAGCGCCTCTTCAGCCAGGGCGTGCTGGTGGGCGGTGAAGACGAGCAGATGATCAAGGATTACCGAGCCGCGCTGGATGCCGGCAAGCATCTGCACGACCCGGTCATTACCGACTACAAGAGCCAGACGACGATCGACTGGTCGGGCTATACCGGGGCGAAGTACACCGAACTGTGCGACACCACCGTACCGGTCAAGGAGCTGCAGCGTCTTGGCGAGCGCCTGACTCAGGTGCCGGCAGGCTTCACCCTCCATCCGCGCGTGCAGAAGATCATGGACGATCGCCGCCTGATGGTCGAGGGAAAACTGCCGTTCGACTGGGGCATGGCCGAGAACCTCGCCTACGCCACCCTGCTGGCGGCGGGCTATGGCGTACGCCTCTCCGGCGAGGACGTCGGCCGTGGTACCTTCTTCCATCGTCATGCCGTTTTCCATGACCAGAACCGCGAAAAGTGGGATGAAGGCACCTGGGTTCCCCTTCATCATTTGCAGGACACTCAAGGCAAGTTCCAGTGCTTCGATTCCGTGTTGTCCGAAGAGGCCGTGATGGCGTTCGAATACGGCTACGCGACCGCCAGCCCGAATGACCTCGTGGTCTGGGAAGGCCAATTCGGCGACTTCGCCAACGGTGCGCAGGTCGTGATCGACCAGTTTCTGGCTTCCGGCGAAGCCAAGTGGGGCCGTGGCTGCGGCCTGGTGCTGCTACTGCCGCACGGTCTTGAAGGTCAGGGTCCCGAGCATTCCTCCGGCCGTATCGAACGCTTCCTGCAACTGTCGGCCGATTTCAACTGGGAGGTCTGCATGCCGACGACCTCCGGGCAGATGTTCCACCTGCTGCGGCGCCAGATGCTGCGCAAGCAGCGCAAGCCGCTGGTGGTGTTTACGCCCAAGTCGCTGTTGCGCAGCAAGGAAAATACGTCGAGTCTGGAAGACCTCTCCGACGGTACGTTCCAGACCATTTTCGGCGATGTCGATGGTCTTGATGCGAAGAAAGTCACGCGCGTGATCTGCTGCGCTGGCAAGGTGTATTACGATTTGCGCACGGCTCGCCGCGAACGCAAGCTCGATCATATTGCCATCGTGCGTGCGCCGCAGCTTTACCCGATGGACGATCGCCGTCTGGCCGAAGAGCTGAAGCGTTACGCCAATATGAAAGAGCTTGTGTGGTGCCAGGAAGAACCGGAAAACCAGGGCGCCTGGTACGCCAAACATCACCGTCTGCTGCAAATGGTCGGCAAGGGTCAGTCGCTGCATGTGGTGGCACGCCGCGCCTCAGCCTCGCCGGCGGTGGGCAGTGCGGCCAAACATGCGGAACAACTCAAAGCCCTGGTCGAGTCTGCGCTCGGCACCCTCAAATAAACAATAACGGAGCATGACATGATCATCGAAGTCAAAGTCCCGCAACTGTCCGAATCGGTCGCCGAAGCGTCCCTCGTCAGTTGGCACAAGAACGTGGGTGACGCCGTTACCCGCGATGAAAACCTGATCGATATCGAGACCGACAAAGTCGTCCTCGAACTGCCTGCACCCGACAGCGGCGTGCTGGTCGAAGTGCTCAAGGGCAATGGCGACTCGGTGACTTCCGGCGAGTTGATCGCCCGCATCGAGACCGAAGCCAAGGCATCGGCCGGAGCGCCTGCTGCGAAGGCGGAAGCCAAGCCCGCAGCGGCCAAGGCTGCGCCTGCCGCTGCAACTACAGCCCCGGCGGGCGTTGGTCCTGCCGCCCGCAAGGCGCTGGCCGAAAAAGGCATCGATGCGTCGCAAGTGCAAGGCACCGGCCCCGGCGGTCGGGTCACCAAGGGCGATGTGCTTGGTACGACGGATACTTCGGCGTCCAAGGCCGCTGCACCATCGACGCCTGCAGCCGGCGCCGTCCCGCCGGCGTCGACTTTTAACCAGAGCCTGCCGCAACCGAGCACGTTTACAGCCGACGAGATCGTCGCCGACCGTCCCGAGCAGCGCGTACCGATGTCGCGCCTGCGTGCCCGCGTCGCGGAAAGACTGCTCCAATCGCAATCCACCAACGCCATCCTGACCACCTTCAACGAGGTCAACATGGGCCCGGTGATGGAGTTGCGCAAGAAGTACGCCGAGAAATTCGAGAAGGAGCACGGCGTGCGCCTCGGCTTCATGGGCTTTTTCGTCAAGGCCGCAGTGGCTGCGCTGAAGAAATTCCCGGTGCTGAACGCCTCGGTCGATGGCAACGACATTGTCTATCACGGCTACTTCGATATCGGCATCGCCGTCGGTTCGCCGCGCGGCCTAGTGGTGCCGATCCTGCGCGATGCCGACCAGATGTCGCTCGCCCAGATCGAGAAGAAGATTGCCGAATACGGCCAGAAGGCCAAGGACGGCAAGATTTCCCTCGAAGAACTGACCGGCGGCACCTTCTCCATCTCCAACGGCGGCGTGTTCGGTTCGATGCTGTCCACCCCGATCATCAACCCGCCGCAGTCCGCCATTCTCGGCATTCACGCCACCAAGGAGCGCCCGGTGGTCGAGAACGGCCAGATCGTCATCCGCCCGATCAACTACCTCGCCATGTCCTACGACCACCGCATCATCGACGGTCGCGAGGCGGTACTTGGACTGGTGACGATGAAAGAGGCGCTGGAAGATCCGGCTCGCCTGCTGCTCGACGTTTAAGGAGAACGGATCATGGCCAACAAGCAATTCGATGTCGTCGTGATCGGTGCCGGTCCCGGCGGCTATGTGGCGGCGATCCGTGCCGCCCAGCTCGGTTTTTCCACCGCCTGTATCGAGATGGAAAGCTATGCCGATCCCAAGGGCGAAGTCCGCCTGGGCGGCACTTGCCTCAACGTCGGCTGTATTCCCTCCAAGGCGCTGCTGCGCTCTTCCGAACTGTATGACGAGGCCAATCACAGCTTCGTCATGCACGGCATCACGGCCGAGAACGTGACGATGGATGTCGGCACGATGGTGCGCCGCAAGGACAATATCGTCACTCAATTGACCGGTGGCATCAAGGGCCTGTTCAAGAAGAACAAGATCGTGCTGTTGACCGGGCGCGGCAGCTTTGCCGGTCGTGACAACGAACTGTGGCAGATCGCCGTGACGGGCAAGGATGGTTCAGCCGAAGTCGTCGATGCCAAGCATGTGATTGTCGCCACTGGCTCCAGCCCGCGCCATATCGAGGGTATTCCGGTCGATAACCAGGTGATTTGCGACAACGTCGGTGCGCTGTCGCTCGACGCGGTGCCCAAGCGCCTCGGCGTCATCGGCGCCGGCGTCATCGGCCTGGAACTGGGTTCGGTGTGGAAGCGGCTCGGCTCCGATGTCACCATTCTGGAAGCCTTACCCGACTTCCTCGCCGCTGCCGATCTGGCCGTGGCCAAGGAAGCCTGGAAAACCTTTACGACGAAGCAGGGCCTTAAGATTCACTTGGGTATCAAGATCACCAGCGTCAAGCAGGGCAAGAAGGGCGAGGGGACGACAATAAGGATTGACTACGAAACCGGCGATGGCGCACAGAAGCTGGAGTGCGACCGCCTGATCGTTTCCGTCGGCCGCGTGCCCAATACCGCCGGCCTGGGTGCCGACAACGTCGGTCTCAAGCTCGACCAGCGCGGCTGCATCGAGGTCAATGACCATTGCCAGACCAATCTCGACAACGTCTGGGCGGTGGGCGACGTCATCCGTGGCCCGATGCTGGCGCACAAGGGCATGGAAGAGGGCGTGATGGTCGCCGAACTGATCGCCGGCCAGTCCGGTCATGTCAATTACGATGCAATTCCCTACGTCATCTACACCCACCCGGAAATCGCCTGGGTCGGCAAGACCGAGGCGCAGCTCAAGAATGAGGGCATCGAGTACAAGGCCGGCCAGATTCCCTTCATGGCCAACGGTCGCGCGCTGGGGCAGGGCGATACCACCGGCTTCGTCAAGATGCTGGCCTGTGCCAAGACGGATCGTGTGCTGGGCGTGCATATCATCGGCGCCAGCGCTTCCGAGCTGATTGCCGAAGCGGTTACGGCGATGGAGTTCGGCGCCGTCGCGGAAGACATCGCTCGCATCTGCCATGCCCATCCGACGCTGTCGGAAGTGATGCACGAAGCCGCGCTGGCGGTGGATAAGCGACCGCTACATTTCTGATTTGCCGCACCAGATACTTAACGTCCCCCGAGACGGCATGATCCGGGCGTTTGACGCGCTGCTGGCGACGCGTGGCATTCATGCCGATGCGGCCCAGCAGGCGGCGGCCGAACGCTTGCAGGCTTTCTACGATGCGCTGGTGTCTTTCAAGGCCGCGCGCCGCACCAAGTTGAGAAAGCTGCTGGTCCATCCCGAACTGCCCAAGGGCGTCTGGTTCTGGGGCGGGGTCGGGCGCGGCAAGAGCTTTCTGATGGACTGTTTTTTTGAAACCGTGCCTTATCAGCGCAAGCGGCGCGTGCATTTCCATGCCTTCATGCGCGAAGTTCACGAGCGACTGCAGTCCGTTGGCAACGAGGCCGATCCGCTCGCCAAGGTAGCCGCACAGGTCGCCAAGGAAACGCGCCTGATGTGTTTCGACGAGTTTCATATCTCCGATATTGCCGATGCGATGATCCTCGGCCGCCTGATGCAGGCGCTGTTCGATGCCGGCGTGCTGTTCTGCATCACTTCGAACTACCCGCCCAACGGCCTGTATCCGAATGGCCTGCAGCGCGAACGGCTGCTGCCGACGCTGGCCCTGCTGGAAGAAAAACTCGATGTCATCAAGGTCGACGCCGGCATCGATTATCGGCTGCGGGCGCTGGAGCAGGCGCAGGTTTATCTGCTCGATGTGCATCCCGATGCACGCCTGATGCAGTTGTTCGCGCAGCTCGCTCATGGCGAGGGGCATGCCCAGCCGCTGCCGATTGCCGGCCGGGAAATTCCGGTCGTGCACCGTGCCCCAGGGGTCGTCTGGTTCGGCTTTACCACCTTGTGTGGCGGACCGCGCTCCCAGAACGACTACCTCGATCTGGCGCACAACTTTCACACCTTGATTGTTTCTGGCGTTCCGCGCATGACGGCCGAAATGGCCAATGCGGCACGCCGCTTTACCTGGCTGGTCGATGTCTGTTACGACCATCGCGTCAAGCTGGTGTTGGCGGCCGAGGTAGCGGCCGAAGAACTTTATGTGGCCGGCCCGCAATCCGGGGAGTTTGGCCGCACCGTGTCGCGCCTGATCGAGATGCGCTCCCACGAATATCTGGCCAGCACCCACCGGCGCTTTGAAACCCACGAACCCGGCGTTTAAACGTGCTTTTCTGCCGTCCCGCCAGCGTCGACTTTTGCTTCCCCGGCCAGGCGAAAGGCCCAGGCGGCAATCGGCGGGCCGATGGTCTCCAAAATGGCGACTGCCGCCAGCACGATGGCGGTGAGTTGCTCGGCTTCGATGGCGAACAGGCGGTGGGCGGTTTGCGCCAGTCCGATGGCTAGGCCGGCCATGGGAATCAGCAACATGCCGCTGGCGGCGGCGGGACGAACGTCGAGGCCATACAGCCGGCTGAAGCCATAGACGGTAGGTAGCTTGGCCACAATACGTACCGCCACCAGCGCCAAAGCTACCCAACCCAGTTCGCGCAGGGCATCCAGGTCGATGTGGGCGCCGGCATAGACGAACAGCACAATGAAAAACAGTTCGAAGGCTTCGCCGAAGGTGACATCGGAAAGCAATTCGTCCTTTTCGAAGGCCCTGACGGTCAGACCGATGACCAGCGGTACGAACAGGGCCGAGAGGTTGAGGATGCGTGCCACGCCGACGCCGAGCATGAGCGCGCCGATGATCAGCGCCAGCCGATATTGCGGGGCCTGGCGCGTTTGGCGCGCGACCGTAACCAGAATCGCGGCGATTGCGATGCCGACCAGGATCGACCCCAGCAACTGATAGATCGGCTGGAAAATGGCCGTTTCCCAACTGGCTTCGACGCTCAGGTGGCTCATCGGCAGGAGGGCCGAAAAAGCAAAGAAGGACAGCACGTTATTGAGGGCGACCAATTCCTTGGCGCGTTCGGTGACCGGGCCGGCGGCATTCATTTCGTGGGCCACGTGCAGCAGAATCGCCGGCGAGGACGAGATGACGATGGCTGCCGTCAGACCGGCCACCAGGGCCGGCATTCCCAATGCATCGAGCAGGGCAAAACAGAGGGTGAAGGTGACGCCGCTTTCGACCAGGGCGATGATGACGAGGTCGGGATCTCGTCGCAGGGCCGACAAATCCAGCGTCAGGCCGAGCCGATAGAGGATCAGGCCGAGCGAGATGCTGATGATCGGCCGGGTCAGTTCGAGGGCATCCTCGGTGAGCAAGTCAAGCCCGGAAGGGCCGATCAGCAGACCGACGGCCATGAAGCCGGTGACCGACGGCAGCCAGGTAATCCGATGGGCGAGATAGCCGCCGATGACGCCGGCGAGCAACAGCAGACCGAAGGCGGACTGCGTGTTGAAGGAGAGAGGCCAGTCGGGCAGGAATTCCATCAGGCAGACCCTGCCAGGGTTTTCAGTTCGTAGAGCTTTTCCAGCGCCTCGCGCGGGCTGAGAGTATCCGGGTCGAGGTGCTGCAGGGCTTCAAGGGCGGGATGCGGCTCGGCTGAAAAAGTCGACGCTGGCGGGACGGCGGCTGGAACAGAAAACATGTCCGGCTGCGGCCCGGCCGCCGCTTCGCGGTTTTCCAGTTCGACCAGCCGGCGCTTTGCCTCGCGCAACACCGCCGGCGGAATGCCCGCCAGCGCGGCCACCTGGATACCGTAGGACTGCGAAGCCGGGCCGGATTCGACGGCGTGCATGAAGACAATACTCTTGCCATGCTCGACCGCATCCAGATGCACATTGGCACAGGTCGGGTGATCCTCGGCGAGCCGCGTCAGTTCGAAGTAGTGGGTGGCGAACAGCGTCCAGCAGCGCGTTTTTTCGACCAGTTGGCGGGCGATGGCGAAGGCCAGCGCGAGGCCGTCGAAGGTCGAGGTGCCACGGCCGATCTCATCCATCAGCACCAGCGACTTGTCGGTCGCGCCATTGAGGATGGCGGCGGCTTCGGTCATCTCGACCATGAAGGTGGAGCGGCCCGAGGCGAGGTCGTCTGAAGCGCCAATCCGGGTATGAATCGCATCAATCGGCCCGAGCCGGCACTGCGTGGCCGGCACGAAGCTGCCGCAATGGGCGAGCAGCACGATCAGCGCGGTCTGGCGCATGTAGGTCGATTTGCCGCCCATGTTCGGGCCGGTGACGATCAGCATGCGGCGGTTCGGCGTCAGGTCAAGATCGTTGGCGATGAATGAATCGACTTGCCGCTCGACCACCGGATGACGGCCGCCGCGAATCTCGATGCAGGGGTGCTCGACAAATGCCGGCGCGCAGTAGTCGTAGCGCTGCGCTGTGGTGGCGAAGGCACACAGGCCGTCGAGCAGCGCCAGGGCGCGGGCGATGCGTTGCAGTTCGCTGATGTGGGCGGCGAGCGCTTCGAGCAGTTCGTCGTAGAGGCGCTTTTCCAGTGCCAGCGCGCGGTCGTTGGCCGAGAGCGCCTTGTCCTCGAAGGCTTTCAACTCGGGCGTGATGTAGCGCTCGGCATTCTTCAGCGTCTGGCGGCGGCGGTAGTCGTCCGGCACCTTGCCCACATGCGCATGCGTGACCTCGATGTAGAAGCCATGCACCTTGTTGTATTCGACCTTGAGGCTGGGAATCTGCGTGCGTTCCTTCTCGCGCGCCTCCAGCGCCAGCAGGAATTCGCCGCAGTTCGACTGGATGCCGCGCAGTTCATCCAGCTCGGCATCGAAGCCGTTGGCAATCGCGCCGCCTTCGCGCAACAGGGCAGGGGGATCTTCCGCCACCGTCTGCTCAAGTCGAGCAAGGCAGTTGGCCGGTACGGCGAGGTCGGTGCCGATCTGTTGCAGCAGACCTTGGCTTGCCGTGATCGGGGCCGCCAGCGCAGGCAGGCGCTGGAGCGTATCACGCAGGGCGGCCAGTTCCCGTGGCCGGGCGGATTTCAGCGCAATACGGCTGCCGATACGCTCGACATCGGCAACGCCCTTGAGAGAGCCTGCCAGCGTGTCGAGCCGTTCATCGCTTGCCAACAAGTCGGCAATGGCAGCATGGCGTTGGGCGGCCCGCTTGCGGTCTGCCAGCGGGTGATGCAGGCTGTGGCGCAGCCAGCGCGCGCCGAGTGAGGTGTGGCAGGTGTCGAACAGGCTCAGCAGCGTGGGAGATGGCTCGCCGCGCAGGGTCTCGGTAATTTCAAGATTGCGCCGTGTCGCCGGATCGAGGCGCAGCCACTGCGATTCGCGCTCCAGCGTCAGCCCGGTGACATGGCCGAGCGCCTGCAACTGGGTGGCCTGGGCATAACGCAGCAGGGCGCCGGCCGCACCAATGGCCAGCGGCGCTTCCTCCTCGCTGCCGATGAAGGCGGCGAGGTCGCGGGTGCCGAAATGCCCGGTGAGCAGTTGCACGGCGCTGGCGGTGTCGAAATGCCAGTCCGGGCGCCGTCTCAAATTAGCCAACTGAGGCGCCGATTTTTCAGCAAGCGCTTCGGATTGAACACTTTCCCCCAGCAGGATTTCAGCCGGACGCAGCCGCGTCAGTTGCGCGGGCAGGGCATGCGCCGCCGTTTCGAGCAAGCGCAGTTCGCCGCTGGCAAGATTCAGCCAGGCAAGGCCGATCCGCTGTTTCTGTTGGAAGAACGCCAGCAACAGGCTGTCGCTGCGGTCATCGAGCAGCGCCGCGTCGGTCAACGTGCCGGGGGTGACAATGCGCACCACCTGCCGCTCTACCGGCCCCTTGCTGGTCGCCGGGTCGCCGATCTGCTCGCAAATCGCCACCGACTCGCCCAGCTTTACCAGCCGCGCCAGATACTGTTCGGCGGCATGGTAGGGCACGCCCGCCATCGGAATCGGCTGCCCCGCCGACTGCCCGCGCTTCGTCAGCGTGATGTCAAGCAGACGCGCCGCCCGCTCGGCATCCTCATAGAACAACTCGTAGAAATCCCCCATGCGATAGAACAGCAGCACGTCAGGATGCGCCGCCTTGAGGCGGAGGTACTGCTGCATCATGGGGGTATGTTTGTCGAGCTGCATTGGTTTCGCATTTTACTTGGGCCACTATGTCAGCCCATCAGACTTCGAGAAACAGGAGCAATTAGCTTAATTCTGTTTTTCCCAGCGACGATTCCGCTAAGGGAGCCCTGAATGAAAAAAGCCAGATCAACGCAACTCATTGATCTGGCTTTTTAATTTGGCTCCCCGACCTGGGCTCGAACCAGGGACCTACGGATTAACAGTCCGGC
>CAYZEA010000024.1:0-41758 GCA_964477575.1 uncultured Methyloversatilis sp.
CCATCATCGGTCACGATGAAGCGAAATCAGCGGTCACGTTCCGCGAAATGCGCAGCGAGGCGGCGTTGCGTGCAGATTACGTAATTTCGATGGTGCGAGACAATGAGGCATCAAAACAGGTTTGGCTCGACCCCGAGATTGGCGCCCTGCGGGGGATGTCGGAGGGCGCAGTCGCCATCGAGACTTCAACGCTTACGGTTAGTTGGGTTCACTCCCTTGCCAAAGACTTGCAACACTGTGGGTACGCTTTTCTAGATGCACCTGTTGTCGGATCAAGGCCGCAAGCTGAAACGGCGCAATTGAGTTTTCTGGTTGGAGGTTCTGCTGAGGTCGTGAAGCGCGCTGACTCAGTGTTGAAAGCAATGGGGACGACGGTTCATCACGCTGGACCGAATGGATCGGGTGCAGCGATCAAACTAGCGGTCAATGCACTGCTCGGTATTCAAGTAGCAGCGGTGGCCGAGGTAATCGGTATGCTCAAAGCAACTGACCTCGATCTGGCGCGCGCCATTGAAATCATTGGCTCTACGCCTGTTGTCAGCCCCGCCACGAAGAATGCTGCAGCCGGGATGCTGTCAGGAAACTTCACGCCGATGTTCCCGGTAGAGTTGGTTGAAAAGGATTTTGGCTATGTGAACGCGACCGCTGCGACCCATGGAGGACTGGTTCCTATGGCTGATGCTGCCCGCGCAGTGATGCAGATGGCCATGATGCAAGGCCATGGAAGCGAGAACCTGACCGCAGTTGTTCGCCTCTATCTCTGAGCGGAAACCAGACTGACTGAGGTTGCCGAACTGCTGACGGGGATGCATTGGTCGTCCTGAACGGCGTCTAAGGCCGTATTGTGTTGAAAAACTCATCGAATCGATTTTCGAATCGAATTCTTGGGTACTCAAACCATCCACTGATCGTCGATCGTTGAATGTGATGCGTTTTGCAATAATAAAGGATAGACCACGATTTCCCCCGCCCGCCCACGCCATCCCCGCCGTCAGCAGCAACAGCCCGGTTGACGTTCCCACATTTCCACCCATATCCGCGCTTTCCACGCCGTCTTACCCGCGTCGACTTTCCAGAAATCGTGCCCGCTATTTTCGCTTGCAGCGGCAAGAGGCCAAACGCAAGCTCAGTAGTGATAGCGGCCTTGCAGAAACTCAATCCGCTCCGCTTTCACCAGATAAACGCAGCGGTGCTCTTGCGTGATGCGACGCGACCAGACATCCGCGCCCAGATACTTCAGCGGCTCGGGATTGCCGATGCCCTTGAAAGGATCGCGCAACGTGGCCTTGACCAGTTCCAGCAGTCGCTTGGCCGTGCGGCGTTCCGTTTCCACCCAGTAGCTCAGGTCTTCCAGAAACTCAGGCTGAAACACCGCGTCGCGTTTGACCTCATGCTTTGAGGCCATAGTGTTTCTCAAGGGTATCGACAGGCATGGGTGCGGCCTCGCCGGCCCGGGCGCGTGCCAAAGCAGCCAGCAGACGTTCTGCATTCTTCGGCGAGCGCAGCAAATGTGCCGTCTCCATCAGACTCTGCAATTCATCGGCGGCAATCATCGCCACAGCATCCCCGGAGCGGCGGCGTACCAAGATCACTTCACGGTCGTCGACTGCGCGGTCCATCAGCGTTTTGAACTGCTCGCGCGCTTGGCTGTAGGTGGTTTCGATGGTCATGACGACCTCCTTTTAGTTGTACGGACTTATTGTACAACTATGATCGAACACTCTTTGCCGACGCATTTCAAACAGACAAATGGCGGCGGCGGCGGAAACGTTCAGGGATTCGCTCCCCGGCACCAGCGGAATCGTCGCACGCTGGCGAACTGCGGCCATCAGTTCCGGCGACACACCCCGGCCTTCGCTGCCGAACAACCAAGCCGTCGGTTGGCTATAGGCAAGCGCATAGACAGGCTCCCCATCATGCGCGACGGCGGCCACGGAAATCCCCGGATATTCTTTCAGGAAAGCCAGCAGGTCCACTTGCTCGCGAATGCGCAGCCCAAAGTGCGCCCCCTGCCCGGCGCGTAATACACGCGGCGACCACGCCCCGGCGCAGCCCGCGCCGAGCAGCACGTCCAGCACCCCTGCGGCCGCGGCGGTGCGCAGGAGCGTGCCCACATTGCCGGCATCCTGCACGGCATCAAGCAACAAGCAATCGCCGGTCACTGGAAAAGTCGGCGCTGGCAGGACGGCAATACGTGCGAGGATGCCCACCGGATGCGCCAGTTCGCTCAGCTCGCGGAACAGCGCATCGCGCAGGCAAAGCACCGGCACCGCCGTAACACGCGCCAGCAACGCACCTACCTCCGGATTGTCCAGCGCCGATTCACTGATGGTCAGTAGATCGGGGAGCAGCCCCTTATCCAGCGCCGCCGTCACGAGATGCGGGCCATCCAGCAGCGCAAGCCCCTCTTCGCGCGTGCGCCGCACGCCGCATGCAAGCGCCCGCAGTTCCTTGAACGTCGGGTTGTCGCGCGAGGTGATCGTCTTCATGCGAATAACGCCCGTTGTTCGCGCACCGGCGCAAAGCTGCGGCGGTGCGCCGGGCTTGGTCCGAAGCGGCGCAATGCCTCCAGATGCGCCGCCGTGCCATAGCCCTTGTGGCGATCAAAGCCATACTCGGGGAATTGCGCATGCAAGGCCAGCAGGCCGGCATCGCGCACGGTTTTGGCAAGGATCGAAGCGGCTGAAATTTCCGCAACGCTGGCATCGCCACCGATGATCGCCCGGGCCGGTAGCGAAAGCTTCGGGCAGCGATTGCCATCAATCAGCACCTCGCTCGGCGTCTGCGTCAATCCCGCCACGGCACGTTGCATGGCCAGCAAGGTGGCCTGCAGGATATTGAGGCTGTCGATTTCTTCGACACTTGCCTCGGCCACACACCATGCCAGGGCTTTGGCGCGGATTTCCACGGCCAGTTTTTCGCGGCGCGCGGCGGAAAGCTTCTTGGAATCGGCCAGACCGATGATCGGCTTGGCCGGGTCGAGGATGACGGCGGCCGCAACCACCGGCCCGGCCAGCGGGCCACGACCGGCTTCGTCGACGCCGCAAATCGTCATGCGGGCAACAGCGAAATGATCGCTGCGGCGGCTTTCTCGGCGGTATCCTGACGTAGCAGGCGGTGCATGTCATGAAAGGCTGCTTCCATCCCGGCCTTGCGCGCCACATCATCGACCAGCGCATGCAGTGCCTCGGCCAGCTTTTCCGGCGTGGCCTCGTTCTGCAGCAACTCCGGCACCAGAAAACGCCCGGCAAGAATGTTCGGCAGGCCCACCCAGGGCTGGTAACGCATGCGTTTCATGAGCTGCCACGACCAAGGCGACATGCGATAGGTAATCACCATCGGCGCCTTGAGCAGCGCGGCTTCGAGGGTGGCCGTGCCGCTGGCGACGAGCGCCACGTCGGCGGCGGCCAAGGCATCCTGCGCATGACCGAACAGCAACTTGATCGGCCGCTCCTGCGCCTCCAGCTTCCACAAGGCCGTTTCGAAAATATCGCGGGTCTCGCGCGAAACCAGCGGCACGAGGAACAGCGCATCGGGATGCTGCTCATGCAGCAGCACGGCCGTGCGGATAAAAGTTTCCGCCATGTAGTGCAACTCGGACTGGCGGCTGCCGGGCAGCAGGGCAAATACCGGACGGCTGGCTGGCGACAAGTTCAAGCGCTCGCGCGCGGCACTGCGACTGACTTCCAACGGCAATACATCGGCCAGCGGATGACCGACGTAGCTCACGTCCAGGCCGGTCTTCTCATACAGCGGCGGCTCGAAGGGAAACAGCGCCAGCAGGCGATCGCAGGAGCGCGCAATCTTGCCGACACGCCCCCCCCGCCAGGCCCATACCGACGGGCTGACGTAATGCACGGTGCGAATGCCGGCGCTTTTCAGCTTGCGTTCCAGCCAGAGGTTGAAGTCCGGTGCGTCGACACCGATGAAGACATCCGGTTTTTCATCCAGCAGGCGGGCGAGCAACTGGCGCCGCACCCGCGTAATTTCGCGGTAGTGTCGCAATACCTCGGCATAGCCGCGCACCGCCAGCGTCTCGGACGGCCACCAGGCATCAAAGCCGACGCGCTGCATCTTCGGCCCGCCAATACCGCAAAAGTCGGCGCTGGGAAGACGGCGCCTGAGGGCTTCGATCAGGTGAGCGGCCAGCAAATCACCGGAGGCCTCGCCTGCCACTATGGCAATACGCGTCATGGGGCGTTCAGCGAATGATGCCGCGTCCGGGGGCCGCAAGGAAGTCGGACAATACCTTCACCTCATCAAAACCCTCGGCCGCAATCTGTGCCGTCGCCTCTTCGAGCTTAAGTCCGTTGCGGTACAGCGCCTTATAGGCACGCTTCAACGCCGCAATCGCCCCGGACGAAAAGCCGCGCCGCTTCAGACCCTCGCTGTTGATGCCATGCGGCGCCGAAGGATTGCCGGAGGCGGTGACATAAGGCGGCAAATCCTGCAACAAGATCGTACCCATCGCTGTCATGCTGTGCGCACCGATACGCACGAACTGATGCACCACGGTAAAACCGCCAAGAATCGCCCAGTCGCCCACCTGCACATGCCCGGCCAGTTGGGCATTGTTGGCAAAGATCGTCTGGTTGCCAACCTGGCAATCGTGCGCAATGTGCACATAGGCCATGATCCAGTTGTCGTTGCCGACGCGCGTCGCCCCGGCATCCTGAATCGTGCCGCGATTGAAGGTACAGAACTCGCGAATCGTGTTGCGATCGCCGATTTCCAGCGTCGTCGGTTCGCCGGCGTATTTCTTGTCCTGCGGCTGCTCGCCCAACGAAGCGAACTGAAAAATGCGGTTCGCGCGGCCGATCTTCGTCGGCCCGTTGATCACGACATGCGGCCCGATCCAGGTGTCATCGCCAACCTCGACGCCGGCGCCAATCACGGAATAGGCCCCGATCTCGACGCGCTCGCCCAGTCGCGCGCCCGCATCGACCAGTGCGGTGGGATGAATCACCGTGGCCATCGATTACGCTTCCAATTTGCGAACCGTACACATCAGTTCGGCTTCAGCAGCAATTTGTCCATCGACTTTGGCTTGCGCCGCGAATTTCCAAACACCACGCTTGCAGACGATGATGGAAACCTCGATGATCAACTGGTCGCCGGGGCTGACTGGGCGCTTGAAGCGCGCGCCATCGATACCGGCGAAGTAGTAAACCGATTTTTCGTCCGGTTTGTCGCCCATGCTTTTGAACGACAGGATCGCCGCCGTCTGCGCCATCGCTTCGATGATCAGCACGCCAGGCATGACCGGATGATGGGGATAGTGTCCCGGAAAGAACGGCTCGTTCATGCTGACATTCTTGAGCGCCGTAATACGCTCGTTGGGCACAACGTCCAGCACGCGGTCCACCAGCAGGATGGGATAACGATGGGGCAGATATTCAAGGATCTGGTGGATGTCCATCGTCGTTGGTACGGAGGGGACCGTCATGCTTTTTTCTCCAGTTCAGACAGGCGCTTTTCAAGCGCGCGTATTTTATCGGCCATCGCGTCGAGATGGCGCAAACGGGCAAAGTTCTTCTGCCAGTCGTCGTGCGCCATGAAGGGCACCGTACCGGTATAGCTGCCCGGTCGCATGATCGACTTCGTCACCAGTGTACCTGCCGAGACATGCACGTTATCGGCCAAAGACAAATGGCCGAGAATGATTGCACCGCCGCCCACCGTACAGCCGGCGCCGACTTTTGCACTGCCGGCGATACCGACGCAGCCGGCTAACGCCGTATTTTTGCCAATCCGAACGTTGTGACCGATCTGGATCTGGTTGTCGAGTTTGACGCCATCTTCGATCACCGTATCCTCCAACGCACCGCGATCAATCGTGGTATTCGCACCAATCTCGACATCGTTGCCGACGATCACCCGGCCGGTCTGGGCAATCTTGATCCAGGTCTCGCCGTCTTTCGCGAAACCGAAGCCATCTGAACCGATCACTGCACCCGCATGGATAATTGCGCGTCGGCCAATGCGGCAGCCCGGATAAACCACCACCCCTGGATACAACACGCTGCCCTCGCCGATCTCAACGTCTGTGCCGATCCAGCAATGTGCCGCGATGCTAACCGACGGCGGCATGGGAGACTCGACAACGGCGGCAGCATGGATGCCCTGTAGCGGTACAGGGACATCAGACAGCCACTGCGAGAGGCGGGCAAAGTAAAGATAAGGCTGCGGCGTAACAATGGCCGCAACCGGGCAAAACCCGGCCATGTCGGCGGCCAGGATGACCGCGCCTGCACGGGTTGAGTGCAACTGTCCGCGATACTTCGGGTTGGCGAGGAAGCTGAGGTGCTGGGGCTCCGCAGAATCAAGTGTGGCAAGCCCCTCGATCCGCAGCGCCCCATCGCCTTTCAGTTCGCCGCCAAAGCGTGCGACGATCTCCGCGAGGCTACGCACCACAGCAAGGTCTTATTTCGCGACTGCGCCATCGCCAAGCGCCTTGATAACCTTGTCGGTAATGTCGATACGCGGGCTGAAATAAACGGCTTCCTGCACAATCAGGTCGAACTTCTCCGCCTCGGCAATCTGCTTGATCACCTTGTTGGCACGTTCGAAGATGGCGGCCATTTCTTCATTCTGACGCAGATTCAGGTCTTCCTTGAATTCGCGCTGCTTGCGCTGAAAATCGCGGTTCATCTCCCCGAATTCGCGCTCCTTGCTGCGTCGCTCGGACTCCGACATGGTCATGCCATTCTTTTCCAGCCCCTCCTGCATAGATTGCAAGCGCTTGGACAATTGCTGCAACTCCTGGTCGCGACGTTCGAATTCTTTTTCGATCTTTTGCTTGGATTTTTTAGCCTGAGGCGACTCATTGACCACACGCTGACCATTCACGAAGCCGATTTTATTTTCTGCGAAAACCGGCGTTGCCAACAAGGCAATCAATAGCGGAACAAGGGACTTCAGCAACATGCTCATCATTTCTCCTACTTAGAACAAAGTACCCATCTGGAACTGAAGGCGCTGGGTCTGATCGCCATCCTTCTTGTTGAGCGGTTGGGCAAGGCTAAACTTGAGTGGGCCGAGCGGCGAGGTCCATGCCAAGGATAAACCCGCGCTATAGCGCAAATCGCCCACATTCACTTTTTGCCCGATACCCCAAACCCAGCCCGCATCGAAAAACGCACCAAGGCGCAGCGATTTATCCTGCCCGCCTCCCGGCATTGGGAACAAAAATTCTGCGTTGGCAACCAAACGGCGGTCGCCGCCCAAGCGATCGCCGGTCGAGTCATCAACCTCGCCCAACGAGCCTGCTTTGTAACCGCGCACCGAACCAACACCCCCCGCGTAATAGTACTTGTAGAAAGGTAATGGACGTTCGCCAAACCCATCGGCCAACCCAAACTCGCTATTCAGCATCAGCGTATAGTCGCGCCCAAGGGGGAAATAGCGTTGATACTGAGCATTTGCACGGTAGTACTTAAGCGAACTCCCTACGCCCACCTCGCCATTGAGTCGGACGACATAGCCTAGCATTGGATAAATACGGCTATCCAACGTGTCCTTGGCCCAACCCAGCGAGCCAATCAGACCAGTGTATTTATCGCCATATTGGGCAATGAAATCCTTAAAACGCTGTGGCGTATTGGTTGTTTCCTTAATCTGGGTCGAATCGACCGCCAAGCCAAAATTGATATTGTCGTCTTCACCGATCGGGAACCCGTAACGTACCCCGCCGCCAAACGATTTAGTCGCGTAGGTTGCAAGCGTCGTGGTCTTTTCCGTATCGGTGTCGCGCATGTATACATCGAAACCACGACTAATGCCATCGATCGTAGCGTAAGGATCGGTATAGGAGAATGAATACAGCTTGTTGATCTTGCTGGTGTTGAAACCTACCCCCACATGCTTGCCGCTGCCAAACAGGTTTTGCTGTTGCAACGAACCCGAAAACACCAAACCTTCCGAACTTGACAGGCCTGCACCTAACATCATGTTGCCCGTCGGCTTTTCCTTCACGGTGACCCTAAGATCCACTTGGTCCGTCGTACCCGGCACTGCAGGCGTTTCGACCGTTACCTCATCGAAATAGCCCAAACGGTCCACACGCGTACGCGACTTGTTGATCTTCTCGCCGTCATACCAGGCGGCCTCCATCTGACGCATTTCCCGGCGGATCACCTCGTCGCGCGAGCGCGTATTGCCTTGAATCTGGATGCGGCGCACATACACGCGACGCCCCGGATCGACGAAGAAGGTAAAAGCCACCTGCTTTTTTTCCTTATCGATTTCAGGGGCCGCATTAACGTTGGCAAACGCGTAGCCATCGTTCGACAAGCGTTCGCTGATCGCCTTGGTCGTCGCTGTCACCTCTTCCCGCGAAAACAGTTTGCCCGGCTTGATGGACACCAACTTGAGCAACTGAGCCTCGGGCAATAACAATTCGCCTGCAAGCTTAACTGCGGAAACGGAATACTGGTCGCCCTCATTGATATTGACGGTGATGTAGATATCCTGCTTGTCGGGCGAGATCGAAACCTGGGTGGATTCGATGTTGAACTCGATGTAACCGCGATCAAGATAATATGAACGCAAGGTCTCCAGGTCGCCCGAGAGCTTCTGCTTCGAATACTGGTCGTTCTTTGTATACCAAGTCAACCATCCCGGCGTCGCTAATTTAAAAAGCTCAAGGAGCTCCTTTTCCTTAAAAGCCTTGGCACCCACAATATTGATCTGGCGAATCTTGGCGATCTCGCCCTCATCCACACCAAAGGAAATACCCACACGATTGCGCTCCAGCGGTGTCACTGTCGTGGTAATTTGCGCCGCATAGTGTCCTTGTGACAGATATTGGCGCTTGAGTTCCTGCTCCGCACGCTCGACCAGCGAACGGTCGAAAATGCGCGACTCGGATAATCCAACCTCGCGCAAGCCTTTGCGCAGCTGTTCCTTGTCGAAAGCCTTGGTGCCGACAAAATCCAACGAAGCAATCGCCGGACGTTCCTCGATCAGCACCACCAGCACATCCCCTTCGACTTCGAGTCGCACATCCTTGAAAAAACCTGTGCCGAACAACGTCTTGATCGCCTGAGCCGCTTTATCTTCGGTCAATGTATCGCCGACCTTGACGGGCAGATAGCTGAAAACAGTGCCGGCCTCAGTACGCTGGATGCCCTCGACGCGAATATCGCGCACAATGAAGGAACTGAAAGCGGCCGCGCTCGCACTGATCAGCAGCGCCGCCAAGCCAGCAATAATCGGGAATGTGAATTTCATGCGTCAGCCAGAAATCAGACGATTGATGTCGTTGTAAAACGCGAGGGCCATCAACAGGGCAAGCAGCGTAAGACCAATTTGCTGGCCTACTTCCATGATCCGCTCGGAAAGGGGGCCACCCTTGATGACCTCCGCGAGATAATACATTAAATGCCCGCCATCCAGCACCGGGATGGGCAGCAAGTTCAGTACGCCAAGGCTGATGCTGATCAGTGCCAGAAAGCGCAAATAATGCTCGGCACCCATGCGCGCCGACTGGCCGGCATAGTCAGCGATAGTGACCGGTCCCGAGATGTTCTTGAGCGATAGTTCGCCCATCAGCATGCGTCCCATCATGCGCAGGCTCAACACTGCGGTTTCCCAGGTTTGCGTCAATGCACGACGCATCGACTCGACCGGGCCGTAACTAACCATCACCCAGGCGTTGCGGCGCAACTCGGGATCATCGCGTACCGCGATGCCAATACGCGCACGGGGTTTGCTTTCCCCTTCTGCGGACGCCATCAGTTCAGGTGTCACCCTGAATTCGAGTTGCTGCTCGCCACGCCGCACCACCAGCACAATCTCGCGCGCGCCGGCCTCGCGAATTCCCTGCGCCACGGCATGCCAACCGCTGACTGGCTGGCCATCCAGCGCCATCACCCGATCTCCCGGTAGGAGCCCAGCTGCTTCGGCGGGAGATCCAGCCTGAATACTGCCGAGCACGGCCGGCAAATCGGGACGCATCAGGCGCAGTCCGAGCGGCTGCAAGATGTCGCCCTCCAGCGCATCACTGGACAAATGCGCAGTGTCAAGTCGGCGAATGGCGATCACGCCCCGCGCATCGATCGTTTCGATGGCGATGACCTCTTGGTTCAAGGCTCGCTGCAACACCTCCCAGCGAAACTCCGACCAGGTGGCGACCGGAACACCGGAAACCTTGCGTGCCGTCTCGCCAGCGCCGACTTTTGTCATGGCGGCAAGCGTGCCGGCGGGCGGGCTGGCCAGTATCGGCCGAGGTTCCTCAACGCCTTGCATGAACAGTAGCCAATAGAGAAGCACGGCCAGCATGAGGTTCGCCACAGGGCCGGCCACCACAATCAGGCTGCGTCGTCCTACAGACTGACGGTTAAACGCACGATAGGCGTCTTCGGGAGCTACCGCCCCCTCCCGTTCGTCGAGCATCTTGACGTAGCCGCCGAGCGGAAATACCGACACGGCCCACTCGGTGCCATCTTTGCCCCAGCGCCGCAGCCACAAGGGACGCCCAAAACCGACAGAGAAGCGCAGAATTTTGACATTGCACCAGCGCGCTGCCGTGTAATGCCCCAACTCGTGAACCGTGATCAGCACGCCGAGGGCCAGCACGAATGCCCCGAGTACCCAGACCGCGCCGCCTATGTTCATCCGGCGCGCCGCTCAATCAGTTCGCGAGCAACGTCCCGGGCCTGCGCATCGGCGGCCAGGATGGTCGGCAGATCAACGGCCACTGCCGGCTCGATGGCGTCGAGCGTGGCGGCAATGATGTCGGCAATCGCCAGGAAAGGCAGACGTTCCTCAAGGAAGGCGGCGACTACGACTTCATTGGCGGCATTCAGCACGGTCGGTGCGATGCCTCCGGCACGCAGTGCCCGATAGGCCAGTGCCAGGCAGGGGAAGCGTTCAAAATCCGGGCGCTCGAAATTGAGTTGGGCAATCGCTGGCAGGTCCAGTGGTGCAACACCTGCATCTATGCGCTCTGGCCAGGCAAGCGCATGGGCAATCGGTGTACGCATGTCGGGATTGCCCAACTCGGCCAGCACCGAGCCGTCCACATACTGGACCAGCGAGTGGATGACACTCTGCGGGTGGATCACGACCTCGATCTGATCGGGCGTCAGGTTGAACAACCAGCGCGCCTCGATCACCTCCAGGCCCTTGTTCATCATAGTGGCCGAGTCGACCGAGATCTTGCGGCCCATCGACCAGTTGGGATGCGCACAAGCCTCGGCCGGCGTCACCTGCTGCAAGCGCTCCAACGGTGTCGTACGGAAAGGCCCACCGGAAGCCGTGAGCAGGATATGGCGCACGCCGACGCGTGTTGGATCGCCCGAATAGTCGGCCGGCATGGACTGGAAGACGGCATTGTGCTCGCTGTCGATCGGCAGCAGAACCGCCCGATGGCGCCGCACCTCCTCCATGAACAGGGCACCGCCCATGACGAGCGCTTCCTTGTTCGCCAGCAGGATGCGCTTGCCGGCACGCACGGCGGCCAGCGCCGACGGCAAGCCTGCCGCACCGACAATCGCCGCCATGACCGCATCGACCTCTGGCAGGGAGGCCACCCTTTCCAGCGCTGCGGGGCCCGCCAACACCTCGGTCGCCAAACCATGGGCACGCAAACGCTCGGTCAGGCCCGCGACATCCTTGCCATCCCCCACCACGGCAAAGCGTGGCCGATGTTGCAAACACTGCGTAAATAGCGCCTCAATGCGGCTATTGCCGGTCAAGGCCAGGACTTCATACCGATCTGGGTGACGCGCCACCACATCGAGCGTGCTGACGCCAATCGATCCGGTTGCCCCCAGGATGGTCAATTTTTGGCGTGTTTGACGTGTCATTGGCTCACCAGCAGCAAGGCCAGCGCCACGACCGGCAAGGTCGACGTCTGGCTGTCAATACGATCGAGAATACCGCCATGCCCAGGCAGCAACTGGCTACTGTCCTTCATGTTCGCCTGGCGCTTGATCATCGACTCGAACAAGTCGCCGACAATACTCAAAGCCGTCAGCAACAACAAGGCGCCTGCCATAAAGACCGGTGTCACATCCGCAATTGCTGGTAACTGATTAGCAGCCCAAAGGCCATAGATCATCACGCCGACCACCGCACCAGCCACGCCCTCCCAAGTCTTGCCCGGACTGATTGCGGGTGCCAGCTTATGCTTGCCGAATGCACGTCCGGTGAAATAAGCAGCGATATCGGCAATCCAGACCAGGGCCATCACGGCCAGCAAAAGCACCGGACTGCGGCTGTGCAGATCCACCAGCGCGGCCCAGGTTGGCACCAACAATACCCAGCCAATAAAGTAACCCGAAGTACCCACAGAACGTCGCGTGGCCAGCCAGAACGGTGCCAAGCCTAGCCAGAAGAGAGCGGCAATCGCCCAAAGGACGGGAAAGCTATTCAAGGCTTGCAACCACAACACCAGACAGGAGAGCAGCACCACACCGGCATACAGTATTCGCAAAGCTTGGCCCGCCTTCATCAACCCAGCCCACTCCCAAGCCGCAAGCGTCATGATCAAGGCAAACACCAAGGTAACTGCCACAGGGGAAAGCAAGAAGAGGACAGCGAGAAATCCTGCAACCAGGAACAGCGCGGTGATGACCCGCGCGCCCAGTTCACTGGACATTGCTGGCAATAGTCAACGCTGGCGAGACGGTAGTGTCCGCCGCTAGCAGTTGCTCGCTGGTGCGACCAAAGCGACGCTCGCGCTGCCGGAAACTCCCGATGGCATCGTCGAGTGCCACCGCATCGAAATCCGGCCAGAACTTGTCGGTAAAATACAGTTCGCTATAGGCCAGTTGCCAAAGCAGGAAGTTGCTGATGCGCTGCTCGCCTCCGGTGCGGATGAACAGATCGGGTTCGGGGGCGTAACTCATTGAGAGGAAGGGGGCCAGATCGGACTCGGCATAGTCACCTGCTTTTTCAGGATAGGCCAGTGCCAGCCCATTGATGGCCTGCATCAGGTCCCAGCGTCCCCCATAGTTGGCGGCAATGGTCAGCGTCAGTTGCTTGTTCTCGGCCGTGACGTTCTCACCGCGACGAATCAGGTCGATCAGGCGCGGCTCGAAGGCGGACAAATCCCCTACGACGCGCAAGCGAACGCCGTTGGCATGCAGGCGTCCGATCTCGCGTTCCAGCGCTGCAACGAAGAGATTCATCAGAAAACCCACCTCTTCCGGGGGACGACGCCAGTTTTCCGAACTGAAGGCAAACAGCGTCAGGTATTCAATACCACGCTCGATGCATGCCTTGACCATCGCCCGCACGGTCTCGACGCCCTGCTGGTGACCGGCAACGCGAGGCAGGAAGCGCTTCTTGGCCCAGCGCCCGTTACCGTCCATGATGATCGCCACATGGCGTGGCATCGCCCGGGACTCGGGGATGGCAGTCGTCGTGCTGGCGAACATGGAAATAAAAAGGCAGACGGCCTAGACGGCCATCAGATCCTTTTCCTTTTCAGCCAGCAGCTTGTCCACTTCGGCGACATACTTGTCGGTCAGTTTCTGGACATCGTCCTGGGTGCGACGCTCGTCATCTTCAGAAATTTCGTGCTTCTTCAGCGCGTCCTTGAGATGCGTATTGGCATCGCGGCGCAGATTGCGGATCGCAATCTTGGCATTCTCGCCCTCATGCTTGACGACCTTGATCAGGTCGCGCCGGCGCTCTTCGGTCAGCATCGGCATGGGGATACGCAACAGGTCGCCTTGCGTCGAGGGGTTCAGACCGAGGTCGGATTCGCGAATCGCCTTTTCGACCTTCGCCACCATGTTTTTTTCCCAAGGCTGCACACCGATGGTACGCGCGTCAATCAGGGTGATATTGGCCACCTGATTAATCGGCATGGGCGAACCGTAGTAGTCGACCTGCACGTGATCAAGCAGGCCAGTGTGTGCACGTCCTGTACGGATCTTGGCCAAGTCATGCACCAGCGCCTCGACACTTTTCTGCATCTTGTGTTCGGCGGTTTTCTTGAGTTCGGCAATCATGAAAAACTCCTGCACCTCATCAACAATGTACGAGCGTGCCTTCGTCCTCGCCCATCACGACGCGCTTGAGTGCGCCGGCCTTGAAGATCGAAAACACGTTGATCGGCAATTTCTGGTCGCGGCACAACGCGAAGGCCGTGGCATCCATCACGCCAAGGCTGCGGCCAATCGCCTCATCGAAGCTGATCTTCGCATAGCGCGTCGCAGTCGGGTCCTTCTTCGGGTCGGCGGTATAAACGCCATCCACCTTGGTCGCCTTGAGGACGATCTCGGCACCAATCTCGGAACCACGCAAAGCAGCGGCGGTGTCTGTCGTGAAAAACGGATTGCCCGTGCCACCACCGAAGATCACGACACGCCCCTCTTCAAGGTAGCGAATCGCCTTGCCGCGAATATAAGGCTCGACCACCTGCTCAATCGACAGCGCCGATTGCACGCGCGCGTTCATGCCGGCCTGGCGCATCGCATCAGACAAGGCCATGGCATTCATCACCGTCGCCAGCATGCCCATGTAGTCGGCGGTGGCGCGGTCCATCCCGGAGGACGCCCCGGCCATGCCACGAAAGATATTGCCGCCGCCGATCACCACCCCGACCTCGACACCGAGGTCGGTCACCGTCTTGACTTCATTGACGATGCGCCACAAGGTTTCCCGGTTGATGCCGTAGGCATCTTCGCCCATCAGGGCTTCGCCCGAAAGCTTGAGCAGGATGCGCTTGTAGCTTGGCGTGGCGGTCATGCGGTCTCCTGTTACTTGCGGGCAGCAGCGGCAGCGGCAGCCTGCTCCGCCACTTCGGCAGCAAAGTCATTGACCTTCTTCTCGATGCCTTCGCCCACAATGTAGAGAATGAAGCTATTGACCGTTGCACCCTTGGCCTTGAGAAGCTGTTCGATGGTCTGCTTGCCGTCTTCCGCCTTGACAAAAACCTGCCCCAGCAACGTCACGTCCTTCAGATATTTCTGGACGGTACCTTCGGCAATCTTCTCCAGCATGGCCTCGGGTTTGCCGGACTCACGGGCCTTTTCGATGGCGATGCGGCGCTCGGTATCCAGCAGTGCTGCGGGGACGCCGGAGGCATCCAGCGACTTGGGCTTGGAGGCCGCGATATGCATCGCCAGATCCTTGCCCAGTTGCTCGTCGCCGCCGATCAGATCGACCATCACACCGATCTTCGAACCGCCATGCACGTAGGAGGACAACTTGCCTTTCGCCTCGACACGCATGAAGCGACGAATCGTCATATTCTCGCCAATCTTGCCGACCAGCGCTGAACGCGTCGTCTCGACGGTGCCCTCGCCCATGGGCAGTGCGGAAAGCGCAGCCACATCAGCGGGGTTCTTGGTGGCGACCAGTTCGGCGCAGCCCTTGGAAAGCGCGATGAACTCATCGTTCTTGGCGACGAAGTCGGTCTCGGAGTTCACTTCAACCACCGCACCCAGCTTGCCATCGGCGGACAGGAACATGCCGACGACGCCTTCAGCCGCCACGCGGGTAGCCGCCTTGGTCGCCTTGTTGCCGAGCTTGACGCGCAGAATTTCCTCGGCCTTGGCCATGTCGCCTGCGGCTTCAGTCAACGCCTTCTTGCATTCCATCATCGGGGCATCGGTCTTCTCGCGCAACTCCTTGACCATGCCTGCTGTAATTTCTGCCATTCTGATTACTCCTGACCTTCTTCGACCTCGACGAACTCGTCGCCATCACCCACATGGGCCATCTGCTGAACCACTTCATTGATCGCAGCGCTCTTGCCTTCGAGGATGGCATCGGCCATACCGCGGGCATACAGGCGAATGGCACGCGAGGAGTCGTCGTTGCCGGGGATCACATAATCGATGCCGATCGGCGAGTGGTTGGTATCGACCACGCCAATCACCGGAATGCCCAGCTTGTTGGCTTCGGTAATGGCAATCTTGTGATAGCCCACGTCGATGACGAAAATGGCATCCGGCAGCGCGGTCATGTCCTTGATACCGCCCAGGCTCTTCTGCAGCTTGGCCAGTTCGCGCTGGAGCATCAGGGCCTCTTTCTTGCCCATCTTTTCGAAGGCGCCCTCTTCGGCCATCTGTTCCATTTCCTTGAGGCGCTTGAGCGATATCTTGACGGTCTTGAAGTTGGTCAGCATGCCGCCGAGCCAGCGCTCATCCACGCAGGGCATGCCGGCACGCTGTGCTTCCTCGGCGACGATTTCACGCGCCTGGCGCTTGGTGCCCACAAAAAGGATCGTGCCGCGCTTGGCGGACATCTTCTTGACGAAGCTGGTCGCCTCATTGAACTTGGTCAGCGTCTTCTCAAGGTTGATGATGTGAATTTTGTTGCGATGGCCAAAGATGTATGGGGCCATCTTGGGATTCCAGAAACGGGTCTGGTGGCCGAAATGGATGCCGGCTTCCAGCATCTGGCGCATGGTCGTGCTCATAGAGGGTAAATCTCCGATATGGGTTGTCCGCCACCCGGCTGGTTCCCCGTCACATGACGGGGCACCCATTCGGTGCCAGGTGTGTGAATTTTGCCGCCCTACAGCAAACCTGCCGCAGAAAGACAAGCCGCGCATTATAACCATCTGATCGCATTGACTTCAAGACAAACTAGCGACTGAAGCGTGTCGCGTTACAATCCATTTACTTGCCACCCCCCCATTCCAGCATGAGCATTACCCTCAAGACCCCCGCCGAGATCGACGCCATGCGCGTTGCCGGCCGCCTGGCCGGCGAAGTGCTCGACTACATCGAGCCCTTCGTCAAGCCGGGGGTGACCACGGCCGAACTTGACCGCCTCTGCCACGATTACATGGTGAATGTGCAAGGCTGCATTCCTGCCCCGCTCAACTATGCCCCGCCCGGCTACCCCCCCTACCCCAAGTCGATCTGCGCTTCGATCAACCATCAGGTTTGCCACGGCGTGCCCAACGATCGCCCGCTGAAACGGGGCGACATCGTCAATCTCGACATCACCACCATCAAGGATGGCTGGCATGGCGATACCAGTCGCATGTTTGCCGTCGGTGAAGGCGTCTCCATCCTCGGCAAGCGCCTGATGAAAATCACCCACGAATGTCTCTGGCTGGGCATCGCCGCCGTCAAGCCGGGCGCCCGACTCGGCGACATCGGCGCCGCGATCCAGCGCCATGCCGAACAGAATGGATTTTCCGTCGTCAAGGAGTTCTGTGGTCACGGCATTGGCCGCCGCTTCCACGAGGAACCGCAGGTGCTGCACTATGGCAAGCGCGGCGATGGCATCGAACTGCAGACCGGCATGGTGTTCACCATTGAGCCCATGATCAACGCCGGCAAGGCGGCGGTTTCGGAGTTGCCGGACGGCTGGACCATCATCACCAAGGATCGCAGCCTCTCTGCCCAATGGGAGCACACCATCGGCATCACGGAAACGGGCGTTGAAGTCCTCACCTTGTCGGCGGGCGCGCCGCCCAACCCCTTCCCGGCGTAACCTTGCTGTCAAGTGCCCGCGCTCACCGATAACGAACTGATCGCCCAGAGTCGGCAGACTTTGCAAAGCGGACGGGCAGCGCTGGTTGCGGCTTATGCCGACAAACAGCATCCCGCGACCCTGCTGCACGGACTGACCAAACTCGTCGACGGGGTATTACATACCATCTGGCGCGCACTGGCCATGCCCAGTGATCTTACCCTCGTGGCGGTCGGTGGTTATGGACGCGGCGAACTCTACCCCGCCTCGGATGTCGATCTGCTCATCCTGTTACCAGACGCCGACAAGGCGCACCATCAGGCCGCACTGGAACGGCTGATTGGCCTGCTGTGGGACATTGGCCTCGATATCGGCCACAGCGTCCGCAGCATCGAAGAATGCCTGAACGAAGCAGCCAACGACATCACCGTACAAACCGCCCTGCTCGAAGCACGCTTCCTGTGTGGCAAACGCAGCCTGTTTACGGAGTTTGACACGACCTTCCATCGTGCGCTGGACCCGCTGGCCTTTTTCGAGGCCAAGCGACTGGAACAGGACGAACGCTACGCCAAGCACAACGATACCGCCTACAGCCTTGAGCCCAACAGCAAGGAAAGCCCGGGCGGTTTGCGCGACCTGCAGATCATCCTCTGGGTCACCCGTGCCGCCGGCCTCGGTGAACGCTGGCAGCAACTGGCCAAGACCATTGTGACCAGCCCCGCCGAAGCGCGCCAGTTGGCCCGTTGCGAGGAGTTTCTGCGCCGCGTGCGCATTGGCCTGCACCTGATCGCCCAGCGCCGCGAAGATCGACTGCTGTTCGACCATCACGAGTCCCTGGCAAATGCCCTCGGCTTTGCGGCCACCGCAACGCGCCGCGCCTCCGAAGTCCTGATGCAGCGCTATTACCGCAATGCCAAGCTGGTCACCCAGCTCAATACGCTGGTCCTGCTTGATCTGACGGCGCGACTCGAACATCGGGCGCCCATCCCGCCCATCGAGATCGATCAACACTTCCAGATGACCCATGAGTTGCTTGATATCCGTCGGGACGACCTCTTCGAAACAAACCCGCCCACCCTGCTGGAAAGTTTCCTGCTGCTGTCGCAACGTCCCGAACTCAAGGGCATGACCCCGCGTTGCTTGCGTGCCCTGTGGCGTGCGCGTGGGCGCATCGATGCGCGCTTTCGGCGCGACCCGCGCAATCAGGACAACTTCATCGCTCTGTTCAAGGCACGCCGCGGCCTGACGCACCAACTGCGGCGCATGAACCAGTTCGATATTCTCGGCGCCTACCTGCCTGCCTTCGGCCAGATCGTCGGCCGCATGCAGCACGACCTGTTCCATGCCTATACGGTCGACCAGCACATCCTTCAGGTCGTGCGCAACCTGCGGCGCATGTCCCTGCCCGAATATGCCCACGAATATCCGTTCTGTTCGCGCCTGATGGCCGGCTTCCCGGATCGCTGGCGCCTTTTCCTCGCGGCCCTGTTCCACGACATTGCCAAAGGGCGCGGTGGCGACCACTCCAGTCTCGGTTCGGTCGATGCCCGACAATTCTGCAGCCAGCACCGCCTCACGCCCGCCGATACCGATCTGGTTTGCTTCCTGGTCGAGAAGCACCTCACCATGTCGGCCGTCGCGCAAAAAGAGGATCTTGCCGATCCCGAGACCATCGCGCGCTTCGCCGCCATCGTCGGCACCAAGGAACGTCTGACTGCGCTCTACCTGCTCACGGTCTGCGATATCCGCGGCACCAGCCCGAAGGTCTGGAATGTCTGGAAAGCCAAACTGCTGGAAGATCTATTCCGCATCACCTTGCGCTACCTGAGCGGCGAAACCGTCAGTCAGCTTGCCGGCCTCGAAGAGCGCCAGGAAGATGCGCGCCGCCTGTTGCGGTTGCGTGGCCTGCGCCCGGAGACCGAGGTACCATTCTGGCGCGAACTCGATACCGCCTACTTCCTGCGTCATGACAGCGAGGAAATTTCCTGGCACACCCTCACGCTTTACCACCGCCCAGCCCCGGCAACACCGGTTGTGCGAGCCCGCATCAATCCCGGCGGCGCCGGCCTGCAGGTGATGATCTACGCGCGCGACCAGTCCGAACTGTTTGCACGCCTATGCGGCTTTTTTGCCCGCCTCGGCTACACCATTGTCGATGCCAAGATTCACACCACGCGCCACCACTACGCCTTGGATAGCTTCGTGCTACTCGACACAGCCAGCGACCCCCGCCCCTATCGCGACATGATCGGGCTGATCGACCACGACCTTGCCGAACACCTGGTCAAATCACCCCCGCTTTCCGCCCCGCCGCGCAACCGCATCTCGCGTCAGGTACGCCATGCCGGCCTGTCGCCGGAAGTCTCGGTCCGTGCGGATGAAAGCCGGCGCCAGTGGAACCTGTCGATCTCTGCCGCCGACCGCTCCGGCCTGCTCTACGACATTGCCCGCACCCTGTCCCGGCATGGTGTTACCCTGCACACGGCCAAGATCGCCACCCTCGGTGAGCGCGTCGAAGACACCTTCCTGATCAGCGGCAGCGAACTTGAAAAAACCGCCACGCTGGTACGCCTGGAACAGGAACTACTGGAAAATCTGCAGATTTAGAGCGAGGAAGCGACCGATGAGCTGGATACGCGGAGAATTCACTTTTCATGACTTGCAGCGCCTGCTGTTCAAGCTGGCCGAACATGTCAAGGCATTTCAGGGACTGACCTCCGCCGAGATCAGCGAATTGCTCGCCCGGGCCGAAAAGTGCAGCTACGCCCCGAATGCCCCGATCGTTAACGAAGGCAGTGCCGGCAACCAGATGTACGTCATTCTCGATGGCGAAGCCGTCGTCACCAAGAAAGGGCGCGATGGCGAGATCGAACTGGCGCGCCTGTATTCGGCAGACAGCTTCGGTGAAATGGCCCTGGCCGACAACGAGTCGCGCAGCGCCACGGTGACGGCGATGTCCCCTTGCATTCTGGTCCGCCTCAACGACCAAGTCATGAACGCCAAGCCGGAAATCGGCGTCAAAGTCTATCGCAACATTGCCCGCGTGGTATCGGCCCGCCTGCGCCAGGCCGATGAGGCACTGGCCTGGCGGCTATAACTAAGCCCGCCCACCCCCAGCCCCGCCCTCTCGGGCGGGGAGACTTTGTGCGCACTACGCGCGAACGAGTAAAAAGTCGGCGCAACCTCTTCGGGCCGCTTCCGGCCTGACGGCCTCCCTGCTGGCGGGACGGCACGAAATTAGCCGATTGCCCTTGTGCTAGCACTTTGCTAGCATTTGCGTTTTACATCTAGGGAGCCGCTATGCCCACCCTCGTTTTGCGCAACGTACCCGAAGCGCTGCACAGCAAACTCAAGGCTGCCGCCGCCGCGCATCATCGCTCGATGACGCAGGAGGCCATCGTCGCGCTGGGCGCAGCCATGGATGTCGCCGCGCCACAAGAAAAACCATCCGTAGCGGAAACCCTGGCCTGGCTGGACGCTGAAGTCTGGCCTAGACTCAACAATGACCCGCGCACCCCGGATCAGATCATCGGCTACGACGCTCATGGCCTCCCCGGTTGACGCGATCGTTGATACCAGCGCGTTGGTCGCCATCCTGCTCCGCGAGCCTGATGCGACCGATTACCTGCAAGCCCTGACGCAAATATCACGTTGGGGCATTGCGGCACCAAACCGAACCGAACTGCTGATGGTTGCCGCCGTCCGTCTGGGCAGCGAGGGCATGGACTTCGCCCGCGCATTGCTCCGGCGCTGCCAGATTCAGACCCTGCCCTTGGACGAAACACTGGCCGATGCCGCTGCAGCCGCATACGAACGCTACGGCAAGGGCCGTCATCCTGCCAGCCTGAATTTCGGTGACTGCTTCGCCTACGCGCTGGCGCATCACTACCGCGTACCGTTACTGTTCAAGGGCGACGATTTCGCACAAACAGATGTTTCCCGCGCCAAATAAACACCACCTCGACGAAGCCTGCAAAGGGTCCAGAGGCGGATTGTCGATGGAAATGTGAGTCCCTTTAAAAAGACGTTGCCCTGGCGATGCATCGACTGAATCACCGCCCCCGGAAATGCCTCGGTTTCAGAGCACCTCACGAGGTGTTTATGGAGCAGTTACACTTGCGCCATAACGTCGTTGCACTTCAGAGTTGAATCCGCCTAGCCGAGAAAAAGCCTGTTACCGTCGAATTGCCGGCGTTGCGGGCGCTTATGCAAGAGCCGCAGCAAAAGTCGGCGCTGGCGGGACGGCAAACCTACGGCTTATCCGAGCAGAGATGCTCGATCACCCGACGCACTTGCCCCAGTGACTCCTGCAACACCGCTTCGATCTTCTCGAAGGCAATCGCGTTCGCCGAATCGCCGCGCCCCGCCGCCCAATTCGCCACCGCACAAATCGCCGCATAGGGGGTTTCAAGCTCGCGGGCAAGGACAGCTTCCGGCATACCGGTCATGCCGACGATATCCGCGCCATCCCGCTCCAGGCGATTGATCTCGGCAGCGGTTTCAAGTCGCGGCCCTTGCGTAGTCGCATAGACCGCAGCGCCGGATAAAGGTACGTCGATGGCATCGCCCGCGCACAATAGGCGCTCGCGCAGGCTGCGATCATAGGGCTCGGTGAAATCCACATGGATGACGGGCGACTCACCCCCATCGTAGAAGGTGGCCGGCCGGCCCCAGGTGTAGTCGATGATCTGATGCGGTACGACCAGCTTGCCAGGCCCCAGGTCGGCCCGAATGCCGCCAACCGAAGCCACTGAAACAATGCCCTCGGCCTTGGCGGCCTTAACGAGCGCCCAAAGATTGGCCCGGTAATTGACCCGGTGCGGCGGAATGGAGTGGCCATGACCATGACGGGCCAGAAAAACCACCTCCTGCGCGCCAATGCGCCCAAACGTCAAGGAACCGGAGGGTTCGCCATACGGGGTGCGCACGACCTCGCGTCGCGCCACCTCCAGACTGGACAGTTGCGTCAAACCACTACCCCCAATAATTGCCAGCATGCCTTGCCCTTTTCTACCCCGACGGGGGCTCTGTTAGAATGCGCGCCCTTTCCCTAGACCGCGCACTCAGCCGCGCCGCCCATTCCGATGTCTCGTTCCCTGCGCAATATCGCCATTATCGCCCACGTTGATCATGGCAAGACCACCCTCGTTGACCAACTGCTGCGTCAGTCCGGCACTTTCCGTGAAAATCAACAGGTGGCCGAGCGCGTCATGGACTCGAACGACATCGAGAAGGAACGCGGCATCACCATTCTCGCCAAGAACTGTGCGATCGACTTCGAAGGCACCCACATCAACATCATCGACACCCCGGGCCACGCCGACTTCGGCGGCGAAGTGGAACGCGTGCTGTCGATGGTCGATGGCGTGCTGCTGCTGGTCGATGCCGTCGAAGGCCCGATGCCGCAGACGCGCTTCGTCACCAAGAAGGCGCTGGCACTGGGACTCAAGCCGATTGTCGTGATCAACAAGATCGACCGTCCCGGTTCGCGCCCCGACTGGGTGATCAATCACACCTTCGACCTGTTCGACAAGCTCGGCGCGACCGAGGAGCAGCTCGACTTCCCGGTCGTCTACGCCTCGGCCCTGAACGGCTACGCCATGATGGCATCGCACACGCAGGGCACCGACATGCGTCCGCTCTACGAAGCGATTCTCAAGCATGTGCCGCCGCCCGACGTCGACGCGGAAGCGCCGCTGCAACTGCAGATCTGCTCGCTCGACTACAACTCCTATGTCGGCCGTATCGGTATCGGCCGCATCAAGAAGGGCCACATCAAGCCCAACCAGCAAGTGGCTGTGATGTATGGCGACGAAGCGCGCGGCACGGCCAAGGTCGGCCAGGTGCTGGTCTTCAAGGGCCTGGAGCGCGAACAGGCCGCCGATGCCGAGGCCGGCGACATCGTCCTCGTCTCGGGCATCGAGCAGGTCGGCATCGGCGTCACCCTGTGCGCCGTCGATGCACCGGTCGGCCTGACGCCGATTAGCGTGGATGAGCCGACCCTGACGATCAACTTCCAGGTCAATACCTCGCCGCTCGCCGGCAAGGAAGGCAAGTTCGTCACCAGCCGCCAGATTCGCGAACGTCTGAACAAGGAACTGTTGTCGAACGTCGCCCTGCGCGTCAAGGACACCGAAAACGCCGACGTCTTCGAGGTTTCCGGTCGCGGCGAGTTGCACCTCACCATCCTGCTCGAAAACATGCGCCGTGAAGGCTATGAAATGGCGGTTGGCCGTCCGCGCGTCGTCATCCACGAGATGCCTGACGGCACCAAGCAGGAACCCTATGAAATGCTCACGGTGGACGTCGAAGAGGGCCACCAGGGCGGCGTCATGGAAGAACTCGGACGCCGCAAGGGCGAACTGCAGGACATGCAGCCGGACGGCCGCGGTCGTACGCGTCTCGAATACCGCATCCCGGCACGCGGCCTGATCGGCTTCCAGGGCGAATTCCTCACCCTGACGCGCGGCACCGGCCTCGCCAGCCACGTCTTCGACGAATACGGCCCCTGGGCCGGCACCATGGCCGAGCGGCGCAATGGCGTGCTGGTGTCTGCCGAAGATGGCCCGGCAGTCGCCTATGCGCTATGGAAACTGCAGGATCGCGGCCGCATGTTCGTGAACCCCGGTGAAATGCTGTACGAGGGCATGATCATCGGCATCCACAGCCGCGAGAACGACCTCATCGTCAATCCGATCAAGGGCAAGCAACTCACCAACGTGCGCGCCTCGGGTACGGACGAAGCCGTGCGCCTCGTGCCACCGATTCAACTCACTCTCGAATCCGCCGTCGAATTCATCGAGGACGACGAACTGGTCGAGATCACACCCAAGTCGATTCGCCTGCGCAAGCGCCACCTCGATCCGCACCAAAGAAAGCGCGCCAGCCGCGAAGAATCGGCTGAATAACCCGACCTATCGATCGCGCTCAAACAGCGCGATCGATTCGACGTGCGAGGTATGCGGGAACATGTTGGCAATCCCCGCCCCCACCAGCCGGTAACCCTTCTCATGCACCAGCACGCCCGCATCGCGCGCCAGCGTCGCGGGGTTGCACGATACATAGACAATGCGTGAAGGCGCATCCTCGCCAAACGACTTGACGAGTTCGATAGCACCTTCGCGGGGCGGGTCGATCAGCATCTTGTCAAAACGGCCCCAGCCGGCCAGCTTCTCCGGCGTCACCTCGAACAGGTTGGCGACGTGGTATTCGATACGCTCGGCCAGCCCATTGAGTACGGCATTCTCTTTGGCACGCGCAATCAGCGGTGCGCTGCCCTCGACGCCCACGGCCCGTGCACCGGAACGCGCCAGCGGCAAGGTGAAATTGCCCAGCCCGCAAAACATGTCGGCGACCTGCTCACCCGGTTTCACATCGAGCAAGCCAAGCGCCCGGCGTACCAGCACCCGATTCAGGTCGTGGTTGACCTGCGTGAAGTCGGTCGGCCGAAAGCGTACGCTGACGCCGAAATCCGGCAGGTGATAGGCCGGCCAGGATGCGCCGGGCGGATGGAAAATCGTCGCGGTATCCGGCCCGCCAGTCTGGAGGTAAATATGTACCCCATGTCGGTCCGCAAAGACACGCAGCTTTTCCTCGTCGGCAGGCGTCAAGGCTTCAAGAATGCGCAACACCAGGGCCGTCGGTGTATCGCCTGCGGAAACCTCGATCTGCGGCAGCCGATCCGGGATCGATAGAGAACCGACCAAGGCTTTCAGTGGCGTTAGCAAGGCAGAAATCGGCGCTGGCAGGACGGCACAAGAGTCCATCACCGCCACATAACTGCTGCGCTTCTCGTGAAAGCCGACCAGCACGCCGCCCTTCTTCTCGACCTTGCGCACCGTCAGTCGCGCCCGGCGCCGATAGCCCCAGGCCGGACCGATAATCGGCGGCAGGATGGACTCGGGCCGCAGTCGCGCGATATGCCAGAACGCATCCTCCAGCACGCGCTGCTTCGCGGCAGCCTGCGCCAAGGGATCAAGATGCTGCATGCTGCAACCGCCACACACGCCGAAATGCGGGCACTTCGGCTCGACCCGTTGGCTCGATGTCTTAAAAATGACATCGGCACGCGCATTTTCGAAGCTGGGCTTGCGGCGAAAACTGGTATAGGTCACTTCTTCGCCCGGCAAAGCGCCCTCGATAAAAATCGCTTTGCCATCAACATGCGCTACGCCACGGCCCTCGTGGTCAAGCGATTCGATCAGTGCTAGTTTCATTTAGTCAGACTCGTGACGGGCCGGGAATTATAATGGGCGCCAACTTGGGTCGAGGAAATATCGCCATGTCCGGAATCATTCGCTGGGGAATCACGCTTCTAATTGCCGGAGGCGTACTGAATTTCTTTGGCATCTCACCTGCCAATGTGTGGCAAGACATGAAAGGCAAGTTTGATAATTTCGCGACTGACACCCGGAAACTGACCAGTGGCGAGGCGTCCCAACAAATCTCGCAGCGACTGAAATCCGAAATGCAGTCGCCGACGAACAATCCTGCTACGGCTCACCTTAGCGAGGATGAAAAAAAACTGGCCCAGGAACTGCAAGCGGAACGAAAGCGCGTCATGGAAGCGAAAGCCGCGGCCTTGCAAAACGCCCAGATCATCCCTACGGATCCTGGCAAGCTCTCTGAACAACTTGTCAAAAGCGCTCAACAGGCGGGTGGCGGCAACTAGCCTCGACCGGTAGCCTGGATTTATCGGCGAAGCGTACGCCAACTACAACCTGCGGCTTGGCTAGCAACGCCGATCCAATCGCTAGCGCATCCCAGCGCATCCGCCAGAGCGGCACGAGCCAATGCGGCGGTATTGTTTTCTTCCGACAAATGAGCGGCCACTACGTGTTGCAGGCGAGAACCAGCCACTTCGCGCAGCAAGACACCCGTGGCCCGATTATCGAGATGACCGAAATCGCCCGCAATACGCCTCTTAAGTGTCGGGGGATAGCGACCACGCGCCAGCATCTCGAGATCGTGATTGCATTCCAGCACAAGTCCCTCGCAATCCTTCAGCATATCGACGATATGGGGCGTTACCCAACCGACATCCGTTAGCACTCCCAGACGTATCGCACCATCGCTAAAAACGAACTGCGTCGGATCTCGCGCATCATGCGGCACAGGGAATGGGCTGATCAGCAGATCCTCGATAGCAAAAGGCGTATGGCTATCGAAACGGCATACGGTCGCTGCCGACAACTGTCCTGCTGCCGCCGCCGTGCCATAGCTGGCATAAATCGTCCAACCGAAACGCGCAGCGCATTGCACCGCGCCGCCCACATGGTCGGCGTGCTCATGCGTAATCAGCACCGCCGTTATCGACTCGGGTTCAACGCCGAAGCATGCCAAACGGGCAACCATCTCGCGCGGTCGGAAGCCACAATCGACGAGTACGCGCACACGCCCGCTTTCGACAATCAGGGCATTGCCTTTGCTGCCGCTGCCCAGCGAAGCGAAACGAATCAAGCGTGCCGGCCTACATTCGCGCGGAATACGGCTTGGCGCTACCGAAAGCGAGCATCGCGGTTGCGACGTTCGCCTTCGGTGGCTTTCTGAACCCGCTGCGACTCCCGCCAATCGGAAACCTTGCCGCCCACCAGCAGACCCGCCATGGCCGCCAGCAAGCCCGTCAACATATTGCTGCCAGACAGGCTGACGAAGACAAACCCAACCACGGCAACCATGACCGCAATGACCAGCCAGCCGACAGCGCCCTTGACTCGAAGGAACGATGCGGCGATGGCCATCGGAGCAAAAATCAGAATGGCGATATCGACAAATCCCAAGTCGCTATTGTTCATCAGTTCTTCAATGCCCCCAGCACTTCATCCAGCATTTTCTTCGCATCGCCGAACAACATGTGGTTGTTGTCCTTGTAGAAGTTGAGCTCGTCCATCTCCATCTCGACATTGTAAGGCACCTTGGCCTCGACCAGCGGCACGCTCATGAGTCTGCCATTAGCGGGACGCATCACTCCGCCAGCGCCGCCCGCAGGGCTTCGATCAGTTTTGGCAGGCGTTCGGCCAGCGGGACCAGGGCGGCTTCCACCGCCGGCTTGTCGCCGAGCTTGAGCACGGCATCCAGCCGGTCGGCCAGTTCATGAATGGGCTGCGCCCCGATGTTGCCCGCTGCGCCCTTGAGGGCATGGGCAAGCTTCTGTGCAGCAATGCGGTCATTCTGTTCGATCGACTCGGCAAGGCGTGCCACATCCTCGCCATGTCCGTCGGCAAAGAGCTTGAGAATGCGTTGGTAACTTTCCAGCTTGCCGCGCGTCAGCTTGAGGCCCGCCTCCATGTCGAGATCAGCAATGGCTGCCAAGCGGGCGCGCAGGTCCGCCAGGGAATCGTCCGGCGGCGCTTCGACTGTCGCCATACCCGCTGCGGGACATTTCATCTCGCCAGAACCGTCTTTTTCTGCATGGACCGGCAGCCACTTGAGCAGCGTGGCATACAGTTGATCGGGATCGACCGGTTTGGCCACATGGTCGTTCATGCCCGCCAACTGCGCGGCCCGCCGGTCTTCGTCGAAGGCGTTGGCGGTCATGGCGAGAATGGGAATATCTTTCCAGCCCGGCAGCGCACGGATGGCACGGGTGGCTTCCAGACCGTCCAGGTTCGGCATCTGGAGATCCATCAGCACCAGGTCGTAGCGGTGCTGATGCGCCCGTTCGAGGGCCGCGATGCCGTCTTCGGCGATATCGACGGCGAGGCCGACGCCGTGCAACAGTTCGAGCGCAACTTCGCGGTTGATCGGGTTGTCTTCGGCGAGCAGCAGGCGCGCGCGCTGCGTACGGGCGCGCAGCCGGGCGGCGGCATCGGCGTTCGGCGTATCCGCCTGCGGCAGAATACCGTGGCCGCGTTGCAGGCGGGCGGTGAACCAGAAGCGGCTGCCCTGTCCGGGGGTGCTTTCGGCACCTGCCTCGCCGCCCATGAGTTCGGCCAGCCGCCGGGTGATGACCAGCCCCAGCCCGGTGCCGCCGTAATTTCGGGTGATGGAGGCGTCGGCCTGGGTGAAAGACTGGAACAGTCCGGCGAGTTTCTCGGGCGGGATGCCGATGCCGGTGTCGCTGACTTCGAAGCGGACCAGCAGATCGTCGCCCTGAGCTTCGAGCAATTTGGCGGCAAGGATGAGGTGGCCGCGTTCGGTGAATTTGAGGGCGTTGCTGGCGTAGTTGAGCACGCCCTGGCGCAAGCGCATGACGTCGCCGCGCAGCCAAACCGGCACGGCATCCGGGTCGATGCGGATGTCGAGGCCTTTCTCGGAGGCAGCATCGCCGAGCAGCGAGCACACGTGGTCGAGTACGGCAGACAGGGTGAAGTCGCTATGCTCCAGTTGCAGCTTGCCGGCTTCGATCTTGGAAATGTCGAGAATGTCGTTGATGATGGAAAGCAGGTGCTTGCCGGCGGCATCGATCTTGTAGAGCCGATCGGCTTGCGCTGTCGTGGCTTCGTCGCGCAGCAGATAGCTCAGGCCGAGGATGGCGTTGAGCGGCGTCCTGATTTCGTGCGACATGTTCGCCAGGAAAACGCTCTTCGCCAGACTGGCCGACTCGGCAAAGAGCTTGGCTTCGACCAGTTCCGCCGTGCGGCGCTCGATCAGATCTTCGAGGTGGTTGCGGTGTTCGGCCAGGGCCTGGATCATTTGGGCAAAATCGCGGTTGAGGCGGGACACTTCGTCACGTCCCGCATCCGCTGCTATCGTGATCGAAAAATCGCCGGCCGCAATACGATCGGCCGCGTCGGAAAGCACTTCGAGGCGCCGGGTTATGGCGCGCACCGCGAGCCACGCCACCAAGCCGCCGAGCGCGATGGCGGCAAGCGTGTACAGGATGCCGCGGACGACGATTGCGTCGATCTCCGCCCTCACCGACGCAGTCGTCAGGATGATGCGGGCTTGACCGATGACCTCGTTGCCGGACTTGATCTCGGCCACGCTGTCGACCTGGCCGTCGTGCCAGATCTGGCGCGCGCCGGAACCACCGAACAAGTCCCGACTGACAGGATCGTCGAGCACGAGATTGAACAGCGACGGATCGGTGGCGGCCCGTACCTTGCCCTCCTTGTCGAGGATCATCCCCACGTCGAGATTCGGCGCGCTCTTCAGGCTGCCGACGAGTTCGCCCAAGCCGTTGAGGTCGTTGCTGATGAGCCAGGACGGGGCATTCACCGCCAAGGTCGACGCCAACCCCTCTCCTTGCCGGGCCAGCAGGCCCAACAGGTATTCCCTCTGATAGCTGACGGTGCCGACCAGCACGGCCCCCGTCAATAGGGCATACAGCAGCATGACGCTGGCCGCGATACGCCAGCGCAGACTATCGAAAGCGAACTCGCGCCGCATGCGACGAACTACTCCGCCTTCGGCGGTTTGATCTGGGAAGGCAATCCTATCGCCGCGTCATAGCGATGCAAAAAGTCGATCACGGGCTTGTAGGCTTTGTTGTCGGCCAGTTCGAAGTACTGCTGGTCGATCTTGAACTGGGACTGGTCCACCGCCGGATCCTTCGACAGGCCGGCCAGTGCCCGAGCAACCCGTTCGGCAACGTCGTGCGGCACGTCGCTGCGCGCAACCACCGCATTGTGCGGCAGGGGCGGCGTCCGCCAGAGCACCCTGACATTCTTGGCCTTTTCCGGGTTCGCCCGCGACCAGGAGCGGAAAAAGCGTGCGGTGCTGCCGCAGGCGTCGAATTCGCCAGTCCATGCGTTCAATATCGAGGAAAACTGCGAGCCGACATAACGAATCTTCAGGTTTTTTACATCCACCCCTTGATCGTGCAGCCACATCAGGGGTTGCAAGGTGCCGGCCAGCGCGGTTGGCGAGGTGAAGCAAACCGTCTTGCCGGACAGCGCCCTGGGCAAGGCGGGAACATCGGCATCCTCGCGCGTGACGAACAGCCCGCGGAAGTCGTCGTCGGGCATCATCTTGGCAATCACCCGATAGCCGTACTCGAAGCTCGCCACCGCCTGTGCTGGATTCGGCAGGGAGAAGTGGAAACCGCGCGCCGCCAACTTGGCCTCGTAGTCAGCATAGTCTCGCGATGCCTCGATTTCGAAACGATACCCAGGTAATTTCGCCTCCAGGTACTTGGCGATGGGCGCATAAGCTTCGTACAGATCCTGCGGATTCGAATAAGGATGAATGCCGAAAACGAGGGTTTCCGACTTCGTCGCAGCGCCGCTGGGCTTGTACCCCTGGGCCGATACCGGTAACGCCAGGAACGCCGAAAAAACCGCGATCAATCCGCCAAAAGTATAAGAACGCATGATCCATCCACCTCCTGCCACGTATTCATGGCATATTAGGCGGATTCTGCCATGTTGCGTGCATATTGCACGCCGCGCCGTCGCCGTTAAGGCGCTCTAGTCGGCACCGCTAGCCTTTAGAACGACCAGGACTTCATCGAGCATTTTCTTCGCATCGCCGAACAACATGCGGTTGTTGTCCTTGTAGAAGAGCGGATTGTCGACGCCGGCGTAACCGGACGCCATGCTGCGCTTCATCACGATCGAGGTCTTCGCCTTCCATACCTGCAACACCGGCATGCCGGCGATCGGGCTGGTCGGATCGTCCTCGGCGGCCGGATTGACGATGTCGTTGGCGCCGATGACGATCGACACGTCGGTGGCCGGAAAATCGTCGTTGAGCTCATCCATTTCCATCACAATGTCGTAAGGTACCTTGGCCTCGGCCAGCAGCACGTTCATGTGGCCGGGCATGCGGCCGGCGACCGGATGGATACCGAAGCGCACATTCACGCCCTTCTCGCGCAGCAATTTGGTGATCTCGTAGACCGTGTGCTGGGCCTGCGCCACCGCCATGCCGTAGCCCGGCACGATAATGACGCTCTTGGAGTCCTTGAGCAGCTCTGCCGTCTCCTGCGCGGAGATCGCTGTCACCTCGCCGGCAGGCGCCGCCGTCCCGCCAGCGTCGACTTTTGCGCCATCCCCCGTGCCAAAGCCCCCCGAAATCACGCTAATGAAGTTGCGGTTCATTGCGCGGCACATGATGTAGGAAAGAATCGCGCCCGAGGAACCGACCAGCGCGCCGATCACGATCAAAAGATCGTTGGAGAGCATGAAGCCGGTCGCCGCCGCCGCCCAGCCCGAGTAGCTGTTGAGCATCGACACCACCACCGGCATGTCGGCACCGCCAATCGCCATCACCATGTGGATGCCGAACAGCAGGCCGATCAAGGTCATGATGATCAAGGGCAGCATACCGGCTTCGATACTTGGCGCCTGCACGAAAGCATAGGCATAGTAGATGACGATCAGGGCGGCGATGCCGTTGATGGCGTGGCGCCCCGGCAACAGCATCGGCTTGCCGCCGATCTTGCCCGAGAGTTTGCCGAAGGCGATGATCGAGCCGGAGAAAGTCACCGCGCCGATATAGATGCCGACATAGATTTCCAGTTCGTGAATGAGCTTTTCGGCACCCGCGAACTGGATCGAGGTATCGATGTAGCTGGCGAAGCCGACTAGGCAGGCGGCCAGACCGACCAGGCTGTGCATCAGCGCGACCAACTCCGGCATCTGCGTCATCTGCACCTTTTTCGCGGCAATCAGGCCGATACTGCCGCCGATCACCATGGCGCCGACGATCCACGGGATGCCGGCCGCCGTGACGCGCGGACCGAACACAGTGGCAAGTACCGCGATGGTCATGCCGATGATGCCGTAGAGGTTGCCGCGCCGGGCGGTTTCCGGATTCGACAAACCGCCAAGACTGAGGATGAAGAGGATGGTGGCGCCGATAAAGGCTGCGGAGGAAAGGTTTGCGGTCATAGACTTATTTCCTGAACATCGCCAGCATGCGGCGAGTGACGGCAAAGCCGCCGAACATGTTGATGGCCGTCAGGACCAGCGCGAATACGGCCAATCCGAGAATCAAGCTATTCGGTCGGCCGTCGGTAGCGACCTCCAGCGGCGGCGCCACCTGCACCAGCGCGCCGATGGCAATGATGCTGGAAATGGCGTTGGTCACGCTCATCAGTGGCGTATGCAGGGAGGGCGTGACGTTCCACACCACCATGTAACCGACGAAGCAGGCCAGCACGAAGACGGTGAAATGCGACAGGAACGAAGTCGGGGCGAAGGCACCGACCAACCAGAACAGGACAGCGCCGCCGCCGAAGAGCATGGCGAGGCTGCTACCCGCCATCGGAGCGCCGGCACCGTGACCGTGGGCCGATTTTTTCTCGGCCGCCATCGTTGGTTTGGCAGCGGGTTGGGGCGGCGGGGCGGCGGGCAGCTTCGGCGCCGGAGCCGGCCAAGTGATGGCGCCGTCCTTGATCACGGTCAGGCCGCGGATGGCGTCGTCTTCCATATTGACGTTGATCGCGCCATCCTTGGTCTTGCACAGCTCCTCGGTGAGGCGCAGCAGGTTGGTGGCGTAGAGGGTCGACGACTGGCGCGCCAGACGGCTGACCAGATCCGTGTAGCCGATAATCGTGACGCCGTACTTGACGACGGCTTCGCCCGGTACGGTGAGTTCGCAGTTGCCGCCCTGTTCGGCGGCCATGTCGACGATGACGCTGCCCGGCTTCATGCTCTGCACCATCGTGGCAGTAATGAGTTTGGGCGCCGGCTTGCCGGGAATCAGCGCGGTGGTCACGATGATATCGACTTCGCGGGCCTGCTTCGCATACATCTCGCGCTGGGCCTGCTGGAAACCCTCGGACATCACCTTGGCGTAACCGCCGCCGCCTGAGCCTTCTTCCTCGTAATCGACCTTGACGAACTCGCCGCCGAGGGAGACCACTTGATCGGCCACTTCGGCACGGGTGTCGTTGGCGCGCACGATAGCACCGAGGCCCGCTGCGGTACCGATGGCGGCAAGCCCAGCGACGCCGGCACCGGCGATGAACACCTTGGCCGGCGGCACTTTGCCGGCGGCGGTGATCTGGCCGTTGAAGAAGCGGCCAAAGGCGTTGGCGGCTTCAATGACGGCGCGGTAACCGGCGACGCCCGCCTGCGAGGTCAGTGCATCCATCTTCTGGGCGCGGGACAGGGTACGCGGCAGCGCATCAATGGCCAGCACGGTAACCTTCTTCGCCGCCAGTTGCTGCATCAGTTCCGGGTTCTGCGCCGGCCAGAGGAAGCCGATCAGCGTACCGCCTTCTTTCATCAGCGCCACTTCGGCGCTGCTCGGCGGACGGACCTTGAAGACGAGGTCGGCAGCAGACCATAAGCTGGCAGCGTCCGGGGCAATCTCGGCACCGGCAGCGACGTATGTATCGTCGGCAAAGTTGGCGGCATCGCCCGCACCGCTCTCAACGCGCACGGCAAAGCCCAGCTTGATCAGCTTCTCGACGACTTCCGGTACGCTCGCCACGCGCTTCTCGCCCGCGAACGTCTCCTTCGGTACTCCAATAATCAACGGCATGCTGTTCCCCTCAAGTTATGCTGCTGGCGACCGCTTCCATGGCGGTGGCGCCTTCTCCTCTTCGACCTGCTTGATACGCACAATGGCCAGCGAACAATTATCGCCTCTTCCCTTGGCGCGGTCGCGCGCTGTATTGATCAGAATTTCCGCCGCCTGACGCACCGGAAACTCCTTGAGTATCTTGCCCAGTTCCTCGTCGCTGAAATAGGCCCACAGCCCATCCGAACAGAGCAAGAAGCAGTCGCCATCCTGCAGCGGGGCCGTCTCGCCAAAATCGATCTTGGGCGGGTCGTTGTCGCCGAGGCAGGAGATCAGCAGGTTCTTCTGCGGATGCGTCTCGGCCTGTTCCTCGGTGAGATAACCCATCTTCACCAGATTCATCACGTGCGAGTGATCGTAGCTGCGCGAGATTTTCTCGCCGTCGCGGTAATGATAGATGCGCGAATCGCCGCAGTGCGCCCAGTCGGCCCGGCCCGGCTGCAGGATGAAGGAACAGGCGGTGCTGTGCGGGTCCTGTTCGGTCGACATGGCCGACAGCTTGATGCCATCGTGGGCGTCGTTAATGCCCGCCGCGAGCGTGGCCTGGATATCGCCCGCCGCCAGCCCGCCGGACTGGAAATTCGTTTTGGCCGAATGGACGACCTGTTCGGCGGCCATGGCACCGCCGGTGTGCCCGCCCATGCCGTCGGCCAATACGGCCAGCAACGTGCCTTTATGCGTGGGATGGGCGAACAGGCCGACGCGATCCTGCTGCTCGGAACGATCGCCAATATGCTGTGCGGTGCAGGTTTCTATGTTGAACGACATCGTCAGCGCGCGCCGTCGAGAAAGCGGCCGCTCATCAGCTCGTAAAAATCCTTTTCCTCGTCCTGGCCCAGACCCAATTCGGAGATCACCCGCGAGCCGATCTTGTTCCACAAGGAATCCTCCACATCATGAAGGCGATGGTAAAAATGGCTCGCCGCCTGCACGATGGCCACCAGGCTCACGGAGGCGCCGATGATCATTTCCTCGGGCAGCTCGTGGTGAAAGCGGATGGCGTCGCAGACAAAATCCGGCAGGCCCCAGTGGCGGGCCACCAGATAGCCGACCGAGCAGTGATCGACATCGAATTTCGCATCCTCTTCCGAAAGATTCGGCCAGCAAGTCGCATTTTCCAGCTTGAGCGTGTCGCAGTATTTTGGGAAGCGCATCATCAGCACCGGCACGCCACACTCGTGGAAGATGCCGGCCAGATAGGCCTGCTCGGGAAACACGTTGCACACCGACACGCGATCGTCCGCAATAATCGTCGCCATCTGGGCGATTTCGTGGGCGCGGTTCCAGAAAATATCGAAGGCGCGCCGTGTGCTGTCTCTTATCGTGGTGGTCAATGACACCGCCTGCACCAGACTGAACACCTGCTTGATCCCCACCACCATCAAGATCTGATCGAGGGTTTTGGCATTCCGGGCACGCGCGAAGGCCGGCGAACGGGTCGCCTTGAACAGCAGCGCAACGATGCCGGGATCTTGCGAAATGACCTTAGCGACCGCACGCATGTCGTAGTCGTTGGAAGCCAGCAGCTTTTGCAGTTCCAGCAGCACGCGCGGCTGCGGGGGAATCTTCACGCCCTGTTTGGCCAACTTCTTGAGGGCTTCCTGCTCGTCAATCTGCATTTTGTTTTCCTAGTGCGACAGTCTCTCGTCCAGCCATTCTATCCAGTGTTTGATCGGCAGTTTCGTCCCGGCCTGCAGATGGGCAATACAGCCGATATTGGCGCTGGCAATGCCGATCGGCTGGCCGGCGGTCAGGGCCGCCAGTTTGTTATCCCGCAGTTGCAAGGATATTTCAGGTTGGAGAATAGAATAGGTGCCGGCGGATCCGCAACACAGGTGGCTGTCGACCACCGGCGTCAGGTCAAACCCTGCCGCCGTCAGCATCTGCTCGACACTGCCCCGCAGTTTGAGGCCATGCTGCAGGGTACAGGGGGAGTGGAAGGCCAACGGATGCCGTCCGGCCACCGCCGACTTTTCAAATAGTTTCATTAACGTTGCTTGCTCGGTCGCCACAACTTCGCTGACATCGCGCGCCAGTCCGGCAATCCGCACTGCTTTCTCGACATAGGCCGCATCGTCCTGCAGCAGGTGGCCGTAATCCTTGACCTGTACGCCACAGCCCGACGCGGTGATGACGATCGCCTCGGCCCCGGCGGCCAGATGCGGCCACCAGGCGTCGATATTGCGCCGGGCATGATCCTGCGCCCCGGCAGTATCGTTCAGGTGCAGCTTGACGGCACCACAGCAGCCCGCTTCGCTGGCCTCGAAGAGATGGATACCGAGCTTCGCCAGCACGCGCTTCGCCGCGCCGTTGATGTTCGGATACATGCTCGGCTGGGCGCAACCGGCCAGCACCAGCATCTTGCGCGTGCCCGTGTCGGGTGCCAGCGTGCCCGCCGAGGTCAGTGGCGGCACCTTGGCTTTCAGGGCGCCGGGCAGCAACAGCCGCACCATCTGGCCCAGCTTCATGGCGGTGCCGAACACGACGGGACGCGGCAGCACCTCGCGCAGGACGCCGCGCATCACGCCATCCACGCCTTTTCTCGGCACGCGTTCCTCGACGAGGGCGCGGCCGATGTCGAGCAGCCGCGCGTAATGCACACCGGAAGGACAGGTGGACTCGCAGGCGCGGCAGGTCAGGCAGCGATCCAGATGCAGGCGCGTCTTCTCGGTCGGCGGCACGCCTTCGAGTACCTGCTTGATCAGGTAGATTCGACCGCGCGGCCCGTCGAGTTCGTCACCGAGCAACTGGTAGGTCGGGCAGGTCGCCGTGCAGAAGCCGCAATGCACACATTTGCGCAGAATCGCTTCGGCCTCCCGTCCGGCCGTTGTGTCACGGATGAAATCGGCAAGGTGGGTTTCCATCAGAGCTCCGGATATAAACGACCGGGATTGAAAATCCCCTGCGGATCGAAGGCGGCCTTGAGGTTCTTGTGCAGCGCCATCAGCGGCGTGGGCAACGGGGCGAAGGCACCGACCTTCTCTTTCAGTTCGTCCGGCGCACGATAGAGCGTGGCACTGCCACCCACCGCCGCTGCTGCGGCACGTACAGCCTCGGCCGACGCATCGCTCTTCAGCCAGCGCAAGGCACCGCCCCATTCGATCAGTTGTTCGCCGGGCAGTTTGAGTTCGGGCGCCGTCGGCGGTACCGACAGGCGCCAGAGCGTTTCTGTCCTGAAGAAATCCACCGTCTGGTTGCGCAGGGCATTCCATAGTGCGCCATCTGCCGTATCGCCAGCGCCGACTTTTTGTTTGGCTGCCACGACGGCGGCCCGCGCGCCTGCCAGCCGAATCGTCAGCACACCGGAGGCCCATGCACTGGCGACAACCGGCAAAGGTTGACCCGCCCAACGGTTGAGCTTGTCGAGCGCAGCCGCTTGCGCCATCTCGAAACACAGCGTGGCATCCGCCACCGGGGTCGGCAACACTTTCAGCGACACCTCGGTGATCAGCCCCAGCGTTCCGAGGCTGCCGGCGATCACGCGCGAGACATCGTAACCGGCGACGTTTTTCATCACCTGGCCGCCAAACGTCAGTTCGCGCGCTGCACCATCGAGCAATTTCACACCCAGCACGAAGTCGCGCAAGGCCCCGGCGCTGACGCGACGCGGCCCGGACAGGCCGGCAGCGACGGCGCCACCGACAGTGGCGCCTCCCTGATTACCGCCCACGGTACTGTCAGGTGAAAAACGCGGCGGCTCGAAAGCGAGAAATTGCCCCTGCTCGGCCAGTGCCGCCTCGATCTCGGCCAGCGGCGTGCCGCACTTCGCTGTCACGTACAACTCGGTCGGCTCGTAGGCGACGATGCCGCTGTAGCCGCGCGTATCCAGCACCTCGCCCTGCGGCGGATTGCCATAAAAATCCTTGCTGCCCGCGCCACGGATGCACAGTGCCTGCCCCGCCTGAATCCGCGCCTTGAATTGCTCGATCATCAGAAGCGCTCCAGTTCGGGATGGGCGAGTTGGCCCTGATGCACATGCATGCGGCCAAACTCGGCACAGCGGTGCAGCGTCGGAATCGCCTTGTCGGGATTCAGCAGCCCTTGCGGGTCGAAAGCCGCCTTGACGCGATGGAAAGCCGCCAGTTCGTCGCTGGCAAACTGCACGCACATCGAACCGATCTTTTCAAAGCCCACGCCATGCTCGCCGGTGATCGTGCCGCCGAGCTGGACGGTCAGTGCCAGAATCTCGGCACCGAAGGCCTCGGTGCGTTCCAACTCGCCCGGCACATTGGCATCGTAGAGAATCAGCGGATGCAGGTTGCCGTCGCCGGCATGAAAGACGTTTACGCAGCGCAGGTCGTATTTCTTCTCCATGTCCGCGATGGCCAGCAGCATCTCGGCCAGGCGTTTTCTCGGGATGGTGCCGTCCATGCAGTAATAGTCGGGCGAAATGCTGCCCACTGCCGGGAAGGCCGCCTTGCGTCCGGCCCAGAAGCGCAGGCGCTCGGCATCGTCGGTCGAAACGCGAATCTCGCTGGCACCGCTCTTTTCCAGCACGGCGCGCATCGCGGCGATTTCCTCTGCCACTTCCTCGGGCGTGCCATCGGATTCGGCCAGCAGGATCGCTGCCGCATTCAGGTCGTAACCCGCCTTGACAAACGGCTCGACCGCGCGCGTCGCCGCCTGGTCCATCATCTCCAGCCCGGCGGGAATGATGCCGGCCGCGATGATCTCCGCCACGGCCGCGCCGGCCTGCGTAACAGCAGCGAACGAGGCCATGATCACCCGCGCCACCTCGGGCTTGGGCACCAGCTTCACCGTCACCTCGGTCACCACGGCCAGCAGGCCCTCAGAACCGATCAGCAGCGCCAGCAGGTCGTAGCCCGGCGTATCCAGCGCCGCCGAGCCGAATTCGACGATTTCGCCGGCCATCGTCACGCCGCGCACGCGCAGGACGTTATGCACCGTCAGGCCATACTTGAGGCAGTGCACGCCGCCAGAGTTCTCGGCGATATTGCCGCCGATGGTGCAGGCCAGTTGCGAACTGGGATCAGGCGCGTAATAGAGGCCATGCGGCGCGGCCGCCTCGGAAATCGCCAGATTGCGCACGCCGGGCTGAACCACGGCGGTGCGCGAATAGGGGTCAAGCAACAGGATGCGCTTCATCTTCGCCAGCGAAAGCACCACGCCATGCGGATTGGGCAGCGCACCGCCCGACAGCCCCGTGCCGGCGCCGCGCGCCACCACCGGCACGCCGAGCCGCTGGCAGGCCTTGAGTATGCCGACCACCTGCGCCTCGTCTTCGGGCAGCGCCACCGCCAGCGGCACGCGCCGGTAGGCCGAGAGGCCGTCGCACTCGTAGGGCTTCAGGTCTTCGTGATCGGCCAGCAGCGAGGCCGCCGGCAAAACGGTCGCGAGGGCCTCTAGCAGTGCCGTTCTATCAACATCGGAAAAATCCTGATCGCGTTCGTGGCTATGGATTCGTGTCGTCATGGTGAGCTCAGTTTTCAACAAGAATTGCGCGAAAGTCGTTCACATTGGTACGGGTCGGGCCTGTGACAATCAAATCGTCCAGCGCCGCGAAGAAGCCGTAAGCGTCATTCTCCGCCAGCTTCGCCCGCGCGTCCACGCCCTGCGCAACCGCCCGGGATAGCGTGTCGGACCCAATGATCGCCCCGGCATTGTCTTCCGAACCGTCGATGCCATCCGTATCGCAGGCAATCGCATGGATGCCCGGCGCGGCTTTTAGGGCAAGGGATAGGGCCAGCAGAAACTCGGCATTGCGGCCGCCGCGCCCGCTGCCGCGCACCGTCACCGTCGTCTCGCCGCCAGAGAGCAGCACGCACGGCGGCCTGACCGGCAGGCCATGCGACTGGCACGACAGCGCGATCCCCGCCAGCGCCTTCGCCACCTCGCGCGCCTCGCCCTCGATGCGGTCGCCGAGGATCAACGGCGTCACGCCGTGCGCTTGCGCGACGCTCGCGGCGGCTTCCAACGCATCCCGCGCCGTGGCGATGACGCGGGTTTCGCAGAAGGGATAAGCCGGCTCATCGGGCGCCGGCACCGTCGGCCCCGAGGCGATGGTGGCCGGGTCGTCGCCGGGCACATCGGAGATCGCCAGCGTCAGCACCCGCGCCGGCATGGCGGCGGCAGCCAGCTTGCCGCCCTTGATCGCGGACATCGCCTTGCGCGCCGCGTTGATCTCGTGGATGCTCGCGCCGCTCTTCAGCAACGCCCTCGTCTTCGCCTGTTTTTCCGCCAGCGTGATGCCCGGCGCCGGTAGCGCCAGCAAGGCCGAGCCGCCGCCCGACATCAGCGCCAGCACCAGATCGTCTGCCATCAATCCTCGCACGGCCGCGAGAATGCGCCGCGCCGCGTCCTGCCCCGCCTCGTCCGGCACCGGATGCGCCGCCTCGACCACCGCGATCTTGCGCGTCACCGCACCGTGGCCATAGCGCGTCACCACCAGCCCCGACACACGATCCAACTGCGCCGCCCAGGCAGTTTCAACCGCAGCCGCCATCGCCGCCGCAGCCTTCCCCGCCCCCACCACCACAATGCGCCCCTTGACCGTCGCCGGGTCAGGCAGACGCGGCGGCACGCAGCGCGCCGGATCGGCAGCAGCCAGCGCCGCGTCGAACAAGCGCCGAAGAAAGTCGCGGGAATCAAGCATCGCCGCACTATACCTGCGCTATTACCCTCCGCTCGCCACTCAAAAAGTCGGCGCTGGCAGGACGGCACACCCACCACACAACTTGCCATCAGCATGACGGAAAGCTATCCTAGCCGGCACTTCAACGCACCACACCCACCAGAAACGCTCACGCGTCAGCGAAAACCGAAAAAAAGGATCACGAAAGAATCTGCCTAAATATGGACAGCACGACACACCCACATTTAGCCATTTCTATCCAGATATGGAAAGAAACCTCCATATTTAGGCATTTCATCAAGGTGTTCACTTTACGTTAGGTACTCCAGGGATCTCCCATGAGTCGCCAGCCACCGCCAACTGTTTTCGTCTCCTACGCTCATGCGGACCACGATCATCCGGTGTTCAAAGAGCTGACCGATGATCTGATGTTTCGAGCAAGGGTGAATACGTGGATAGATGTCGACCGTATCGGCTCGGGTGAATCAATCCCCAGGGTCGTGGAAGGAGGGATTGATTCTTCCGATTACTTCCTTTACGTCATTTCTAGGCATACCGCACAGTCGGGCTGGTCGCTCCGTGAGTTTCAAATGGCCTATGACCGCCAACGAAGGGAAGGACGGCTACGAATTATTCCGGTGCTTGTCGATTCGGTTCCCGTTCCGCCGCCAATATCCGACCTGAAATACATCGATCTAACTGTCAACTACGAGGATGGTTACAAACAACTGTGCCTCGCCCTCGGGCTTGGCTATACCGAGCGCATCGGCATTCTCGACCTCGGCGACCTTGGTTCGACGTCCAACATTATTGAGGTCTGCCGATTCTTCGATGATCGTTACATCGAAGCACTACGCAGGTCGCCAAATGATCTTCACCATCTGTCGCCGCGTGACTTTGAAAAGCTCATCGCGGAAATTTTTGATGGGTTCGGATATGAGGTTGAATTAACAAAGCGAACGCGAGATGGTGGCCGAGACATCATTGCTATTAAACGTGCCGAAGTCGATGTTCGTTTCCTTATCGAGTGTAAGCGCCCTGACGCTAACAAGCGCATTGGCGTTGGGCCTGTTCGTGAGCTCCTTGGCGTCAAGGCAGATGAAGGGGCGAGTAAGGCGATCCTTGCGACTACAGCATATTTTTCCAGAGACGCAAGGCTATATTTTCAGCGGCACCCATGGGAACTTGAGGGACGCGATTTTGAAGGAATTATGGAATGGTTAGAGCGATACTCCATGCTAATGGGCTAGGAGTACCTAACCCTGCGTTCGAGGCGACCTGCGCGAAAAGCCGCGCAGGCGCCTCAACTCCACGTTGAAGCTGTAGAAAAACCCAGTTTTCGTCAGGAAACAGTCGTAAAAAAGG
>CAYZEA010000025.1:0-39524 GCA_964477575.1 uncultured Methyloversatilis sp.
GCGCCGGGGAAGAAGGACAGCGAGATGTCCTTGATGATCTGGCGCTTCGGGGGGACGATCTTGCTCACGCGGAGCATCGACATGACGTATTGGGCCATTTTTAAAATCCAGTGAAAAGAAAATCGATGGCGGCGAGGATTTCCTCGCGCTGGGATATGAGGTTGGCGACGGGTGCTTTCAACTGCCGGCGTTTGATGGCCGCGAGTTCCTGGGTCATGACCACGAGGCGCTGCCCATTGACGGTGACGGTGGGGTTCAGGCGCAACACGGGAATCTGGTCGATGACTTTCGGCAAACCGAGCGGAGCGACGACCGTGGTCGGCATGTCGCCGAGCAGGCCGGCCTGCAACTCCAGCAGATAAGGGAAGCCCTTGGCGGCGGCATTAGGGTTCGGGTAAACGTCCAGATGCGCCATCAGAACAAGCGCATCCCGTCGCTCCACAAACCGTCGCGTTCGATATGGCGGTTGTAGGCGTCGATCGCGGCGCGATTCTCCTCCAGCCAGCGGCGCTCCTTTTCCTTCTTGAGCTCAACCGCCAGCGCGGCTTCGAGCGTCTGCGACAGGTTGATCTTGTAGGCGCGAGCTTCTTCAAGCAGGTCGGCGCGAATGCTGAGATTGGCAGCTTTCTTGGCAATGGCGCTCATGGTTGAATTCCTTTACGACGAATGCGCAGACTTTATGCGCATCAAGACCGCGTGTCAATTATGCGTTAGTTGGAATGCTAACCCGAGGTGTTTCCACCTGCTTGTTTGCGCGACGTGCGAATTTGCGATCGTCGAAGGTGAACAAAGCTTCGCAACGACCACAGCGCGCCAAATGCTGGGCATCGGCAAAATCGAGTCCGGCGCGATGCAGCCGCGTCGCCTCCAATACAGCGGGCCAGTCTTCGATTGTCACGTTGTACAGTCCGGCCAGATGCTTGATGACGCTGGCGCAGTTGTCGACGGAAAACTCGTAAAAGGCGCGCAATACCCAGACCAACCCCAAAGACAGGGGGAGACAAAAGTCGGCGCTGGCAACCCGGAAATCGTGGTCTGTCCCGAACATGCTGCATGCTGAAATATGCTGAAATGTGCTGAAATGTGCTGAGGAGACAACATGAACACATCCGCATGCCCCCGCAAACTCTACGCGTTCGCCATGGCACTCTGCTTGGCTACCGCCGCTCAGGCCGCAGACTTCCGGCTCGGCACCAACCTTGATGCCGTCACAGATTATTCGCCGGCGATTCCTTTCCTCGACGTATTCAAGCAGGGGCGCGAGTGGTACACGGCGAACGCCGGCACCTTCGACACCGGCGAGGCCCATCGTCTGGACACGGATGCGAACGGCTGGTTGCGCTCGCTGGCGCCCAAAGACGGCGGCGCGGCGTCCTACGACCGCGCCTGCACGCTGATCTTCTCGATGGGCGCGGCAAACGGCGGCCCGCAGGCCGGCCGACTGCCCTATCCGGCCGGCAAGTACACGGTGCTTTACGCCGGCGCGGGGACGCTCGAATACAGCCTCGCCGCCCGTCTCGATGCGGCGGCTTCCGGCCCCGGCCGTGACATCATCGACGTGACGCCGCTGGAGCCGGGCATCCAGATCTGCGTGACGGCGACGCGCGCGGACAATCCGCTGCGCGACATCCGCGTCTATCCGCCGGGCGCCGAGGCGCTGGCGGGAACGACGAGCTTCAATCCCGCCTACCTCGCCCGTTTGAAGCCCTTCGCGGTGCTGCGCTTCATGGACTGGATGCGCACCAACGACAGCAGCCAGGGCGCGGCGGCGGACCGGCCGGCGGTGAGCGATTACGTGTATTCCACCGCGCGCGGCGTGCCGGCGGAAACGATGGTCGATCTGGCGAACGCCCTGTCCGCCGAGCCCTGGTTCAACATGCCGCACGCGGCCAGCGACGCCTATGTCGCTGCCTTCGCCGCCGTCGTCAAGTCGCGCTTGGCCGCCGGCCGGGCGGTGTATGTCGAATACTCCAACGAGATCTGGAACAACCAGTTTTCCCAGGGCGCCGCCATCGAGGCGGAAGGCGTGGCGCGCTTCGGTGCCAAGACCGGCTCGGACTTCGACCGCCGCCTCAATCGCTACGGCGAGCGCGCGGCGGAAATCTGCCAGCTCTGGCGCGCCGCTTTTGCCGGCCAGACCGAGCGGGTGCGCTGCGTCATGGCGGGCCAGGCGGCCAACAGCTATATCGCCGAAACTGCGCTGGATTGTCCGATGTCGCGCCTCGCGCCCTGCCAGAACCAGGGCATGCGCGGCATCGCCATCGCGCCCTATTTCGGCGACTGGATCGGGCTGGAACAACACCTCGCCAAGACGACCGGTTGGGCGCGCGAGGCGGACGGCGGTTTGACGCGCCTGTTCGCCGAGCTGGAAAACGGCCGCGAACTGAACGACGCCGCGTCCGGCGGCGGCATGGCGACGGTCCGCGCGCGCATTGCGCGCCATGCCGCCCTGGCGAGTGCCAAGGGCGTCGAGCTGCTCGCCTACGAGGGCGGGCAGCATCTGGTCGGCGTGGGCGCCGCCGCTGGCGACGCCACACTCGACGGCCTGTTCGACGCGGCCAACCGCGACAGCCGCATGGGCACGTTCTACGCGAGTTATCTCGACGCCTGGAAAACCGGCGGTGGCGGCTTATTCATGCACTTCAGCGATTTCGGCAGCGTCTCGCGCTTCGGCCGCTGGGGCGCGCTGGAACTGGCGACGCAGACCGCTTCGCCCAAATACGACGCCCTCGTCGCCGCCGCCACCGACTGCCTGTTCGACTGGGCCGAGGGACAGTTCTCCGCGCTGTTCGCCCCGGCCGGCGCGACCACCGCCGCGAGCGATCCCTATAGCTATCGCGCCTACGTGGCGACGGGCAACTATCTCGGCGTTTCCGCCGCCGACGGGCACGTCTGGGTACTCGGCCCGGCCTTCGGCGGCCAACCGCTCGATGTCGGCGACCTGGCCGAGCATCTGCGGATGGCGGGCTGCCGCTGAACGGCCGGCGCTCGCCGTTCCGCCATGGCAGCCGCCGCTATCTCGAGTGCGGCATCCTCGCCCACGGCTTTGCCCGCGCCTACTTGTCTAACCGAAATCTGGATGGAACGATTGTTGCAGCGGTTGCGATCATCCTCAAGCAAACTCGATGACTTTATGCAACGGTTTGCGAGGCTTCTGCGGCCAGTTCCCCGATATCGGGTAACCCACCGTGACAATGATTGCAGGCACCTCTGTCGCCGTCAGTTTGAACTCGCGCGATAAGCCCTCGAAGTCGAAACCAATCATTGCGCCTGTGGCCAACCCCATCCCCTCGGCCGCAAGCATCAATGTCATTGCCGCCAGAGATGCGGAACGGATGGCCTCATCACGCTGTAATACCGGGTTGTCGGTATACGTGTGGGTGGCTTGGGCGACCCAGCCATCGACTACCGATTGATCCATGATGCCTGCTTTCACGGATGGTTCGAAGGTCTGGGCCAGTTGCTCGTGAGCAGCCAGCGTGCCGCAGATGATGAACGTCACCGACGCATCGGCGACCTTCTGCTGCCCGTAGGAAACAGCCTTCAAACGTGCCTTGGCCTCAGGCGATCGCACGGCGATGAATTTCCAGTTCTGGAAGTTGTACGCTGATGGCGCGCGCGTGGCTTGGTCAACCAGCGCCTTGATGTCGTCGTCGGATAGCTGTCGGTTGGGGTCGTAGTAGTTGGTCGAAACACGTGACTCGATAGCTTGCTTAATCGGGTTGCTCATAGGGCTTTCCATTAAATTTGATTGAACGGATTTCAGAAAATGATGACAGTGATTTGGTCAGGTCGGTCGGCTTGTCATCCATTGCACCGCCAGGATGCTGCCGAGCACCATGAGTAGCCCGACCAGAGACACGCCCGTAACGGATTGCCCCAGCAGTGCCCAGCCGAGAATCACTGCCGTCAATGGACTCAGCAACCCCAGTGATGACACAGCCACGGGCGACAACCGTGCGATGCCACGGAACCACAGCGCATAGGCAAGCAGTGCGCCAGCAATAGAGAGGTAGGCATAAGCCAGTATTTGTGTGAGGTCCAATGTGGGCAGTGGCGAATCCGCTACCCAGGCGACGGGCGCCAACATCAGACCACCCGCCAGCAACTGCCAGCCGGTCAGTGCAAGCACTGGCATATCCGTTCGCCAGCGGCGTGTCAGATAGGTCCCGGCGGCCATGCATGCGGCGCCGGCCAGCGCAGCGGCAACGCCGACCGGCCCCCAGACGGTACTCGGGGACAGCAGCAGGACAGCCATGCCCACAACGCCCAGCACGCTGGCCCACATTGCCAATTTGATCGGCTTGTGATGATCCACGGCCCATACCAACGCCATGACCAGCAGTGGCTGGATCGCGCCCACCACCGCAGCCAGACCTCCAGGCAGGCGATACGCCGCCACGAACAACAGCGCCTGAAAAAGGCCGATGTTCAACGCTGACAGTACGACCAAGCGGCCCCACTCGCGCCGGGCAGGTAGATGCCTCATGAACAAGACAAGCAATAAACCGGCGGGTAGCGTCCTAATTAAAGCGGCGGTAAACGGCAGGTCTGGCGGGAGCAGTTCCGAGGTGACGATATAGGTCGAACCCCAGATGGCGGGTGCCAGGGCGGTCAGGAGAATGTCACCCCAGAATGGGGGGTGTGATGGGCTGGGCATGAAATAATCTTCAATTCAAGATAAAATTGAAGTTTGATGGGATTTTATCTTGAAGTCAAGGCAAGTGAGGAGTTGCAATGGGGGAAAAGCGACAGTTGGACTCGGTAGATGCCATCCTTGAACAATGGCGGCGGGAGCGTCCGGATCTGGAGACCAGTCCGATGGGTCCCATCGGACGCCTCAAGCGTTGTGCAGCACTACTGCAGCGCAAACTGGACAAGACGTTCTCGGCGTTCGGAATGACCCGCTGGGAGTTCGATGTGCTGGCCACGCTGAGACGTTCCGGGGCCCCGTTCTGTCTGGCGCCGACGACGCTGTTCTCAGCCTTGATGATCACTTCCGGCACGATGACCCACAGGCTTCAGCGGCTGGAGGCCACCGGTTGGGTGCAGCGTATACCGAACCGCAACGACGCACGCAGTATGCTGGTCCAACTGACCCCGGCAGGGCTTGAGCTGATTGATCGCGCTGTAGAGGCGCACGTTGAGAACGAACGGGAAATCCTGGCGCTGATTCAGCCTGATGCACTGGCTTCTCTGGATGAACGTCTCGCTGAGTTGCTATCGACGTTGGAAACCCCGGATGACAGCGGCGCTGACTGCCCTGATGACCCCCCATGTCACCGAAGCCAATCTCAATGAATATGGCCGATTTGATGATCTGCGGGAAACTGTCGATCAGCAAAAGGTTAAGGCCTACTTTGAAGGCATAGAAGGTACAACGCTCCCGATGTTCCGGGTCAATATCAATGCTGCCAAGCTGCTGAGTGACTTTCTGCTTCGGGGTGGCATTGAGCTGAAGAAAGCAAGTTAAGAGGAAGTCGCATGGAGGCACAAGACCTTCAATTCACCCACAGCCGTGGGTCGGGTGCCGTCCTACGCTGCTGATGACAGCAGCCATTGTCCACTGCCAGCGTCGACTGTTTCAGAGGGGCTCAATGTGCGCGATCAATGCGCCTTCGCCGATGGTATCGCCTTCGCCGACCAAAACCTCGACGATACGGCCGGCGTGCGGCGAGGGGATGTCGAGCGCTACTTTTCCCGTTTCGAGGGTGATCAGGTTGTCGTCTTGGCGGATGACGTCGCCGGCCTTGACATGCACTTCCAGCACCAGCACTTCGCCTTGCCCGCAATTGCCGCAGGTTTCCCAGCATTCGGGAAAGCGTGGCAAGCGTACCGCCGCCGTCATCAGGTTTCGACCATCTTGCGGATGACGTTGTTGAAGGGGCCGATCCACTCGGTATCGAACTGGTTGTCGCAGGCATTGACCTCGGCGATGGCGCGTACCAGCGAGCGGGCCTGGCCGCGGTCGCTGTGCTTGAGGGTGACGGCTTCGAAGGCGTCGACGATGGCGAGAATTTTGGCGCCGGCGCAGATGGCTTCGGCCTTGAGGCCGAGCGGGTAGCCGCGCCCGTCCGGCATCTCGTGATGCTGGCGCACCATCTCGGTGGCCGCTGCCCAGCCCGGCATGCGGGAGAGCAGTTCGGCGCCCCAGTGGGGATGTTTGTGCAACAACTGCCGGTCTTCGTTGCTGAGCTTGCCGACCTTGAGCCAGACCGATTCCGGCGCAAACATCATGCCGACATCGTGCAGATAGATGGCGGCTTCGAGCTGGGCGGGATCGAGCGGCTGCGGGTGGGCCACATTGGTGTCGAGAGCGAGGCGCAGGATGCGGTCGGTGCGGCCTTTGAAGAGGGGCGAGCGCGATTCGAACTGCAGCGCCAATGACCTGAAAAAGCACAGATCGGCGGTATGGTCGGTCTGCACCGAGGCCATCGAGGTGGTTGGCTGGATTTCTGCCGTGGCTTGCAGCGGGCGGAAGCCGGTGACGGCTTCGATGGTCTGGGCGGCACGGGCAGCCATCTCGGCGGCGGGGGCTGCGGCAATGCCCTCCAGCCCGCCGACCAGTTGCGGCAGGTTGAGATGACCGATATCGCGACTGTGGCTCATCGCCTCGACAGTCAGTTCGAGGCGGTCGAGCGAGAGCAGGATGACTTCCGCCAGCAGGTTGAAGAACAGGATCTCGCCTTCGCGGCAGCGGGCCAGCAGGCTTTCCATCGGGTGGCAGATCGCCACGCCGACATCGACCTTGCAGATCGCGGCATCGCCCTTGATGGTGTGTAGGGAGCGGAACAGGCGGGCGATCAGCGCACGATCCGTAGGGGATTTGCGCAGTGCTGCAATGTCGCGTTCGATGCTGGGCACCTGATCCTCCAGCGCCTCGACGAATTCCTGGAAGCTATCGCGGTCGATGATGCGCGGTTGCAGCAAGGCGATCACGTCGGCCATCATGTTCTCCATATCGAAAGTTTTAGTGGCGCAAAATTACCACAGCGCAGGGGTGGTAGCATCATGGATCAACCCGGAAATTCCATGGAAACCAAACGTCTCGCCGATATTCTCACCCCGGATGTGGTGACTTTCCCGCCCGATACGCCGCTGTTTGCGGTGCTTGAGGTGATGGAGCGTCAGCGTATCAGTTGCGTACTGGCCGTCGATGCCGAACGCCGCCCCCTCGGCATGCTCACCGAGCGCGATGTGCTGACCCTGTTTGCCCAGGATGTGCCGTTGTCCCGCGCCTATCTGGCCGAGGCGATGAGCACACCGGTGTTCAGCGCGCCGCTGCAGACGGATTACCGCGAAGCGTATTACCAGATGGCCGAGCGGCAGGTGCGCCATCTGGCCGTGGTGGATGAGGCCGGTGTGCTGGCGGGCATTGTCACCGAAGCGGATTTTCTCTACCACCTCGGCGAAGAGTATCTGGTCGAGGTCAAGACGGTTGCGACGGCCATGGATCGCGAGGTGGTTTGCATTCAGGCCGATCGGCGGCTCGATGAAGCGCTGGCCCTGATGGCGGAGAAGCGCAGCGACTATGCGGTAGTGCTGGACGCAGACCGGCGCAAGCCGATTGGTGTGCTGACCGAACGCGATGTGGTGCGCTTGGCTCGTCAGGCGCGTAACCGGGATGTGCCGCTGGCCGAGGTCATGACGCAGGGCGTGCATGTGGTGCGCCCCGAGATTCCGCTGCAGGAAGCCTCGGTGCGGATGCAAACGCTGGCCGTGCGGCGCCTGCTGGTGATGAATGAGCGCGAAGGGGTCGTGGGGGTGATTACGCGCCACGACATCGTCAAGTCGCTGCAAGGCGGCTATGTCGAATATCTGCGCGAGACGCTGACCCGCCTGCGCCACGAGATGTCGCAGCCCGAACTGCCCCTGCTCGACTTTCATCGCCACCTGCTGCTCGGCGGTGTGATTGACCTGATTGACGAAGGTATCTACATGGTGGATACCGAAGGCCGTTTTCTCGATGCCAACGAGCGTGGCTGCACGCGGCTGGGCTACAGTCATGCCGAACTGCGTCAGCTCAAGCTTTGGGATGTCTCTACCCTGGATACCGATGCATCGGCCTGGGCAGAAAACCAGCAGGCCATCCCGGTACAGGGCGTGACGCTTGAGGATCGCCATCGTCGCAAGGATGGTTCGACGTTTCCCGTGCGCGTACGTGTTTATCCTTCCAGCGGCGTCGGCCAGCGTGTCTTCATTGGCATTGCCACGGACTGCACCCAGGAGGAGGATCTCAGCGCTGCCATCGAGGAAAGCGAGAATTTCTATCGTCACGTCATCGACAGCACGGTCGATGGCTTCTTCAGGATCGACGTCGAGCGCCGCTTCATCGAGGCGAATGACCGCCTGTGCGAACTTTTTGGTTATAGTCGCGAGGAGTTTTTAGGCAAGACGCCGCTGGACTTCGTGACCGACGAAAGTCGAGCTGAGCTGATCGAACAGATGCGCCGCATCGAATCCAGCGAACATCGACGCTACCAGTTGATGGCGCAGCACAAGGCCGGGGCAACCTTCCCGGTTCTACTCAACACCACGACGCACCGCAATCGCAAGGGCGAAGTCGTCGGCTCCTTCGGGTTCATTACCGACCTGATGCCGATTGTGGCTGCGCAGCGTCTGGTGGCCGAATCGGAACGCGAATTGCGCGAGATTCTCGACAATCTGCAGGACACCTATTACCGCACCGATCCCGAAGGACGGCTGACGCGCATTTCGCCTTCGATGCAGCAGTTGCTGGGTTATGCGCCGGACGAGATGCTGGGCAAGCCTCTGGCCGACTATTACGTCGACCCGGCAAACCGGGCGATTTTCCTCCAGGCGCTGGAGGAGAGCGGCGGTCGCTTGTCCGGCTGGGAATCGCAGCTGCGCCATCGCGATGGCCGCGAGGTGTATGTGATGACGAATGCGCATTATGTGCACGATGCGCAAGGCCACCTGCTCGGCATCGAGGGCACCACGCGCGATATCAGCGAGCGCAAGCAGGCCGAGATGCGCATCGATTTCCTCGCGCGCCACGATGTCCTGACCGAATTGCCGAATCGGCTGCTGTTCAAGGATCGTTTCGAACGCGCCATGACCCATGGTTTGCGCACGGGGGTGCGAACGGCTTTGCTGTTCGTCGACCTGGATCGTTTCAAGACCGTCAATGATTCCTACGGCCATCCGGTGGGGGACATCCTGCTGCGCGACGTGGCCCGCCGCCTGGAGGCGTCGGTGCGCGATACCGATACGGTCTGCCGGCAGGGCGGGGATGAGTTCCTCATCGCCCTGACCGATATTCGCGATGAAGAAGACGTGGCGCGCATTGCCGAAAAGGTCATGACCTCGCTGGCACTGCCCTTCCTGGCCGACGGGCATGAACTGATGATTTCTTCCTCGATCGGCATTACCCTGAGTCCGGACGACGGCAAGGATTTCGAAACGCTGCTGCGCAAGGCCGATATCGCCATGTATCACGCCAAGGATGCCGGGCGGAATACTTTCCGTTTCTTCAACGAGCGCATGAATATCGACTCGCACGAGCGCCTCGAATTGCGCAACCGCCTGCATCGCGGGCTGGATCGCGGCGAGTTCATCCTGCATTACCAGCCGCTGATCGACCTGGCAAGCGGCCGCATCGTCGGTGCCGAAGCGCTGGTGCGCTGGATGTGTCCTGATCGCGGTCTGATCGCACCCGTGCATTTCATTTCGGTGGCGGAGGAAAGCGGGCTGATCGTGCCGCTGGGCGATTGGGTGCTGCACGAAGCCTGCCGCGAGTTGAAGGTCTGGCACGATCTCCTCGGCTGCGAGAAGCTGATGATGGCCGTCAACCTGTCGGCGATCCAGTTCCGCCGCGGCGGGCTGGAGGATTCGCTGCGCGCGGCGCTGCGCATCACCGGCATTCCGGCCGCGTCGCTCGAACTGGAACTGACCGAGTCGATCCTGCTGCATGAGGCCGATCAGGCGCTGGCGGTGATCCAGCGCCTCAAGGGCATGGGCGTACGCCTGGCGATCGACGACTTCGGCACCGGCTATTCCAGCCTGGCCTATCTCAAGCGCCTGGCAGTGGACAAACTGAAGATCGACCAATCCTTCGTGCGCGACATGGCCCAAGACAAGGACGACGCGGCCATCGTGCGCGCCGTCATCCAGATGGCGAAGAGCCTGAACCTATCGGTGTTGGCCGAGGGCGTCGAAACCGCTCAGGTAGCCGATGGCCTGCGCGATCTGGAGTGCGACATGGTGCAGGGCTACCACTTCGGTCGCCCGGTGACGGCGGAAGAATTCCGCCGTCTGATCGAAGCCAACCGATAACCGCTAATCGGATCGTTACAGAATCGGCACGTTGAGCTGGTGCTCGCCCTGCTCGTAAACCACGTTGGCGCGGCCGACAATCAGCGGGTCGAGTGCGCCGATGCGCTCCGGATCCTTGTTGGCGTAGGGCAGACGATGCAGGATATAGCGCATCGCATTCAGGCGCGCGCGCTTCTTGCAGTTTGACTTGATCACGGTCCACGGCGCGTCGGCGGTGTCGGTGTAGAAGAACATCGCTTCCTTGGCCTTGGTGTAGTCGTCCCAGCGATCCAGCGAAGCGAGGTCGATCGGCGACAGCTTCCATTGCTTGAGCGGATGCACACGTCGTTCCTTGAAGCGACGGCGTTGCTCTTCGCGCGAGACCGAGAACCAGAACTTGATCAGGTGGGTGCCATTCCTCACCATCATGCGCTCGAACTCCGGCGCCTGGCGCATGAACTCGACGTATTCGGCATCGGAGCAAAAGCCCATGACGCGTTCGACACCGGCACGGTTGTACCAGGAGCGGTCGAGCAGCACGATTTCGCCGGCGGTCGGCAGGTGCTGCACATAGCGCTGGAAATACCACTGGCCGCGTTCGATTTCGCTGGGCTTTTCCAAAGCGACGACGCGGGCGCCCCGTGGGTTGAGGTGCTCCATGAAGCGCTTGATGGTGCCCCCCTTGCCGGCGGCATCGCGGCCCTCGAACAGAATCACGACGCGCTGGCCGGTTTCCTTCACCCAGGCCTGCAGCTTGAGCAACTCGACCTGCAGCCGGTACTTCTGCCGCTCGTAATTGCGGCGGGTCATCAGGTTCTTGTACGGGTAGCCGCCTTCACGCCAGCCGGCCGCCAATTCGAGGTCGGGATTGATGACTTTATCTGCGATCAGTTGCTGCTCTTTCAGCAGGCCGCGCAAGAGGCCGCGTGCTTCTTCGGCCGTGGTGCCGGAAACGATATCGCGCATCGCGGCCAGCCGGGCTTGCTGGGCGGCATCGATCGACTGACCGACGACATTGGCCTCGATCTTGGCAGCCGAACTGGTTGGGCCGATGTCGCCGGCACTGACCGGGCGTGCCTTGGGGGCCGCACGGCGCGGTGCTTTGGGGCTGGCGGCAGCGGTTTTCTTGGCAGCGGGACGTCGGGTCTTGGGAGTCGCAGTAGTGGCCATGGTTTCCTCGTCTTGATTACGGGTGCAATGCAGAATTGTCCGGGTCATCCTGGGGTTTGTCGTCGCGCGCCAGCTTTGCGCGCAGGCGCTGGTTCTTGTCGTCGTTGGCGAAGACGAAGCGGCCGGCCAGCACGCAACCCTTCATGCCCGGATCGCAGGGCAGGTTGTTGATCTTGGTGCACTTGTCATCGACTTCGTGCGGACAACCCCAGCCACCGGCCATATCGTTTTCCTCCTTCAGGCCGCCAGACGTTGCACATGATCCAGCGTGGCGGCCATTCCCGCTCTCGCCTCCTCCAGATCGTAATCGGTCTGCAAGCCCATCCAGAACGATTCCGTCGTACCGAAGGTGCGGGCGAGGCGCAAGGCGGTATCGGCGGTGATCGCGCGCTTGCCGAGGACGATTTCGTTGATGCGGCGCGGCGGCACGCCGATGGCGCGGGCGAGCGCGTTCTGGCTGACGCCCAGCGGCAACAGGAATTCTTCCAGCAGCACTTCGCCGGGGTGGATGTTAGGCAGTTTCTTCATGACGGCCTCCGTCAGTGGTAATCGACAATTTCAACCGCCGCCGCGCCGCTCGCGCTCCAGACGAAGCAGATGCGCCACTGGTCGTTGATGCGGATGCTGTGCTGCTCCTTGCGATCCCCTTTGAGCGCTTCCAGCCGGTTGGCGGGCGGGATGCGCAGATCAGAGAGGGCGGCAGCATTGTTCAGCATGCGCAGCTTGCGGCGGGCGATGGCTTGGATTTCACCGGGCAGTCGGCGGGACATCCGGCCCTGCCAGATGGCTTCCGTCTCCGCGCATTTGAAATCCAGAATCATGGCTGACTATAACGCTACGCGTTATGCGACGTCAAGCGTTATGGCTGAGAAGGGTGAAAGCTGGAGTAGGGGTAATTACCCTCATATGAGGGTAATAAAGAGGGTAATGTCTTGCGCCACCACTACCGCCAGCGGTTGATCGCGTCGCGCGTTTCCAGCGCGACTTTACGCGCGGCAGCGGCGAAGTCTTCACCCTTGCTGGCGTAGAGAATGGCGCGCGAGGAGTTGATCATCAGGCCGGTGCCATTCGCCGCCTTGCCGGCGTTCACCGTCGCTTCGATGTCGCCGCCCTGGGCGCCGATGCCGGGGACGAGGAGCGGCAGGTCGCCAACGATTTCGCGCACGCGGGCGATTTCGCCGGGAAAGGTGGCGCCGACGACGAGGGCGCACTGGCCGGTCGTGTTCCACTCCCGGGCAACTTTTTCGGCGACCAGTTCATACACCGCCGTCCCGCCGGAGCCGACTTTCAGGAACTGGATGTCGCTGCCGCCGGGGTTGGAGGTGCGGCACAGCAGGATCACGCCTTTATCCTTGTAGGCGAGCCAGGGTTCGACCGAGTCGCGGCCCATGTAGGGATTCACGGTCACGGCATCCGCCTGGTAGCGCTCGAAGGCCTCGATGGCGTATTGCTCGGCGGTGCTGCCGATGTCGCCGCGCTTGGCGTCGAGGATCACCGGCACGTCCGGATGCTTGTCGTGGATGTGGGCGATCAGCGCTTCGAGCTGATCCTCGGCGCGACGGGCAGCGAAGTAGGCGATCTGCGGCTTGAAGGCGCAGGCGAGGTCGGCGGTGGCGTCGGCGATGGCCGCACAGAAGTCGAAAATTGCGCCGGGTCTATCCTTAAGATGCGCCGGAAACTTGGCCGGATCAGGATCGAGGCCGACGCACAGCAGCGAGTTGTTCTTCTGCCATGCGCCAGCAAGTTGTTCCGTGAATTTCATTTTTGCCAATTGTCTTTCAAGGTAACGGCGCGATTGAACACCGGCGCGCCGGGCTGGGAATCCACCCGGTCGGCGACGAAGTAGCCGTGGCGCTCGAACTGGAAACGATCCTCGGGGGCGGCATCCTTCAGCGCCGGTTCGAGCTGGGCGCTGATGGTTTTGACCGAATCCGGGTTGATGTCGTCGAGAAAATCACGCTCGGCGCCCGGGTTCGGTACCTTGAACAGTCGGTCGTAGAGACGTACGCTGGCTTCGTAGGCATGCTTGGCCGAAATCCAGTGGATGTTGCCCTTGACCTTGTAGGTATCGGCGCCCGGCGTGCCGGACTTGGAGTCGGCGAAGTAGTTGCAATGCACGGCAATGATATTGCCGGCCGCATCCTTGTCGCAGCCGGTACATTCGATGACGAAGCCGTAGCGCAGGCGCACCTTGTTGCCGGGGAAGAGGCGGAAGTAGCCCTTCGGCGGCACTTCCACGAAATCTTCGCGCTCGATCCACAGTTCGCGCGAGAACGGCACGGCGCGCTTGCCCAACTCCGGCTGCTGCGGGTGGTTGGGGGCGAGGCATTCCTCTTCCTGGCCCTCAGGGTAGTTGTCGATGACGAGCTTGAGCGGGTCGAGTACGGCGATGCGGCGCAGGGCCGTTTCGTTCAGCACATCGCGCTGGCATTCCTCGAAAATGCTGTAGTCGATCAGCGAATCGGATTTCGTCACGCCGATCATCTCGGCAAACTTGCGGAAGCCCTCCGGTGTATAGCCGCGCCGCCGCGCACCCACCAGCGTCGGCAGGCGCGGGTCGTCCCAGCCGCTGACATGCTTCTCGTCGACGAGCTGAATGAGCTTGCGCTTCGACAGCACGACGTAGGTGAGATTGAGTCGCGCGAATTCGATCTGCTGCGGCAGCGGACGGCTCAGGCAGCCGAGATCGGCGAGCTTGTCGAGCAGCCAGTCGTAGAACGGACGCTGGTCTTCGAACTCCAGCGTGCAGATCGAGTGGGTGATGCGCTCGATGGCGTCCTCGATCGGATGCGCATAGGTGTACATCGGATAGAGGCACCACGCATTCCCCGTGTTGTGGTGCTCGGCATGGCGGATGCGGTAGATCGCCGGGTCGCGCAGGTTGATGTTGGGCGCGGCCATGTCGATTTTTGCGCGCAGGATGTGGGCGCCGTCGGGGAACTCACCCGCCTTCATGCGGCGGAACAGGTCGAGGTTCTCTTGCGGCGTGCGGTTGCGGTAGGGCGAAGGCTTGCCGGCCTCGGTCAGCGTGCCGCGATTGGCGCGCATCTCGTCGGCGCTTTGAGAATCGACGTAGGCGTGGCCGGCTTCGATCAGCTTCTCGGCGCAGTCGTACATGGCCTGAAAGTAGTTCGAGGCGAAAAACTGGTTGGCGCCCCAGTCCCAGCCAAGCCATTTCACGGCGTCGATGATGGAGTCGACGTATTCCTGCTCTTCCTTCTCGGGGTTGGTGTCGTCGAAGCGCAGGTGGCAGGCGCCGCCGTAGTCGCGCGCCAGACCGAAATTGAGACAGATCGACTTGGCGTGACCGAAGTGCAGGTAGCCGTTCGGCTCCGGTGGGAAACGCGTGCGAATCGACGGGTGCTTACCGGCCGCGAGGTCGGCATCGATGATGTTGCGGATGAAGTTGGAGACGATGGTTTTTTCAGCTTCGGCCATGATCGGCAGGTCATTGATGCAAAGCGGTAATTCTACCGTCGCGACGTAGAATGCGACCCCATGAATATCAACGCGTTTCTGGCCATCGGCGTGGGCGCCGTCCTCGGTGCCTGGCTGCGCTACGGCCTCGGGCTGTGGCTCAATCCGGTCTTCGTGGCCGTGCCGCTGGGCACACTGGCGGCCAACCTGATCGGCGGCTATCTCGTCGGTGCCGCCGTGGCGGTGTTTCACTTCAATGCCGAACTGCCGCCGGAGCTGAAACTGCTCTTCGTCACCGGTTTTCTTGGCGCACTGACGACCTTCTCGACCTTTTCTGCCGAGGTCGTGCATCTGATCCAGAACGCGCGCTACGGCTGGGCGGCCGGCGCGGCCTCGTTGCACCTGTTCGGATCTCTGGCGATGACCGGGCTGGGTATCTTCACGATTCACAAGCTCGCGCAATAAGCGCCGTCTTGCCAGCACCGACTTTTCATGACGCCAACCTTCCTGCATGTGGATGACGCACTGATCGTCGCCGAAAAGCCGGCGGGCCTGCTCGCCGTGCCGGGGCGCGGGCCGGACAAGCAGGACTGCCTCAGCGCACGCGTGCAGGCTTGCTACCCCGACGCGCTGATCGTGCATCGGCTCGACATGGATACCTCGGGAATCCTCTGTTTCGCGCGCACTGCCGAGGCCCAGCGCCGCCTGAACCGCTCGTTCGAGGAGCGCAGGGTGGGCAAGCGTTACTGCGCCCGTGTCATGGGGCGGTTGGAGGGAGCAGGAGAGATTGACCTGCCGCTGATCGTCGATTGGGAGAACCGGCCGAAGAGCAAGGTCGATCCCGTGCATGGCAAGCCGAGCCGCACGCGCTGGCACGCGGCCGGCTACGATGCGGCGAGCGACACCACACGCGTCGAGCTGGCGCCGGTCACCGGACGTTCGCACCAGTTGCGTGTGCACATGGCTGCGCTCGGCTTTCCCATCCTGGGCGATCCGCTCTATGCGCCGCTGGCACCCGTTGAGCCAGCGCCACGCATGTGCCTGCATGCCATGGCGCTGTCGCTGTTCCATCCGGCTGACGGCCATCCCGTCGAATTCTTCAGTCCGCCGCCGTTCTGATTGCTATGGACGCCGTCCCGCCGGTGCCGACTTTCGGCACCGGGTGGGGCATGTCTGTGCGGCTGCTTACCACACTAGTAGATCGTCCCACTGAACTGGCCGGTCTTGTAATTTCCCTCCAGCCGGTTCTTGCCCTCGACGGGCTTGACGGTACCAGGAGCGGGAAATCTTCGAGCTGTTCCTCAAGCTGCCGGTGCCGCAGCGCAAGGTGATCGTGGCGCTGGCGAAGGCGAACGCGCTATTGCCTTTGGAGCGCGGCGGTTGAACCATTTCGGTATGGTCACCGAGAGGGGCGAAGCGGAACTTTGCCGTCTTGCGTGAGTCAACTTGACGTACAATGTACGCGCCGCAATCAGGAGACCGCCATGTCAGCCACCGTCGAATCCGCCCGCATCAATCTTCGCACCAGCCCCGAAGCAAAGGCGCTGATTGAGCGCGCTGCCGCGCTGATGGGCACCACCGTGTCCGGTTTCATGCTGCAAAACGCCTACGAGGCGGCGCAGCGAGTCGTGAACGATAACGATACGATCATGCTGTCACAACGGGATTTCGAGGCATTTATCGCCGCCTGCGAGAATCCGTCGGAACCCACCCAGGCACTGCGCGACCTGATGGCGCGGCGCTGAATGGCCCTTCATATCGCGTTGTTGGGAGATCGACATCAACGCGCGGGTTTCAATTGCGGCGAGCCGGCGCTCGATGCCTTCCTGACGAATCTGGCGGGGCAGCAGCAACGCAAGAACTTCGGTCGCACTTATGTGGCCTTGGCCGAAGATGAGTTGACCGTCGTCGGCTTCGTCACAGTTAGCGCTGGCCAGGTGGCAACTGCGGACATGCCGGTGGGACTCAAGTTGCCGCGTTATCCGGTGCCGGTGATGCGTGTGGCTCGGCTGGCCGTGGATAGCCGGCATCAGGGGCGCGGCATCGGCAAGGAGCTGCTGCGGTTCGCTTTGGGGTTGGCGCAGGAGTGGTCAGCCCATGTCGGTATTTACGGTGTCGCGGTCGAGGCCAAGCATGCGGCTGCCCGCAACTTTTATTTCCGGCTGAGCTTTCTGGCCGGGCGCGACGATCCGCTGAACATGATTTTGCCATTGGCGACTTTGGCGCAAGCGAGTCCAGGGCAAGATTCGTCGTCTTGAAATTCGATACTGAAGCGCGCCGGCTCGCCCGTCCGGCCATCACTTATGATGATGCCCTACCGGTCAACGCACGCCGCGCCGAGATTGCGGCGGCGATTCAGCAGCATCAGGTGGTGGTGATCTGCGGGGAGACTGGATCGGGCAAGACGACACAGTTGCCGAAAATCTGCCTGGAGCTTGGGCGGGGATTGAAGGGCCTGATCGGTCATACCCAGCCGCGCCGCATTGCCGCACGCGCCACCGCCGCGCGCATCGCGCAGGAACTGAAGTCGGAGTTGGGCCGTTACGTCGGCTACAAGATCCGCTTCACCGACAAGACCTCGGCCGAGAGCTACATCAAGCTGATGACCGACGGCATACTGCTGGCCGAGACGCAGACCGATCCGTTGCTCAAGCAGTACGACACTATCCTGATCGACGAGGCGCATGAGAGAAGTCTCAACATCGACTTTCTGCTCGGCTACCTAAAGTCGGTGCTGGCGAGACGGCGGGATTTGAAATTGATTGTCACCTCGGCGACGCTCGATGCGGGGCGTTTCAGCAAGCACTTCGACGGTGCGCCGATCATTGAAGTCTCGGGCCGGCTCTACCCGATCGAGATGCGCTACCGGCCTTTCGAAGAGCGCAAGGATGTCGACCTGAACGACGCTATCGTCGACGCGGTCGACGAAGCGCACCGCACCGGCCCTGGCGATGTGCTGGTGTTCCTGCCCGGCGAACGCGAGATTCGCGAAGCGGCGGAGGCCTTGCGCAAGCATCACCCACCGGGGCTCGAAGTGCTGCCCTTGTTTGCGCGCCAGACGGCGCAGGAGCAAAGCCGCGTGTTCGCACCGCATCAGGGGCGCCGCGTGGTGCTGGCGACCAACGTCGCCGAGACCTCGCTGACGGTGCCCGGCATCCGTTATGTGATCGATAGCGGTCTCGCCCGCGTCAAGCGCTATTCGCATCGCAGCAAGGTTGAGGCTTTGCAGGTCGAGGCCATCGCACGCGCGGCGGCGAATCAGCGTGCCGGCCGCTGCGGGCGCATCTCCTCGGGCGTCTGCTTCCGCCTCTATGCCGAGGACGATTTCAACCAGCGCGCGCCGTATACCGATCCTGAAATTCTGCGCTCCTCGCTGGCGGGTGTGATCCTGCGCATGAAGTCGCTGCATCTCGGCGATGTCGAGGATTTCCCCTTCCTCGAAGCGCCATTGCCGCGCATGATTGCCGATGGCTACACGCTGCTGGCCGAGCTGGGCGCCATCGACGAGACGAGCAAGGAACTGACGCCGGTCGGCAAAGAATTGGCCAAGCTGCCGCTCGACCCGAAGATCGGCCGCATGCTCCTCGCCGCACGCGAACACGGTTGCCTCAAGGAGATGCTGATCATCGCCGCCGCGCTGGGCACGCAAGACCCGCGCGAACGGCCGCAGGAACGTGCGGCAGCGGCGGATCAGGCGCACGCGCAGTGGAAGGACGAGAAATCCGAATTCCTCTCGTATATCAAGTTGTGGGCGGCCGCCGATGCGGTGTGGAAACATGAGACATCGAGCAAGCAGCGCCAGTGGTGCAAGACCCATTTCATCAACTGGCTGCGCCTGCGCGAATGGCGTGACGTGCATGGGCAACTGATGACGCTCTGCCACGAGCACGGCTGGAAAGAAAATCAGCTCCCCGCGAATTACGACGCGATTCACAAGGCGCTGCTGACCGGTCTGCTCGGCCATATCGGCCTGATCAACGAAGAGGATAAAAACTACCTGGGTGCGCGCGGCATCAAGTATTTCATCCATCCCGGTTCCAGTCTGGTCAAGAAAGCCGGCCGCTGGATTGTCGCGGCGGAGCTGGTCGAGACCTCGCGGCTGTTCGCCCGCTGCATCGCCAAGATCGAGCCGGAATGGCTGGAGCAGGTCGGCGCGCATCTGATTCGTCGCCATGTTTTCGAGCCGCACTGGGAGAAGGGGCCGGGGCAGGTGGTGGCGTGGGAGCGCGTCACGCTGCATGGTCTGATGCTGCATGCGAAACGGCGCGTGAACTACGGTCCCATGGACCCGCAGTTGGCGCGTGAACTGTTCATTCGCGGTGCGCTGGTCGAGGGCGAGGTCGGTGAGGACTGGCTGAAGAAGTGGCGCTTCCTGCAGCACTATCAAAAACTGAAGGCCGAGATCGAGCGCCTCGAACACAAGTCGCGCCGCCCCGACGTGCTGGTCGACGACGCGCTGGTGACGGCCTTCTTCGATGCCATCGTGCCCGCAGGCATCACCACGCTGGTGGCTTTCGACAAGTGGCGACGCGAAGCCGAACAAGAGAATCCGAAACTGCTGTTCCTCGACAAGGAACAGTTGATGCGCCACGAGGCGGCGGGGATTACCACCGACGCCTTTCCGTCCTCCTTTGAGCATCGCGGCCAGAAATACAAGCTCGCCTATCACCACGATCCCGGTGCGACGGACGATGGCGTAACGCTCTCCCTGCCGCTGACCGCGCTCAATCAAGTGCCGGCAACGCGGCTTGAATGGCTGGTGCCGGGGCTGCTCAAGGAGAAGGTCGTCGCACTGCTGAAGACGCTACCGCAGAAATATCGCCACCGCTGCCAACCGCTTGACGGTTTTGCCGAGGCGTTTTGCGACACCGAACACGATACGGATGAATCGCTGATCAAGGCGTTGACGCGTGCCATCGAAGAGAAGATCGCGCTCAAGCTGCCGCTCGATGCCCTGCGCCTTGGCGAACTGCGGCCGCATCTGTTCATGAACTTCCGCCTGCTCGACGAGCATGGCGGCACGCTGGGTTTCTCGCGCAATCTCGCCGAGTTGCGCGGGCAGTATGGCGACCGTGTGACGCAGGCCTTCGCCAATGCCGATGTGGCGCCAAAAGTCGACGCTGGTGGGACGGCGAACGAGACCGGGAAATCGACGGCATGGACCTTTGGTGCGCTGCCCGAGTTGCTGGAGGTCGAAGTCGCCGGCCGCTCGGTGGTGGGTTTTCCCGCGCTGGTGGACGACGGCGATGGCGTACGCCTGACCGCCTTCGACACCGAAGACAAGGCCAATGCCGAGCATCGCAAGGGCCTCACGCGTCTGTTTACTTTGCAACTCAAGGCGCAGGTGCAGTCCATCGAAAAGCTGCCCGAGCTGCGCGCCATGGCCATCCAGTACATGGCCTTGGGAACGGAGAAGGAACTCAAGGAGCAACTCGTCGCCGCGACGCTGGAACGCACCTGTCTGATGGCCCCGCTGCCGACCGATGAGAAAAGTTTTACCGAGCGGCGCGACGCGGCGAAGGGGCGCATCCTGCTGGTCGCGCAGGAAATTGTGCGGCTGGCCGGGCAGATTCTGGCCGAACAGATGGCCCTGCAAAAGAAACTGGCCGCTGCGCAGAAAGCCTTTCCGCAGGCCTGTGCCGACATTGCCGCGCAACTCGCCGAACTCTTGCCCAAGCGCTTCATCGTCGCCACGCCCTACGAACGCCTGCAACACTTCCCGCGCTATCTCAAGGCCATCACGTTGCGCCTCGACAAGGCGAAGAACGACAGTGCGCGCGATACGCGCCTGCTGGCCGAATGGCGTAGCCTTGCGCAACCCTGGGAACGCGAGTGGCTAGCGATGCGCAAGGCGGGCGTGATCGACGAATTCCTGCTGGAATTCCGCTGGCTGCTGGAGGAGCTGCGCGTCGCACTGTACGCGCAGGAACTCAGGACGCCGAGCCCGGTGTCGGTGAAACGGCTGCAAAAAATGTGGGAAGGCAGGAGTCGGTGATGGATACAGGAAACTTCTTCAAAACCCTATTGCGCGCGGCGCGCGATCTGCTGCGGCCGGAGATGTTGTTTCACGCCCTGTGGCCGCCGCTCCTGGCGTTTGCGTTCTGGTCGGTGGTGGCATGGTTTGCCTGGCAGCCGGCCGCCGCATGGATTCTGGCCGAGTTGCCGGACTGGGCGTGGCTCAACTGGCTGGGCCCCTGGCTGGCGCATGCGGCGGTGTTTTTCCTCTTCGCGCCGCTGGTGTATGTCAGTGTGCTGCTGCTGGTGGCCGTGTTCGCGCTGCCGCGCATGATGACGCTGATTGCCTTGCGCGACTATCCCGATGTCACCCGCCAGGGCTCGGCGCAAGCGGCGCTGTGGGGGAGCATTGCCAACACGCTGGCAGCCGGTGTGATCTTTATCGTCGGCTGGTTACTGACCCTGCCGCTGCTGCTGATTCCCGGTGCCGTGCTCGTGCTGCCGCTGTTCTGGGCTGCCTGGCTGAATCAGCGGGCATTTCGTTTTGATGCGCTGGCCGAGCACGCCTTGCCTGGGGAGCGAGCCACGCTGATTCGTCGCGAACGCAGCAGCCTCTATCTCGGTGGGCTGGTTGGTGCCTTGATCGCGCATGTGCCCTTCCTGAATCTGCTGGCACTGGCTTACACGGCGGTGCTGTTCGTCCACCTATGTCTGGGCGCCCTGCGCGACTTGCGCCAGCAACAAGGAATTTCGCTATGAGAGTCTATGGCGCGATCATCATCGGCGACGAGATCATGCGCGGCAAGCGCCAGGACAAGCACCTGGCCAAGCTGATCGAAATTCTCGGCGCGCGTGGCCTGCATCTTTCCTGGGTGCAGTATCTGGGTGACGAGCGCCCGCGCCTGATCGAAACTTTGCGCCGCACCCTGGCAAGCGGCGATGTGGTATTCAGTTGCGGCGGCATCGGTGTTACGCCCGACGATCACACCCGTCAGGCGGCTGCGGCTGCGGCGGGCGTAGCGCTCGAACTCAACCCCGACGCCGAGCGCGAGATTCGTGCGCGCATGGCCGAGATGGATCAGCCGGTAACCCCGGCGCGACTGGAACTCGGCACGGTTCCGCAAGGCTGCCGCATCATTCCGAATCCCTTCAACCGCATTCCGGGTTTCAGCTATCAGCATCACCACTTCCTGCCCGGCTTCCCACAGATGGCCTGGCCGATGGCGGAGTGGGTGCTTGACACCTACTACGCTGACGATTTCCGCCAGAACGTCGAAGTGGAAGCAGCAATCCTCGTCTGGGATGGGCTGGAGGGCACGATGTTGGATCTGATGCGCCAGACCGAGGCCGATTTTCCTGGCATCGTGGTGTTCAGCCTGCCGAGCTTTGGTAACGAGACTATTCGACGCCACGTTGAGCTTGGTGTGCGTGGTGAGCCGGATGCGGTGGCTAAGGCGATCGAGGTGTTGAAAGCCGGGGTGACCTTGCTGGGCTATCGGTTCGACGGCAAAACCTGAAAAGTCGACGCCGGCGACACGCTGCCGCTGGCTGAACTATCCGAGCGTATCGGCCTCCATTAAGGTGCTCTAACAACGCAGCTGAAGCGATTTCTTCTTGGTTCAGCCGGTAGCGCTACTCAAGAGGAGCGTCGAAGTCTAATTTGCCTTGAAGCTCAACATCTTCTAGCGGCTTATCTCGTAACGAGAGCCGTGCCTTTAACTGGGAACCGTGCCGCGACAGCGTCCATTCGCCAACTAATGGAATCTCGACACGTCCTTGCTCTGTCGGCCCCGAAACAGAAAATTCCGTTACCCGATGTGCAGACGAAGGCAGTGCAGCGGGAAATTCAATCTCCAGGAAGCGCTCCCGATTTGAGCCATGCAACCTGAAGTCCTGATGGAGGTTAATATCAGGTTCAAAAAGCGATGCTGGATTTATAGCGGGTTCGGTTAGATCAAAGAGATTATGGCTATTCTGACCTATCGCCCCCTTCTTCGATGGCTCTGCCAAGCTGCCGGGTGCCGAGGTTTTGATAAGAACAGTTGCATTATCAAACCCCCCTCGCCTCTCCCGCTTTTCCTTCCGTATCGATTCAATGTTCGCTTTGGCGATCTTCAGGTGTTTCGAGATCGCATGAATAACCTCCTGCACGTCAGCGAGTTCTTCTACGAGCTCAGTAGTGGATGTGGAATCTGCTACCTCCATTGCCTCTTCGATCAGCTTCGCCTTCAATGCGGCCAATAGATTTTCACCCCGAAGTGTTATCTGGGTTACTTGCTCGCCTTTGTTGGCGATGGATTCTGGGATTTTGTCGCGTACGAGCTTCCTGAATACCAGTGTCTCTTCCTTCGCACCAAACAGGTCAACTACCTCGACGGCGCAGCCTGCCCTTGAAAGGATATAGAAGACGTGGGAGAGAACGCCCCCGTTTAGCTCGATCGTGGCCTGCGCCTTGACTGCAATCTTAGACAGATCGGAAAGAAAGCTGAGATTCCGAACAAGATCGGGATCGGACGGCGTAACTGTGATCCGGCTTATCCCGTGCAAATCATCGTTATCAACCTTCGTCGATAGCCATTGCAAGTCAGCCGCTGTACGAATCTCAACAATCTTCGAATGGGAATATTTGTGTCTTGGAGAGCCTTTCAGCCCGCCTTTGACCAATTCTGATTTTTCATGGTACCAGGGCAGAATGGTATGGTTGGACGCATCCTTGTGAAGATCCAAAAACCACATCAAATTGATGGGGTGACCCAACGCTTCGGCGATCTTCCTTGTGGTGATGGCAATCTCGGTGTGCCACTCTTCCTTGAGCGTACCCTTCCAGTCATGCTTTGCATCCGTTCGATGTGCTCGCCACACGCCGACGTTGTCAGGTGCGATGTACCATTCCTTGTAGCGTTCCCTCTTGGATAGCCGGAACCCACGAGGATTTGCTTCAGCACGGCTTAGAACCGTATCCCCGGTGTTGACCTCGTATGCGTCATGGCTGAACCAATACATTCCCTCAGGAATTCCCCATAACGCTTCAATTCTTACGATGCGCTTATTGGGCTCTGCATAACTCCACGCTGAAGCAGCTGCTGGCATGTAGTGATGGCATATGAATACCAACTTATCGAAGTGTTGCCTGATTTGCTCCGAGGCGCCCCGCAATCTTGTAGAGAACCAATCGATAACGGCTGGAACGCTCCGGAGTTCGTCGCTACGCGGCAACATTTGTCGATCTTCAGATGGGATGCCAATACCATCGGTCCGTACAACAAGAGGTCTGGCAGTAAGCAGTATGAGATCATCAGTTAACGTGGCCGACAGATTGCCGTCGATTAGCTCTCTTATGAGTTTCGGGTCATCGAGGACAAAGAAATTCGGCAGTACGTAACCGAACCTCGCGTACAGTTTGGTATTGCTCAGCTTTCTATACTTATCGATGTCAGCTTTCGTTGCCTTGCGGAAGCACTTAAGGGCATCAATATTGGCAGTGGGAATTGATTTTGGCAGTAGGCTGTATGGATCTACCCCTTCATGTTCGCCGCAAGCATCCGACTGGACTATGTAGATCTGGGTGCCATTCCAAACCCATTCAAAATGAAGGCGAAGTTTTCGATCGCTGGCCCAGTGTACGGGGGCACGCAGGACGCCGTCGATTTCGATCACGGCGCCGCACATCAATGGGGCAATGGACAACTCAGAGCCTTCACGCCACTTCCTAATGGCTATTGGCTTCGACTCCTGAGGCTTCGTAGAACCGTTGCTCTCAAATTCGAGCAGCCAATCCCGCTTTGCCAACGATATTCGTCGCTCATTGGATAGATGTCCTTGATGTACAGGCTGTATATATGGCTGTGTCAGCCAGTGAATCTGATGATCGCTGTCGCTCGTTTCAGCTATGCAGCGTGTCAGTGCATCTAGTAGCTGCGTCTTGAGGCAGCGATGAGAAACAAGGGCGCCGCGTGATTGGATCGTTTCGTGGACGGCACTTGACCGGACTATGAGCTCCCTTGTTTCGGGCGCGCGATACCAGTCCAACGTTTGGAGGTGATTTTCGATCAGCTCAATGTCTTGTGAAGAGGTGACGTGCTTTACGAGAGTCTGATCCAGTACGCAAGATGGTGGAACCCAAACGTCCGGCAGGCAGGCTAATCCAAGAGCCTTTAACCCAACCAATTCAGGACGTACCGCTGACGGCTGTAGTTCGGTCATGCCGTCGAGCGATATCAGTCGAAGCGAGTGTAGTACTTCGGTCTTGATACGTTTCAAGGGAGTTGAGATTACTTAGGCGGGTCGGACTCTTTCGGCGTATTGCTGAAAACAACGGTTGCTATGTCTTGGAGCTTTGCTAGTGCCGAGTCGGCAAAATATCCAGTAACGAAGCCAATGCTGAGCAGTGTGGATGCCGTGTTTGCTGCATCACGACTGAACGAAAGACCAAGCAGCCCACCGTCAATTGCAATACCAATCATCATGGCTAGCGATGCGGAAAGCCAAGGCGAGCATAGCCGCCAGACCCGCCTATCTCGATGCCACCATCCACGTGCGGCCACCCTGTACTGCCACTTCAGCCCGAACATGGTGCCGCCCATGAGGCCGGCGATAGGAAAAGCAACTAGCTGGTGGACCGCCTTAGGCAGTTCATCTCCTCGGAGCCCGAGGACGAGCATCGGAAAGCATCCTGCGACATACCAAACGACCAAGTATGCAGCGCATACCATTAAGGCCACCAAGTAAATCGCTTCTACAAAGATTTCAAAGCGACACAAAAACGGGTAGACGCTGCTGAACTGATATCTTTGCTTTCCGTCAGTCGGATCGCCCGGATTCCATTTTGCAGTCTGTTTCTCACTAGATGGCGGCGCGTTCCCAGACTTCTTGGGAGGTTCAGGGGCCGTGCTTAGCTGATTCTGCTCGCTCATGCGCCTCAGATTGCAACGGTGTCGGCGAATGCGAAATGTTTACGCAGCCGAACGGCTGTGTCGGTAGATAAGTCCTCGAACCGATATTTCTTATAGTCGTACAAGGAATCAAGGCCTATTGCTGACGCCAGGATCTTTCTGAAGAACTGAGACTCGGAGTCCTCCAATACGGAGAGGATTCCACCCGTCAATGGCTTATCGAATCGATCGCTGCAGAATAAATATTCGGCGCCTTGGGAACGGCCTTCAATTTCCGATGTATGGATCATTTCCCACTTGTAGTCAGGGTGATGAGCAGCAGCCAGCGTTTCAATGCTTTTCGAAAATGGCACGATGTGGAAATGTGCATGATTGACGCCGCATCCTGTCTGTGAGTTTTGCCTCACCGCCCCATGTTCAAAATACACGCAGCTACCAAACTCGTTGCTGACGACGGCGGCCACTTTGTGAACAAATTCTTGAAACGCCGGCCGACGATAATCACGAGACATATTGAACTGATGTTCCTTCGGAAAAATCAGCGTCCAACCTGGAATAAACCCCCCGATGGAACTCAGCGCATAGTAGTCGTCACATTCAACAATCGGCTGATCTACCTCTCTATCAATGCTGTTGGCATCGATTTCGCAAAATTTGCATGCCATTATCTTCTCCACGGTACAAGAACGCAGACCAACTCACTACACAGCAGAATTGCCGCATCCTTGTTCCAGAACCGCTACTGAGCAAACTTGCCGAAGGCGGCGTTTAAGCCATTATATGTCAGCTGTTTGCCTGCATACGAACGCATTTCGCTGTTTAGCATCATCGTTTCAGCACTGGCGGACAAGGTAACTCTATGTTTCCGTAGAATAATACTTCGGTTGCCTTAGGGCGCGCCAAGTGTGTCGAATAGTGGAGAGAGAATTCTTGCGTTGCACAGTCTGCATATAGGGCTTTGATCTCCAGGCAGTTGTCGTACGTCACGAGCCATGGAGTCTCTAGTGCAGTAACTGTTTGGGCAATCTGCAAGTGATCCTCAGGCCGGTAGTGGTTCCGGTATAGCTGACTTCCTTTGTGATAGTACGGTGGATCTAGGTAGATAAGGCTCCGTACTGGGATTTGGTCTCGAAGATCCGTCAATAACTGCACCGCGTCCATTTGGAAAAGAGCTACCTTTGCACGAAGCTTGGCTATCGCTTCGATACGCTGCTTCAGATTCTCTTTCGTATACCGAGCGCTCAACGGATAGGGGCCGTCCTGTTTTCTGCCTCCGATCACTCCACCATCGAGAATTCCCGATCGATTCGTTCTGTTTAAGAAAAAGGTCGCAAAGCCGATTTCTGTCGTGCTATGCCCCTTTGGGTTGATATGAATTTCTCTTTGCGTCTCCCACGTGTCGATAGTTACGGGCGTATGGTTTATGAGTCGCAGAAATTCTTTTGTGTCGTTGAGAACTGCCCACCAAAAGGCATGGACATCAGGGTCGAGATCGTTGATGACGATTCCGTTGACGTGACCTTGTGTTAGCAGATACAAGGCAGCCCCTGCACCGCCTGCATAGGGCTCGATATACCAGCCACCCTCAAGATCGTTATGTTTGAGGAGCTGCGCTATCCAGTTCCCAAGTCGCCCCTTGCCACCTGGATAGCGGAGTGGAGTAGCGAATGTCCCACCAGTCGGAATGCGTGACGAATCAGCCTTTGGCTTACAAGTCGTCATGAGTCACCTACTATTTTGCCCAGAACGAATGATCCATGAATATGGCCATCAGCGATCGAGCGATTTATTGCATATCCTAGCCGTTTATAACGCATTTCGTCCCCCGTTCTTGGCAGACGGAATAAGTGACGCATTGCAACATATTGTTTTGTTGATGTTATAGCACTAGCGAAATAATTGCGATAGCACCAAAAAAAAGCCCCGGTCAGAGACCAGGGCTGAAACGGTTCCTTTGCGGAACCGGAGGAGGAGACGTAAAACCTTTGTTGCTTAGGCAGCCTTCTTGGCCTTGGCGGTCGCGCCAACAGCCTTGACGGTAGCGGAGGTCGCGGCGGCGACGTTCGCTTCAGCCATTTCAGCAACTTGCTTGGCGGCCTTGTTCATGGTCTCGTAGGCCGAGTTGGCGGCAGCCAGAGCGGACTTGACGGCGGCGACGGCCACGTCAGAGCCGGCGGGGGCGTTCTTGACAGCCTTGTCCAGCGCGGAGGTGACATTCTTGTTGATTTCGACGTACTGGCTGTCGAAGATCTTGGAAAACTCATCCTGAGTCTGCGAGGCGATTTCATAAAGGCTACGGGAATAGGCGATGGCCTTTTCGAAAGCGGGCTGGGCCAGTGCGGCCTGCATGCTGACGAGTTCCTGGGCATCCTTGGCGGCCAGCAGGGACTTGGCGTTATTGACACTATCTTCCAGAATGGTACGGGCAGTGTTTAGGTTCAGGGCGGCAAGACGCTCGGCGCTGGCAAATGCGGTGTTCGCGACGGTCAGCAGGGTTTCGACGTTGGCTTTGTTGGCGCCGGCCAGTTGCTCGGGGGTCGTGTACATGGTGATCTCCTAATTGAAAGTTGGGTATTGCGGATTGGGTTAGCTCGCTGCGGTGTTACGGCTTTGCTGCAGTGCATCATGATTGAATTATATGGATGGAAAGCTCTGTGTCAAGGGATTCTGCTGCAGCGCAGCAAAATATTTCTAATTGACAGATTAGCTTAATTAAATCAGGCTAGATAGCCTAGATGGCGGAACGCTATAGGGCGCTATGTCGGCCCATAGGGCGCGTCGCATCGCGGTTTGGTGCGACGCGGGATTTCTGGCGAGCGGGGCGTTGCTTAGGGCTTGGCCGCCGTGGTGGGTGCGGTGGATGCGGGCGCCGCGTTCTTTATGTTTTTCGGCTGGATAATGGCGGTGACGCGTCCGGATGGCGTACCTGGTTTTGCCCCGGGGTTAGCGGTGACCAGATATTGCTCGGTAATGCCGTCGAAGAGAATGTAGTTGCCGCGCACCTCATCGATACCGCTTTTTACATGGGCGCGAGCGAAAAATTCCGACCTTTCGGAACGGGAGTCATACTCGATGCGTTCGCCTTCACCTTCAACATACTCTTCCTTGCCTTCGCGCTTTTGACGGAAGCGCGCCAGTCCGTCGGTGCCGCCACTCGCGACACCCTTCTGGAAGCCTTCTGCATCTTGGGTGACGACCAACTTGGCGCTGCGGATGGATAGTGTGCCCTGTGTCAATAGGACATTGCCTTCAAAGATATGAACGCGCTTGATGTCGTCGACCGTGACGCGCTCAGCCTCAAGATGGACGGGCTTGTTGCGGTCGGCTCGCTCCGCATGGGCGGTCAGGCTAGCAGCCAACAGGGCGGCAAGGAATAGGCGCGCAGGTGTTTTCATCTTGGCGTTATGCGGGTGAGTTGATTAGGGCTTGTGCGGCTTGTTGGGGGTTGGCGTTACGCTGACAGGCATGCTGTCGTAGCGGTAGAAAATACCATTGACCGGTCCTGTCAGGACATACTGGTCGATCTTATTGTCGGCGCGAAGACCGCTACCGCGAACATTGGATTGCCCTTGAGCGATTGTAACGGGGGTGTCGGTCGAAGCGGTTTCGGCATCTGGAACGGTATCCAGCATCTGAGTGGTCAGTACCGTCTCCGGCCTGCCGATGCCCGCCCGTGCAATGACGACATCATCAACCAGCTTGATGTGTTTGGCGCCGCTATCCAGATAGGCCTTTTGTGCCGAAACATTCGTGGTCGGCGTGCGATGGTAGGTCAGCGTTGGCTTGAGTACCAATGTGCTGTCATCGTCGGGAAAGTGCCGCATATGATCCGCATGCAGGGTGTGCTGCAGAACACCGTCGGGGCCAAAGCGGCGCACCGTGAAATTGTCGATGATGTAATCCGGGTCGTGGCGCGTCTTGCCATCCATGCCGGTCAGTGGCGGGCGTGCAGCCTGTTCGAGCCAGAAGGTCAGGGCGGCGAGCAGACCTGCCAGCAGAAGCGGAAACAGCGAGGTCGCCATGTTGTCGCGTGCCAGCATGCGATGCTTAGACCAGATAGGGCGCCATGACTCGCTCCCAGTTGCCTTGTGCCCGTAGGATCAGTTCGCAGATTTCGCGTACCGCACCGGCGCCGGCGGGAGCCTGGGCGACATAGCAGGCATGCTGGCGGACGAGTGCATGAGCATCCGGCACCGTGGCCGAAAAGCCGCAGGCTTTGAGCACGGGCAGGTCGATCATGTCGTCGCCCATGTAGCCGGCGGCACTGAAATCGAGACCCGCATCGGCCAGGAGTCCGGCCATGGCGCTACGTTTGTCCTCGACGCCTTGCAGCACGAGGTCGATGCCCAGATTGGCAGCGCGCGTGGTCACAATCGGCGAATCGCGGCCGGTGATGATGGCCAGCTTGACGCCCGACTTGGCCAGCAGCTTCAGCCCCAGCCCGTCGCGACTGAAGAAAGCTTTGCAGAAATCGCCCTCGGGGCCGAAGTACAAGCGTCCGTCGGTCATCACGCCATCGACATCGAAGCCCATCAGGCGAATCTTGGCAGCTTGTTCGAGACAGTTCATCACACCACCTTGGCGCGGAAAAGATCGTGCATATTGAGGGCGCCGACAAGCTTTCCGTCGGCATTGGTGACCAGCAACTGATTGATTTTGTAACGTTCCATCATTTCGACCGCTTCGACAGCCAGACGCTCGGGCGCGATGCTGCGCGGATTGGCCGTCATCACGGCGCCAACCGCGAGTTGACGCAGATCGCCATGTTTTTCGAGCGCACGGCGCAGGTCGCCATCGGTGAAGATACCGGCAATGCGGCCGGACGAATCTTGAACAACCGCCATGCCGAGTCCGCCTTGCGACATGGCGACCAGCACGAAGGGCACCAGATCGGAAGCATCGACCATGGCCACTTGATCGGCCGGCTTCATCACATCGCCGACGTGCGTCAGGAGCTTTCGGCCCAAGGCGCCGCCGGGGTGGGAGCGCGCAAAATCCTCGGCGCCAAAGCCGCGCGCATCCAGCAAAGCCACTGCCAGCGCATCGCCCAGCGCCAGGGCCGCTGTGGTACTGGCCGTGGGGGCGAGATTGAGCGGGCAGGCCTCTTCGTCTACATGCGCATCCAGATGCACATCGGCTTCGCGCGCCAGCGATGAGCCGGTATTACCGGTGATGGCAATCAGTTTGCCCCCCTGCCGCTTGACTAGCGGCACGATGGTCAGCAACTCGTCGTTTTCGCCAGAGTTCGACAGGGCAATCAGCACATCGTCGCGTGCGATCATGCCCAGATCGCCATGCACCGCCTCGGCGGCGTGAACGAAGTAGGCCGGTGTCCCCGTGCTGGCCATGGTGGCGGCGATCTTGCGAGCAATGTGGCCGGATTTGCCGATACCGCTGACAATCACGCGGCCATGGCTGGCCAGAATGATCTCGACAGCGCGGGTGAACTCTCCGTTAAGGCGATTGGCCAGTGCGGTGATGGCGCTTGCTTCGATCTGCAAGACACGTTGCGCCAGTTGAAGATGCTGTGCGGTAGAAGACATGGCGGCCGATTATAACGGCCGAAAAAACAAAGCCCGCCGAAGCGGGCCGAGTTTATCTATCGGGAGACGATTAGGTATTCTTGCAGAGCGTGTACAGGTTAGTGCCGTTATCGACATAGTTGGCGGTGCCGGCGGTCAGGGCTGCTGCACCTACGGCCGTTGGGGGGGTAGCCCCTTCAATCTGGGAGCGTACAGTTCCTGTTAAGAGGAGGCCGTCGTCCATCTGAGCGTCGATGGCTTGGGCAATCTTTGCAGACAGACTGCCCGAGCAAACCACGGTGCCCGAAAGGCCGAGGGCGCCAGACTGTACGCCGACTATGCCCCCAGCGGCGTTGAGCGGCTGGGTGGAGCCTTCAGCGATGGTGGCGGTACTGCCAGCAACAAAGCCAGCCAAACGCAATGCCAACCAAAACTTCCGGTTTTCGTCCGCGTCGGTAGTTGACTGATAGCCTGTGCCCTCAATAATGTTGTCCCCATCGCCGGACTGGTCTGCCGTCAGGGCTGCGCCGGCTACCGTCCAGCGGGTCATGCCGGGGTCGTCGCCGGGCAAGCGCTTATAGCGATCCTGATAGGAGTAGATCGCCGAAACAACGCCATTCAGATCATTCGACACATTCTTGATCTTCGCCTGGGTGATCAATTCCTGCCCTTTCAGCACGCCGCCGAGCAGCAAACCGATAATCACTAGCACGATGGCGATTTCGACGAGGGTGAAACCGGATTGTCTTTTCATGTCAGTCTCCTCTAAAGGCATATGTATGTTCCGATACTAGCAGTATTTGTGCCACGAACTATAGGAATAGCTGGAATAGATTAATCCAATAAAGCATAAATATAACAGTTAGTTATGTTTATGTTGAGCTATTGGCGTGAAGACGCATCGCGGATTGCTTGGTTGCAATTTGTCGAAGCATCGACGCATTGTCGAAATTTAGACGTCTGTACGGTTTGACTGCGGGAGAAACTACAATCTCCAACAGGAAAAACGATGATTTCGATTCCCCTTGATATTGCCCGGCGGCGCTGGCTGTTTCTGGCCTTGCTGGCCAGTGTGCATCTGGTGATGTTGGTTGGACCGGCCACGACGCTGGGGCGGTTGCTTTTCCTCGTCCATATTGGACTGGGCTTGCTGTGGCAGCCGTTTGTTCAGCCCCGTCGGCGCTTGGGAATTGGCGGCATAGCCTCGGTAATCCTGGCGGCGACGTTGTTTGCCAGTTATCTCAACGGGGAGCTGCTGGTGCTTTGGTTGATGTTGCTGACGGGCGTGGTGGGCGGAAAGGTGTTCCTGTTTCCGGATCGCTGGGAGCGGCTGTTTTATTTGCTGGCGCTGGGATATCTGGTCATGGTCTTGTTGGCGATTGCGCTGCCGGAGGCGGTCAGACCCCTGCTGGGAGGTACGTTCAAATCCATGGAGGGAGGGCAACTGACCTTCATTGCCATTGTCTTGATGGCTTTTCTTCCCGTTGAGCGCAGCCAGACCAGTAATCGGACGGAAATTGTCGATTACATCTATGGGGTGATGATCTTCCAGACGATCGGGCTGATCGTGTTGGGCAGCCTGAGTTTTGCGATGATTTTCAAGGCCACTTATATCGAGTCTCTGGTGGTTACGCTGCTATGCATGGCGGGCACCTTGCTCTTGCTGGGTTTCATCTGGAATCCGCGAGCCGGTTTTGGCGGTTTGGGCGGGGCGGTGGCGCAACATGTGCTGTCGACGGGCTTGCCCTTTGAGGAATGGCTGGAGTCTTTGTCCAATCTTTCGAACGCCGAGGATCGGCCCGATCGATTTCTGGCGCAGGCCAGTAGCCTGCTGACGCGACATCTGCATGCCGTGGTGGGCGTCCGTTGGCAGACCGAGAGCGAGCAGGGAACCTATGGTGAGCAGAATGGCCATCCGATTGATATCAATTACGGGCCGGTGCGCTTGACCTTGTTTTGCCGCGTGCAACCCAGTCCATCCTTGCGCTGGCAATTCGACCTTGCGGTGCGCTTGTTGATGGATACCTATACGGACAAGCAGCGGGCACAGGAACTCAAGCAGCTCTCGTTTGTCGAGGCGGTTTATGAGACGGGCGCACGGCTGACCCATGACGTCAAGAACCTGCTGCAGTCTCTGGATGCGCTCTGCGCGGCAGCAGAAAGGCCGGGGAGCGATTCTTCCCCAAAGTTCAACGAACTATTGCGCCGACAGTTGCCTGAAATCGCCACGCGTTTGCGGCAGACACTGGTCAAACTGACCAGTCCGCAAGCCAACGAAGTGCCCAGCCCGCAAGCGGCGACGGAATGGTTCGACGCGCTACAGCAACGCTATACGGGGATGCAGGTGCGGTTTTCCGCACAGGGCATTCGGCCCGACCATCAGGTACCGGATGCGCTGTTATTTTCTACAGTGGCTGAAAATCTACTGCAAAACATAGCGGAAAAACGCCAGATGGAGTCCGCCTTGCAGGCTGAGCTGTTGCTTTGCTTACAGGGTGACGGCTTGATTTTGGACGTTGCGGATACTGGCCGCATGATCCCGGTGGAAATCGCCAGCCGGCTTTTGCGCGAACGCGTCGCCTCCGCGAATGGTCTGGGTATCGGACTGTATCAGTGTGCCCGCTTGGCCGAGCGTCACGGCCATCGGCTCAAACTGGTTGAAAATCGGCCAGGCGCCGTACGCTTCCGGCTGGCGCGGAATAACGAACCGAACTAAGCTTTCCTGCCGATCAGGCGATATACCGTCATGTCGCCCTTGCCCTTCAGGTAAATCGTCTGGGGCTCGTGAAAGTCGAAGCGGTTGGACAGGCGCCGGTAGGTGGCCGTGTCGCACTGGATCATGCCGGGCACGCCTTCGCTGGTGATACGGCTGGCGAGATTGACGGTATCGCCCCACAAATCGTAAATAAACTTCTTCTTGCCCACCACGCCCGCAACCACCGGCCCGGTGCCGATACCCATGCGCATTTCAAGATGCGAGGCGTTAATAGCGAAGTCCTGGCGCAGCAGTTTCTGCATCGCCAAGGCCAGATCGGCAATGGCTGCGGAGTAGTCGGCGTTTTCGCTGTTGAGACCGCCGGCCACCATATAGGCATCGCCAATTGTCTTGATCTTTTCCAGCCCATGTTGTTCGGCCATGTCGTCGAAAGCGGAGAAAATGCGGTTGAGCATGCTGAATACCTGGCTGGGCGTCATGTTGGCCGCCACCTGGGTGAAATTGACGATATCGGCAAACATTACCGTGGCGTCGGCAAAGCCATCGGCAATCGTTTGTTCGGCATTTTTCAGGCGGAGGGCGACCGGGGCGGGCAGGATGTTAAGCAGCAGGCGCTCGGAGCGTTCCTGCTCATGCGCCAGTTCGCGGTGAGCTTCTACAAAGAGCGCCTGCGCTTTGTGCTTCTCGGCAATGGAGAAGCGCAGCAGCAGGTAGATCATCGTCGAGACGAAGAGGAAGTTCAGCGCGAAGAAGACAATGCTGGTGCGCAGGGGAATCTGGATCGCGGGTTGCAGACTCGGGTCGGTCAGCAGGTAGTCGAATACGCCGGACAAGGCGATCATGAAGGCCCAGGCAAAGAACCAGGCCAAGGATTCGCGCACGCCAAAAAACAGGATGGCACCGACCGGCGCCAGCAGTCCCCAAAGTGCAATGCCGCTGGCGTCGAGAAAATTGCCCACCCCCCATTGCATGGCAAAGGGTGCAAACAGAAACAGGGAAAGTTGCGATACGCGGAACAGGTTGAAGTTGCGCGTCTGGATGTAGATCAGCACATTGGCCGTCAAGGCCAACAAGAAAAGATAGGGAAAGTTAACCGGGAACTGGGGTCCCAGAATCCAGTAGATGGTTAGCCAGACCATCGAGGCGGCGCTGAGCAGGCCGGTGGCAAACATCAGAAGCTGTTTGTTGAGCTGCAGTTCCTCGCTGTCGCCCGGTTCGATACCGGCATTGCGGAGACGCTGAATGAAACTGGCTTGGGATAGCGATGGGGCGGGGGAATCCATAGGCGGCAGTTTCGCAGGAAGGGGGCGCCAAGGTCAAGGCACCCCTTACGTCGAGGGTTTGCTTAAGGATTTAAAGGCGTCCGCCGACACTCATTCGGTTGATGAGCAGTCCCGGACTTATCCAGGTGAGTTGGTCGTCGAATGTGGCGGATTGCTCTGTGCTGACTAAGGCTGTGTCCGCAGTGACATTAGGACTCTCATTGGCGGATACGCCGCCGGTACTCGCATTCTTTCCCAAAGAGTAAATGATGGCTGCGGCATCTTCGATCAAAGCATTGCCGGCAATGCACTTTGCATACTGGTTTAAGCCGCTTCCCATGGTGCCCGAATATAGGATCTGAGCCCCGCCATTGCATACCGAAAGATCGGGCTTGACGACGGCAGTTTTCATTCCCTGAAACTTTGTCAGTACAAAGGATGTTGGCGGGTTCGGGGTAACGTGACTGCGCAGGGCGTTCGTGGATACAGCATAGCGCAAACGGCTGGTAGCCTGATTGGCCCAACTATCCACTGCATATCCCCCCGTATCGGTCGGTTGCATTCCCAGCGTGACGGATGGCAGGAGGCCGGCGTAATAAGTGAAGCAGTATCCCTCGTGTGTGGAGGTCGGTGCCGTGTCGTAGTACTCGTATACCTCCGTGCCCGTGCAGGGATAGGTTTTGGTGGAGCAAAAGGCTTCTCGTCCTGCACTATTGGCGGTAGCCGGGCAGGGGAGCCTTTCGTTAACGACGGCGAAGCCGAGTACAGCTTCCTTGGCATTGGCCAGAATGCTTTCTGTCTCGGAAAATAACTTAAGTTCGCGCTGGACGCTCAACGGCAACACCATGCCGCCGATCAGCAAGGCCACGATCACCAATACCACCGCCATTTCGGCGAGGGAAAATCCGCGCACGAAAAAAGTCGACGGCGGCGGGACGGCAAAGCTTATTCTAGCCATGTGGTTGCCAGGTCTTTGATTTCAATCAGCTGTCCGCGCGCGGTGCTCGTCGATGTGGTCGCCCGTTCGCCGATCGCAAATCCGAGACGAATATTTCGAAAAGACGGACGGTAGCACATGTTGTCCGAGCCGCAAGCCTGGCCGCCCGGACACAGCGGCGTGAAGGCCGCACAAGCGCCGGTTTGCTCGTCGTAGATGGTGGCACTATTCGATACGATCGGTTTGAAAGTCGAGTCGAGTTGTCCCATGGGCCGCGTGATATTGGCCAGCGCAATGGCGCGCGGGGTGAGCGACTTGGCCGCAGCGATTGCTGGCGGCACATCGCCAGGCTCGTAACTCAATTCAAGACCGTATTGATAACGATTGGCATCGATGTAGGTGATCGTGAAGGTGCCGTTGTAGATGGACGGGATGGCGCCCGCAATCGTGACGAAGTTCCCCGTATTGAGTCCGTGGTTCGGCGACGTGACCGTCACTTGGTCCGTGCCGTCGCCAATATCGGCCCAACTCATGAAAGAGATGTATTTGCCGGGGTCGGGGGTGCCCGCCGCTAGCGTTGCCGTGAAACTGTCGTTATCGATGCGGGTAACGGGATACTCCCCGTTGTAGCCGCTAGGTATCGCATCCTTGATGACGACAGTATCGCCCGTATTCAAACCATGACTGAGCGCCGTCACCGACAGGGTGGGCGGGGAGCCCGGATTGAATGTCATGGCCGAGATGTTGCTCGCCGAATGGGGTTCGATCCAGACCTGCACTTGAATGCCCGTGACGCCATCCTTGGGATTGCCGGGTGCGGTAAAGCTGCGGCTTACTTCGACCCGGGCATGAAACTCCCGTTTGGCCGGTGCCGTGGTGGCGGGCGATGTAGCCCCCATGCGATCGAGGGGGGCGACGCCCGGCGCCGGGTCGGGAGCTGGCGTCGGATAAGGCAATATCGGATGAGGGTTGTAGGGAGCCGGGCGCGTGGACGCGGCGGGCAATGTCGGCGTGGGCGTGGCGAGCGGCGGCCACACGCTGCTGCTTTGCGGCCAAGCGAAATTCGATGGCCATGGAAAACCATGGACATTATCGTCTTCCTGGACCTGAGTCACCACCGGCGTCGTAGCGTGGGCCGTCTCGTATCCCCAATACACCAGTCCGACGTGGGCATTGCTGGTCAGGTTTTGCGAAGCGCCGCAACTGGATTGATAACAAGGGTCGTTGCGACCATTGGAGAGCGAGGCGGGCTCGCTGAAACCGCTATTGCGCACCGTATCGAACTCGATAGCGAGCTTGGGTGCCTGAATATAGGGGGTGACACCGTTGTTGCCCGAGTAACCCAGATGCTGGCGGGCTGCGCCGCAGACACTGCTGTCGTTGCGGTCGCCATCGATTGCCGCAAAGGTAAATCCCTCGCCCACTTGTCGAATGCGGAAGCGGAAATAGCTGCGAAAGCCGCTGCCGCTGGCATGCGCCTCCGGTTGCCAGGCACAGGCAAACAGGTTGGACGCTGTTGCGCCATAGTTCGAGTGGATGGCGGCACTGCCCAAGGTAAGCGTGCGCGTTGCCGGCGCATAACTGGCCAGTTGAATATTGCCGGCCGAGGCAGCCACGGTCGGGGCAACGACGGTGTAACTTGCCCCCGAGGGAATGCAGCGCACGATATCCTGGTGTTTTGCCTGCCCACTGGAGAGCGTTCTAAGCAGGGTATCTCCGGCGAACGACCCCGCGTTTGCTGTGGAGCAACTTGAGTAATCGAGGTTCTGCAAGGCAGCAAAGCCGTCCAGATTGTCGTCATTGGCGGCAGGGCCATTCTCCAGATAGTTCCCTGGCGTATTGCGCTCAAGCGCGGATGCGCGCGACTGGGGTGGCGTGCTGCTTGAGTTGCGTTCGCCGGCAAAAATTAAAGCCCCGCTACAACTGGCGCCATTGACGGTATGAATTGATCCCGGGCATGCCGCAACAAACAGTTGATCGCGCCAGTTGGCGAAATATCCCTTCGGATTGATGGTATTGACGGCTGCGATGGAGTCATCGAAACAGTCGGTAGCGTAAATTCGTCCGGCAGCTTTATAAGGTGGGGAGGCTGGATCGACGGGCAAAGCGCTCGTCGGTGGGATGGGGATGACCACCGGTCTGAAACTGGTTCCGGCCGCAATATCGTCGCGCAGGCAGCTGACGATACGGTCAAGCATGGCGTTGATGTCGGTACGGAAGTTCGAGGATTTTCGGATGGCACCAAACAGCATATTGGGGGTAATCGGTAGCCCGATATCGTTGGCTACAAGCGTGCCGCCGCCGATGACCTTGCCGCGCGTGCTGATCGGTTTGCTTGCCGCGTCGGTCTGCCCGCTCGGCACGCTTGAGCTGTCGAATGCGCCCATGGTCATCATTTCGAGATAGTTGCCCGGCGTGTAGTCGCCGCCGCACTGTGCGACGGTGCCTGTGTTGGCCATTGCGCCGGCGTTCAGTCGCTTGCCCGGCGCGACGAGAATGGCGACGGGGCGGTTGTGTGCCGACAGGTTTTCTGTCGTCGCATTGCCTGCCGTATCGAATTGAAGCAGATCGAGTTGCCCGACCGTATCCCAGTTCATCGGGGTAACGCGTTGTTCGCGTTGGTGGCTGCCGGAGACGACATACCAGAGACACTCCCCCCGGCCGTCGCGCAAAGGACCTGTGCCCAGCGAATACCAGGGAAAGCGCCCGATGACGGTACGATTGAGGCTATTGCCGGCAAAGTTGGCGGCTTCGCAGCCTTCCTGGGGGCAGCCCGGATTGTTGTTGCGCAAGGTGCCCAGATCGGGGAGCGGCAAATATCCGTAAACGCGGCCGTATTGCCCATGATCGGCTTGTTCCTCGCGGTACTGCAAGGCAAGACTGATGACCGCGTCTTTTGCGTCAAGCAGTATTTCCGTGGATTTTCTTTGCTGCCGGGCTTCTATTTCTGCCGCAGAAAAGTTGTGTGTCAGATAGGTCAGCGTGCCCATGACCATCAGGATCATGAAGATCAGTAGCGCTGCGCCACACTGAGTGGTTTGCGACCGCCGTCCTGCCAGCGTCGACTTTTTATGGCGTCGTCCCGCCATAACGCGCCTTACTTGCCTGTGCCGGGGCGCACCCGGATTTCGCCCCCGGCCAGACCGCCGCTGGTTTCCCCCGTTGCGCGATCGAGGGTGACGCCGACTTTTAGGTCGGCAGATGCTTCACTGCCGGTCATCAGCGTTGCCTGACCGGGATGTTGGCGCGAGGTACTGGCGACGACGCCGGTCGCTCGGGTGTCTTGGCTATTGACCCAGACTGTGGGTTTTCCGGATGAGCGAACAGAGGTGGCCCCATTTCTTAGGACAGAATTTGCCGGTTTGTTAAGTGAACCCT
>CAYZEA010000026.1:0-36339 GCA_964477575.1 uncultured Methyloversatilis sp.
CAGCCTGGTAGCGCACTTGCATGGGGTGCAAGGGGTCGCGAGTTCGAATCCCGCCGCCCCGACCAGTAATACCAAGGGTTTCCAGTCACAAGCTGGAAACCCTTTTTACTTCCGGCTCCGAAAATTCAAAACTGCCCCATACATTGCCCCATACAGGAGCAAGCGCTACTGATGGAATTTTGGGCAGATGCTCGATGTGCTCACATCCTCCTGACCGCTCCGTCACGGCGCTTGCAACAAACCCCGCAAGCCCCGCGCCGTCGCTACCGCATCGCATCCTGAACCACGCCGTCGCGCGATAAAGCCGCGCCACGGCTCAGTGCCTCCGATCACCGCCTGACCTCCTGCCCCGCCGCCGCTGCGCCACTGCGCTGGCCAGCAAAATACCGCTCGCCAGCTTGCGGCTTGCCGGCGGCTACCGTGTCGGGTGCTCCACCACGCCAGAGGCTGCGCCACTGGCTTTTCTCTCCTGCTATCGCCGTCCCGCCAGCGCCGACTTTTGGCCTTTGCTGACTTGGGTGCGTGCTGCCCGCCGCCTGCGCCGTCAGCTACGCTCACGGCTCCGTCGGCTACGCTGGGGAAAGATCGGATCGGTTCGCTGCGCTCAACTGCACACAGGCCACTCCGGGGTAAATGCTCCGCTGCGCTACGCATTGAACATAACAGCCTCTTACGCAAAGTCGGGCCAGTCGCTGCGCTGGCGCACTGCTTGGTGGCCCGACCGCTGCGCGCCCTGCGGGTTCGCGTAAGTGCAGTTATGTCTTGCGCCCCTACACGGCCAACGTCGCCATTCGGCGCTGCGCGTGGGTTCAGTCAGCGCTGCGCGAGTTGTGGTCTACGTTCAACCTCCGGGCCGCGCTTCCGCGCCTGCCGGCGCGCTCGCTGACCGGCCTTGCCGGGCAGTCAGTTGGTGGGATACCGTCCCACCAGCGTCGACTTTTCGGGTTACGCGCCCCGGCTGGCGTGCAGATAGGCAGACGAATCGCCGACAGATTCGTTGATCGCTCCAGCGGAAACCGACGAAACCGGCAATACCGACGAAGGCGATTCCACCACCTCAATGCGCCAACGCTCGGCCGAGCCGTTGCCTGTGGCGCGCACGATGCGCAGGCCATCGACGATGCGGCCGGCGTGGCGACGAATCCACCAGCCCAGCTTGCGGCGGTTGATCTCGCCGCGTTCTGCGGCGATGTCGTGCAGCACTTCGCGCAACTCGGATGCCTGGTCGTACATGCCGACGGTGCGATTCACTGCCTCACGCACCATCGCGGGCGTCTTGCCGAATGTGGCGAACCAGGCTTGCAGCAGGCGCGAGAGGGTTTCGCGGTCGGGGTCTTCGGCCATCGCCTCGAATACCGAGGCCGTCGGGTCGGCGCAGCCGAGCCACAGCAGCGGCTGACGGCACAGTTCCGACCAGTCGCCATAGCTTGCCAGCGACTTGCATTCCGTCTTCGGTCGGCCGGCGACGATCCACGCGCGAATGATGGTCAGCACCGCCGAAACGTAGCGCCCGCGCTCGCGCAACACGTCGCGCACCAGCTCGGGTCGGGTGAAGCTGCGGGCGGCCGGCACTTCGCATTGCGGCGACAGGCGAATCGTCAAGCAACGCCGCGTCATGTCCTGCACCGGGCCGACGTTGTTGCCGCTCGACAGGAACAGGGCGCGCGTGCCGACGGTGGCGGTTTTCGAGACGCCGAGAATCCGCCCACTCATGAACTCCGACGTCAGTGCCGTGCACAGGCTCTTGTGCGCGACCAGATCGCCGGTCAGGTTGTCGAACTCGACGACGGCCGGGGCGCGTAGCAACTCGGCGAGCAGCAGCTTGCGGCATTCCTCGTCGTCGGCCGGAAAGCTGGTGGGTGTGCCGCGTTGTGGGGTGGCGAAGGCGGTAATCAATTCGCACAGGTAGGACTTGCCCGAGCCGACCATGTGGGCGCGGACATGGAACATCGGCGCAACTGGCAGGCTGGGGCGCACGGCAGCCGTGAGCATCGCCGTCAGTGCCGCCGCGCGATCCACTTCGCCGGCGAAGCTGAATTCGGTCAGCAGGTCGGTGAGCAGTGCAAAAGCGGTTTCGGCCTCCTCGCGCGTTGGCTGCTGCGGAATCGAAAACTCCCGCGCATTGAATACGCCGAACATGCCGGTCGCGGCATCGTAGCCGGGGGCCGTCATCAGGCTGCCATTGGGGCGCAGATAGGGCTGGCGTGTCAGTCCGGCCAGCACGGGCAGATGCGGATAGCTGGTTGAGTCGAAGAGCACGCCGGCATGACGGGCGGGTGGATCGGTACGCACCCAATCCTGCGCGCGGGCGTCGTAGCGCTCCCACAGCGCCGCACCTGCCAGCGAGCGCACCAGTGCCTGCTGCGTCACATCCTGAATCCGCGTTTCGCGCGTGCCGGGGTCGGTGACGACGGTAACGATCAACCCGCCGCGCTGGTAGTGCCGGCGCGATTGCGCCAGCTCACGCTCGGCAGCATCGACCACGCGGTGAATCTCGCCGGCCACGATGCGGATGGTCGGCTTCATCCGGGCGGCGTTGATCTCGATGCCCAGATGGGCCAGCAGATCGCGGATATGCCGCTCGGCACAGTGGCCGTGCAAGCACTTGAAACCGCCGATGGGCCAGTTGTCGTCGGGCTCGAAATAAGCCGTGCCGCCATCGACCGCGCCGGTGTGGTCATTCACCCAGGGGCAGGTGATGTCGTGCTTGCCGTCGCCCAGCGGCACCTTGTAGAGGCCGCGTTCCCGCAGTGCGGCGAGCACGGCGTTTTCTTCCGGGCGCGGGATCAAGACCGGATCGCCGTCGTCAGGGCGCGTTGAATGTGCGCGCGTGGTAGTGCGCTTCGCCCGTTCGGTTTGCCCCATCTCCAGTTGCAGGCCGGTGACCAGATCGGCCACCGAATAGCGCAGATCAGGCGCCCACGTCACCATTCGGCAGTCGAAGGGCGGCGCGTGCTTGCCATTCACCGCCACCGGCAACCGGGCCAATCGCGCACGCGGGCCGTTCGCGCCTGGGTCGCACAGGCCAGCGGCGACGATGGCATTCATCAGCCGGTCGGCGAGCAGACCATCGGTTAGCGGTTCCGTCAGCAGATAGCCGGCCTGATGGTTGCCGGGCGAGGTTTCCAGTAGCCAGGTCGGCGGCAGTGTCAGACGTTCCATCGGCACCTTGCCACCCACATCGTCGAGCATCACCACATGCAGGGCGACGAACTGCGCCTTGCGGCGGCGGTACTCGCCCGCGTCGTCGGGGCGGAAGGTGGCGAGGGAAAAATAGTTGTTGGCCTCGGCCGGCAGTGCGGAAGTGCCGTTCTGCCAGCGCCGACTTTTCCATGCGCCCTGGGTAACGGTTGCCGGGTTGCCCTTGAAGCTGGTCACCACGGGGGCGATGTCATCGGTCAGGCCGGCGAACAGCGTGCGCAGGAATTCGTCGTTGTTGACGGTTTCGCCGGTTTTATCGGTTTCCGGCGGATCGGGAGGGAAATCTGTCGTGCTCATGATCGCCGCCCTTATGCTGCCAACTTGCGGGCGGCTTCGAGTTTGGCGACCAGCTCGCGAATCTCGGCTTCGCTCTTGCCGGCGATGCGGGCCGCGTTGAGTGCGGTGACTTCCAAGGCGGGCCAGCCCACGGCATGCAGGCCGATTTGCACCGGGTGCGTGAACAATCCCTGCTGGATGTCGAGATAGTGGGCGCTGCGCGAGCGGGCACGTTCGCGGAGCACGGCGGGAAGGCGGAGGATGGTAGTCGTCATGTTGGCACCTCGTTGGGCGTTGTTGAACATGACGTGCTTTTTCTGCCGGGTAGGGTGCTACCCCGCAAGCTACCTTGCTGACACGGCGCAAAGCCGCATCAGCGCTGGGGCTTCGGTTTTTTCTGGGTAGTCCCCTTGGGTGAAAGATCGAACCAGTTGCCGGGCTGCTCGGCCGTTTCTTCCTTCAACAACTGCTTGATGCGCTCGACGGTGATGCCTTCTTCTTCGGCCAGCACCTGGTTGAAGTTGCGCGAGCCCGATGCCTTCAGCGCGTTGCGACGCTTGCGCAGGCGCTCGCGCCGCTGCTCGGCGGATTCCTGCCCGCCGGCAGCGGCCACGGGGTTATCGACACAGCGCAGCAGCGCCCGCCGCTCGATGCTCAAGCCCTTCTCGCAGAGTTCCAGCACATCCACCATCGGCAGGCTGTGGCCGGCGATGGTCAGCCGCAATTCATTCTCGATGCAGAGCACGACATGCGCCCCGTTCTGCTTCGTGCCCTTGAGCAGGCCCACATCCCAGCGCCGGGCAGTTGCATCGCTGCCGGAACGACGAATGCCTAGCAACCGCGCCAACACATCAGCCACCCGCTCCGGCGAACAAGTCCATTGCTCCAGCAGATCGCGGGTGATGGCCACGCGCGCCACGTCGTCGCGCTTGTCGCACACCACGAAGGCGCGCAGAGCGCCGCCGGGGGTGGTGTCGGTCTCCACCGGCATGGTGCAGTCTTCCTCGCAGCCGGGGCAGACCACGGCATCGGCGGGCGGCCCCTTGACCAGCAAGCCCTCGGCCTTGAGCCGCGCCAATGCCGCTGCTGGCCATTCGGCCAGCTCGCGCTCGGAGAACAGCGCCACCTCACCGGTCGCCGCTGCAAGGCGGTCGAGCACAGCAGGCAGCACGTCGGCCTGATTCATAAAGTCGGCGCTGGCGGGACGGCGTTATCGGCAGTGGCAGCGTCTTCCGCCGGATCTTTCGGCTCGATGCCCGAGGCTTCGAGCATGGCGCGCAGCTTCAGGCCGATCTCGTCGTATTTCAGCGAGCAGGAATTCGGGTAGGTCACCTGGAAGGTCAACGTCTTCGCTGGTGCCTTGGGGTCGAGCTTCACCGTGGCCGTGATACCCACCTGGCTGATCTGATATTCATGGCTCGGCAGCACGGGCGCCAGCTTGTCCAGCAGCGCATAGACGGCCTTGGCGTCGTGCTTCGGGTTGGCTTCCAGCGTGAGCTTCTTGTCCCTGTTCAGCGACAGCCGCAGCTTGTTGACGGCCACGCGCTCGACGCCGCTGGCGGGGTTCCAGGTGAAACTGAAATCCTTGCGCCGCAGGGCGAACAGGTTATAGACGCGCGTATCAGTCGGGTCGGCCGGCAGCTCTTCGCATTTCAAAATCGTCTCGGCAAAGAGTGCCTGCAAGGGCTCCACCGCCTTCCGGTCGCCGGTCAAATGCAGATCGAGCCGGCCATCCTGCTGGGCATAGACGAACACGATCTCGAAAGCCGGATGATGGGGCCGGCGCTCGAACTCGTCGCCCACCCATTCCACCGCCTGCTGCGCGTAGTCCTCGGGGTAGGCAAAGAAGTAATCCAGCTCGCCGCGCCGGTAGGGTTCCACCACGCAGTGCATGCCGCGCCCTTCGGCCTGGCGGAAATAGCGGCCGATGGCAGCAGCCAGCGCATCGAGACTGGCCTGATCGACAGCCGCCTTCACCTGCGGCAGGTTCTTGCGCTTGCGCCAGTGGCTCAGCGTGTCAGCGTGATAGAAGCGCGTCGCTCCTTTCCACAGCGCGGCATGGTCGAGAAAGGTCGTCATCGCCCGTTCGTGGTGGCCGGGCAGCGCCATCAACTTGGCGACGAACGCCACGTGCGCGCCGTCCTCGGAAAGATGAAATTCCGCCTCGTCGATGATCGCCTTGGTGCCCTTGTCGGAACTCATTTCGCTGACTTCGCGCAGTTCGGTATCCATACTCGCGCGCTGCGCATCCGGCAGCGCCAGCCATGCCTCGAACAGGGCGTCGATCTTGGTTTCCTTGATCGCCGTGAAATCGAAATCTTGCAACACCCCGCGCGCCTTGAAGTAGCGTGCCAGCAGGGCGTTGGGCGCGTTGCGGAAGAAGTCGCGGGTGGAGTAGTGGCGGGTCATGGTGACTCCATTACTGAATGTGCTTCATGCAAATGTCGAATTATCGCTGTCTTGTACCCTATTGGACGTGTTCGTACAATCCTGCTCTTCATCAATGCGACAACGGAGATCGATGTGATTCCTCAAGAACTTACGGATATTCAGAATTTTCTGATTGCCAACGCTGTCCAGCTTTCGAAGCAGTTTCAGGATGGAAGAATCAACGCATCGATCAATGAGGATGAAATCATCAAGGCGATCAAATCAAAGTTCGATATCGAACTCCCGCCCCCGCGCCATTGGTATGACTTTGCTATCAAGAAGGGAAGCGAGAAGATTCCCGTCAACATCAAAGTCACATCGACCTCGACAGCAGATAATGTTCAGTGCAAATTGGGCATGTATTACGCCCTGACGGGCATCTGGCCAAATTTTGCAAACGAGATGCCGTGGGGGGATTATTTCAAGCTGATGAGGCAGGGGCTCAACACGAAAACAGACAAGGATTACTACTTTCTGGTGGTCAGTAAGAAGAGCCCGCGTGATGTATTCTGTACCAGCCTGAAACAGATACAGACCCTTGTCGCGAACGGCAACAACCTGCCATTCCAATGCAATTGGGGTAACAACCGCTCGCCACAGTCGAGGACACACGATGCAGCAGTTAAATTTCTTCTCGGAAAGTTCTACGAATCTATCCAGCTACGAGCCAACATCCTCGATGAGTTCGAGGCTAACCTCGGAGACGTCGTATGACGTTGAAACGCTAGGCCAGGTCTTTACGCCGTCATGCGTGGTTCGCGCAATGCTGTCGCTGCGCAGAAATTCTGGGCGTGTGTTGGAGCCATCGTGTGGTGATGGTGCCTTTTCAAATTGCTTGCCGGAATGTGTCGCGATCGAGGTTGATCGCGCACATGCACCGGCAGGAAGTTTGAATATCGATTTTTTCGCGTACCCCGAGACGGAAAAATTTGCGACGATCATTGGGAATCCACCTTACGTCAGATATCAGGACATCCATCCTGAGACAAAGGCGCTCATCAAATCTAACCTGTTCGACCTCCGTTCCAATCTCTATTTGTTTTTTATCGAGAAGGCAGTTCGCCACCTTGCCGATGGCGGAGAGTTGATCTTCATTACGCCGCGTGATTTCCTGAAAACCACTTCCAGTGTGCGGATGAATAAGTGGCTGTATTCGCACGGAACGATTACGCATGCAATAGAGCTGGGGGATGCTAAGGTTTTCTCGACAGCAGTTCCCAACTGCCTTATCTGGCGATTTGAAAAAGACTGTTTTGATCGCTCGATTCAATATGCGGAAATTGGCAATCGAGACAATCTTGAGGCTGCACTGGAGTCGCCCCAATGGGAGCGTCGGCATTTTGTTGAAACTGCCGGCCACCTGATGTTCTCGAAAGACCTGCACGCTATTCACTTGAAGGATGTTGCCAGCGTCAAGGTGGGAGCCGTTTCCGGTGCGGACGATATCTACGCAGACGAGAAACTCGGCAACCTTGATTTCGTGTGCTCCAGTACCGTTAAAACTGGTAAGACGCGCAAAATGATCTGGGCAGGAAAAAAAGACGGGCCTCCTGAATCATTGCTTCCCCACAAGGAGCGCCTTATATCTCGCGGCATTCGGGCATTCGATGAGTCAAATTGGTGGCAGTGGGGTCGCGGGTATCCGATTACCGATGCCCCTCGGGTTTATGTGAATGGCAAAACCCGCCAGCCGCACCCGTTCTTCCTGCATGAGTGCAATAACTTTGATGGCTCCGTCCTGGCGGTCTTCCCGCACGATCCAAACATTGATCTGAAAGCCTTTTGCGATGCGTTAAATGGCGTTGAATGGGATCAACTCGGATTTGTCTGCGATGGCCGGTTCTTGTTTTCCCAGAGAAGCCTAGAGAATGCACCGCTACCAGAATCATTTCAGCGTTTCATACCTGAGACGGCTTAGATTGGCACGCTTAGCGATGTAGGTGGCATGCATTGGCAAAACCTCGCTCGCTGACTTCGAGGGCAATATCAGACGCTGAACGCCATTTGCGTAGGGCAGATGCTGCGATGGATGCGCTCATTATTCGACATGGGCCATGTTCGCTTTCCACAAGAAGAGAGCCAGCGTTTCGATCTCTTGCATGGTCGATAATCGGCCAGCAGCTATCAGCAAAAGCAGCCGCAACGATTACGAATAGGGTTGCGGCGCTTGTGCCAGATCCTTTTGAGCCTCAGAACTTATTGCGGGTTTCGCCAGATCAGTTGCGGCAGGCCGGTATGTCAGGACGAAAGGCAAACAGTCTGATTGCCCTTGCCAAGTTGGCTGCCAGTGGTTCGCTGTCATTCGATTCACTGCATGAAATGGATGATGAAGACGTTATCGCAGAACTCACGCAGGTTTCCGGTATCGGCCGCTGGACGGCAGAGATGTTTTTGATTTTCGGATTGGGGCGCCCCAACGTCCTGTCGGCCAGCGATGCCGGATTACAACGAGCTGCGCGGCTGCTTTATGGGGAAATTGCGATGCTGGAAAACTTGGGAGAACGATGGTCGCCTTGGTGTAGCGTTGCCTCTTGGTATCTATGGCGGCATCTTGATAGCTGAGTTTTCAGCCGTCGAAAAGTCGGCGCTGGCACGACGGCACTTTGACTAAGGGAGCCCCCGATTCACCTTGGGGGCAGACGGGAGCGCGGTGGCCGAGGCGGAAACGAGCAACGCAGTGCGAGCCGCCGCAGGCAAACCCGCTGGGCGGGCGGGGGATCAACGCCACCCATCGCGCAGCGCTGAATAGAGCCACGCGCAGCGCCGATCAGGTCGTTGTCCAGGCCGGTGGCGCAAGACATAACAGACCATTACCCGAACCCACGAGGGCGCGCAGCGGTCGGCCACCAAGCGCAGCTTGAGCGGAGCGACTGGCCGACTTTGGGTAATGCGCTGTTATGTTGAATCGCTTGCGATTTACCCCGGCCTGGCAGGGTGCAATCGAGCGTCGCGAGCAAGCCGGGTTTGAGGTAGCCGACGGAGCCGTGAGCGAAGCTGACGGCGCAGGCGGCGGGCAGTCCGCGCGAACGCTCGCCAAGGCCAAAAGTCGGCGCTGGCAGGACGGCGGTAAAGGAACGCGCGAAGCCGTGGCGCGGCTTTATCGCGCGACGGCGTGGTTCAGTATGCGATGCGGTAGCGACGGCGCGGGGCTTGCGGGGGTTGTTGCAAGCGCCGTGACGGAGCGGGCAGAAGGCTTGCGGCGCGGCTTAAAAATGACAACGGCCACTCGATGGTGGCCGCTGGGCTGCTCGGTCGATGTTCCGACTCGTCAGGTTATGCCGCAGCTCCCGCGATGCGGGCTGTACGCTTCACGGTGCGGGCGGGCTTGTCCTTTGCCAGATGGTCGATCACCACAGGCGGGCGGTTCGGAAACTGCGCCACCAGTTCGAGCTTGCCGCCCATGCCCTCGACGTAACGCCGTAGCGTAGAGAGCAGCATGTCGCTGCGTTGTTCCAGCCGTGAAATCGTGTCCTGCCCGACCCCCAGGGCTTCGGCCAAATCTACCTGCGTTTTCTCGACGGCCTGCCGCAAGTCCTTCAATGAGGCGAGCTCCTGCGCGCGCAGTTCAATTTTTGCGCGGCGCCCGGCGGGGAGGGTCGCCATCACGTCATCAAGTTTTTTTGCCATGCTTGCGCTCCTTTGCTTTGGTTGCTGCCAGTTCTGCCAGATGCTCATCAAATCGCTTGTCGGCCACGGCGATCAGCCGCTTGTAAAACCTTCGCTGGTCGGCACCGCCTTTGTCGCCACCCACCAGCAGAATCGCTTGTCGCTTCGGGTCGAAGGCGAAGGCAACGCGCCAGACACCCCCGCCACCATCGAAGCGCAGTTCCTTCATGTTGGCGTGCTTCGAGCCTTTCAGTCCATCCACCGTCGGCCGCCCGAGATTCGGGCCAAATTCGCTGAGCAGCTTCGCGTGGGCCAGGAGTTCATCCTGCAAGGCTTCATCGAGCGCCTGAAACTCGGCATCGAAGGCATCGTGGAATAGGACTGTCCAACTCATGGGACGATTATGGACTTAAAACAATATGGATTCAAGTACATGTTTCGGTTGTGTGTTGGTTAGTTTCATTCAAGCGGTGAGCGATTCCGCTGACTTGCCGCGTCGCTTCAGGGTGACCACGTTGTCGTCGCCGCGCGTCAGCAATTCGAGCCGTTCGCCAAGCAGCCGCCAGGCTTCGCGCTTTTCGGCGTCGTAGCTGTGGCGCTGGTAGGTGCGTTTGACGCGGCTCTCTTCGGTGTGGTTCAGGCATTTCTCGGCAACCTCGGGCAGCACGCCCAGCGCGGTCATCAGGGTGGCGGCTGTGCGGCGCAGGTCGTGGGGCGTCCATTTGCCGCCGGGTAACGCCAGTGCGTTGGTATAGGGTGAGCGCCGCGACATCGGCGTGGCATCACCGCGCTGACGGTCGCCCAACTGTTTGGTCACGGTCTTGACGCAGACATGCGTGCTGTCGTCTCGATTCGGGAAGCACCATTGGCTGGTGCTGTTGATGGCTTGCAGAGCGGCGAAGTGGCGCAGGGCGAAGTCGGACAGATGGATGGTGTGAGGCCGGCCGTTCTTGCTGTTGTCGGCGGGGATGAACCATTCGCGGGCGTCGAGGCGCACATGCTGCCATTCGGCGCGTTGCAGTTCGCCGATGCGGCAGCCGGTGGCGAGCGCCAGCCAGAGCGCGGCTTCGGTGGTGTGGAGTAAGCCGGCCGAGGGAACCTGCCGGTGCAGGGCGCGGATTTCGTCCTCGCTGAGCACCCGGTCGCGCTCGACATTCTTGCCGCCGATCTTGGCCTTGCGGATGGCTGCCGTGGGGTCGGCCTCGATGATGTCGCGGTCGACAGCGAAGCGGAACATCTGGCGGATCAGCGAGAAGATCATCTTCGCCATGCGGGTGACGCCACGCGCGAGGAGGGCGTCGGTCACGGCGGTGACGTGGCCTTTGCGCACGTCTTCGACGGCCAGCGCGCCGATGAGCGGCAGCACGTCTTTCTCGAACATGCGGCGGATTTCCTTGCCCTGATCCTTGCGGCGGATGAGCTCGACGGTGGCCCAGCGTTCGAACAGATCGGTGACAGGAATGCGGGCCTTCAGCGCCTGCAACTCCGTCAGGCGGGCCTGCTCGGTTGCCACTGCTTCGGCAGCTTCCACCTGTTTTCGCAGCCGGGCTGCCTGGTTGCGGTCGAGCGGGTCGTCGCCGTTGTTGACGCTGGTACGGTATTCGTCGCGTTTCTCCCGGATGGCCTTGAGGCTCTTCTCCGGCCAGGTGCCGCAAACGATCTGGCGAATCTTGTCCTTGGAACGGTAGCGGTATTCAAACTGGACGATAATCTTCCCTCGGCGCTCCCTGACCTTGCCGGTCAGCCCGCCGCCATCGATCAACCGGGAGCCGATGTCGCCCGGCTTCAGTGCTTCCAGTGCCTTTTGCGAGAGATTCGTCATTCCGTCTGCCTTCAGATCATGTCAAAAACTGCCCCATACATTGCCCCATACAAAAGGGCTGGCTTCCGCTGGATTATATAGGACGTGGCTGGAATGGCAAACTTAGATAACTGTATGAAAATAAATATAAACAGCGCTGTTCTTGTTGTTCGCTGGATGTGCCTGGAAGATGTATTACCTGTATGGGGTGCAAGGGGTAGCGAGTTCGAATCCCGCCGCCCCGACCAGTAACACCAAGGGTTTCCAGTCACAAGCTGGAAACCCTTTTTGTTTGTGGTTGAGGTTTTCAGATACGCCCTGGCTTCGTCTCTTCTGCTGTCGCCGTCTCGCCAGCGCCGACTTTTGCCTTGGCCGTCTACGCAGGGGAACAGTCAGTTGCCGACCTCGTTACTTAAACCAAATGGCCTCCACGATTCCCGGGGCGATTCAGTGCCCTGAACCAGTTATCGTAAGCGGCTGCATTTGTCGTCGGCAGCCGTGGCCGTATCTGCCGGTTTATGCTGCTCGTACTTCATTCAGCAAGTCCGGGTGCCGATCCAGTACCTTGAGCAGTTTCACCAAGGCCAGTGGTGGCTTGGTCTTGCCGTTCTCATAGCGCGAGAAGGCATTCACGCCACCACCGAACAGCTCGGCTGCTTCGCGCTGGTCGAGTTTCAGTTTCTTGCGCACGCCGACAATAAACTGCGGATCGACGATGGCGGCATTGACTTGCTTGTTGAATTCGCGGATTTGCTGGCCAAAGCGCTCGGCTTCTTCCATATCCAGCACGACCTCGGCACAGGCCGGGCAGTAGTCACCCGTCAGCGCGGGAATGACGGTCGATTCACCTTTGTAGGTATAGGGCATGTCGCGCGTATCGCGCACCAGTTCTGCCGCACCACAAACAGGACATTTCATGTTTATAGCTCCTTGAATGAAACAACCAGCACGTCTTCTAACACCGTCAGCTTGAGGTACACGTCGCCCGCCGGTGTCTCGGGATGGTAGACGTCTTGCCAGATACGGTGGTCGGCGTGGGTTGTCATGCTTTTGTAGAAATCCTGCATCGTGAGTGACTTGACAACGGTAACAATGGCCGCCCGGTCCATGCCCAGCATTTCACCGCCGATAACGGCATTGGCGGTGAGGCGAATCTTTCCGGCGTCGATCAGCGCCTTGACCTTGGGCAGCGGACAGTGCGGCGTTTTCTTCTCCATGGCGTCAAATTAACCTATTTGGTGTTGTTTGGCAAGTTGGTTAGTTTCAATCAGGCGGTGAGTGGTTCCGCTGACTTGTTGCGGCGCTTCAATGTGACGACGTTGTCGTCGCTGCGCGTCAGTAATTCGAGCCTTTCGCCGAGTAGCCGCCAGGCTTCGCGCTTTTCGGCGTCGTAGCTGTGGCGCTGGTAGGTGCGTTTGACGCGGCTTTCCTCGGTGTGGTTCAGGCACTTCTCGGCGACTTCGGGCAGCACACCCAGGGCGGTCATCAGGGTGGCGGCGGTGCGGCGCAGATCGTTGGCGTCCATTTGCTGCCGGGCAAGGCGAGGGCATTGGTATAGGGCGAACGCCGGGACATTGGGGTGGCATCGATCAGCGCGTTGGTGATCGCCAAGCTGCTTGGTGACGGTCTTGACGCAGGCATGTGCAACAGTTACATAATAGGGGCTTGCAAAATCCCCGCAAGCCCCGCGCCGTTGCTACCGCCTCGCATCACCGCTGCGCTACGGCGGGGAAAGAACTGATCGGTTCGCTGTGCTCGACTGCACGTAGGCCGTTCCGGGGGTAAATGCTCCGCTGCGCTACGCATTGAACATAACAGTGCTTTCAGTCAGCGGTACTGTGTCAGCCGCTTGGCTGCTTAACCCGAGGGACTCTACAATCTCCGCCCAACCTTTTTATCTGTCCAGTCGGAACCTGGAGAGGCATTATGCGCATATTGCTGCCCATCGTTTGGTGCCGCATGTAAAGTGTTGGATAACGTTATGGCACATTACGGCACACGGGCGTCGAAGAAGGGAACCAATGTTCCGCAACCTCATGAATTAGATGGGGTGGCTAATGGGACTCGAACCCACGACAACCGGAATCACAATCCGGGACTCTACCAACTGAGCTATAGCCACCATTAAACTGTGTTACATCAAATTCTGTTCAACTCGGCGAGGCTCTAAAACATATCCGCCCAGCATAGAAAACTCAATTCACCGCTACATCCAATGCTAGCCATGATACCGGTTTCGAGTCGATCTTATCGAGTTACAACTTTTAAATTATACGCAAGAAGGTCACTATAAATCAATCGAAAACCTTCCCGAATAAGGGGGACGATAAAAAATGATCGAACCCGAAATCGCCTGAGGGAAATCCAACAGTCGAAGTGTTGCCGAGAAAACAACTTTGGCTAATGCAACCAATCATTTCAGGCAGGACACGCAACAAACCAAGCGGTCTGCACGCACAGGTAAATCGTTATGCCCCGTAATCTTGTAGCCTCTCTTTCAGTTCAAAATCATGACCGCGATGTTGCCGGAATGACTTATGTATACCCAGTTGTGTCGCGTCGTGCTGGTGGGGTATCGGTGGGAATCAACCTCAATCCCAACAATGCCTGCAACTGGCGCTGCATCTACTGCCAGGTGCCGGATTTGCAGCGTGGCGGCCCGCCGCCCATCGATTTGGCGCAACTTGAGGCGGAGTTGTTTGACATGCTGTCGCAGCTCCATCAAGGCGACTATCTGGCGCAGCACGTGCCACCGGAGGCGCGGCGGGTTGTCGATATCGCTTTTTCCGGCAATGGTGAGCCGACTAGTGCCGCCGAGTTCCCGGCGGCAGCAGTCATGATTGGACGAATTTTGGCCAGTTTTGCCTTGTCGGCGCCGCCGCGGATTCGGCTGATTACCAACGGCAGCCTGCTGGATCGCGAGGACGTTCAGGCGGGCATCGCTCAAATTGGTTTGCAAGGCGGCGAGGTCTGGTTCAAGGTCGATGCCGTCGATCCGGCTCAGATGAAGCAGATCAATGGGGTCGGCTACGAGCCGGCGACGGTGCTGCGGCGCTTGAAGCGCTGTGGCGAGTTGTGTGAAACCTGGGTACAGACCTGTTGGTTTGCCTTGGACGGTCAGCCGGCCATGGCGGCAGAACAGGATGCCTATCTTGATTTCCTGATGGCTGCCAGGGACTTCGTGGCCGGCGTCCATCTGTATGGACTGGCGCGTCCCTCCTTGCAAACCGAGGCTTCCCGGCTATCGGCCCTGCCAGCAGGGCAACTTGAACATCTGGCGGTACGGATCCGCCAAAAAACCGGGCTGACCGTTCAGGTCAGCCCCTGATACCTCAACTCAGCCGGCCTTTTTCAGGGCCTTGGCTTCCTTCTTGAGTTCCTTGAAGAGTTCGGATTTCTTTGCCTTCAGATACTCGACGACCTCGTAGTCATCGCGCTTGATTTTGGCGATGTCGATCTGTTCCACATGAACCAGGCGCAACAGATGCTGGACGGGGCGCGGCATATTGCGGCCACTCTCGTAACGCGAACCGCCGCTTTGGGTTACGCCGAGCTTCGACCAGAATTGCTGCTGGTTCATGCCCAGCTTGCGGCGAATTTCCCTTGCGTCAATCTTTTCCATATTCTTCATGCGGATAATCCTTTGGTTGTCAGTTTTCGATCGGACCGAAGCAGCCTCAATGCAGTGTATTTTGGCTACAACGGAAGTAATATGGCCTATAGCATAGCGAATATCTGTTTGCCATACAAGCCATTTGGATAAAATTTTTCTTGTGGCTTTCCGTAATACCGTTGCTTCGCATAAAATGCCGCTCTTTGCAAAATTGGACGAAATATGGCGCTAATTGTTCAAAAGTATGGCGGCACGTCGATGGGGTCGCCCGACCGCATTCGGGATGTGGCCCGTCGCGTCAAACGCTGGCAAGCTCAGGGTAATCAGGTCGTGGTCGTCGTTTCGGCCATGAGCGGCGAAACCAACCGCCTCATCGGCTTGGCCAAGGATGTGTCTCCCCAGCCGCACCCGCGGGAACTGGATGTGATGATCTCCACTGGTGAGCAGGTCACTATCGCCTTGCTGGCTATGGCGCTGCAGGATATTGGCGTCGTGGCCAAGAGCTATACCGGGGCGCAGGTCAAGGTTCTGACCGACAGCACCTTCACGAAGGCGCGCATTCTCTCGATCGACGAACAGAATATCCGTCGCGATCTGGACAATGACACCGTTGTCATCGTGGCGGGCTTCCAGGGCGTGGATGAACTTGGCAATATCACCACGCTCGGTCGCGGCGGCTCCGATACTACTGGCGTTGCATTGGCTGCCGCGCTCAAGGCGGACGAGTGCCAGATCTACACCGATGTCGATGGCGTCTATACCACCGACCCGCGCATCGTTCCCGAGGCCCGCAAGCTGGATCGCATTACCTTCGAGGAAATGCTTGAAATGGCGAGCCTGGGCTCGAAAGTCCTGCAAATCCGCTCGGTCGAATTTGCCGGCAAATACAAAGTCAAACTGCGCGTGCTCTCCAGTTTCGAGGAAGAGGGCAAGGAAACCCCCGGCACGCTGATTACCGTTGAGGACGACACCACCATGGAACAACCGATCATTTCCGGCATCGCATTCAATCGTGACGAAGCCAAACTCACCGTGCTGGGCGTGCCCGACCGTCCCGGCATCGCCTCGCAAATCCTCGGCCCGATTGCCGAAGCCAATGTCGATGTCGACATGATCATCCAGAACGTCGGCCACGATGGCCTGACCGACTTCTCCTTCACCGTCAATCGCGGCGAATATGCGCGTACCCTGAAAATCCTTGAAGAGCAGATCAAGCCGCATATCGGTGCGCGTGCCATCGAAGGCGACAACAAGATTTGCAAGGTCTCGGCCGTTGGTGTCGGCATGCGCTCCCATCCGGGTGTGGCGAGCAAGATGTTCCGTGCGCTGGCCGAAGAAGGCATCAACATCCAGATGATCTCCACCTCGGAAATCAAGATTTCCGTGGTGGTGGATGAAAAGTACCTGGAGCTGGCCGTGCGCGTGCTGCATCAGACCTTTGGTCTGGACAAGGCCCCAATCTGAGTTGCCGATACATGAGGATGCAACGAGTACTACTAGCGCGACGGCGTGATCGCGCTGTCAATGCACGTGTAATGGCAGGTTGAGGCGCACGCTCTGAAAATAATGGGTGGCGATGGCGTTGATTGCCGAGCGGATATCGGCGCTAACCGGTAGTTCGTCGGACTCGATGGTCAGCAGATTGTCGTCGACAACCGAGACCTCGAAATTGATTTCGTCCGAGATGACGTTTGGTACTGCCATTTCGATGGCGAGTAATCCGCTGGCGTAGGCGAGCGAACTGGCATCCGAGGTATCGATGCCGCAAATCGATTCCAATGCTGCAACAATGGATTCCGCGACAGGTCTCATGAGTTACCCTCCTGGGCTGTTTCGGTAAATGAACAGGGAACGATTCTGATCCCGCCGCGAATGGCCATATCCAGCGGGCCATAACGGTCGAGGACGAATTTGGTAGCGTCGGACAAGAACCCCCTGAATACTTGGCTGCCCTTGCTGTTCAAGACGATATACATTGGCAAGAACCGTCTGTTGAGTGATATCTATTGTTCTTCATCAGTGCGCTAATGAAAAGGCAAATAGCGCGTGAGAAGGTGCCCAATTAATCTGGTTGTAATTTATCCTGTTTCTGTCCTGCGACAGCTTAATGACTAATTGTATGGCGCCGTTATACTGCTGCCTAGCAGAACAAGCCCGGCTCGAACGGGCGTTTTTTTCCAAGGAGGATGAGGTATGGCAACGCAGGACGAACTCAAGCTGGCCGTGGCCCAGGCGGCGGTGGATTATGTGGCGGCGAATGTGCCGACTGGCAGCATCGTGGGTGTGGGCACCGGCTCGACAGCCAATTTCTTCATCGATGCGTTGGCGAAGATCAAAGATCGCATTAGTGCGACCGTGGCCAGTTCCGAGGCAACCAAGAAGCGGCTCGAAGGTCACGGCATCAAGGTGTTAGACCTGAACGACGTGACGAGCATGCCGGTGTATGTGGATGGCGCCGACGAAATTACCGCCAAGTTGGAGATGGTCAAGGGCGGTGGCGGCGCACTGACGCGCGAGAAGATCGTCGCGGCGGTGGCCGACAGATTTATCTGTGTCTGCGATGAGAGCAAGCTGGTCGGCACGCTGGGCAAGTTTCCGCTGCCGGTCGAGGTGATTCCGATGGCACGTGCCTACGTCGCACGCGAGATCGTCAAGCTGGGCGGTCAGCCGAAGCTGCGCGAAGGCTTCATCACCGACAACGGCAATGTGATTCTCGACGTGCATGGCTTGCAGATTGCCGATCCGGCAGGATTTGAAACGACGCTGAACGGCATTGTCGGCGTGGTGACCAATGGCCTGTTTGCCTGCCGGGGGGCTGATCTGCTGTTGCTGGCTACGCCGGCTGGCGTCAAGCAAATGGCACGCTGAAACAAAACTGTCATTGAAACTACCTAAACTTGCGCATTACCCTACCTAGATTCCTGGAGAAACCCGCATGGTTGCACATACCCTCAAGCAGTTCGATACCGAGCTGGAAAATATTCGTGGCAAGGTGCTGCAACTGGGCGGCCTGGTCGAGCGCCAGCTCCTGCGTGCGATGGATGCGCTGGCCGAGGGCGATCTGGTGCTGTGCGAGCAGGTCATCAATACCGACCAGGAGGTCAATCGCCTCGAAGTCGAACTTGATGAGGCTTGTGCGCACGTGATCGCCAAGCATCAGCCGACCGCGATCGACCTGCGCATGATCATGACCGTCATCAAGACGATTACCGACCTTGAGCGGATCGGCGACGAGGCCAAGAAGATCGCCAAGCAGGCGCGTGCGCTGTATTCGAGCGATGTGCAGTTCGTGCCGCGCATCGAGTTGCGCCACGGTGCCGAAATCGTCGTCTCGATGTTGCGTCAGGCACTCGATGCCTTTGCCCGTGTCGATTGCTCCGTTGCAACCCAGGTGGTGCGTCGCGACAAGGAAGTGGATGCGGAATTCAAGGGTGCGATGCGTCAGCTCATCACCTTCATGATCGAAGATCCGCGCACCATCTCGCGCGCGCTGGAACTGCTCTTCATCGCCAAGTCGATCGAACGCATCGGCGACCACGCCAAGAACATCTCGGAATATGTGGTCTATATGGAGAAGGGGCGCGATGTGCGTCACCTCGGCCTTGAGGTGCTGGAGCGCGAAGTGGCCAAGCCTTGAGAATTCCGTAGCCAACAAAAAAGCCGCCTCATTTCGGGCGGCTTTTTTGTTGGCGGTAAGGATTATCCGCGCGGTGGCACGAAACCCGAAATACGATCCGCGCCTTCGCCGAAGAAGTGCTTATCGACCTGCTCGGCCAGATACTTGCGGTGCTGCGCATCGGCGAGATTGAGGCGGTTCTCGTTGATCAGCATGGTTTGCAGGCGCACCCACTGTTGCCAGGCTTCTTTCGAGATGTTCTCAAAGATACGCTTGCCCAGTTCGCCGGGCATGGGGGGGAAGTCGAGACCCTCGGCCTCGCGACCGAGCTTGACGCAATTGACCGTTCTAGCCATGGGAAAATTCCTCTCGCGATAAAAGACGAATTCTACAAGTTCTTGACGAATACCTTGGAGCGGCGCTGGTAGTTGTAAAGCTCGCGACGCTGCGGCGGCAGTGCGCCAACATCTTCCTCGGCGTAGCCGCGCTCGATGAACCAGTGTGCTGTGCGCGTGGTGAGCACGAACAGGCGCTTGAGTTTTTGCTTGCGGGCGCGTGCCTCGATGTGCTTGCGCAGCCGATCGCCATAACCGATCTCGCGATAATCGGACATCACCGCAAGGCAGGCCAGTTCGCCGGCTTTTAACTCGTTCGGACGGACCGAGAAGGGGTAAAGCGCGGCACAACCGACGATGACGCCGTCGAGTTCCAGCACCGAGAAGCGCTCGATTTCCATTTCGATGCGTTCGCGTCCACGCTTGACCAGTGTGCCATCCGCTTCGAGCGGCGAGATCAGGCCGAGAATGGCACCGACATCCGCGATGGTGGCATCGCGCAGGCGTTCGAGCGGGGCGTGGGTCAGGACGGTGCCGATGCCGTCGCGCGTGAAGAATTCCATCAGCATTGCGCCGTCGCGACGCCGGTCGAGAAAGTGTACACGCCCGGTCTTGCCGCGCACCGCACGCAATGCCCCCGGGAGTACGCGAGCAACCTCGGGAGCCTGTTTGACGCGCCTGCTGAGCAGGTTATCGCCTTCGTCGGCAGTCAGCGCCTCGATCAGTTGTCCCTTGCGGTCGAGCAGTCCTGGTGCGTCGCAGAGGAAGATCAGCTTGTCGGCCTCGATGGCGGTGGCGACGGCTTCGGCCACTTCCTCCCAGGCGAGGTTGAAGATTTCACCGGAGGGTGAGGCGCCGATTGGCGTGATCAGGACGACGTTTTCCTGTGCAAGGTCGGCCTTGATTTCCTCGGCGATGACATTGCGCACCGCGCCGGTGTGCTGGTAGTCGACGCCATCGACCACACCCACCGGCTTGGCCGAGATGAAGTTGCCGCCGGTCACACGCAGGAAGCCGCCCGCCAGCGGGGTGTTGGGCAGGCCCTGCGACAGCATGGCTTCGATCTCGATGCGCGTGATACCCATGGCGCGCTTGACGCACTCCAGTGCCACCGCATCGGTGACACGCAGCCCCTTGTGAAAGCGCGGGGTCTGGCCGCGCGCCTGCATCTCGCTATCGATCTGCGGCCGTGCGCCATGTACCAGCACGAGGCGGATGCCCATGCTGTCGAGCAGTGCGATGTCGTGGATCAAGGCGAGGGCGCTGGCGCGATCCTCCAGCGCTTCGCCGCCAAAAGCAATGACGAAGGTACGGCCCCGGAAGGCATGGATGTAAGGCGCCGCCTGGCGTACCCAGGCTACCAGCCGGGCATCCGACAGCGCGGTGGCGTCAGCGTCGGCCATGTCCGTCAATCCTTCTTGACTTTCTTGCTGGACTTTTTGTCATCGTTAGCAGGCTCCATGGCCTTGAATGCCGCCTCAATCCGTTCGCAGATGGTGCGGATGATCTTGATGCGGGCGAAGTTCTTGTCGTTGGCCTCGACCACTGTCCATGGCGCATTGCCGGTACTGGTGCGGTCGACCATGTCGCACACCGCCTGGTGGTAAGCATCCCACTTCTCGCGGTTGCGCCAGTCTTCGTCGGTGATCTTGAAGCGCTTGAACTCGATCTTCTCGCGTTCCTTGAAGCGCTTGAGCTGCTCTTCCTTGCTGATCTGTAGCCAGAACTTGATGACGATCACGCCGGCACCCGACAAGTCGTGCTCAAAGTCGTTGATCTCGGAGTAGGCACGCAGCCAGTCGGCTTCGGCGCAGAAGCCCTCGACGCGCTCGACCAGCACCCGGCCGTACCAGGTGCGATCAAAGATCGTGACCCGGCCGGTACGCGGGATATGCCGCCAGAAGCGCCACAGGTAGGGCTGGGCGCGCTCTTCCTCGGTTGGCGCGGCGACCGGCACGATCTGGTAGTCCCGCGCGTCCATGGCGGCGATCAGGCGGCGGATGGCACCACCCTTGCCGGCAGCATCCGAGCCCTCGAAAGCACAGATCACCGAATGCTGCTTGAAGCGCGGGTCGCGTACCAGTTCCGACAGTTTGCCCTGCCATTTGGCCAGTTGCGTCTCGTAGTCCGCCTTGGTGATCGGTTTGCGGTTGAGTTTGAGTTCGGAAAGGATGTCGCGACCATCGATGTTGGGTCGTGCCGGGGGCGCCACTGGCGTGAACTGTTTTTCGGCATTCGCCAGGCGCTGGCGGATCGCTTCCTGCAGAATCTTTCCCGTGGTGAGCGAACGATAGCGATCATCCTCGCCCTCGATGATGGTCCACGGCGCCCAGGGCGTGTTGGTCATGCGCAGGACATGGCCGACCACATCCTGCAGTTGATCGTAGGTCTTGAGGCGATCCCAGTTCCACTTGGTGACGCGCCAGGCTGTCTTGGGATCCTTTTCCAGTGCCTTGAGGCGCCGCCGCTGGCCTTCCTTGGTGAGGTGGAACCAGAACTTGAGCACCAGTGCCCCTTCGTTGACCAGCATCGCCTCGAAACGGTTGATCTGGTCGATGCGCGCATCGACGTCGGCCTTGGAGAGCAGACCCTCGATGCGGTCATGAATCGGGCTCGAATACCAGGAGCCAGCGAAAATGCCGACGCGGCCCTTGGGCGGCAGGGCGCGCCAGTAGCGCCACATGAAGGGACGCTGGCGCTCCTCGTCGGTCGGTGCAGAGAAGGCGAGGGTGGAGATGTAGCGTGGGTCCATCCATTCGTACAGGACGTTGATGGTCTCGCCCTTGCCAGCGCCATCCTGGCCGCTGACCAGCACGACGACGGGAATCTTGCCGTTTTCCTTGAGGTCCCACTGCGCATCCTGCAGCGCCGCACGCAAGGACGGCACTTCCTTCTTGTAGGTTTCCTTGTCGATCTTGTGGCCCAGTTCTGCAGATTCGAACATCTTGCGCTCTCCCCTAAAAATCACCCCACATAGACTGCAACGCCGCCAGTACTGCTGCCCCGGCAGTTTCGGTGCGCAGCACGCGCGGCCCGAGTCGGATTGTCTGAAACCCGGCAACCTGGGCTGCCTGTATCTCGTTACTCTCCCACCCCCCTTCCGGCCCAATCATGAGAATGATCGGATCGACAGGTTTGGTTAGCCCATGCAAGGCAGTTTCTGCCTGTGGCGCCAGCATCAGCCGCAGGGCATTCTGCACCTTTGCCATAGCGAGATATTGAGGCAAGTCAAGGATCGGCGCCACGGCTGGCACACTGTTGCGGCCGGATTGCTCGCAGGCGGCGACCGCAATGTGGTTCCAATGCGACACGCGGCGTTCCATGCGCTCGGCCGAGAGACGTATCACGCTGCGCTGCGCGGCCACCGGCTGGATGGCTGTCACACCGAGTTCGACGCTCTTTTCGACAATCCAGTCCATCTTGTCGCCGGAGGGCAGAGCCTGCACCAGGGTAATGTTCAGTGGCGACTCGCAACTGCGATCGTCGAAGGAGAGCAGGGCAACCCGCGCCGTCCCGCCAGCACCGACTTTTTCAAGTGCTGCTTGCCATTCGCCGCCCTGTCCATCGAACAGCGTGAGTGGGTCGCCTTGCCGCATGCGCAGCACTTTCACGGCGTGGCGGGCGATGTTTTCCGGCAGTTCGAGATGGGCACCGGGGGTTAGGGCGCCGGCGGAGGTGGGGCAATAGAAGCGCGGTATCATGAAAGGATTATTCCACAAGCACCCATTCAACAAGCGCAGTGCAAGTTGGTCATGAAACTTTCCAAGCCTTTGCTGAAAAAAATTGCGATGATCGGCGCTGGCTTTTTCATCGCGATAATCCTGCTGCTATGGCTTGCATTGCCGCGCATCGTCCAGTCCCAGGCCGAGCAATTCGTCAGCGAGAAGACGGGGCATCGCCTGAGCATGGCGCGTCTGGAGTTCAACCCGTTTGCCTTGCGCCTGCGGCTGAGTGCCTTGCAGTTGGTACAGCCCGACGGCGAGCCTTTGTTGGCTTTCGACGAGCTGATTGTCGACCTATCTGCTGCCAGCCTGCCGCTGCGCGCGTTGGTCTTCGACGATATTCGGCTGGCCGGCCCTGAACTGACCCTCACCCAACAGGCAAATGGCGGACTTAACTGGGGGCCGTTCCTCGCCTCTTTCAAGAGCCCTGAAGCCAAGCCCGAAGAAAAGAAAGGCTTGCCGCGTTTCGATATCCGTCATTTCGAACTGGCGGGCGGTCGCGTGGCTTTTGCGGATCGCCGCGATGGCAAGGGTTTCAGCACACGGGTGGAACCGCTGGATATCGCCCTGACCGATATCTCCACCCTGCCCGACGATAACGGGAAGTTTTCCCTGCAGGCCAAAACCGCCATCGGTGCCGATCTGACGCTAGCCGGGGCGGCGGACCTGAATCCGCTGGCGTTCTCGGGCAATGTTGCGATGAAGGGGCTGGGCTTGGAATATCTGGCGCCTTATCTCAAGGAGGCTTTGCCGGGCGTTCCGAAAGGTACGGCAGATCTGTCTGCACGCTATCGCGTGAGCAATGGAGATGGCCGGATCGACGTGCAGGTTGATGATATCCAGGCGCAAGTGACCGGCCTGCACATCCCGCTCGATCAAGCCGGCCGCGTGGGCGTGACGCTGGGGGATGTCTCCCTCGAAGGGGGGCGCATAGACCTTGCGGAACAGCGTGTCGTGCTGGAGCGTATCAGTTTTACGCAGGGCGCACTCCAGATCGTGCGTAGCCGTGAAGGCCAGATCGATATTTTGGATGCCATCCAGACGATGACCAAGAGCCGCAAGCCTGCAGCCCCGGAGCTGCTCCCCCAGTCAAACACCAAACCCTGGCAGTTCCGCCTTGAAAAACTTGAGGTGAGCGATCTGGGTATCCGCTTGCGCGATGAAGGGGTCAGTCCGGCGGGTGAGGTCGTGCTGGAGAATATTGCGCTGAACGTCGAGGGGGTGACTCAGGATTTGTCGCAGCCCCTGCCGGTACGTCTGGTCTTTATGGTGGCCAGTGGCGGACAGTTCGAGGCGGCCGGCAAGTACATACCAGCCAATGCGCTGGCGGATTTCAAGCTCAAGCTGACGGATCTCTCTTTGAAACCTGCCGAGGTCTACCTTGCCAGCAAGGCCAATGTGCAGTTTGCCAGCGGTCGTGTGTCCACCGAGGGGCAACTGGTGATGGACAGCAAGGGGCCGACTTATCGCGGCGACTTTTCCGTGCGTGATTTGCGCATCAACGAAGCCGGTACGACCAACGTGCTGCTGGCGTGGAAAAACTTCAGCACCAGCAGCCTGACGGCAACCCCGCAGAAACTCGATATCGGCGAGCTGCGTTTGAATGCGCTCGATACCAAGCTGATCATCGACAAGAACAAGGTCGTCAACTTCAAGAAAGTGCTCAAGACCACGCCACCGCCGGCACCTGTCGAGGCAGCGGCTGCCGAACCCGCCCAACCCGCAGCGCCCGCGAAAGCCGATGGCTTCCTCGTCAATGTCGACCGACTGCGCTTCTACAACGGCGAAATGTGGTTTGCCGACGAGTCGCTGATGCTGCCTTTCGGCACGCGCATTCACGGCCTGCGCGGCAGCATGAGCCATCTGTCGTCGCGTCCGGGTGGCGCGCATGGCCAGCTTGAACTGGAAGGGGAAGTGGACGAATACGGCATGGCGCGTGCGGTGGGGCAGGTGGATTTGTTCGATCCGACCGGTTTCATGGATATTCGCGTGCTGTTCAAGAACGTCGAGATGACGCGCCTGACGCCTTACATGGCCACCTTTGCCGGGCGCAAGATCGATTCGGGCAAGCTTTCGCTCGATCTGCAGTACAAGATCAAGCAACGTCAGTTGCAGGGCGAGAATCAGATCATTGTCGATCGACTGAAGCTTGGCGAGCGTGTCGAGAGCCCGACCGCCAAGGATCTGCCGCTGGATCTTGCCATCGCGCTTCTTGAAGATTCGGATGGCCGTATCGACCTTGGCCTGCCCGTGGCGGGTAGCCTGGACGATCCCGAGTTCAGTTATGGCGCGATTGTCTGGAAGGCACTTACGAATGTGCTGACCAAGATCGTCACCGCACCGTTCCGGGCGCTCGGTGCTCTATTCGGCGGGGGCGAGAAACTCGAAAGTATCGTGTTCGAAGTGGGCGTCGGCCAACTTACGCCTCCCGAGCGCGAAAAGCTTACCAAGCTGGCCAGCGCCCTGCTCAAACGTCCTGGCTTGGTACTCGGTATCGGCGGTACTTATGCAGAGTTGGATCGGGTCGCCCTGCAGGATGTGCAACTGCGTCGCACGATCCTCAAGCATATCGGTGAGCGCGTCAGTGAAGAGCGCGATCCCGGCCCCTTGTCGACGGCGCTGCCAAAAGTGCGGGTGGCCCTTGAGGATTTATATGGTCAGCGCTATGGTGCGAGCGAACTGGCGGCCCTTAAGGAAGGCTTCCGTCAGGCGAATCCCGGACAACTCGAAGAAAACATGGCCGGCAAAATGATGTCGCGCCTTTCGGGCTTGCTGCGCGAGAAAAAGACCTTGAGCGATACCGAGATAGGCCAGCTTAAGGGCATCGACTTTTATAGCCTGTTGTACGAGCGTTTGCGTGCGAAGGAGAATATGAGCGACGATCGGCTGCAGTCGCTGGCACAGGCTCGTGCCGAGTTTGCAGCGAATACGCTTAGGTCGGCGGGGGTCCCCTTCGAACGGATCCAACTGCGTACCGCAGAAAAGTCGGAGCCTAGCGAGGGTAATGTTTTATTGAAGCTGGCATTGGAGGCTGCGAGGTAGTTTGTACGCGATATTCAATATTTGACCCATGGGGAGGTGCGCCAGTTTCTCTCGGCAGTTGTGGGTAGAGCGAGAAGACATCCTTTATTCGCCGACGAGTCCTTCGGCACGAATCTAGGGCGGCCACGCGCGCATAAGCAGCCAGGAGTTTCCCGGCAATGCTTTTACGACGGATTTTTCGCGGCGGGGAGGGTTTTGTCCAAAGTTATAATTGGCGGATGATCCTGATGAAACCTAGCTGAAATGGAGGCCGCCCAGGTCAGTCTGAGGGTTCGGACGTCTGCGGGCGAGCAGGTTTTTGTTGTGCCGTGCGGTACCTCGGTGCGCGACGCGCTCGACTTGACCGAGTTGCGCGTGCGTGCGGCCTGCGGCGGCAGCGGTGGCTGCGGAGCCTGCGTGGTGACTTATGTTGCGGGTCAGGTGAGCGCCCCGACCGTGGCGGAATTCATGAAGCTGCTGCCGGTCGAGCGGGCGCAGGGTGCCAGACTGGCCTGTCAGATGCGTCTGCAGGGCGACGCCGCAGTGTGCATCGACGATCCGGCACCGCCTTCGCAGTGGCGCAGCATTCCACCCGAAGAGTTGATTGCCTCGCCTGGCGCCCTGCCGGGTCTAACGCAGCACATCTATGGCGTGGCCGTCGATCTGGGCACCACACACATTCGTCTCGCGTTGTGGAACCGCAAAACCGGGCAGCGCATCGCCACGCGGCGCGGGCCGAACCCGCAAGGCGTCTTTGGTGCGGATGTGCTCAATCGCCTGTCGGCCGCCCATGGCAATCCGGTGCGGGCAGAAGAACTGGCGAAACTGGCGCGTACGGCCATCGTGCAGGCGGTGCGCGACATTCTCAAGCGCGATGTCGGCGAGGTGACGCCGATGCTCAAGGAGATCGGCGAAGTCATCATTGTCGGCAACACGGCCATGCTGGCGCTGCTCTCCGGGCGCGGTGCCGATACCTTGCTCGACCCCGACCATTGGGTCGGACGGATCGACTGCCAGCCGGCCGACCGGGCCGCTTTCCAGGCGCAGTGGTTCATGCCGCATGCAGCGATTTATCTGGTGGATGCCGTTGCCGGCTTTATCGGTTCGGACTTGCTGGCCGATCTGCTGGCGACGCGACTGACCGAAGGGGGGGGCGGCGCGCTGCTGCTTGATGTCGGTACCAATACCGAGATTGCGCTGTGGGATGGCGCGCGCCTGCATGTCACGGCCGTGCCGGGCGGGCCGGCGTTCGAGGGCGTGGGCTTGCGCAACGGCATGGCGGCGGAGACGGGGGCGATTTACCGGGTGCGCTGCGTTACGGAATGCCGTCCCGCCAGCGCCGACTTTTCATTTGAAACCGTGGCAGGAGCGCCCGCACGCGGTTATTGCGGTTCCGGGTTGGTCGATGCGGTGGCCGTGCTGTTGGCAAGCGGCCAAATCAAACCCTCTGGGCGCTTTGCCGTGTCGCCCGGGCCGGATGGCTTCCTGATCGATCCGGCCAATCCGCGCACTGCGCTGTTTAGCCAGGATATCGATACCTTCCAGCGCGCCAAGGCGGCGACGGCGGCAGCGATGGCCGCCTTGCTGCAGCGTGCCGGCATGGGCTGGAGGGACATCGGGCGGCTGTGTGTCTGCGGTGCGTTTGGTCATCGGCTCGATATTGCCAATGCCCAGGCGGTCGGGCTGCTGCCGCCGCTTGATGCGGCGCGCATCGAGTTGTTTGCCGATGCCAGTCTGGCCGGCGCCGAGATTGGTCTGCTGCAGCCGGCGGGGGCGGCGGTGTTTGCCACGCTGGGGAAGTGCGTGACAGCAATCAACCTTGCGCAGATTTCGGACTATGATGATCGTTATATAAATCATCTGCGCTTGCGGCCGATCGATATCCATAAGAATGCCTAGGGGGGGGCAGCCATGCTGGATCGCATCATCAAGGATTACAACGATGCCGTCTTCGAGACTGACAAGGATGCGGCTTTCGAAGTGGTGAACAATGCCTTGGCCAATGGACTCAGTGCGGAGGATGTGGTCTTCAGAGTGGTGATTCCTGCCGTCGAAGAAATGATGGCCGACATCACGCGTGACCCGGATGCCAATCTTGCTCAACACTTCATGACGGCGCAGATTGCCGCGGAAGTTACCGAGAAGATGCTGCTGAAATTTACGCACCCGCCCGAAATCATCGGTCGTGTCGTGATCGGCACGGCGGCGGGGGATCTCCATTCCCTTGGCAAGCGGATTGTGATGGGTTGCCTCAAGGCACTGATGGTCGAGGTCGAGGATCTCGGCGTCAATGTGCCAGCCGAAAAGTTTGTCGATGCCGCCGTCGCCGGCAATGCGCAGGTGATTGCCGTGTCGGCGATGATGGTGCACACCGCCACCGGCGAGAACGGCTGCCGCAAGGTGCGCCAGATTCTCAAGGAACGCGGGCTGGAGAACCGGATCAAGGTGGTGGTGGGTGGCGCGCCTTATCGCTTTGACAACGAGCTGTACAAGACCGTTGGCGCCGATGGCTGGGCGGCCGACGGCATCGCGGCCGGCAAGATGATTGTCGATCTGATTCGGGCGGGGAAAACCTTATGACGCCGCTAGAAATCCTCGTTGCCGCGATTAACGGCACGCCGGCGCCGCGCATCCCTATCTTCTGCAACCTGCTCGATCAGGGCGCGCGTGAACTGGGCATGAAGCAGCAGGATTACTACCGCAAGGGCGAGCATGTCGCGGCAGGCCAGCTGAAGATGAACCGGCGCCTCGGCTACGACAACGTCTGGGGCTTGTTCTACGTCGGCAAGGAAGCCGAGTTCTTTGGTTGCGACAACATCCTCTATGCGGAGGATGGTTCGCCGAATGTCGGCGATTTTGTCATCAAGTCCTGGGACGACATTGCCAAACTGCAGGTGCCGGCCGATATCACCGCACACCCGGCTTGGGCAGAGACCGCCACCTGCCTGAAAATTCTGCGCGAGGAAGTCGGCGCGACCCGGCCGATCTGCGCTTATCTGACCGCCTCGACCTCGCTGCCAGCCTTGCTGATGGGCATGGACAAGTGGATGGAATTGCTGATGACCGGCCCGACCGATCTGCGCGATCATCTGCTCGATCTGTGCTCGCAGTTCTTCCAGCAGGAAGTGGCGGCTTACCGTGCGGCGGGTGCGAATGTGCTGGTCTATGCGACGCCCTTTGGCACCCACTATTTTGTCGGCAAGAAACGCTTCGAGTCTTTCTCGATGCCCTGGATGAAGCGCGACCTGGCGCCGGGGGGGATCACCAACATTGTCTACTACTGCGGTATGGCACCGTTCAACGAAGTCATTCCGGCCGTGATCGACGAACTGGGCATCGCCATTCATTACGTCAGCCCGCTCGCCGATCTGGCCGAGGCTAAGCGCATCATCGGAAGCCGGCGCAAGGGTAACGATGGAGACGGCGCGTACCTGACCTGTGGCGTGATCGACGACATCAAGATGATCCACTGGACGCCGGAAGAAACGCGCGCCGAGGTCAGGCGCTTGATCGACATTGGCAAGCCCGGCGGACACTTCCTGTTTGGCACCGGCGTGATGCCGATGGCGATTCCCGAAACCAACATCAAGGCGATGCTCGATGCAGCGTTCGAGTATGGAGTCCTGTCATGAGTGCGCCCATTTCCCTGATCGGCTGCGGTATCCTGCACAAGGAGGTCGACTATCTCGTCAAGAAGAACGGCTGGCAGATCGAGACGCACTGGCTGCATTCAGCCCTGCACAATTATTTCGACCAGTTGCACAAGGAGCTGGAAAAAGGCTTGCGCGAGGAAGAGGCGGCCGGTCGGCAGACCATTGTGTTTTACGGTGCCTGCCATCCGCGTATGGATCAGTTGCTGGAAAAGCATCACACCTGCCGCACCCATGGACAGAACTGCATCGTCATGCTGCTGGGCTACGAGAAGTTCATGGCGGAACTGAGCCTGGGGGCTTATTTTCTCCTGGAGGACTGGGCGCTGACCTGGGAGCCGATGATTACCGAGTGCTTCGGCACCAATCTCACCGTGGTGCGTGAGATATTCCACGGCAGCCACAAGAAAATGGTTGCCATCCGTACGCCGTGTACCACGGATTTCACTGCGGCAGCCGAGGCGGCCGCACGCTTTGTCGATCTGCCGCTGGAATGGATGGATGCCGATCTGTCACATCTCGAGGCCGTGCTGGCCGAGGCGATTGCCGAGCGCGAACAAGGTGTTTGAACTGAGGGGTTGAATCGAGTTGAACGATCCTACTGATATCTCCTCGCTGACGGATGAACTGGCATCACTGCGCAAGCGCAACAAGCGCTTGGCGGAGGAGAAGTCTTACCTGCAACTGATCATCACCCTGACCGAGCAGCTCAATCCGTTGCCGGGGCTGGAGCCGATGATTGCCAGTATGCTCACTCGCATTGTCGAGACCATCGGCGGCACCAATATCCGGCTCTGGTACTGGGTGGGTGATGAGATTTGTTACCGGGAGTTCCTGCAGCCGGAACGTGCCGTGACGGAAATCGACGATGCCATGGCCCGACGGGCGGTTGAGACACGCCAATTCGTCGAGCAGGCACTGGACGCCGAGGCCGCGTTGCTGCGCGATGGCGTGATTCCCGGCGCGTGGACCTGGGCTTTTCCCTTGCTGGCTGGCGATGAACTGATAGGCGTCATCAAGCTCGAAAACCTGCATCTTTCGGGTGCGCGTTTGCGCGAATATCTGCCGATGTTTTTCAGGCACGTGGCTGTGGTGATTTCCGCCGAGGTGCGGAGTTATCTGCGTCGCCGCGACAGAGAGGCCTTGAGCGAGGCGGAGGAAAAGTACCGCACCTTTGCCGACTTTACCTATGACTGGGAGGTCTGGGTCGGTCCGGATGGCCGTTATCGTTATGTATCCCCGGCCTGCGAACGGGTGACGGGTTATTCAGCCCAGATGTTCATCGATCATCCGGGCCTGATGCGGCGCATCATTCATCCGGATGATCAAGCCCGGGTGGCCATGCATTTTTCCGACATGAACCACCAGGCGCATGAGGGTAGCCTGGTGTTTCGGATTCTGACGCGTTCGGGAGAAGAACGCTGGATTGAACACATCTGCCACGGGGTGGAGCGGGAAGGTGGTGGTTATCTTGGGCGCCGTGCCTGCAACCGCGATATTACCGAACGTAAGCACAGCGATCGGGAGCTTGCAGCCTACCGCCAGAATCTGGAGGGACTGGTCGAACAGCGTACCCGCGAACTGGCGCAGGCCCGAGACGCGGCAGAAACCGCCAACCGCGCCAAGAGCATGTTTCTCGCCAACATGTCGCACGAAATTCGCACGCCGATGAACGCGATCCTGGGACTGTCGCACCTGATGCGTAGCGGAGCAACCCTTGGGCAGCAGGAGCGTCTCGACAAGATCGAAGCGGCCGGGCGTCATTTGCTCTCGGTCATCAACGATATTCTCGATATTTCGAAGATCGAGGCCGGCAAGTTTGAGTTGGAACAGCACGACTTTTCCCTGTCTTCGGTGCTCGATCATGTGCGCTCGCTGATTGCCGACGAGGCGCAAAGCAAGGGGCTGACGGTTGTGGTGGATGATGACAGCGTGCCGGCCTGGCTGCGCGGCGATGCTACGCGTCTGCGCCAGGCATTGCTCAATTTTGCGAGCAATGCGATCAAATTCAGCACACACGGTACGATTCGGCTGGCGGCACGCTTGCTTGCCGAGGACGAAGCGGGGCTGCTGGTGCGCTTCGAGGCGAGCGATGAAGGTATAGGCATTTCGCCTGAAAAGCTGGCGCGCCTGTTTCATGCCTTTGAACAAGTCGATAGCTCGACCACGCGCAAATATGGCGGCACCGGACTGGGGCTGGTCATCACCCGGCGCATCGCCGAGTCGATGGGCGGCGAGGTCGGTGCCGAAAGCACGGAGGGCCAGGGCAGTACCTTCTGGTTCACCGCACGCGTCCAACCGGGCCACGGCATTCTGCCGCAGGAGACGACGCCGGATGCGGCCGCTGCCGAGCAGGCCTTGCGTGCGCGTAGCGGCATTTGCCGGCTATTGCTGGCGGAAGACAATCCGATCAACCGCGAGGTAGCGCTTGAGCTATTGCATGGCGTCGGCTTGTCGGTCGATACCGCGGCGGATGGTCAGGAGGCGCTCGATAAGGTCAGGCAGCATCGCTACGACGTCATCCTGATGGATGTACAAATGCCGCGTCTCGATGGTCTGGAGGCGACACAGGCGATTCGGGCGTTGCCGGGTGGCGGCACGGTACCGATTCTCGCCATGACGGCGAATGCCTTTGATGAGGATCGACTGGCCTGCGAGCAGGCTGGGATGAATGACTTTATCCCAAAGCCGGTCGAACCCGATGCGCTGTATGGCATCTTGCTCAAGTGGCTGCCGGAAAAATCGCCTGATGCCAGCCCGGTTGTCCGGGTAGACATTCCATCTCCTCCCGTACAGACACAGGAGAGTGCAGATGCCAATCTTGCCTTGCTGAATCGTTTGACGGGTTATTCCGGCCTGAATGTCACGCGCGGCCTGGCGGCGGTACGCGGCAAGGCTGATCGCTATCTCGACTTGTTGCGGCGCTTTATTGCCGGGCATGCGGATGACACCACCCTGATCATCGAAAACCTTGAGAAGGGCGCGTTGCCCGATGCGGTGCGTCAGGCGCACAGCCTGAAGGGGGCGGCCGCGACGCTGGGCGTCGATGCACTGGCGGAAATCGCCAAGCGGGTGGAGTTCGCGCTGCGCGATCATGCTCCTGGGGTGGAGATGGCTATCCGCGGCGATCTGGAAGCCTTGCGCCACGAATTCATGGCGCTGGCCACCGTCCTGCCAGCGCCGACTTTTGCCGAACCGGTGGGCGAGACCCCCTCGCCGGAGGCTCTGCAGGAAATTCTCGATCAACTCGAAGTGCGGCTGGGCGATGGCGATTTCACCGCCGCGACCTTGATGCAGACCCATGCCCCCGTTCTGCGTGCCGCTTTCGGGGCACGCTGCGATGCGCTGCTGGCGCAGATTCGCCAGTTTGATTTCAAAGTCGCCCAAGCCTTGTTGAACGAGTTGCGCGGCGAGTCTTGACCCGCTGTCATTGAAACCACGATTGCGCACGCCCGACGCTTCGGGTAGTGTGCGCGCCTTTCTTTTTCCCTTGCCGCTCATGCTTCCCTCTATCGAATCCCGTATTGCCACCGAGCTTGGCGTTCACCCCAGTCAGGTGGCCGCCGCTGTCCAACTGCTTGACGATGGCGCCACCGTACCCTTTATCGCCCGTTATCGTAAAGAAGCAACCGGCAACCTCGACGACACCCAGTTGCGCAACCTTGAAGAGCGTCTTGGCTATCTGCGTGAACTGGAAGACCGGCGTGCCGCGATCATTGCCAGCATCGACGAGCAGGGCAAGCTGACGCCGGAGTTGCGGGTCGATGTCGAGGCCGCCGAAACCAAGCAGCGCCTCGAAGACCTCTATCTGCCCTACAAGCCGAAGCGCCGCACCAAGGCGCAGATCGCCCGCGAGGCGGGGTTGGAGCCGCTGGCCGATGGGCTGTATGACGACCCGACGCTGAGCCCGGAGGAAGAAGCGGCCAAGTACGTCAATGTCGAGAAGGAGCCGGTCGAAAAGCATGTGCCCGATATCAAGGCCGCCCTCGACGGGGCGCGTCAGATCCTCATGGAGCGCTTCGCCGAAGATGCCGGGCTGCTGGCCAAGCTGCGCAATTACCTCAACGAGCACGCCATCATCGTGTCGACCGTGGTCGCGGGCAAGGAAGAAGCCGGGGCCAAGTTCCGCGACTGGTTTGAGTTCAGCGAACCGCTCAAATCCGTCCCCTCACACCGTGCGCTGGCGATGTTCCGTGGCCGTAACGAGGATGTGCTGCGCGTGGCGCTGAAGACCGATCCCGAACTGGCCGATCCGCCCGGCGCGTCGCCGTGCATCAGCATGGTCGCACGCCATGTCGGGATTGAGGACAAGGGCCGTGCCGCCGACAAGTGGCTGGGCGAAACCGCACGCTGGACCTGGCTGGTGAAGCTCTCGCTGCATCTGGAAACCGAACTGATGGGGGCCTTGCGCGAGCGTGCCGAGGAAGAGGCGATCCACGTCTTCGCCCGCAACCTGCACGACCTGCTGCTGGCCGCGCCGGCCGGCCCGAAAATCGTGATCGGCCTCGATCCCGGCATCCGTACCGGCGTGAAGGTGGCGGTCGTCGATGCCACCGGCAAGCTGCTGGATACCGATACCATCTACCCGCACGAGCCGCGGCGCGACTGGGAGGTGAGTATCGCCGCGCTGCGTCAGCTGGCGCAGAAGCATCATGCCGACCTGATCGCCATCGGCAACGGCACCGCCAGCCGCGAGACCGACAAGCTGGCCGGCGACCTGATGAAGCGTTACCCGGAACTGAAACTGACCAAGATCGTGGTTTCCGAAGCCGGCGCCTCGGTGTATTCGGCCTCGGAACTGGCCGCACGCGAGTTTCCCACGCTGGATGTTTCCTTGCGCGGGGCCGTGTCCATCGCCCGCCGCCTGCAAGACCCGCTGGCCGAGTTGGTGAAGATCGACCCGAAGAGCATCGGCGTCGGTCAGTATCAGCACGATGTCAATCAATCGAAACTGGCGAAGAGCCTCGACGCCGTGGTCGAGGATTGCGTGAACTCGGTCGGCGTCGATGTGAATACCGCCTCGGCGGCGCTGCTGGCGCGCATCTCGGGTTTGAACAGCACGCTGGCTGCCAATATCGTCAGCTATCGCGACAGCAACGGCGCCTTCCCCTCGCGCGCTGCGCTGCTCAAGGTGCCGCGCCTCGGCGACAAGACCTTCGAGCAGGCGGCCGGCTTCCTGCGCGTGAATGGCAGCGAAAATCCGCTTGATGCCTCAGCCGTTCACCCGGAAGCCTACCCGGTGGTCGAACGCATCCTGGCCGACATCAAGAAGAGCGTGAAGGACATCATCGGCGACAGCCGGGTGGTCAAGTCGCTGAAGGCCGAGAAATACACCGACGAGCGCTTCGGCCTGCCGACCGTGCAGGACATCCTCAAGGAACTCGAAAAACCCGGCCGCGACCCGCGTCCCGAATTCAAGGCCGCCACCTTCCGCGAGGGCGTCGAGGATTTGAAAGACCTCGAACCCGGCATGCAGCTCGAAGGCGTGATTACCAACGTTACCAACTTCGGCGCCTTTGTCGATATCGGTGTGCATCAGGATGGTCTGGTGCATATTTCCGCGCTCTCGAACACCTTCGTGAAAGACCCGCACAGCGTGGTCAAGGCCGGCGACGTGGTGAAGGTCAAGGTGCTGGAAGTGGATGTGCCGCGCAAGCGCATCGCGCTGACCATGCGCCTGAGCGACGAGGTCAAGAAAACCGAAAAAGTCGGCGCTGGCAAGACGGCAAGTCCAAGGGACATCCAGCGTCACCAGCAGCAACGCCAGCCCGAAGCGGCCGGTGGTGCCATGGCGGCGGCGTTTGCGAAGCTGAAGCGCTGAGCAAACCTGATTGCACGGCAGGGAAACCCTGCGGTCCGTTGTGTGTAATGGAGGGTTGGATACCGGTGCTGCCTATCAGATCTTTGGCACACTGGCTCCTGATCGGCCTTTGCTGCCATTCGAGTTGCCCCAACTGACTGGCCGGTATCAGCGGATTGTCGACTTAGACGGGTCCAATTCACGCCAAACTGCTCGTCGACGAACAAGGACGCCCCATGACCAAGCACACATAGTCCAAATTGAGCCGATAAGCCGATATGGATTCCCCTTAAGGTAGACTTCGATCGCGCCGCAACTCCTGCAACACTCCTTCGCCCTGTACATCAAGCTGCTCCGCCAGAGGAGTAAATTCCTGACGATCCAATGGGAAAGCCAATACTTAACGATCATGCAATCAGAACCTCGCTGATCGCTCGCCTCTCCGGTCTATCGAAGGCTCCTAAGGCCGTCCTGCAAGAAATCCGGGTGCACAACGGAAATGCAATCGCGGACGTGGTCGCCCTTCACTCCGAAGCGCACTGCTATGAGATCAAGGGCGAGACGGACAGCGTCCAGAGGATCATGCGGCAGGGCAGCTACTACGACGTCGTCTTTAGACGAACGACCCTTGTTACGACCGAGAACCAGATCCGAAGCGCGTTGCGGCTTGCACCGCAACATTGGGGAATAATGAAGGCGCATGACGTCGGCGGTAAAGTAAAGATAACTTACGTTAGGCGCGCCAGACCCAGCCCGACGTTCGACAAGAAACTTGCATTGTTGACGCTATGGAAGTCCGAACTGGTCGAAGTCGCGCGGTCGATCCCATTAGAGAAGGCGGAAAAACTGAATAGATCGCAACTATCGAATCTTATTGCGTCCGCCCTTCCGGCTGATGTTGTAGGAAAAAATATCAGCGACAAGCTGACGTCGAGGCGCAGTTAGGCAACAAAGTCGCGCACCATATAGGTGATGTGCGCGTTGATAGTCGGCTTGAGGATCGTACTAGGCATGACCTTATTTCCCAGCCCATTAGCTTTATCGTCCAAGAACTTGTCGCCGAAAGAATAGGCCGGACCACGATAGAACGGCTGTGAGCATAGGTCCCGTGCAATATCGTTGTACTGCAGGTTGCCTCTTGCGTGCGTCCGTAGCGCTCCTCCCCGCGCAACGAAGTGGACGTCGTCGTAGGAGTAAATCACCTTCGGCGCCATAACGACGCTGTAGAAAAAGTATCTTCATGTCCGCATTTTGCTGTGAACCAAATG
>CAYZEA010000027.1:0-35363 GCA_964477575.1 uncultured Methyloversatilis sp.
GCGGGAACGGGTGGAACGTCCGCCCACACAAATGTAGAACTTGCGCTGAAAAGTAACAACGCGCTGGCACAAACCCAACGCTGCCTGATCGATATCATGCTTATTCCGTGAGAAATAATACCTATGACGAAACACTATACCAACGATTGATCCGGCCAAGTCAAAGGCGGATTCAACTCTGAAGTGCAACGACGTTATGGCGCAAGTGTAACTGCTCCATAAACACCTCGTGAGGTGCTCTGAAACCGAGGCATTTCCGGGGGCGGTGATTCAGTCGATGCATCGCCAGGGCAACATCTTTTTTTGTGATGGAAGTGAAGCTCAATTTCTTCGGAAAGAACTCCCGGATCAGCCCGTTCATGTTGTGCAAACTCCTTGCCGTTGTCAGTCGTCAGCGTATGAACACACGCCATAAAAGGCGTCAGCAAAGAGATCATTGCATTCGTCACGTTCTGTGCGGTCTTTGCCGGAATGTGGGCAATCAAGGAATAGCGGGACGTCCGTTCGTTGATCGTCACGAGTGCCTGCTGATGAGCGGCGCCGATAATCAAATCCGCTTCCCAGTCGCCGAACCGCTCGCGGCGGTTGGCGATCTCAGGGCGTAGATCAATCGAGACCTGATTGGGGATCGAGCCGCGCCGCTCACGGCCTGTGTGTCGCTTCCGCCGGGTTTTCTGGCAACGCAAGGCGCGATGCAATGTCCCGCCGGCACGCTTATCGGCATAGAGGCGCTGATAGATGCACTCGTGGCTGACGCCGGGTTGGTCATTGGCCTTGAGGTGGCCGGAGATCTGTTCGGGACTCCAAGTCTCCGCGAGTTTGCCATCGACGACGGCCCAGACCTCATCGGAAATGCGGCGACCGTTGTCAGAGGCCCGCATGCGGGCTTCTGACAACGCCTGTGCCTGCTTCAAGCGCGCAACCGTGGCTTCAATGAAAAGTCGGCGCCAGCGGGACGGCGCTCGTCGCGCCGCCAAACCATCATTGCATCGCCGAAGACCATTTCTTCAGCGTGTCTGGCGTCGCCCCTCCCCCCTTATGGTTGGCAGGTAGAACTCCCTATATTGCTTGATGACATCGGCACCCTGGCTCAGCGTCAGGGTTTTCGCGCGCTGCGCCGAGTAGAGCAACTGGTTGAAGTTGAGCAGGCCATTCTCGCGGTGGCAGTTGTCGCAGAATGCCGGTTTTTCTGACAAGTCGCCGTGAATCTGGGTGTTGAGCATTAACGACTTGCGCTTCTGGATGCCTTCGAGCCCATCCTCGGCGGCATCCGGCCGTTCCATGCCCGACCAGTTTTCCTCGATGCGCTTGACGGCCGCGGGGTTGTAATCGAGCCGCATCGCCAGGCCGCTCTCGACCCTGAACGGAACGATGGTGCCGCCATACTCTCCCGGCTTGCCCTTCAACTCGGTCAATGCGAAGTTCTCGTTGCGGGCCATCCACTTGTATTGGAACTGTTCTCCCGGTTTTGGGGTGATGTGGCAAGTCTCACAAGCGGCGAAGAAGGAGTGGGCGTTCAGCATCGCCCGCGCCTCCCGCGATTTCGAATGCGGATAGTCCTCGTGGCACTTGAGGCACCACGATTTCGATTTCGCGCCGGCCAGCACGGCGTCGTCGATGCCGTGGAAGGGCTCGTTGTACATCTCCTGGCGGGCGACGGCCTTCTTTTCCAGGCCCGGTCCCGAGAGGTACCAGCCCTTGAAATAGGTCAGCCAGACCAGCCAGCCGGAAAACGCGGCAAGCAGCACGAAGATCGTCAGCATCAGCAGATGGACGAGCAAGCGGTTTGCCGTCATCGGTTTTTTGGCGTCATGCATGGCTGCTCTCCTTGTTGCCAGCTGCCGCGGCGGCTTCGGCCGCCTGCAATCTCTCAAGCCAGAGCGGATGCTCCTCCTTGATCAGGCTTTCGGACATCTTGCCGTCGATGAAGGCCCGGTTCATCGGATAGACATGGGCGCTGTAATGGACCGAGAAGATATGGCCGACGATGATGGCCAGTGCCGCCAGCGTCGCCTCGCCGAGATGGAAGGCATCGGCGACGTCGAGATAGAACTTCGGCCAGTACTGTTGCGTCCACATCATGATGCCGGTCACGATGACGATGAACATGCCGAAGTACACCGAGAAATATTCGAGCTTTTCGAGGTAGGTGAACCGGTCTAGTTTGGGCCGCTCGTCGCGCAGGCCGAGCATGTACCCCACGTTCTGGACTGCATCGACGGCATCCTTCCAGCGCGGCAGCATGTCGCGGATCCAGCTGCGCCCGTCGGGCGTGGCCATCACGTAATAGAGGTGGTACATGCACACCAGCGTGACTGCCACGCCGGCGACGCGATGGATAATGCCGCGCCAGTAGAACAGCGTCTTGCCGACCGGTCCGAACAACTCGATGGCGAATTTTTCACCCATCAGCATGAAGCCGGTAAAGATCAGCAGCGTCGTCGACACCACGAGGATGATGTGCTGGATGCGCTCGCTCTTCGTTAGCCGGACATAGGTTCTTTCGTTTCCTCCATGGCTCATGTCAGTGCACTCCCTTCTTGCGATCGCGATAGGCCGCGTAGATGTCGAGCAGGCGGTGGCCTCCGAGGCCGAGTACCACTGCCGCGATCAGGATTTGATAGAAAAGGCCGATCCAGCCCAGCACCTTCGCCTGGAATACCTCCTCGCGCAGGGCATCGGTCGCTGCTGTCGAGTCGATGGTCGTCAACTGTGCGGCCTTGATCTGGGAAGAGTGCGCCTTGCTGCCGGTCGCGAATTCCTTGCTGGCGAGCGGATGGCAACCAGCCTGGGCGCAGGTGAGTTGTTTGTTCTCCTGATGCACTGGCGACTTCTCGTTCTTCCGGGAGATGATGCTGTGCGGTGACAGGTTCAGCGCATACGGCGCATGGCAATTCAGGCAGTTCGCCACCTCCTCGTCGCCATAGAGAATCGCCTTGCCGTGGTACGTATCCTGGAAACCGACCACGACATCGAGCTTGTGGCGCGACATCATGTCCGGGTTCGCGTGGCACTTGCTGCACAGCTTGACGACATCCTTCGACGAGCGCCGCTCCACGGTCCGATAATTGACGTGACGAAAGAAACGCTCCACCCACGCCTTCTCTTCATGACATTGCTGGCAGACCTTGACGAAGCCCATCGAGCGTGCCTGCTCTTTCGGATCGATCTGGTAGGGCTTGTTGTTATGGCAATCCCGGCAGGCCGGCAGGTCTGACTTGTTTTCGGAACGCGAGCCCGCCGCGCCGTGTGCGCTCTTTTCGAGGTCCTCGACGATCCTCTTGTGCGAGAACTTCTGGCCGGTCGAGGGATCCATGACGTGGCAGGTCCTGCCGCAATCGACCTTCTTGGCGTTGTCGTGGGGAATGGCGGTAACGTCTTCGTGGCAGTCCGAGCAGTTCAGCCGGCCGTGGTACGAGGCCTTGTGCATCTCGTCATTGACGTAGAAGACCCGTTTGATGACGAGATTGCGCGCATCCTTCTCGTAGCGACCCAAGCCGGGGTACTTGTGGCAAAACAGGCAGCCGTCCTGCGCCGTCGCGGCGCCGATCTCCTCGACGGGAATGCTCGGGGCACTCTTCGAGGCAGCGGGGGCGGCGAGCACCGGCATGGCAAACAGGCTGGCAGCCGCGACCAGCAAGCCACTGCACAAGATTCCCCCGACCGTCCGTCGCCAGTCTCGCCGCGACCGGCCCAGCTGTAGTTTCGGTTTCATTTGTATGTTTCCCCCTCTCCTTGCGCGGGAAAGAATCCCGCACGAATCATTCGATGCTGTAGACGGACACCTTGTTGCGCATGATTTCTGCGGCGTACAGCCGATTGTCCTGGCCGATGCTGATGCCACCGACCGAAACGAAGCGCTGCGGCGCCCCCTTGCGGCCGAGCACGTGCAGCAGATGCCCTTCGTCGTCGAAAACCTGGATCACGTCCATGTAACTGTCGCCGATGTAGACGCGCTTCTTGGCGTCGACGGCGATGCCCTTGGGACGGAAGAATTGTCCCGGCAGCACGCCCCAGTTGCCCACCTGGAGCAGCAGTGTGCCGTCAGGGTCGAAGCCCTGCGCACGCGAATTGAGCACGTCGACCACATAGACGCTGCCGTCGGTCGCCACCTGGATGGAAGCTGGGTAGCGGAATTGGCCGCTGCTTTCCCCTTGCCCGCCCCACTGCCGCACGAATGCGCCGCCGGAGCGAAACTCCATCACCTTGTGGTTGTTGTTGCCGGTGACGTAGATGCGCCCTCCCGCAGGATCGGTCGCGACGTCAATGGGGCGCACCGGCGTACCGCCGTCGCTTACGCGGAAGGCGTACTGGAAGCGCCCGTCGCTGCCGAACACCTGGACGCGGTGGTTGCTCGTATCCGCCACGTAGATGCGCCCCCTGCTGTCGATGCCGATACCGACCGGATCGCGAAACTGCCCCTCCCCCGAGCCCTTCTGACCGAAGGCGAACAAGTATTTCCCCCTTCGGTCGAACGCGACAATCCGGTGGTTTCCACCATCCACGACGAAGATGCGGCCGTCGTCGCCGACTGTCACATCGGTCGGCAGCGCCAGTCCGCCTGCACCCTGCCCGGTAATGTCGAACAGGTGACGCACCCCCGACGTCGGGATTTCGGCTGCAGCCAGTGCCAGCGAGGCCCAACCGACGCATGCCAGTAAAAATGCCTTTCGTGCGAGGGCGCCGAGCACCCTCCAGTTTCGACTGAATGACATCTCGATATAAGTGGTTTTCAACCGGGATTCCATTATCGTTCTCAAATTAAACAGTCGGCGGCCATATTCCTACCTTGATGTGCGTCATGAAACCGATTTACGACATCAATCCTGTTTGCTGGCTTTCGACGTCTTGCGTTCCGCATCCGAACCAGCGCCGGGCACCAGGAATTTGGGGATGTAAAACTCCTTGTACTTATTGACCATGCCCACGACTTCGGTGTTGGTCAGGTCGCGGATCCGTCGCGGTGGATAGCCCAGCTCGGCAAACGGCAGATAGGGGTTCTCGGTTGTCGTATGGCAGCCCTCGCAAAGGAGAGGCTTCTCGTTCACCATTCGATGAATGACCTTCTTCATCTTCGACTGCTCGACCGAGCTTAACTGCTCCTTGTTCTTGATGTAGCCTTGAACGAAACTCCGTTCTTTCTCACCGTTGATGAAGCGGAACGCGTTGTCGGCCGACAGCGTGCCCGGAGCGATCTTGGCCCCGTAGTTGCCGTATTTCTCCTTCTCGGGGGAAACCAGCTCCGGCGGGTTGACGGTGATGGTTCCGTTCTTCTTCTCGTACCAACGGAACGCCAATGCGTCCTGGCTCAGCTTGGGCTGAATATGGCAGGTTTCACAGGCCAGGAAAAATGCGTGCATGTTGAGAAAACCACGGATCACCTTTGACTTGTCATGCGGCACCGCACCATGGCAGCGCACGCAGACGTTGGTTTCATCGGATTCCACGGTCATGCCGATATGATGAAAATGGCCCTTGACATACTGTTCCTTGACGACTGTGTAGCCGAGGTCGGTGGTAGCTTCGGCCTTCTGTTCCTTCAGGAACCTCTTGAGGGCCTGCTCTTCCATGGTCATCGCTTCGGGCTTGACTATGGTCGTGCCGAACACCGTGGTCTGCTCCCCTTCGGTCTTGTGCTCAGCATGGCTGAAGATCACCGGGTAGATGAAAAAACCGTACCAGACAGTGAATACCATCAAGGCAAGGATATACAGCTTGCCGACAACCAATTTAATTCTGTCAAACATGATTGTCATGCTCCGATGCATGGTGCTGCGGCCTGATCTGGGCTTCAAGTCCTTCCTCTTTCATTGTCCGGACATATTCCGCATAGTGCTCGTGAACCATGTCGCTCTCGGACAGGTAGCCCGTGATGAAGACGGTACCCATGGGAAACTTTTCCGGTGAGTAGTGCACGTTGTACCAATGGACGAAGAACAGGAAGAGGGCTGCCAGCAGCGCTTCGTCGGTGTGCATGATGTAGAGGGCATTCATGACGATGCCCGGCAGGAAGTGGCTGAACTCGTCGCGCCACCAGAGCACGAAGCCGGCCGGACCGAGGATGGGAATACCCCAGTAGGGCGCGTAGTAGTCGAACTTCTCCTTCCAGGACATCCGGTCGTAGCGGGGTGGGCGATTGGTCAGGTACAACAGGTACTTGAACATATCGATCAAGTCGAAGAAATCCTTTTTGTTCGGCACCATCTCCTGGGCGAGAAATTCCCGCCCGACATTGCCGGGCGTCAGGCGTCCCTCCCGCTTGAGACGCGCCACACGCCGACTGACAAACAGGTAGATCCAGTAGCAGGTGTGATAGACGAACAGGCAAAGCAGCACGCTGCCCACGATGCGATGGATCATCGGAGCAACCTCGATGCCCCCGAAGAACTTGTAGATCGGCTCCGCCCACGGCTGGTCGTAGTATTTCAGGGGGAAACCGGTGAATGACAGCAGGATCACGGTCGTAAAGAGAACAACGTGTTGCAGCCGCTGATGAAGGGAAAACCGGAAGAAATACCGTTTTCCGTTCCTTTCCACAACCTTCTGGTATTTAGGCATGAGTTCGGTCTCGACAATGCAGGTTATCTAGCCCCGGAACGATGATCATCAGCGGCAGGCTTGATGAAGGAAAAGTTCGGGAACAACCGGCGCAACAATTCAAGGAAGATCAGCGTCAGGAAGAAATACAGGACGCCGGCCATCAACGCCTGGAAGAACTTGAGCATGTAGTGCTGCAGGGGATACTTGTCCTTGTCGTAGGTGACGTGCGTCTGGAAGCCCGCCAGCATCGGCCCGGCCTTCTCATGGCATTCCGAGGTGCGGCAGGTGGTCGGGACGTTGTTGGCGTTGCTCGCCGATGTCGGAGAATCCCGGCCTTCGATGAAATGCACACTCTCGCCCTTCGTCACATGGCAATCGATGCAGTCGGGTGTCTCTTCCGAACCGAAGCGTACCGCCTTGCCGTGGAAGGTTTCCTTGTACGACGTGACCACGTCGTCGAGCTTGTGTCGCTTCTGGAAATCCTTGTCGCCGTGGCACTTCGCGCAGATCTCGACGATCTCGGAAGGCTTGCGCATCTTTTGCAGACGCGAAGTCACGTGCTTGTAGAAAGAGTCGGCGAAATTTCCGGTCGAATGGCAGGTTTTGCAGCGACTCAGCCCCCGTTCGGAAACGCCATGAGCCTTGCCCTTGAAGAACGAGAGCGGCCGATAGAGGGGTTCCTCATGGCAATCCTTGCAACCCGGATAGTCTTGCTGATGTTCCTTCGGCGTACCGTCGGAGCTGGTCTTGCCATGGATGCTCTTGGCTAGCAAGTCGGCAACCGGCTTGTGCGAAAATGGTTTCTTGCTCGATGGTTCGTTCAGGTGGCACTCTGTGGTGCAGTCAACCTTCTTGGTAGGATCATGGGGGATCTTGCTGATGTCGGTGTGACAATCGACGCACTTGACCCTGACGTGAGGACCCTCCTCGAAGAGAGCCTCGTTGATGTAGAACAGCCGGAAGTTGCCGTTTTCGTCGATTCGACTCAATCCCCGGTGCTTGTGACAGAGCACGCAGTTGAGTTCATCCTCGGCGGCAGCCGACCATGATGCCACGCAAAGCAGTATCAGCAGGAACATCCGGGGAATTACCCCGGAAACCGACTTGTTCATCGAGCAACTTTCTCGAAACGATGCCCGGCGCCGACTCCGGGGTCAGTCGGTTTGCCGTCCTCCTTCTCGTATCACCTCCGGCACATGCAGCCGACGGAACACGAAACATTTTATCGGCGTAAATGTGTTTTTTATGGCCGCCGTTTTCCGGATTATAAGCAGATAAAAATAACTTTTGCAAGTGTTAAATAATTGTATGCAAGGTCGTCAAGCCATCAATTGCACGACGGCACATGGCCTGAGAGCAGCGGCCTCAGCCAGCGCTCGGCAATCTTGACCATATCGGCGCCGGCAACCGGCCCGAAATGCCTGCAGCGGATGATGCCTTCACGATCAATCAGGAAACTTTGCGGGACTCCGGAAATACCGAAACCATCGCCGATCGCGCCATCGGCATCGGATACATGGGGGTAGCCAGCACCCCAGCGGCGCAAGAATTCGCGCGCATTGGCCGGTTCATCGCGATGTGCGACGCCAAGCATCGCAAAATCGGGATACGCGGAGAACATTCGCTGCAAGCGCAGCAGATTCGCATGTTCTTCGCGGCAGGGTTCGCACCAGGACGCCCAGAAATTCACCAGCACCACCTTGCCGAGTGACGAATCCAGACCGCGCATCCCTCCGTCCATGATGTCTGGTGCCGAGAAGGAAGGCGCACCATTCCCCACTACACCGCGCGGGAAAGGTGGTGGAGCGGAGACAAAAACATGACCCGCCCACGCCACCGCGCCGGTGATCAACAATACACCGACGTAAAACCGCCAATCCTTCATGCACGACCTAACTGGCAGCCATTGCATTGGCCACGATCACGCGGTTCCGTCCCTCCTCCTTGGCCCGATAGAGCGCAGCATCGGCATGCCGTACCAGATCCTCAATGCTGTTCGCCGCCATGCCGTCGAGCCCGGCGACGCCGATGCTGATGGTCACCGACTGATCGCCCATTTCCGCAATAACCGTATCGCTGATCGTCTGGCGGATCTTTTCGGCGACCGCCTCCGCCTGATTCGTGTCCGTATGCGGCAACAGCACTACGAACTCCTCTCCACCGTAGCGCCCGATCAGGTCGGTTTCCCGCACCGACTGGCACAGCGCCCGGGCAACGGCAATGAGGACGACATCGCCGACCTGATGGCCATAAGCGTCATTCACGCGTTTAAAGTGATCGACATCCATGATCAGGACGGACAAGGGCATCTTGTGGCGCGAGGCCCTGGAAAACTCCTCCTCGCAGCGTTCGCTGAAATAACGGCGGTTGTAAAGACCCGTCAATCCATCGGTGACGGAGAGGCGCTCGACCTTCTCGTGAGTAAGCGCATTGTCAAGAGTGATTCCGATTTGGCTGGTGAGGGATTCCACCAATGGAAGCTCGTCCTCCTGATAACTGCCCAGTGTGGCCAGCAGCATCACGCCGAGCATCTTCTCCTTGTACATGATAGGGAAGGCCGCGACTTCACGGGGCAATGTCCGCGCAAACCCGAGATTCATCTGGATATAGCAATCTGAAGGAATATTCCGCAGCAACACGATACGCCGCCCATCCGCCGCGCCGCCAGCCGCCCCCTCCCGTGACGACAGATCGGCAAGGGCCGCGCAATCGATGCCCTGGGCGACAAATGGCCTTAGTATTCTTCCGTCATCGCTCATCAGGTAGACAATCCCCAGATCGGAATCCGTCAGTGCGATCACTTTTTCAATGGCGCTCTTGAGCAACTCCTTCGGATTGAGCGTCGTTACAAGCAATTTGGTGAGCGAGTTGTAACTCTCCGCTCGTGCCTGATGCCCCGCGACGGCGTCGGCCATGCGGTTGAAGCCCTTGCCAAGATCCTCGAATTCATCCTTGGTCAGAATCCTGGTGCGCACCGCGACATTGCCCTTGGCGAACGCATCCATGGCGCCGACGAGGGCACTGATCGGTCGCAAGGTATCGCGTCTGGCCATGAAGGAGATGATCAGCGAGAGTACCGCCCCCAACACCATGAAACCGTAAAGCCGGTTCATGACCGATCTTGCCTGATCGTTCATGGTGCTGACACGCGAGCCGACCACGAACGAGCCGATGGCTTGCCTCTGGGCGTTGAGCAGGGGCTCGGCGACCACCATGGACTCTATGCCATTGAGCAGCAAGGTTCCGCCATAAGACTTTCCCTTGGCCAGTCGGTCGTTGATTTCGGTGGGCAGCAACTGGTCCTCCGACCAGAAGTTGTTGGGGCGACGAGTCACGGCCACGACTCTCGACTCCTGTACCAGCGCGCCAAACATGTGAATATCCTGCGCAGCATTATCATGCAGGGCATTCGGTAACCAATCGTAGCCGTCAAGCAGGACGATGCCTGCCAGCGCGCCGACGATGCCGCCATCCCGTACCACCGGGACCAGCACGACATTCGACAAGACCAGCCTTTCCAGCCGTAAGTAACGCTCGGGGTTTTCGCGCAAATAAACGTCGCGCGACAATATCTCGACGCCCGTCACCGGGAAACCGTTGCCGGCCGCTTGGGCCAACAATCCGCCCAGCGCGACCTGATCCCCGTGACTGCTGTTGCGGCGGGAAACGACGTTCCCCTTGGTGTCGATGGCCAGCCAGGCATCGACGAAAGGCAGGTTGAGCGCATGCTGCTGGAGCATTTCGGCCAGGGGGATTCTTTTTCTTTCGAGCATGGCCTCCTTGACCACGGGGCTGGACGCCGAGTAGGAAAGAACCGCGGCCACCGCCCCCATCCTGTCCGCATGTGCCTTCATGGCACTGCGCAAGCCGGCACTCATGGCGTCGTTGTGGTGCTGCCGAGTAAAACTGGTCAGAGCCGTATCGGTCAGGAAGGTAATTCCCAGCAGTGGAACAAAAACCGCGATCATGAATGCGATCAACGTCTTCCAGCCGATGGAAAGCCGGAACCGCTGTGGCCCCCACACTACACAGTAAGCCGACTCTCCCGCATCTTCCGCAACCGTCTTGACAGTCATCCCCGATAACCCCGCTGGATATTATCCAAAATTTATTTTATGATGAGAATGTCTGGCCTGTTCCCCGCGCCGTTTCCCATTATGCTGCACCTGATTTTGCCCCGGACGGGTTATCAGCTTATCATTTCGCAGTCACCATTCAGAAAGGTATTGCATGAAGTCTTCCATGGCGGTTTCGGCATTCAGGCTGTTTGGCCTGGCATTCTCGGGTATGTTGGTCGTCTCGGGTTGCGATAGCGGGTCCACCACGCAAGTCGCTTCCTCACCCGTCATGCCGCCGGCTGCCGCGCCTGCCGCTGGTCAGATGATGACATCCGCCGTTCCCGTGACGGGCAACGAGCCGCTCCCCCCCAAGCACCCCCCCTTGCCGACCATACCGGCAAACCATCCGCCGATGCCGGCCGTCGCGGACGACCCGGCAACGAACAAGCAAATTGCCGAACAGCATCCTCAGCCGTCCGGCAAAGGTACGCTCGCGGTTTCCGTCCCGGACGACATCCGCAAGGCTTGGTCGGCCGTCAACGTCGCGGTAACGGGACCCGACGGGAAGGAACGGAATGTCAGGATCGCCATTGGCGAGACTTTCAAGCTCGACAAGGGAACGGACCTGCGCATCGTGAATTACCTGCCTGCCTACACGAGCGACTTCAAAACGGTGACCAGCTCATCCAACGAGCCGAAAAATCCGGCCATCCAGGTCGAAACCACCTTCAATGGCAAACCGGGAGAACAAGGCTGGGTGTTCCAGAATTTGTCCGAATTCAATTCATACCGCAGCGAAAAAATCAAGATCAAGCTGGTCTCGGCGGAAGCTGCCGGCAAGTAGGGCGCAAACGCTGGATGGTGCTGGCTTTCAGCGTGACAGTCCAAGAATCATGCAAGATAAAGCTCCATCAACTGTGTGATAAGCAGATGCTGTCGTGAGGGAAATATTCAGCATGAAAGGCTATTCGAGCTGGCTGTTCTTTACCGCGCTATTGCTGGGTAGCGGCTTGCTTTTCCCGCACTTGGCGGTTGCCGGCATCGCCAGCACCAAGCACAACCTTTCCGCCTCCGGAACCGGTACCTACAAGGCATCCAGCGAGCAGCAGCTATGCGTGTTCTGCCACACGCCCCACAACGCCAATCCCGCCGTGCCGCTCTGGAATCACGCGCTGTCATCTGCCACTTACACGCCGTACAGCAGCATGACAATGGCGGCAGCCGCACCGGGCCAGCCGACGGGGGCCTCCAAGCTGTGCCTTTCCTGCCACGACGGCACTGTCGCCCTGGGCAACATCCACAACATGCCCTTTGACGCGGAGGGGCCGGGAATCGTTGCCGGACTGGAGGCATTCCTGACGGGGGCCTCCAGCCTGGGGATCGATTTGCGAGACGATCATCCCGTATCCTTCGCCTATGATACGGCACTGCTGGCCAAGAACCCCGAGTTGGTCGACCCCGCCACGCTGACCGGCAAGATCAAGCCCGACAACAGCGGCCAGCTGCAATGCGCGAGCTGCCACGACCCGCACAGCGACCAGTACCCGAAGTTCCTGCATACCGCCTACCAGGACGGTGCAGGCTACGGCTCCTCCCTGTGCCGCACCTGCCACGTCAAGGCATACTGGGGCACAGTGGTCAACAACTCCCACCGTGAGGCGACGCGCCAGTGGAATGGCATGGGCGTCAACCCATGGCACATCCCGGGGCTGAACCTGCCCAACGATCCCAATTCCACGAACAAATCCAACGCCTGCGCCAGTTGCCACAAGCCCCACACGTCGGCTGGCGGCAGGCTGATATTGAAGCAGGACGGCGAATCGGGCGTCTGCTTGGTCTGCCATAACGGCAACGTGTCCTACTGGAACATCGACGCCGCGCTGAACAAGATGTATTCCCATCCGGTCAAGGATCCCACCCGCCTCGGTCGCCACAACCCGAAGCGCCAGACGGATGGCTCGGTGCGTGAGGATCCGGCCGACCTCAACAATCGTCACGTTGTCTGCGAGGATTGCCACAATCCTCATGCAGTTTCGCCCGGTGTTTCACCAAGCATCCCCAACACCACCAACAATCTGGCCTCCCCGGTCCTCAAGGGCGTTTGGGGCGTCCAGCCGGTCTGGCCGGGCAACTGGGGAGCCGTCACCGGCTACACGGTCGTTCCGGATGTGCAATACCAGCACCAGCTCTGTCTCAAATGCCATTCCTACTATGCCTTCGGCGCGAGCCCGCCGGCCGATCCCTACGGCATCATCCCCGGCGGCATTAACACCGACCAGGCGCAGGAATTCAACCCCAACAACGCCTCCTACCACCCGGTCGTCGCCCCAGGCAAGAACGACTTCAAAATGACGGTGAGCGGTACTGTCTACGACTATTCATCATCGCTCATCAACGGCATGACGCCCAACAGCACCATGACCTGCGGGGAGTGCCACTCCGACAGCGACCCGGTGGTGCCGGGACTGAAGGGGCCGCACGGGGCAAATGTCTGGCCGATCGTCTGGGGACCCTACGACTTTGTTACCGGCCAGCCCGGCACCCAGAACCATCTTTGCTTCAAATGCCACGATCCGACCGTCTACGGCGCAGCCAGCGGATCATCGGATACGACCTGGCAGCGCACCGGTTTCAGCAGCGGTGGCAGTCCTCAGCAGAAAAACCTCCATGTGCGGCATGTGATAGTGCGCGACATGCCCTGCCTCGGCTGCCATTCGCTCGTGCCGCATGGCTGGAAGCGGCGCGCCCTGCTGGTCTTCGGCGTCGGTACGCCCGATCCCGAGCCTTACAACGGCCACAGCAAGTTCCCGATCAATGGCAGCACGGTGTACGGCATTCATTCCAGCGTGCCGATCGAAACCATCCAGAGCGGCAACTGGAAACGCAACGACTGCCACGGACCGGGCGTCGGCAGTTGCTGAACAGCCTGTGCAGAAAGCTGGCCTCACCCGGTCTGAACCTGCTCCTGCTCGGTCTCCTTACCTTGGCCATGATGGCGGGCGGCACCCTGCCGCAAAGCCGCCGTCTCACCAGCGCCGACTATAACGACTGGCGCAATCGCTGGCCCAACCTCTCCGAATGGATCGAATGGAGCGGCCTTGGCGACGTTTATGCGGCACCCTGGTTTGCTGCGCTCGCTCTTGGCCTGACATTGAATCTCGCTGCGGCGATGGCACTCTATCTTCTCCGCGTGCGCGCCTGGCGGGCGGGAAAATCTCCGCCCACTCATCAATTGCAAGGCCAGGGAAAGGTTCCGCCCCATGTCATCGCCGCGACCGGCTTCCGGCGTGACGGTGTGCACTTGACGGGTACGGCGGGGCTATGGGGTATTCCGGTGCTTCACGCCGGGATCGCGCTCATCATCATTGCGGCCCTCGTCATCCGTTCGGAGCGCTTTGCCGCTCATCTTGAGTTGGCCGAGGGAGAAATCTTTCACGGACAGCCTGACAAGCTGGTCATCGATGGCAATCGCGAAACAACTCCCGAGATGCGGTTTGGCCTGCGCATCGAGGCGCTGGAGATCGTGGTTGCAGAAGAAAACCAGCTGCGCGAACTGAATGCCCGGGTCTCCGTTCGGGAACCGGGGAAAACCGACCGCCTGGAATTACTGCGCGTCAATGCACCACTGGAAGTCGGTGACCATCAAGTCTACCTGGACAAGACCTTCGGTTGGACAGCCGTCTTCGACCGTGTACGGCCAGGCGGCGAGCAAGTACGCCTGCTGATCAACTTTCCGGCCAGCAAGACGCAATGGGCAAGACTCGCCCCCCTGACTCGTCAGACAACCGTGTCGCTGGACAACTACCCTCTCGTCTTCGACATGGCGTTGGCGGCAGGCGACTCGCCCCGCTTCAGCCTCGCTGCCGCCCAACAAGGCGTGAACGTATTCAACGGCAAGCTCGCACCGGGTGAAACCGCCGATCTCGGCCATTACCAGCTGACGTTCAGGGGCATCATCCCCTGGGCAGGCCTCTATCTGACCCGGGATAGCGGGACAAGCGTCATTTTCGCCGGATATGTCATGGCGCTGGTCGGTGCACTGTTACCGTTGCTATTCAGGCCGCGACGCGTCCTGCTGGTCAACACCGATGAATCATGGTCGCTGATGGCCTGGGTCATGCCAGGCGACCTTGCCCTCGAACGCAAGTGGGAATCCCTCGCGATTCAGTCCCGGCAGGCAGATACAGTTTCCCGATAGCGATATAAAACGCTTGACACTGTCCTAGCAGCTGGTAGCATATCAGCCAGTTCTATTCAAACATTAATCAGAAGCATATTGCGTTCATATAACCGCATTGTTGCCATGTGTATAAGCAAGCCCATAGTGACAGTGATGCCATGGCTCTAAGGAGGGCAGGAGTTGGCGAATCTTTACAAGAATTCCGGTCCGCATGCGTGTTTACGTGCGTTCTTCTTGTGTCTGACAATCGCGCTTGGCCTGCTGGCCGGATGTGTCGCTGCGCCGACGAAAACCGATAGGACAGCCGAGCTTGCAAATTTGATCTGGCCGCTGCCGCCGGAAGAGCCGCGTGTCCGGTTTGTCGCCGAGTATCGCGGGGAAAGCGACTTCAAGCGCGACGACTTGAAAGCATCCCTGTTTGGCGATGAAGGGGGGGGGGTTAAGCTGCTTAAGCCGCACAGCGTGACCTCTTCCGAAGATGGCGAAACCATCTACGTCACCGATCCCCAGCTACAGGCAATCGTTGTATTCGATCTCAAGAACAAGCGCGCGGGCTTGCTGCAGACCGACGCACATGGTGGCTTGCGCAGCCCCATCGAGATCCATATCGACAAACGCGGCCGCCTGTTCGTGACCGATTCGGCGCGCAATGAGGTACTGGTTTACAGCCCCGAAGGCAAGACCCTGATGGCGTTGGGCAAGAATGAGGATATCGGCCGCCCTACAGGCCTGGCGCTGGATGAAGCGCGCAACCGTGTCTATGTCGCCGATACCGTCAAGCACCGCATCGTCGTCTACGATCTGGACGGCAAGTTCGTGACCGAATTCGGCCGGCGCGGCTCGGAGCCCGGCCAGTACAACTATCCGGTCCACTTGGCTGTGGACAAGGAAGGTCATTTGCTGGTGTCGGACACCGGGAATTTCCGTATCCAGATCATCGACGGTCTGGGGAGGTTTGTCCGCACCTTCGGCCAGGTCGGCGACGGCTACGGCAACTTCTCCCGCCCCAAGGGCATCGCCCTGGACTCGGACGGGAACATCTATGTTGCCGACGCCGCCTTCAACAATTTCCAGATCTTCGATCCCGAGGGGCGCCTCCTGCTGTTTGTCGGCAGCGGCGGCGACCTTCCCGGAATGTTTTTGCTGCCGACGGGAATGCACATCGATGCGCAGGACAGGGTCTATGTCGCGGACTCGATCAATGCGAGGGTTCAAGTATTTCAATACCTGAAAGGAAAGGAGGGCAGCAAAGCTGACAAATGACACCGTCCAAGCCTTCCGTGACCTCGCGAACCGGAACCGGCCGCACCGCGCACAAATGGGATTCGAGAAGCACCGCAGTCGCAACAATCCAAAAGCCGCAGAGCTATCACTTTTATCGGATGACATCAATTAATGAGGAGAGCATGACATGAAAAAACAGGGCCTGATCAAAATGTTTGTGGCGCTCATGGCCGTGCCGCTGGCCTTCATGGCCGGCGGCAATGCGCTGGCGGCGGGGGTTGCCAGTACCAAGCACAACCTTTCTTCATCCGGGTCGGCGAACGCTATTTACTCCAGCGACCAGCCGGAGATCTGCGTGTTCTGCCATACGCCGCACAATGCGATCAAAAACAGCGGCGCCACCAATAATCTGCCATTGTGGAACCACACGCTGTCTGCGACTGCGGCCTATGGCACCTATACGAGCGTGACCATGAATGCGACACCGACGGAGATAACCACCGCTACCGTGGCCAACGCGATAACATCGCATCTCTGCCTCTCTTGTCATGACGGCACGGTTGCAGTCAACTCATTCAACCGGGCGTCGAGCATCAACGCTACGACTACGATGGCTGGCGCCGGCCAGACAGCTGGGGTTATCAGTGCCGGCAGGGGAACCAATCTGGGCACCGATCTGTCGAACGACCATCCGGTCAACTTCACCTACAATTCGGCTCTTATGACCGCCGACGGTGGGCTGAAAGATCCAACTGCGCTGACGGGCGTAAAGCTCTACGATACCAAGGTGCAGTGCGCCTCATGCCACGATCCGCATACCTCGCAGGATGCGAGCAACAAGGGGCTGGTACGCGTCTCGATGAGCGGCAGCGCCTTGTGCCTGAGTTGCCACGTGAAGTAAAGCGTACTTGGCAAGTCGTCTAAGTGGTTTGTGGTCGATGGGCCGCCGCGGAAGCGGCGGCCAAGCTTGGGTGCGCACTCGTCGCTACTCTTCTCCCGTTTCCCGCCACGGCACAGCAGAGCCTGAAGTTGAGCCAAGGATTGTCGGAATCGCGCGCTGGGCGGTACGCAGTGTATGGTCATCTGAGCGGGGAAGCCGAGAATTACCGGTACAGCAGTCAGTCGTACGACTATACCCGTGATCGTCGCAGGGGTATTTTCGATATCAACGGCCGCGGCTATATCTGGGATCCGCGTTTCGCAACATTCAATGCCGGAATAACGTTGTCACGCGAAACCGTCCAGCAGAGCCAGGGCGATACACAACCCAGCATGCTCGGCTACCGTCTCAATACCAGCCTGTTTCCCGCCTCGAACAACCCGCTCACCCTGCATGCCAGCCGTGCGCAAAATACGGTGGCGGATTTCTGGAGCCCTTCCTACAATCTTGTCACCACCAGCGCCGGTGCACGCTGGGGGTTCGACAATGCGTGGCTGGGGCGGACGCGGTTGACAATCGACAGCATGCAGTCGGAATCCACCCATTCCCTCGTACCGCGCTCCGACAACAGCTTTTCCTATGGCATCGAAGCGGCCCAGCGGATCCGGCCGAGAAAGTTCGGTGAATCCGACATGAACTATGGCTACCGGCACAATGAGTCGAGCGAAAGCACGCTGGGCAGCAACCAGCGCCAGGATCATTTCTATTTGTACGACCGGACCAAACTCGGCGAGACGGCCAACCTGAATGCGACGGTCACCTATTACCAGCGCAATGACCAGTGGGGAACGTCAGGCACATCAGGCGCGAACGCGATCGCTTCCAGCTATTTCAACGCCAACACCCAGTTGTCGATCCAGCAAACCGACGAGTTTCGCCATTTTTATAACCTGGCCGTCAACAACAGCACGACGGGGCAGGCCAGCACCCAAGGCTACAACGCCTCGGCCGGCGCCAACTACCAACTCGACAATAACTGGCGAATGTCGGGCATGCTGGGAATGAACTCATCGCAGGCCAGCAGCAGCGACAGCCTTGCCTACAACCAGTCGACGACCAACCTGCAGGGCAACGGCAACGTGCGTTACAGCGGCCGTTTCGGCAACTATCTGGTCAATGGCGGATACGCGATCGCCTGGCAGTCAATGCGCATGGGTCTTGACAACGCCACCCCCATCTACGCTCTCCCTGTCGGCAACACCGCTGCCACTCACACCATCGATGCCGGTTATACGCGCACTGGATCGCCGCTCTTTGCTGATTCACTGCAATTGCGGCTGAGCCAGACTCTCGGAACCTACAAGGGGGATGAACGCAACCTGCGCTACAGTGTAAACAGCCTTATCGGCCAGAACGATGCATTGCAAGGCATCTTCGAATACCGAGCCTACCGTACCGAAATGCCCGTCATATCGGGGATCGACGGCATCCTTAACCTGTACTTGCAGAGTTCGACGACGACACGGATCGACCTGGGCTGGCTGCATCGCTTTTCGGCAGCGAACAGCATGTCGGCCTCGGTCGGACAGACGGTCAGCGTAAACCAGACGATGGAATTCCAGACGCGCTATGCCCAGGCGCGCCTGAGCACGATGCTCAGGAGCAACATGCAATTGTCTGCGCTCGCTAGAGTCGAGCAGCTCGATGGCATACAAGCCATCGCCGGCACGAAGACGACCCTGGAATCCGACCTGGTGTACCGCTTCGGCAAATGGCAGGCGGTTGCCCGCTACCGGTTGCGCGATGTGAATTTCCAGTTTGCCCCTTTCAAGGAGCATTCGCTCTTTTTTTATTTGCGGCGGGATTATGGGTTCCAGATATAAGGCACTTGCGGGAACGATTCTGCTCGCCACCGCAGTCTGCTGCATGACGGCACTGGCTGCGCCCTGGCCTATGCTGGGTAGTGGTGGGGGACGCCTCCATGCCACACCGGACGCCCTGCCGGCCAAGTACCCCAGGCAGTTGTGGGAAGTAGTGGTGGGAGGCAGCGTGGTGGCCGCGCCCGTCGCCGACCTGGCAACCATTTACGTTACCGGGCAGGACCGCCGCCTGCATGCGCTGGACAAGCGCAACGGCAAGCCATACTGGGGCTTCACCGCCGCCGGGCCCATCTCCGCCTCGCCGGCATTGGGCAGCGGGACGATCGTGATTGCGTCGGAAGACGGCACCGTAGCAGCCATCGATACTGGCAGTGGACGCCAGCGCTGGCAGACCAAGACCGGTGGCAAGATATTTTCCTCACCTCTTGTGCTGGACGGCAAAGTGTACGTAGGCAGCAATGATCTTCACTTGTATGCCTTCGCGCTGGATACCGGAAAGGAGTTGTGGCGCTACCTGGCCAGGGACTCCAAGTACGGTGGCCTCTATGCGGCGCCCGCCGCCGATGACGAGCGCGTGTATATCGGCGCGAAGAACGGCATGCTGCACGCCGTGATGCTGGCGAACGGCAAGCCGGCCTGGCAGACGCAACTCGGTTCGGCACTTTATGGAGCTGCCTCCGTCTCGTCGGGCATGATTTTCCAGGGCTCGCTCGACAACAGTCTCTACGCGCTCGAGGCGAAGAGCGGGAAGATTCTCTGGCGCACGGAGCTGGATGAATGGCCGCAAGGTTCCCCGGCATTACTCGACAGGATGCTCTACGTTGCAACCCGCAACGGCATGCTGTACGCGATCCATGCCGAGAACGGCAAAATCGCGTGGAGCATTCCCCTGGAGGTCGAATTGCGGCACTCGCCAAGCGTGGGAAGCAACCGTATCGGCATTGTCATCACCACTGAAGGGAAGATGCTGGGAATCGATCTGGAACGGCGCCGCATCGCCTGGGAATGGGCTTTGGGCAACGGCGGGTTCGGCGGCCCTGCCGTCCTTGACGGCACCGTCATCACGGTCACTCGCGACGGCAAGGTGAGCGCATGGCGTTAGCCGCAAGACTATGCGTGATCATCACAATCTTCCTGTTGCCAGGTGCCGCTACTGCCGAATCCCCCGACCCGGCCAACAGCGGCTGGAGCGAGAGACGTCTACTCGAGCAGGTGGAAGAAATCCCGCGCCTCCTCTCCCAGAAAAAGCTGAACGCGGAGCTGATTCCCGATCCGCATTGGCGCGAGGACGCCTGCGTTGCCTGCCATCAAGGTAATCCGACGGACGGCAACGCTAGGCTGCGCGGCAAGGGAGACATCAATGCCCTCTGCAACAATTGCCATGACGTGGTTTCCGTGCATAGCTACATTCATGCGGTCGGCATGGCACCCTCGCCCGAAAAAAAATCCCGCATGCCGACGCAGTTCCTGCAGGCAGTCACAAGAGGCAACGGCATGATCACCTGCATCAGCTGCCACGACCTGCCGATGCAATGCCGGAAGGAGCGTTTCGGCGAGCGCGGCCTGAACCCGCTTTTCTTCCGCGGCGGACCCTATACATCGCGCACGGGATTGTGCTTCAACTGTCATGACCCGGGTCATTACGAACGCTTGAATCCCCACGACCAGATCACCGATCTCGGCGAACTGAATACCCAGGTTTGCATCGTCTGCCATCAGGCGGTTCCCAAGCGGCGCGAAGCCAAGAGCATCGACGACGTCACCTTCAACGTGAGCGACGACCTGAACAAGCTGTGTACCGGCTGTCACCCCTGGCGTCCCCATCCCGGCGGTAGCTGGGCAAGATTTTCATCGCGTTCGGACAGCGCGGGGCCTAACCACCTCATCGTACCTCCGCCAGAGGTTCTTAAGCGGCTCAAGGCCGTGGAGAAAAGCAAGGACATGGTGCTGCCCCTCGACCCGGCAACCGGCAGGATATTTTGCGCCACCTGCCACAACCCCCATGAGCGCGGCGTGCAGCGCCAGAGGCGTGCAGACCGCGGGGCGGATGGCTACCAGCGGCTGCGCAGTTCGGGCAGCAACCAGATGATTTGCCAGAGTTGTCATGACAAATAGTCGTAATATCGCGACAGAGAGAAAACCTGAGGAAGAGAGCATGAAAACAAGGACCGCGATTTGGCTGACGAGGCTGTTTTGCTGCCTGCTGGCATGCATCGGCACGGCGCATGCGTTCGAGGACGACGAGGCCTGCCTGATGTGCCACAAGTACCCGAAGATGGGACGTATCACTGAAGAGGGGATACAAAAGTCCTACTATATCCAGCCGCACGTTTTTTCGAAAACCGTACATCGCAACGTGCCATGCCGCGACTGTCACAACTACATCAGGGAACTTCCGCACAAACCTGTCACCGAGGGCGTGACCTGCAATCAGGAATGCCACTCGATCAAGAATCCCGCGACCGGCAAGCCGTTCAGTCACAAGCCAATCTACGATGTCTTCAAGCAAAGTATCCATGGCCGCGAGAAAATCGCCAAGGGCAACGATGCCGACAAACCTTACTGCATCAACTGCCACACCAACCCGCTCTACAACGCCAGCGAAGAAACGCCGCCGAAAAACATCATCGACCGCTGCACCGTCTGCCACGAAGACGTCAAGTTCGTCGAGAAATGGTACAACCACACCAGTCGGCGCATTCGTGAGGTCAAGCGTTCCGCGCAGGAGATAGTCGAGATGTGCTCGTCCTGCCATGCCGATCAGGAGATGGTGGCGAGGCATCAGCAGGCCGCCAAGGAGGAAGGCCGCGAACTGGGTCGCAAGTTCCCCTTCGCGGCAACCTCCTATACCGACAGTTTCCACGGCAAGATGACCAAATACGGTGGAACCAACGTGGCCAACTGCCTTGACTGCCACGTTGCCGCCTCCAACTACTACCTCAACGTCCACGACTTGCGTCCCTCACGGGATCCGCTGTCGCCGGTTAGCGCGGAAAACCGCGTGCAGACATGCAGGCAATGCCACGTCCGCGCCGACGAGAACTACGCCGCACTCGACCCCCATCCGACCAGCCTTAAAGAAGACAACCCGTTCAAGCATTACGCCGAACTGATCTACACCATTGTCGGCAACACGGTACTGCTGTTGCTGGTTGGTATGGCCGCATTCGAGACATGGGGACGCTTCCGCGACGGGGCGAGCTGGCGCTTCCGCGACGGCTCCTCATGGTGGCGCCGCACCCGGCGCAGCAGCAACCGGGTCGCCTGACGCAACTCCATAAAAGAACACTTCGAGATCGAGACAAGGAAAATATAAAATGAAACTGTCAACAGAGGCGCGTGCGGTACTGGCAACCGCGATCCGGCATAACAACATCGGCCCCGATGAAGAGCGCGATATCGAGGAAGTCATCGCCCTGCTGCCCGAAGACCGCTCGATGCTGTACAAGAACGTGGACTCGAATCCGATCGGCGATTTCGACCGCTACAACATCCACATCCGCATCCAGCACCTGCTGATTTTCAGCACCTTCCTGCTGCTCGCATTCACCGGCCTGCCTATCCACTATCACGGCGCCTTCTGGGCGGAACCGTTCAACTCCGTGCTTGGCGGTCTGGATGTGACGCGTGTCGTCCATCGCACACTGGCAGCAACCATGATCTTTGCGATGCTCTATCACTTCGTCACCATCGGCATTGGCACGCTCATGAAATTGCGCGCCCGCACTTTCGAACTGCAGCGCACGATCCTGCCGATCTGGAAAGATATTTCCGACTTTAGGGAGGACATGCTTTTTTTCGCCGGCAAGCGCGAACTGCGGCCGGAAATGGACAAGTTCATGTACAAGCAGAAAATCCATTACTTCGCTGCCGGATTCGGCAATACGGTGATGGTCGTGTCCGGCTCGACCTTCCTGTTTCCCGAGGTCTGGGCGAGCATTCTGCCGATCGACATCGCCTCGCACTTTCAGGAAATGATGCGGCTCTCCCATCCCCACGAAGCCCTGCTCGCACTATTGGTCATCGCCTTTTGGCATTGGTACAACGTCCATCTGGCACCCGGCCGGTTTCCCATGCAATGGACCTTCCTGACCGGACGGATCACGCGCGAACACCAGATCGAAGAGCACTTCTTCGAATACCTGCGCTGTATCGCCACCCATCCTTCAGAGCGCCGCTATCTGCGGGAACTGGTCGAGCGGAAGAACTTGCGGGCAGCACTCCATGCATGACCCTGCGCTTCAAAGCTTCACGCACATATTGAACTGCCAATGAAAGCCGCACTGAAACCCTGGCAGAAGATCATCGCCTATGGCTCGCTGGCTTTCGTGCTGGCCTGGACGATCTTCGGCGTCTATGTCATCTGGCTGACCCTTACCCATGGCTGACCCATTGAGGACTGATCATGCACCATACGCTTCAACTCGATAGCACCTTCGTCGCACTGTCCGTCGTGATGGCCATTCTGTTCGCCATCGCCGTACTGATTGTCATCGACCACAAGGCGCGCATTCCCGACGGAGAACGCCGCGATCTCTTCAGTATTTCCGGGATCCGCCGCGACCATCCCCTGATGGCCTGGTTGGTATCGGTCGTGCTATGGATCATCATCGCCATCCTGCTGGTCGCTTCCGTCTATTCAATGGTCCGCACCGAGAAGAAACCGGAAGGCCCCAAGCTCCTCGCCAGGCTGGATATCGAACGGCAGAAAGAGCGCGTCAAGCATTTCCACAACCTGCCGAAGGTGGACCCGACCTCCCAGGGCAAGAAACCCGTCTGCTACAGTTGCCACAGCGAATACCCCCATTCCAAGAAGCCGATGGTGCGCTCGCTGCTGAACATGCATACCCAGTTCGTCGGCTGCATGACATGCCACGTCGACGACAAGAAGGTGCCGGACGACACGATCACCCTGCGCTGGCTGAACTATTCCGGCATCGAGGTGAAGGGCAAACCTTACGGACTCGAGGACAATCCCGCAACGGGATCGCTTGCCGAGACCGACGACTACCATTCCAAGATCGTTGCCTACACAACGATGAAGGGACGCGAAGCGCTGCTCGAAATCACCGAGGACGCGCCCGAGGCCCAGGAATTCACCAAGCTGCGTCACCAGCTTTCGGATCAGGATATGGGGTCGATCAAGAAAGCATTCCACGGCTACGTCAACCCGATCGGGCGCTTCTGCACGCGCTGCCACTCCCAGGAAAAAGAAAGCTTTGTGCCGTTCCGCGCCCTCGGCTTTACCGACCGGCGCATTGCCGCGCTGACCAACGTGAATATCGTCGGCCTCGTGCAAAAGTACAAGGAGTTCTACATTCCGACCATTTTCCTCGACGAGGCGGCGAAGGCACGCCAGGGCGTGCTGTTCGGCAAGGGAGAAAAAGCGCCGGTGCCGCCCGAAGAAGCCATGCGGCGCGACCCGCGCACCTGGTGGCGCAATTCATTCGATACCGGCACGAAACCGGAATCAGAACGTTAGCAGAGACTGAATGGCTACTGGCTTCAACGACAGGATAAAGGTTGACGGCGCCCATGATTGCATTCCGCATCGGCAAACCGACCGTTTGGCAGATGCTGGCGCTCGCGTTCTTTGCCGGCCTGCCGCAGCTTGCCGTAGCGGCACGCGATATCTCGCCGCAGCGCGAATGCGCCAACTGCCACGTCTCCTGGCTGGTCGACTTCAATCGACAGGATGTTGCGACGCTGATACCGTACGATCCCAGGCCAACGGTGGAAACCGGAAAGCAGGATGTCGTGAGTACCGACCGCATGTGTCTTTCATGCCATGACGGCTTCGTACTCGATTCGCGTTTCGTCTGGAAGAACCGGCAGAATTTCCATCCGGTCGGCGTCAAGCCGTCGAAAAACATCAAGATCCCTACCCTCGAGGGCAAGCAGGTCTTTCCGATGAACGACGACGGCAAGGTGTATTGTGGCACCTGCCACAGCGCGCATGGCATTGCCTGGAGTGAAAAGATCTCGCCGATCTTCCTGCGCATGAAAAACATCGACTCGAGCATGTGCATGGGTTGCCACCTTGAACGCTCGACGGGATCCGAAGAGGGCAACCATCCGGTGTTTAAGAAGCTGGGCCATATTCCCGCCAGTCTGGTCGAGGCCGGCGCGATGTTCAGCGAGGACGGCAAGGTCATCTGCCAGTCATGCCACCGCGTGCATGGGGCAAGCGAAAAGAACCTACTGGTGACGCGCAACGCCAATTCGGAGTTGTGCGGTACCTGCCATGCCGACCGCTATGCGCGCGACCGTGCCGAAGCAGGCCGGCTCGGCACCCATCCGGTCAACATGGCGCCCGACAAGGCGCAGATTCCCAGGCAATTGCTCGACAAGGGCGCCCGCCTCGGCGACAACGGCACGGTCATCTGCGAAACCTGCCACCGCCCCCACTTTGCGCAACACAACGCGAAGCTGCTGGTCGAAACGAACCCGCAATCGCAACTCTGCCTTGGCTGCCATCAGGACCAGCGCAAGGTGGGGAACACCAAGCACAACATGGCGCAGCTCGACCAGAACGGAAAGAACGTCCGCGGTGAAGAAGTCGGCAAGGCCGGCATCTGCAGCGCCTGCCACCTGCCGCACGGCGGCAAGGGGCCGAAGATGTGGGCTCGGTCTCTCGCGGCCGGTGACGATCCGATGGCCGAGCTCTGCCTCAGCTGCCACAATGCAGACGGGGTGGCGAAGGACAATCTGGTCGGCGAACACACCCATCCGGTCGGACGCGCCATGAAGCGACTGGACGACAAGGTGAATTTGCCGGGATTCACACGCGAGGGTGTCAAGTCCCTTGGCGACGGCAAGGGCCGCGTAACCTGCGCCAGTTGCCACGACGCCCACCAATGGGATGCACGCGATCCGGAGAAAACTTCCAGGCCGGGCGATCCCGGCAATGGCAGCAACCGCTTTCTGCGCATGCCGTACGATCGGCAGGCCACGCTTTGCCTGACCTGCCACAAGAACAAGGCAGGTGTCGCCAACACGAAGCACGACATGGCGGTCATGGCACCGGCCGACCGCAACGTCAAGGGGCAGACGCCCGCCGAGGCGGGCATCTGCGCGACCTGCCACCTCCCGCACCGGGGCAACGGCCCGCGCATGTGGGCGCGCCAGCCCGTGGCCGACACCGATGCGGTTTCCTCGGTCTGCTTCAGTTGCCATCGCGCCGAGGGACTGGCGAAGGACAAACTGGTCGGCGCCAACAGCCATCCCGTCGCCGTACCGGTCGACAGTATCGGCATCAGTGCCAAGGATGGGCAATGGACCACCGGCACTCCCGCTGCATCCGCGCCCCATCCCCTTCCACTCTATGATCGGAACGGCATCGCCGTCACGGAGGGCGGCGCCGTCATGTGCGGCACCTGCCATGACCCCCATAACTGGTCGCCAAGTGTGCAGGGCAGCCCGAAAGGCGACCCGCGTCAGGCGAAGGCCGATGGCAGCACGAGTTTCCTGCGCCTGCCCAACGACGGCAAGGGCACGCTTTGCGCCAACTGCCATGTCGGCAAAGGCTCAATCGCCTGGTCCAAGCACAATCTGGCAATCTCCGCCCCGGCCGAGAAGAACGCCAAGGGCAAGACTGCGGCGGAAGGCGGCGTATGCAATACCTGCCATCTGCCGCACAACGGCAACGGAGCTAAGATGTGGGCACGCGGAACGGGGCCGGGCCAGGACGCGATCGAGGTGCTCTGCACCGAGTGTCATCGTGATGGCGGCGTGGCCGCAAAGAAGCTGACCGGACAGAACAGCCACCCGCTGAACGTCAGCCCGGCCGTGCGGGTGACCGCACTCCCGCTTTACGGCGCCGATGGGAAAAAGGACCAGAACGGCGGCAAGGTCACCTGCGCCACCTGCCACAATCTCCATCAATGGGATCCCGCCGACAGTGCCAGCCGCAGCGGGGCGCAAGCCAATGCAGAGGGCGATGCCGCCAACAGCTTCCTGCGCCAGCCAGCCTGGCCGGCGCCGCAATTGTGCGCCACCTGTCATCAGGACAAGCGCTCCGTCAAGGCCACCGACCACGACCTGGCCGTGACCGCCCCCGAGGCACGCAACAACCGCGGCCAGACGGCGCGGCAATCCGGCGTCTGCGGGCAATGTCATGTCGTGCACAATGCCGACTACAAGGAACGGCTCTGGACGCGCACGCCGGGCAGCGGCACGGATGCCATGGAACGCCTTTGTCGTTCGTGTCATGCGGATGGCAAGGCGGCGGCGGCCAAGCAGCCGTTCAAGGCCAACCATCCGCCCGGCGTGAATGTGGTCTCCAATGCCGGTCGCCAGCGCGGCACGGGTACCTCCTTGCCGGTATTCACCCTGGACGGCATGCGCGCTGCTTCAGGAGTTGTCACCTGCCCGACTTGCCACAATGTCCATCAGTGGAGCCCGGGGTCCGAAGAAGGGAGCGGCAAGAACGAAGAAGGCGATGCGCGCACCAGTTTCCTGCGCGGCAGCAGCGACTTTTCGCTGTGCGCCGACTGCCATGGCCTGGACTCGTTGTTTCGCTACAAGTACTTCCATGGCGAGACGTCGCGCCGGAAGCACAGGCTTTTCTAGGAAGAACCGAATGGAGACACAGTCCCGGTGACAAACATCACCCTCCACAAACAAGTCGTATTGGCGGCGCTCGCCCTCTGGCTGGCCGGATCGGCAGCCATCGCAGCTCCACCCGAGACAGATGCCGTAAATCTTGTCTGGCCATCGCCTCCGCTCGAGCCGCGGATCCGCTATGTGGCTTCGTATGCCACGCCAGCCGATGTCGGCCGCGAAAAGGGGTTCTGGCGGAAAGTATGGGAATTCATCCGCGGCGAGGATGAGTTCGAAAAGGTTCTGCGGCCCATGGCTGTTACCACGGACAGCCAGGAGCGCATCCTGGTGGCAGACACCCGCCTGAAGCGGGTGCATATCTTCGACCGGCGCAAGAAGGAATACAGCTACATCGCACAGACAGGCAAGGAAACCTTCCTGCTACCGATCGGCATTGCCGTGGATGGCCGCGACCATATCTACATCGCCGATGGCGAGCGGAAAAAAATCTTCGTCTTCAGGCCAGACGGTGAATTCGACCATGTCCTCAGGGGACTTGACGAACTTGGGCGGCCGAGTTCGCTGGCGATCGACCGCGACCGGCAGCGTTTGTATGTCGCAGACGTTACCCGCCATCTGATCAGGATCATCGACCTGACGGGAGAGCGCCAGGTCGGGACCCTTGGCAAACGCGGAGAAGGACCGGGTGAGTTCAACTTTCCCAGCCATGTCAGCGTTGGCCGGGACGGCCGTCTCGCGGTCACCGACGCGCTGAACATGCGCGTCCAGCTTTTCGCGGCTGATGGCAAGCCCCTGCTCACGTTCGGCAAACAGGGCGATGGCTCGGGCGACTTCACTGCACCCAAGGGTGTCGCGCTGGACAGCGATGGGCACATCTATGTCGCCGACGCCGGTTTCGACAACATCCAGATTTTCGGCAACGACGGCAAACTGCGGCTTTACTGGGGAAACTCCGGCCAGAAGCCCGGCCAATTCTGGATGCCGGCCGGTCTTTACATGGATGCGCAGAACCGCATCCATGTCGCCGATTCCCACAACGGCCGCGTGCAGGTATTTCAATATGTTGGCGCCGGTGACGGCAAGAAATAAGTGTGAGCAACCACGCATGACTGGAGTAGCGGACAAGTGAACAAATTCTTCATGTCTATCATCCTCGGCAGCCTGGCTTGTGCGACGTTCGCAAACGCTGCCCCCACCGACCGTGCCGCAGCCAAGCGAAAAATATTGGAAGATCAGGTCAAGCGCCAGCTGTACACGCTCAACGTGAATCAGGACAGGAAGTATCAAACCGACCTGAGCTTCACGACCCCCCACGCGATGTACGCCTACCGCGAACTGCTGCTGTGGGCTCGCCACCTGCCGGCCGACTCGGCGCAGCGCGCCGACCTGCTGAAACTGGTACGCGACGGGCTTGCTGCGGCGGTATGGCACTCGGGCATGGGTCTGCCCATCGAAAACTGGACAGGGGCGGGGCAGCCCGTCAGCATTCTCTTCGGGCGCGGAGTTCCGCACTATGCCGAGCTTCCCGACTTTGCCCGCCCCGCCACGCTGAAATGGAATTCCAAGCATTTTGACCAGCGCATCACCCCGGAGTCGATCGGCTTCTCCCTCGCCGCCAAGGCGCTTTACGTCCGCACCGCCGCCGAAGGCAACGACGGTGGCCTTGGCAGCGTCTTGCTGACATCCGCCCTGCGCGAATTCGAGGCGGCACTGCCGCTGTTCGAACTTGCCGGCAGCAAAGGCGCCGGCTACATGCCGATTGCCACCAAGAAAGGCGCGCAATGGGAAACCATCATCGACGGTAGCCTGGTGCACGGCCAGTTCTCGCTGCTGCTCGGCCTGGCCCAGCTTCACGAACTGCTTGCCAACTTAGGTTCCGAAGAAGCCATTGCTGGCCGCCGGCCATCGGAATGGCGCAAGGAGGTGCGTCGCGTGCTGGAACGCTACTTCAACACTACCGTTACCAACCATTTCGATGCGCAGGCAAAGGGTTTCTTCGCCGAGTATTCGGCGCAGAAGGGGCCTGGCGATAAACTCGCTGCGGACGACGCCGGCCTGATCATGGAAGTTCTCGCCTTTTTCGCCGAATCATTGCCCACAGGCGATGCGTTGCGCGAAAGCGCCATCAAGCACCTGAGCGCCGAAGCGGCATTCGTCACCGCAGCAATGACGGGGAAGGAGCTCGCGCCAAGAGCCTTCCCGATTCGCCAGGGGTCTGCCGAGGCAGGCTCCCTGCCCCGCCTGTGGGACCAGCTTGCCATCATCAACGGGCTGCTTGCCGCCGCCAAGGCGAGCGGGAACAATGCCTGGAGCAAGACCGCCAGCGACCTGTTCGCGGCAACGCGCAAGGCGCTCTGGTCGGAACCGGCGGGGCTCTTCCGCACCGTACCCAACCAGTTCGTCGCCGCCTACGACGGCAAGCTGCTGGGGCTGAACCTGGCCACCTGGCGCAGACTCGATCCAGGCACGGCGGGCAGCGATGAACAACGGCATGGCAAGCATTTCATCGACAAGGTCGTCAAACAGGCCGGCCTGCAATGGGCCGAATCGCCGCTTGCCGGGGAACCCCGCCAGCCCGAGGATTTCATCGGGGATGAACTGCCCCGGCTGATCGACGAGATTCTGCCTCTCGACGAAGAGGAAAAAACGCAGCGGATCAAGATGGCCATCCAGACCATCGCCGACCAGGATGGCGACGGCGTTCCGGGCTGCCGCTTCGCCGGTGGACGCTTCGGCTCGGCACCGATCCTGGTGACGCAAACCACCGTGACCATACCTTTCGACCCACCGGCAGCCGCCGATACGCCCAAACCACCGCCAACACCTGCTTCGAGGAGCCCGCAATGAAACCACTCCATGCCACTGCCTGCATCGTTCTCGGCCTTGCTGCGGCGACGGCCGCCGCATTCTCGGGCGTCGGCAACCCCGAGCGTGGCCGCATGATTTTCAATCAGCGCTGCGCGATCTGCCATGGCGAGGACGGACGGGGCCGCGACGGCATGGCCGCCAATCTTGTCGAAGAATGGCACCGGCTGACCAAGCCCGATCAGGTGCTGGCGCACAGCATCCGTTCCGGCCTGCAGACACCGGGAAAGATCTACAACGCGGGTCCGATGCCGCCTCAGGTGCTCAGCGACCGCGACATGGATGACGTGCTCACCTACGTGCGCGGCACCTTCGGTATGGGCGGTATGGGCGGTATGGGCGGTATGGGCGGTATGGGCGGTATGGGCGGTATGGGCGGTATGGGGAGCCCGGGGAGCCCGGGCGGCCTGTTCCCCCCCCCGCCGCGGCGCTGAGACACAGCTGACCGGATGAAGCACGCATTCAATCGTCGTATCGCGACTGCCCTGCTGGCTGCAGCCCTCCTCGCGCCAGCCGGCTATGCCGCAACCGCCGACGCGACCCCCACCACCGATATCAAGCTGGGCAGCCTCGGCTACTGCGGCGTCGTGCCGCCAAGCTGGCGTGCCGTGCCGCCGGAAACCACGAAGCGCCTGCTCCAGTTCCGCATTGCAGACGCGGCCGCGAGCGGGGCGGAAGTGATCGTGTTCTATTTCGGCCCCGGCGAAGGCGGCACCCCCCAGGCCAACATCGAGCGCTGGCGCGGCCAGTTCATCGGCGCGAACCACACGCCGGTGACGCCCGCCATCGAGCGCTTCAAGTCGCACGGCATGGAGACCACCACGGCCGAGCTGCGCGGCACCTATGCGCGCGGCATCGGCGTCGGCCCGGTCGGCACGCCCAAGCCCGACCAGACCCTGCTGGCTGCCGTGATCGAGTCCCCCAAGGGGAACCTGATCCTGCAGCTATTCGGCGATTCCGCAACCGTCGCCCGCGAGCGCGACGGGTTTCTGGCATTCGTGCGCTCGATCATCCCGGAAACGCCATGACGACTTACCTATCACCCATTGAGGAGACAGCAAATGACCGGAACCGTCACACCACAAAGCGGCGGCATGATCAGCCCGCGCAAACCAGCGCTCGCCCTGGCCATGTCGATCTGCCCCGGCCTGGGCCAGCACTATGCCGGCTTCATGCTGCGCGGTATCGTGTTTTACGTAACGCTGATCATCGCTTCCTGGATCGCGGCGATTGCCTTCATGTCGATGAAGAGCAAGATGAGCATCGTTTTTCTCGCCTTACCCTTCATCGGTGCGGCGCTGATCGCGCTCGACGCTTATCTGTGCGCACGCAAGCAGCCGGCTGACTATCGGCTGAAGTGGTTCAACCGCCCATGGATCTACGGCGGCGCGTTCGTCACGCTGCTGGTCACGGTCAACCCGGTCATGGACTTCTTCGTCGGCAACAACATCGTGCGCGCCTTTTACATGGCGTCGTCAAGCATGGAACCGACCATCCTGGCTCGCGACATCGTGCTCGTGAACAAACTCACATTCCCGAAACGCGGTCAGATCGCTCTGGTAACCATGGGAACCGGCAAGCAGGCGACCAGGCTGACAGAAATTCAGGATGACCAGATGATCAAGCGTATCATCGCCATCCCTGGCGACACCCTGGAAATCATCGATAACGTCGTCTGGGTCAATGGCCAGAAGATCGCCGAACCCTACGCCAACTTCGACGGTACGCTGCGTTTCACCAATCAGCAAAACACCAACTATGGACCGAAGGCTATTCCCCAAGGCGCCTATTTCGTATTGGGCGACAACCGCAACGAGAGCATCGACAGCCGCATGCTCGGTCTTCTCACCGAAGATCGCATCGGCGGCACCGTCACCAAGGTATTCTGGTCATGGAACTTCGAGTCGGGCGGCATTCGTTGGGACCGTACCGCAATGAGCCTGCACTGAAGACTATTGAAACAGGTATTGACTATGCATGCTGCGCCGGAGCATCAAAAGCCCGTAAGTCGTAAATAGCATCATGGCGAAGGGCAGCAGGGCCGCCACCGCCCAACGGCGGCCCTGCCAGGCCGGTCGCTGGCGCAAGTGCAGGAAAAATGCATAGGCCATCACCGTGGCCAGAGACCAGCTTTCGATCGGATCCCAACCCCAATGACGCCCCCAGGCGTCATTGGCCCACCATGACCCGGTTGCCACCATCGCGGACCAGAAAAAGAATGCCCAGGCAAGATAGCGTCCTGCCAGCGCGGGGCCGGCCGGGCCATTCGTCCGGCCGGCCAGCCACGCAAGCTGGAAGCCCGCCGCCAGTGCCCCTGCGCCCAGCGCAAGGGAATTCAGGTGCGCATGGAAATAAAGCCAGTTGCTGCGTAGCGAGGGATCGAACGGCACTGCCCCACGGCTATAGGCGAGCGCCCATGCCACGCCGCCGGCGGCCAGCAGCAAAGCGAACGGGCCAGCCGGACGGGCGGCCGGCTCGCGCCATTGCACCGCGAGATACACCAGGCAAATAACCAGGGCATCGACGGTCAGATCCTCGTAGCGCGTGACGATCGGAATCTGCCCGATCTGTATCCAGCGCCAGATCAGCAGGCAAGAATGCACAAGGCAACCGGCAAGCGCCAGCGCAAGAGCGAATCGGTCGGTTGAACGGCTGCGTGTGGTCAGCATAAGGCCGGCCAGTCCATAACTCAACGCAATAACCGTTTGGATGAGTGGTTCCGGGCCTACGTCCATGTGCGGCATGGTTTTCCTGATTGACGGCGCTTTGGCTAAGGCGAGTTTTTACCGTGATGCGCACGCATTGTATCCACAGGCCCAAATCCCCCGATGACCGCAGTTGGGTACACACTTTTTCCGTGCTTGGGCATAATTTTAGATCAAACCATGGCGAGGAATGCCGATAGGGAGCTCGCCGTCCCGCCAGCGCCGACTATTCGAGGTTCTGGACTTGCTCCCTCATCTGTTCGATCAACAGCTTGAGGTCGAGCGCAATCGCCGTCACCGCCGCCGACACCGACTTCGAGGCCAGCGTATTGGCTTCGCGATTGAGTTCCTGCATCAGGAAATCGAGCCGCTTGCCCACTGCGCCGCCCTTGGCAAGTACCCGCTCGACTTCGGTGAGATGCGTGACCAGTCGCGCCAGTTCCTCGGCGACATCGATCTTGGCGGCAAATATGCCGATCTCCTGGCGGATGCGATCCTCGTCCAGCGCGGCGACGGCCTCGCGCAGCTTGGCGGCCAGGCGCTCGGAATAGTCGGCAATCGCCGCCGGCACCATCGGCTCGACTTTCGCTACCTCGGCGCGCATGCGCGCGGCGCGATCGCGCAGCACGTCAGCCAGGCGTGCGCCTTCGCGGGCACGGCTGGCCAGGAACTCCACCAGCACGGCATCGAGCAGGCTCATGCACTCGGCCTGCAAACGCTCGGGGGAGATTGCCTCGTTGGCCAACACCCCCGGCCAGCGCAGAATGTCCGCCACGGTCAGCGGCGGCGCCGCCGGCAGGATGCCTTGAACTTGCTTCGCCAGTGCGGAAAGCTGACCGACCAGATCAAGGTTGGGTGTGAGCTGGGCGCTGGCGCCATCGCGCATCTGCAGGTAGAGCCGGAAGTCGAGCTTGCCGCGTCCGATGGCGGCGGTCAGCTTTTCGCGGATCGGCATCTCAAGAAAGCGCAGTTCTTCGGCACAGCGGAAATTGAGGTCGAGAAAGCGGCTATTGACGCTTTTCAGTTCGAGATGCAGGCTGGCTTGGCCGAGGTCGCGATCCTGCGCGGCATAGCCGGTCATGCTGTGAATGGTCATGGCGATAAGGTAGGGTGAAATCGTGTTAGGTCGGCGAGCTTACCAGTTTTAGAATGCAGCCCGATGCCTCCCCCGCAAACCAATATTCCCCTGCCTGCCGGTCACGTTATCGATGGCTACGTTTTCGAACGCCAGCTGTCGATGGGCGGCTTTGCGATCGTCTATCTGGCCACCGATCCGCAGGGCGTGCCGGTGGCGATCAAGGAATATCTGCCGCAGGCGCTGGTGCAGCGTAAGGTTGGGCTGTTGCCGCAGGTAACTGCGTTAAATCGCGAGGCTTTCCAGAGCGGCATGATGGCCTTCTACGAGGAGGGCATCGCCCTCGCACGCCTCAATCACCCAAACATCGTGCGCGTCATCAACTTTCTGCGCGCCCACGATACCGTCTATTTGGTGATGCGCTACGAGGAGGGCCGCACCCTGCACGAACAGATCCGCAAGCATCACGGCCAGTTTCGCGAGAACTTCGTGCGCGGCGTGTTTACCCGCCTGCTCTCGGGGCTGCGCGAAGTGCATGCCAACAAGCTGCTGCACCTCGACATCAAGCCCTCCAACATCTACCTGCGCACCGACGGCTCGCCGGTACTGATCGACTTCGGTGCCGCCCGCCAGACCCTGCAGCAAAGCGACCCTGAACTGCGTCCCACCTATACCCCCGGCTATGCCGCTCCCGAGCAGTATGGCAACCAGCCCGACCAGGGGCCGTGGACCGATGTCTATGCCGTGGGCGCCAGCATGTATGCCTGCCTCGCGGCGGCGGCTCCGCAACCCGCCGACCTGCGCCTGCTGGACGACAAGCTCGTGCCGGCCAGCCAGCGCTTCGCCGGCAAATATTCGCTGCAACTGCTCGACACCATCGACCAGTGCATGCGCCTCGATCCGCTCACCCGCCCGCAAAGCGCCTTCTCCCTGCAACGCATGCTGGCGGCGCCCTACACCTCACCGCCACAGGAGTAATCATGTCATCCAGACCCGACAGCCGCGCCGCCGACGCACTGCGCCCGCTGACAATCACCCGCCACTACACCCGCCACGCCGAAGGCAGCGTGCTGGTTGAATTCGGTCATACGAAAGTGCTCTGCACCGCCAGCGTCGAGGAACGCGTTCCCGGGTTCCTCAAGGGCAAGGGTTCCGGCTGGGTCACTGCCGAATACGGCATGCTGCCACGCTCCACCCACACACGCACCGACCGCGAAGCCGCCAAGGGCAAGCAGTCCGGCCGCACCCAGGAGATTCAGCGCCTGATCGGCCGTTCCTTGCGTGCCGTCACCGATTTGTCGGCGCTGGGCGAACGGCAGGTCACGCTCGATTGCGACGTGCTGCAGGCCGACGGCGGCACGCGCTGCGCCTCGATCACCGGCGCCTGCGTGGCG
>CAYZEA010000028.1:0-35342 GCA_964477575.1 uncultured Methyloversatilis sp.
CCGCGAAGGCGGTCGTACCGTCGGTGCCGGCGTCGTCGCGAAAATCATCGAGTAATACTTGCATCAATCACGAAAGGGCGGCATAATCTCGCCCTTTCGTTTAACGGGCTTGTCGCCCGAAATTGTTCTTTAAGGAATGACAATGCAAAGTCAAAAAATCCGCATTCGTCTCAAGGCATTTGATTACCGTTTGATCGATCAGTCGGCGCTTGAGATTGTGGATACAGCAAAGCGTACGGGTGCCGTTGTTCGCGGACCAGTTCCGCTGCCTACCCGTATTGAGCGCTATAACATTTTGCGCTCCCCTCACGTTAATAAGACATCTCGAGATCAATTCGAAATCAGGACGCATCTGCGTTTGATGGACATCATCGACCCTACTGACAAGACGGTTGATGCGCTGATGAAGCTTGATCTTCCCGCTGGTGTGGATGTCGAGATCAAGCTGCAATAAGTTAAAAATCTGTTTCGGTTTATTATTAGTGCAAGTCCAGCCAATCGCAGCTGGTTCTAGGAGAATAAAATGAGTTTAGGCCTTGTTGGGCGCAAGGTCGGCATGACGCGCATTTTTACAGATGACGGTACAACCGTTCCTGTAACTGTGCTGGATGTGTCGAATAATCGCGTCTCACAGATAAAGTCGGAAGACTTGGACGGCTATGCAGCCATTCAGGTGACTTTTGGAAAGCGTCGTGCTACGCGTGTCAATAAAGCTGCAGCCGGGCATTTTGCCAAGGCAGGCGTTGAGGCAGGCGATGCGATTCTGGAGTTCCGCGTCTCGAGCAATGATTTGTCAAATTTCAAGCTTGGCGATGTGATTCCGGCATCTACTTTTGCGGTTGGGCAGAAGGTGGATGTCAGTGGAACGTCAATCGGTAAGGGATACGCTGGCTCGATCAAGCGCCACAATTTCTCATCAAACCGTGCGTCACACGGTAACTCTGTTTCACATAATGCTCCTGGCTCGATTGGTATGGCGCAGGATCCAGGTCGTGTGTTCCCGGGTAAGCGCATGGCTGGTCATCTGGGGGATGAGAAATGCACAACGCTAAACCTTGAAGTCGTGCGCATTGATGAACTCCGTCAATTGCTGCTGGTCAAGGGTGCAGTTCCAGGCGCGCGCGGTGGTGATGTCGTCATTCGGTCGGCTGTGAAGTCGTCCAATAACGCGAACTGAGGCGCTCATGGAACTTAAAATGATTAATGAGCAGGGGCTATCTGGCTCGACGGTCAATGTTTCGGATGCCTTGTTTGGTCGTGAGTACAACGAGTCCTTGGTGCATCAGGTGGTGGTTGCCTATCAGGCTAATGCTCGTGCAGGTAATCGCGCGCAAATGACGCGTTCTGAAGTTCGGCACAGTACTAAGAAGCCGTGGCGCCAAAAGGGAACTGGCCGGGCTCGTATTGGTACAACCGCAAGTCCGTTGTGGCGTGGTGGTGGCCGTGCATTTCCGAATAGCCCGGATGAGAATTTCTCGCATAAGGTCAATCGAAAGATGTACCGAGCAGGTCTTGCCGCGATTCTTTCGCAGTTGGCAAGGGAAGATCGCTTAGTCATCGTCGAGAGTTTTGCGGTTGAAGCCCCGAAAACAAAAATCGTTGCCCAGAAGCTGAAGAATTTTGGCATCGAATCGGCTCTTTTGGTTACCGATAATCTTGATGACAACCTCATGCTGGCAGCGCGCAATTTGCCAAATGTCTTGGTGCTTGAGCCTAAGCATGTTGATCCTCTCTCGCTGATTCGTTTCCCGCGCGTGATTATTACGAAGGCAGCGCTTGAGAAATTTGAGGAGCTGCTGGGATGAATGCCGAACAAAATAAGCAAGAGCGGCTGATGCAAGTGTTGCTTGCGCCGCAAATTTCTGAAAAAGCAACGATGCTGGCCGAGAAAAGCAATCAGGTTGTCTTTATTGTTACCCCTGATGCAACGAAGCCTGAAATCAAGGCGGCAGTAGAGATGCTGTTTAAGGTCAAGGTGGACTCCGTTCAGGTTGCGAATGCGAAGGGAAAGCAGAAGCGCTTTGGAAAGCTGCAAGGCCGCAGAAGCGATGTGCGCAAGGCCTTCGTTTGCCTTGCGCAAGGGCAGGAAATTAATTTTGCGGAAGGGGTGGCATAAATGGCACTCGTTAAAGTTAAGCCAACCTCGGCCGGCCGACGTGGACTCGTAAAGGTAGTTCATGCTGGTTTGCATAAAGGCAGCCCGCATGCAGCTCTGGTTGAAAAGCAGTCAAGCACAGCCGGGCGCAACAACCATGGCCATATCACCACGCGCCATAAGGGTGGTGGCCACAAGCAGCACTACCGTTTGATCGATTTCAAGCGCAACAAAGATGGCATAGTCGCCAAAGTCGAGCGCTTGGAGTACGACCCAAACCGCTCGGCAAACATTGCTCTGCTTTGTTATGCGGATGGTGAGCGTCGTTACATTATTGCTCCCAAGGGAATGGTTGTCGGGCAAGAGGTAGTGAGCGGGCCTGAAGCGCCGATCAAATCTGGCAATACCTTGCCGATTCGTAATATCCCGGTGGGTAGCACCATTCATTGCGTTGAGATCATGCCTGGCAAGGGCGCACAATTTGCTCGTGCAGCGGGGACCTCGGTTCAGCTGCTGGCCCGCGAAGGAACCTATGCTCAAGTGCGTATGCGTTCAGGTGAAATCCGCCGTATCCATGTTGATTGCCGGGCAACGATTGGCGAAGTAGGTAACGAAGAAAACAATCTGCGCAAAATTGGCAAGGCTGGCGCAAACCGTTGGCGTGGCATTCGACCGACAGTTCGTGGTACGGCGATGAACCCGGTGGATCACCCGCATGGTGGTGGTGAGGGCCGTACTGGCGAGGGGCGTGTCCCCGTCAGTCCTTGGGGGCAGCCAACAAAAGGCTATCGTACCCGCAGTAACAAGCGCACGGACAATATGATTGTTCAGCGCCGCCACAAGCGATAAGAGGTAAAACATGGCACGTTCAATTAAAAAAGGCCCATTTGTCGATGGCCATCTTCTGAATAAGGTAGATGCCGCCAAAGCTACGAATGATAAGCGCCCTATCAAAACTTGGTCACGTCGCTCCACTGTACTACCGGACTTTATTGGCCTGACCATTGCGGTGCATAACGGCAAGCAGCATATCCCAGTCTATGTTTCTGAAAACATGGTGGGCCACAAGCTTGGCGAATTTGCCCTGACGCGTACCTTCAAGGGTCACGCTGCGGGTAAGAAAGCGAAGAAGTAAGGATATGACCATGGAAACGAACGCAATCCTGCGCGGTGTAAGACTGTCTGCACAAAAAGGGCGGCTGGTAGCTGACCTTGTGCGTGGAAAGACCGTTGAGCAAGCACTTAATATTCTGGCTTTCTCGCCAAAAAAGGGTGCTGTCATTGTCAAGAAGGTCTTGGAATCGGCCATTGCCAACGCAGAGCATAACGATGGTGCAGATATTGATGCCTTGAAAGTCACCAACATTCATGTTGAGCAGGGCGCAGTATTGAAGCGGTTTACTGCGCGTGCCAAAGGTCGCGGTAACCGCATCAGCAAACAAACCTGCCACATTTATGTGACAGTCGGAGAATAAGGGGCTCACATGGGACAAAAGATTCATCCGACCGGCTTCCGACTGTCTGTCACGCGTGACTGGACATCACGCTGGTTCGCCAACTCAAAGGCATATGCCGGGATGTTGCAAGAGGACATTGCTGTTCGCGACTATCTGAAGAAGAAGTTGGCGCACGCATCAGTTGGTCGTGTTGTCATTGAGCGTCCGGCCAAAAATGCACGTGTCACCGTTTTCAGTGCGCGCCCCGGTGTTGTCATCGGCAAAAAAGGTGAGGATATTGAACAGTTGAAGATCGACTTGCAGCGTCGTATGGGGGTGCCTGTTCATGTCAACATCGAAGAAATTCGCAAGCCGGAAACCGATGCCCAATTGATCGCGGACTCGATTGCTCAACAACTTGAAAAGCGGATCATGTTCCGTCGCGCCATGAAGCGTGCTATGCAGAATGCAATGCGTCTAGGGGCGCAGGGTATCAAGATCATGAGTGCAGGGCGTTTGAATGGTGCTGAGATTGCCCGGACGGAGTGGTATCGGGAGGGGCGTGTGCCTTTGCATACCCTGCGTGCAGAGATCGATTATGGTACGTCTGAGGCAAAAACAACCTATGGCATTATTGGCATCAAGGTTTGGGTCTTCAAGGGTGAAAATGTTGCTCGTGGGGATGTACTGACGGGTAACAATCCTGAAGGTGCTGATGAGGATGCAAAGCGCGGACGCCGTAATGCCAAGGGTGATGATGGCGATAACAAGTCCCCTGGCGCTCGTCGTCCTGCCAGGAAGGCCGATGTATCTGCAGGTACTGCTGCCGCGAAGGCGGATAGCCCGGCTGATGGTGCTGCCAAGCCCCCAGTCAAACGAGTTAGAAAATCGACGGCGCCCAAGTCTGCCGGTGCGGATGTCAAGGAGTAATGAATCATGTTGCAACCAGCACGCAGAAAGTATCGGAAAGAGCATAAGGGCCGCAATACTGGCTTGGCAACTCGTGGCGCCAAGGTAAGTTTCGGTGAGTACGGACTCAAGGCTACGGCTCGTGGCCGCTTAACTGCTCGCCAGATTGAGGCGGCACGTCGGGCAATGACGCGTCACATCAAGCGTGGCGGTCGTATCTGGATCCGGATTTTCCCAGACAAGCCAATTTCGGAGAAGCCTGCCGAGGTTCGTATGGGTAACGGTAAGGGCAACCCCGAATATTGGGTTGCCGAAATTCAGCCGGGTAAAGTTTTGTATGAAATGGATGGCGTGAATGAAGCGCTGGCGCGCGAAGCCTTTGCACTGGCTGCAGCGAAGCTGCCAATCGCGACCACGTTTGTAATGCGCCACCTGGGGTAAAAAATGAAGGTTAGCGATCTAAGACAGAAAAACGATGAGGATCTGGCAAAAGAGTTGCTGGATATGCGCAAAGCCCAGTTTTCATTGCGGATGCAACTGGCTACGCAACAATTGAGCAATACCAGTCAGATTGGCAAGCTGCGTAAAGACATCGCCAGAATCAAAACAATTCAGCAGGAAAGGGCGACTACAAAATGACCGAAGCTACTCAGGCGATGCGGCGCGTTCTCGAGGGGCGTGTTGTCAGCGACAAAATGGACAAGACGGTTACAGTCCTTATTGAGCGCAAAGTCAAGCATCCGGTAATCGGCAAGATTATTCTGCGTTCGAAGAAGTATCATGCACACAATGAGTCCCCTACGGCAGTTGCAGGGGACTTGGTACAGATCGAAGAATGTGCGCCGATGTCAAAAACCAAGGCTTGGCGCGTTGTCAAAGTGCTGGAAAAGGCGCGAGTTGTATAAATAATTGTTGACAAGCGAAGCCCGGCGGGATTATAATCGTCGGCTTTCGTTTCCTAAGTTATTGCGATAGCGATAACTACGCCAAGTCCCCGGCTATTAGTGGGGTTCCAAAACTGATTCGACATTTCTGTGTTGGGTTAAGTTGGAGAGAAAAATGATCCAGATGCAGTCTCGGCTCGATGTAGCCGATAACACTGGTGCGCGTTCCGTAATGTGCATCAAGGTGATGGGTGGTTCCAAGCGCCGCTATGCAGGTGTTGGTGACATCATCAAGGTCAGCATTAAGGATGCTGCGCCGCGTGGTCGCGTCAAGAAGGGTGAGGTTTACAGTGCGGTTGTCGTGAGAACCGCAAAGGGCGTTCGCCGTTCTGATGGTTCGTTGATCAAGTTTGATGGCAATGCAGCAGTGCTGCTGAACAACAAGCTTGAGCCAATAGGTACGCGTATTTTTGGGCCGGTGACGCGCGAATTGCGTAGTGAGCGATTCATGAAGATCGTCTCGCTTGCCCCTGAAGTGCTCTAAGGGTACGGAGAAGAGACGTGGAGAAAATTCGCAAAGGCGATGAGGTTGTCGTGGTCACTGGGCGTGACAAGGGCAAGCGCGGTGGTGTGGTCGAGTGCCTTGATAATTCGATGCTGCTGGTTTCTGGCATCAATCGTGTCAAGAAGCACGTTCGCCCGAATCCTATGAAGGGTGAGCAAGGTGGCATTATCGAGAAAGAAATGCCGATTCATGCTTCCAATGTAGCCCTGTTCAATCCGGCGACCAGTAAGGGTGACCGGGTGGGCATCAAGGTGCTTGAGGATGGTCGTAAGGTCAGGTTCTTCAAGTCCAGCGGCGAGTTGGTAGAGGCATAAGGGATAGTCATGGCGCGATTGCAGGAATATTACAAAAGCGAAGTAGCTCTCAAGTTGCGGGAGCAGTTCGGTTATGCATCTGTTATGGAGGTGCCGCGTATTACTAAGATCACCCTGAACATGGGTGTCGGTGAGGCGGTGGCTGACAAGAAGGTGTTGGAAAATGCCGTGGGTGACATGACAAAGATTGCTGGCCAGAAGCCGGTGGTTACCAAGGCAAGAAAGGCTATTGCTGGATTCAAGATTCGCGAAGGCTACCCGATTGGCTGCATGGTCACTCTGCGCGGAACTCGCATGTTTGAGTTTCTTGATCGCTTGATCAGCGTTGCTATCCCGCGTATCCGCGATTTTCGTGGTGTGCCAGGCAATAAAGGTTTCGACGGGCGCGGCAATTACAACATTGGCGTTAAAGAGCAGATTATTTTCCCGGAAATCGAGTACGACAAGATAGATGTACTCCGCGGGATGAATATCAGCATCACGACGACAGCAAAGACTGATGCGGAAGCTAAGGCGTTGCTTTCTGCGTTCAAGTTCCCTTTCAAGAACTGAGGGATTCATGGCTAAACTTGCAATCAAAAATCGTGAAGCGAAGCGTGCCAAGACTGTCGCGAAGTTTGCGGCAAAGCGTGCGGAGCTGATGGCTATCATTGACAATGCGCAACTGGATGACGATGCGCGAATGGAAGCCCGGTTGAAACTACAACAGTTGCCGCGTGATGCGAGCCCGGTGCGCCAGCGTAGACGTTGTGCACTGACGGGGCGTCCGCGTGGTGTGTTCAAGAAATTCGGTCTGTGCCGGAACAAGTTGCGCGAAATTGCGATGCGCGGCGAAGTCCCGGGTATGACCAAGGCCAGCTGGTAAGGAGAATCGTATGAGCATGACCGATCCAGTTGCAGACATGCTGACGCGCATCCGCAATGGCCAAATGGCAGAGAAGCTAGGCGTCACAATGCCGTCCTCCAAGTTGAAAGAGTCGATTGCCCAGGTGTTGAAGGATGAGGGTTACATCGAGAACTTTGTTGTTCGCAAGGATGGCAGCAAAGCAGAGCTTGACATCGAGCTCAAATATTATGCGGGGCGTCCGGTGATTGAGCGTATTGAGCGCGTGTCGCGTCCTGGCCTGCGTATTTACCGCGGCAAGGAAGATTTGCCCAAGGTGTTGAATGGTCTGGGTGTCGCGATCGTTTCGACCCCCAAGGGTGTCATGACCGACCGCAAGGCGCGCAGCGTCAATGTCGGCGGCGAAGTTTTGTGCATCGTCGCATAAGGAGTGGGTTAAATGTCACGCGTAGCTAAAAACCCAGTTAACTTGCCGAAGGGAGTCGAAGTCTCCCTGACGGATGCGAGTATTACGGTGAAGGGGCCGTTGGGCAGTCTTACCCAATTTATTCTTCCGAGTGTTGCGGTGGTCAAGGAGGGCGAAAGCCTGATGTGTCGTGCCATCGTTGGGCAGCCCAATGCGTCTGCAATGTCGGGAACCATGCGCGCTTTGCTAGGCAATATGGTGGCTGGCGTCACCAAGGGATTTGAGAAAAAACTCAATCTGGTTGGCGTTGGATACAAGGCGCAAGCCCAAGGAACGAAGCTGAATCTGTCGCTGGGGTTTTCGCATCCAGTCGTTCACGACATGCCCAATGGCATCAAGGTTGAAACGCCCACTCAGACGGAAATTCTGATCAAGGGCATCGATCGTCAATTGGTTGGTCAAGTCGCAGCTGAAGTCCGTGCATATCGTTCGCCAGAGCCTTACAAAGGCAAGGGTGTTCGTTATTCCGACGAAGTGGTCGTCATTAAAGAAACCAAGAAGAAGTAAGTTTGCTCGGCTAACGGGCAGGAAAACAGGGTAAGGAATCAAGACATGGACAAGAAAGAAGCTCGTTTGCGCAGGGCGCGCAAAACCCGCGCCAAGATCGCAGAGCTAAATGCTGTCAGGTTGTGCGTGCATCGGACAAATTGCCATATCTACGCACAGATTTACTCCGGTTGCGGGACAAAAGTGCTTGCCGCTGCTTCAACAGTCGAGGCGGAACTCCGCAAGCAGATTCCCAATGGCGGTAACGTTGAAGCTGCCAAGGCAGTAGGTAAGTTGATAGCTGAGCGTGCTGTTGCACAGGGATTGAACGAGGTTGCATTCGATCGTTCCGGGTTCAGATTCCATGGTCGGGTCAAGGCCCTGGCCGAAGCAGCCCGTGAGAACGGGTTGAAGTTTTAAGCCGCAGAGAGCGAGATCGAAATGGCTAAACCGCAAAACAAGAAGCAGCAACAGGCTACCGAAGAGCGCGATGATGGTTTGCGCGAGAAGATGGTGGCCATCAACCGAGTCACGAAGGTCGTCAAGGGTGGCCGTATTCTCGGCTTTGCAGCCCTGACCGTGGTGGGTGATGGCGATGGCGGCATTGGCATGGGCAAAGGCAAGGCACGTGAAGTGCCGGTTGCTGTCCAGAAGGCAATGGATGAAGCGCGCCGCAAATTGGCTAAAGTCAAACTGCGCGATGGCACATTACATCATTCTGTCACTGGCAAGCATGGTGCGACAACCGTATTGATGTCCCCGGCCGCAGCGGGTACTGGCGTGATTGCCGGTGGTCCGATGCGTGCAGTCTTTGAGGTGATGGGGATTACCGATGTGGTTGCCAAGGCGATTGGTTCCACCAATCCTTACAACTTGGTCCGGGCCACCATTAGTGGCTTGATGGCGATGAGTACCCCTGCCGAAATTGCTGCCAAGCGTGGCAAGAGCGTGCAGGATATTCTGGAGGCTTAATCGTGGCGGACAAAAAAATCAAGGTAACGCTAGTCAAGAGCGTGATCGGTACAAAGCAGGATCATCGCGCTACGGTGCGGGGCCTAGGTTTGCGTCGTATCAATCACACCAATGAGTTGCAGGATACCCCTGCAGTTCGCGGCATGATCAAGAAGGTCGCCTATCTGGTGAAGTGCGAGGGTTAATAAGATGCAACTCAATAAATTGAAGCCTGCTGAAGGTTCAAAGCACGCAAGCAAGCGTCCGGGCCGTGGTATCGGTAGTGGCTTGGGTAAAACCGGTGGTCGTGGTCACAAAGGCCAGAAATCCCGCGCAGGTGGTTTTCATAAGGTCGGTTTCGAAGGCGGCCAGATGCCTTTGCAGCGTCGCTTGCCTAAGCGTGGCTTTGTGTCGCTGACGGCGGCCAAAAATGTTGAGGTACGTCTTTCCGAGATTGAAAAGCTCCCCGTAGAGGATGTGGATATGCTGACTCTGTTGCAAGCAGGCATTATCCCTACCGGTGCTTTGTCGGCTAAGGTGATTCTTTCCGGTAAGCTGACCCGAAAGGTTAACCTCAAGGGTATTGGCGCGACCAAAGGTGCTCGTGCCGCGATTGAAGCAGTCGGCGGCTCTGTCGCTGATATCACTGCTGCAGCCTAAGTTTAGGAAGTCAAAGATCTTGGCCAATGCAACCACTGAAGCGCTGGCGTTAGGGAAGTCGGGTAAGTTCGGCGATCTCTGGCGTCGTCTGTGGTTCCTCCTGGGTGCCTTGATCGTCTATCGGATCGGGGCACACATCCCAGTTCCTGGAATTGATCCCGTTCAGCTTGCACAGCTATTCAATTCCCAGCAGGGTGGCATCCTGGGTGTGTTCAACCTGTTTTCCGGTGGTGCGCTATCACGCTTTACGATATTTGCGCTGGGAATCATGCCTTACATTTCGTCCTCGATCATCATGCAGTTGATGACGATTGCGATCCCTTCCCTTGAGCAGCTCAAGAAAGAGGGAGAGGCCGGCCGCCGCAAGATTACGCAATACACAAGATATGGGACTGTGGCTTTGGCACTGTTCCAGGCGACAGGTATCGCCATTGCATTGGAAACACAGGCTGGCTTGGTGCTTGATCCAGGCATGATGTTCCGCCTTACTACCGTGATGACGCTTGTGACGGGGACAATGTTCCTAATGTGGTTGGGCGAGCAAATCACGGAGCGTGGCTTGGGTAATGGCATTTCCATCATTATTTTTGCTGGTATTGCCGCAGGCTTACCGAGTGCGCTAGGTGGCTTGTTTGAGCTTGTGCGTACCGGTGCGATGCATCCGCTAACCTCGATCGTGATTTGTATCCTCGTGGTTGTGGTGACCGGATTTGTTGTCTTTGTCGAACGCGGCCAGCGAAAAATCCTCGTTAACTATGCCAAGCGACAGGTGGGTAACAAGATCTATGGTGGTCAGAGTTCACACCTTCCCTTGAAGCTGAATATGTCCGGCGTCATTCCGCCCATCTTTGCCTCGTCCATCATTCTTTTCCCGGCGACGGCTGCTGGCTGGTTTGGCGCAAGCGAGGGGATGACTTGGCTGAAGGACATTGCCGCTACGTTGTCACCAGGTCAACCGGTGTATGTCATTCTGTATGCGGCCGCAATTATTTTCTTCTGTTTCTTCTATACGGCGCTGGTGTTCAACTCGAAGGAAACGGCAGATAACCTGAAGAAGAGTGGCGCATTTGTTCCTGGCTATCGCCCTGGCGATCAAACGGCTCGCTATATCGACAAGATACTGATGCGCTTGACGCTCGTCGGCGCGCTCTATATCACGCTGGTTTGTTTGCTTCCGGAATTTCTGATCCTCAAGTGGAACGTGCCGTTCTATTTCGGGGGTACTTCATTGCTGATTATTGTGGTTGTTACGATGGATTTTATGGCTCAGGTTCAGGCCTACATCATGTCGCACCAATATGAGAGTCTGCTCAAAAAGGCTAACTTCAAGGGTGCGGGCTTGCCGATGCGTTAAAGTCAATTGTCAGTCTGCGATGTCGAAAGAAGACGTTATAGAGATGCAAGGAGAGGTTCTCGAGAACCTTCCTAATGCAACGTTTAAAGTAAAGCTGGAAAACGGGCATGTGGTGCTTGGCCACATTTCCGGCAAGATGCGGATGCACTATATTCGTATCCTGCCAGGTGATAAGGTGACAGTGCAGTTGACGCCTTACGATTTCAACAAGGCGCGAATCGTGTTCCGTGCCAAGTAAGCAACAACAGGTTTTTTGCGGAGATAGAAATGAGAGTTCAAGCTTCGGTTAAGCGCATTTGTCGCAAGTGCAAGATCATTCGTCGTCATGGCGTGGTCCGCGTTATTTGTGCCGACCCGCGTCACAAGCAACGTCAGGGTTGATTACCAAGAGTTTTTATTTTAGAATCGCCGGTTCGCGTTTTGTCGGCCGCGACTTTATAGCTGGTTTTTTCGCAAGTATGTGTCGGGTTGGGTGACCAGCCTAGCTGAGTTAAAAAAGACAAGGGAAGAAAGATGGCCCGTATTGCAGGCGTAAACATTCCGAATCATCAACATGCCGAAATTGCATTGACTGCAATCTATGGTGTGGGGCGTACCCGCGCGCAGAAGATTTGTGACGCAGCGGGTGTCAAGCGTTCGGCGAAGATCAAGGACCTTACCGAGACCGACATGGATCGCTTGCGCGAAGAAGTGGGACGGTTCGCAGTTGAGGGCGATCTGCGCCGTGAAGTCACAATGAATATCAAGCGACTCATGGACTTGGGCTGCTACCGTGGTGTGCGTCATCGGCGTGGTCTGCCGTGCCGTGGTCAGCGGACCCGTACCAACGCTCGCACGCGCAAGGGGCCGCGCAAATCGGTTGCAGGCGCTAAAAAATAATCAGCTAGGTAAATACACACATGGCCAAGACAACGACCAAAGTACGCAAGAAGGTCAAAAAGAACGTTGCAGAGGGCATCGCCCACGTGCATGCTTCTTTTAACAATACGATCATTACCATTACCGATCGCCAAGGAAATGCCCTGTCCTGGGCAACCTCTGGCGGCGCAGGCTTCAAGGGTTCGCGTAAATCTACCCCGTTTGCAGCCCAGGTGGCCGCAGAAGCAGCTGGTAAAGCAGCTCAGGAATGCGGTATCAAGAATTTGGAAGTGCGCATCAAGGGGCCCGGCCCGGGCCGTGAGTCTGCTGTTCGCGCACTGAATGCGCTGGGTATCAAGATCAGCAGCATTACCGACATTACCCCGATCCCACACAATGGTTGCCGGCCGCCGAAGCGCCGTCGCATCTAAAGCGCCGTATCTCAGCGCTGATAAAGCCTCAATTAAGGAGTTAGCAAAGTGGCCCGTAATCTGGATCCTAAATGCCGTCAATGCCGCCGCGAGGGAGAAAAGCTTTTCCTCAAGGGCGAGAAGTGTTTTACTGACAAGTGCTCGATCGACCGTCGTTCCTATGCACCTGGTCAGCATGGACAGAAGTCAGGACAGCGCCTGTCTGGCTATGGCCAACAATTGCGCGAAAAACAAAAGATTCGTCGCCTGTATGGGGTTCTGGAGCGCCAGTTCCGTCGTGTATTTGGTGAAGCGAGCCGTCGCAAGGGGCAGACGGGTGAAAACCTGCTGCAGCTTCTCGAAGGTCGTTTGGATTCAGTTGCCTATCGTATGGGATTTGGTGCTTCGCGCGCCGAAGCCCGTCAGATCGTCCGCCACAATGGCGTTATTGTCAATGGCAAGCGCGTGAATATTCCCTCTTTCAACCTGCGACCTGGCGACACCATTCAGCTTGCCGATGCAGCGCGTGGTCATCTGCGCAGCAAAGCTGCGCTTGAGGCTGCAGAGTCGCGTGGTTTCCCCGCATGGATCGAAATGGATGTCAAAGCGGGCAAGGGTACATTCAAGGCCTATCCGGCGCGTGATGAACTTCCAGCTTCCGTCAAGGAAGGCTTGGTCGTCGAACTGTATTCGCGTTAATTCTATTTCCCTTGCGCCCGGAGCCAATAGGCTCTGGGTGCATATGCTTACTTGAGGATTGAAGATGCAAAGTCTCGCGCTTCTGAAACCCCGTATTATTGATGTCCAAGCCCTTTCGCCCGTTCATGCGCGTGTGGTGATGGAGCCCTTCGAACGAGGTTATGGTCACACCTTGGGTAATGCTTTGCGCCGCATTCTTTTGTCGTCTATGCCCGGCGCCGCGCCAACAGAGATGACCATTGACGGCGTTTTGCACGAGTACTCTACGCTTGAGGGTGTTCGCGAAGATGTTGTGGACATCATGCTGAACCTGAAGGGCGTTGTGATGCGCCTGCATAACCGAGGCGAGATCATGCTGACCTTGTCGAAGAAGGGTGAGGCGGGAGATACGATTGTCACCGCACGTGACATCCAGACTACGCATGACGTTGAGATCATTAACCCGGATCATGTTATTGCTCATCTGGCTACTGCAGGCAAGCTGGAGATGCAAATCAAGGTCGAGGCTGGTCGTGGATATGTTCCAGCCAATGTCCGCATTAGCGCGAAGGAAAACAAGTCGATTGGCCGTATTCTGATCGATGCTTCCTTCAGCCCGGTACGTCGCGTCAGTTATCAGGTTGAGGCTGCGCGTGTTGAACAACGCACCGATCTTGACAAGTTGATCATCGACATCGAAACCAATGGTGCGATCGACCCGGAAGAGTCGATTCGCTATGCGGCCAGCATTCTTATGGATCAGCTTTCGGTTTTCGCCGATCTGGAAGGTACGCCAATCTCGATCGAAATGCCTAAACAGACCACAGTGGATCCTATCCTGCTACGCCCGGTGGATGATCTTGAACTGACAGTGCGCTCGGCAAACTGCCTGAAAGCCGAAAATATCTATTACATCGGCGACCTGATTCAGCGTACCGAAACCGAACTGTTGAAGACCCCGAACCTTGGCCGCAAGTCGCTGAACGAGATCAAGGAAGTTCTGGCCTCGCGTGGTTTGACGCTTGGCATGAAACTCGAGAACTGGCCCCCGGTCGGTCTCGAAAAGATGGGGTGACAGGCCCGTCAGGTAGTTAGCAACAACTCACATAAAAACGATCAACCGGCCACTAGCTTTATGCGGTGGCCGCATAAAGTGAAAGGAATAAAACATGCGTCACGGTAACGGGCTGCGCAAACTCAACCGCACCTCATCGCATCGCCAAGCGATGCTGCGCAACATGACGGTGTCTCTGCTGCGTTTTGAAGCCATCAAGACAACGCTCCCGAAGGCCAAGGAGCTGCGTCGCGTTGTTGAGCCGATCATTACCCTTGGCAAGAAGCCCTCGCTGGCTAATCGTCGCCTTGCCTTCGACCGCCTGCGTGATCGCGAGATTGTCGGCAAGGTGTTCGATGTGCTTGGCCCGCGCTTCGCCAACCGTAACGGTGGCTATCTGCGCATTCTCAAGATGGGTTTCCGCGTCGGCGACAATGCTCCGATGGCCTATGTCGAACTACTGGATCGCCCGGATGGCGGCACTACTCAGGAAGAGGCTCCGACGGCTGAATAAGCAGACCCCTTCGGACCATCAAAAGCCGGCTGCTAGCCGGTTTTTTCATTTTCAGTGGCTGAGAATCTTGGAGAGAAATTGCTGGGCGCGCTCTGACCGCGGCGTGCCGAAGAACTCTTCCTTCGTGGCGTCTTCAACGATCTGGCCATGATCCATGAAGATCACCCGATCGGCGACTTTGCGTGCGAAGCCCATCTCGTGGGTCACCACCATCATGGTCATTCCCTCATGGGCGAGTTCAACCATGACATCGAGTACTTCATTGATCATTTCCGGGTCGAGTGCCGAGGTGGGTTCGTCGAACAGCATGCAGATCGGGTCCATAGCCAATGCTCGGGCGATGGCAACGCGCTGCTGTTGGCCACCCGATAACTGTCCAGGAAACTTGTCGGCTTGAGAGCGCAGGCCAACACGGTCGAGTAATTTCAGCCCACGGTCATGAGCCTCTTCCTTTCCGCGCCCGAGTACCTTTGTTTGCCCAATAGCCAGATTATCGGTAATGCTCATGTGGGGGAACAATTCAAAATGCTGAAAGACCATTCCGACGTGCGAGCGTAATTTGGGCAGATTGGTTTTGGGGTCTCCCACCGAGGTGCCATTGACGGTAATGTCACCCTGCTGAAATGCTTCCAGCCCGTTAACACATTTGATAAGGGTCGATTTGCCTGAGCCGGAAGGTCCGCAAACCACGACGACATCGCCCTTGGCGATCTGAGTGCTGCAGTCGGTCAATACTTGGAATTGACCGTACCACTTGCTGACATTGCTGATTTCGATCATGAGGAGACCCTGGCTAGCGAATGATGGCGATGCGGGATTGCAGGTGTTTGACCAGGCGGGAGAGCGCGAAGCAGATTACGAAATAGACGAGGGCAACAAAGACATACATTTCGACCGGTCGGTTGTAGTTCTTGCCAGCAATTTCGGCGGCCTTCAGCAGGTCCTTGGCACCGATGGCATAGACCAGCGAGGTATCCTGGAACAAAATGATGGTCTGGGTCAGAAGCACGGGGAGCATGTTGCGGAAGGCCTGAGGCAGGACGATATGTCCCATGGTTTGTGCGTAGGTCATGCCGATCGCTTGGCCCGCCCAGACCTGACCACGCGGCACGCTCTGAATACCGGCACGCATGATTTCGCTGTAATAAGCCGCTTCGAACAAGGTGAAGGTGATGATCGCAGAATTCTCTGCCCCCATCGGTTTGCCGGTGAGAAGAGGAATGATCAGGAAGAACCAGAGGATGACCATCAGCAGCGGTATTGAGCGCATCAGGTTGACATACCAAGTGGCCGCCATGGCCAGCGGTACAATTGGGGAAAGACGCGCCAGCGCGAGTAAAGTGCCGAGGATGATGCCGCCGGTCATGGCAATTACAGTGAGCTTGATGGTGAACAACAGGCCTGTCCAGATGAAGGGCAGACTGGGGCCAATGACGCTGAGGTCGAACTGGGAGAAAAAGCTCATTTGGCCGTTGCAATGAAGCCGGGAACGCGTGAGCGCTTCTCGATGAAGGCCATTCCCCGGTTGGCAATGAACGCACAGATGAAGTACAGGACGGTGACGGCCAGATACGTTTCGATGCCCTGCTCGGAATCCTCCTGCATTTGGCGAGCCTGGAAGGTTAGTTCAAGTACGCCAATGGCAAACGCGACAGAGGAGTTCTTGAAGATGTTCATGAATTCAGAGGTCAGCGGCGGAATGATGATGCGAAACGCCATCGGCAGGATGACGTAACGATACGTTTGCGGCAAGGTGAAGCCAATGGCGAGGCCTGCCATGCGCTGGCCGTTGGGAAGACTCTGGACGCCGGCGCGCACCTGTTCGGCTACCCGCGCGGAGGTGAATAGGCCAAGGCAGAGTACGGCCGTGACAAATTCTTTCGCCGGCATGTCCTGCTTGACCCACAGGGAAAGTTCGCGCGGCAACAATTCCGGAACAACAAAGAACCACAGGAACATTTGCACGAGCAGCGGGATGTTGCGAAACAGCTCAACCCAGCAGGTAGCCAGAAAGGCAAGGCCGCGATGGGGCGTCGTGCGCAGGGTGCCGATAATGCCGCCGCAAAGAAGTGCAATGATCCAGGCAGAAAGTGCGACAGTAACTGTCCAGCCGAAGCCGGTAATCAGCCAGTCAAGGTAAGTCTCTTCCCCAGCCTTGACCTGCTCAAGGAAAATGCCCCAGTTCCAGTGGTAATTCATGGATCAATATGCAAGGCGACCGGCAGGCGACGAAAACTATGCCGTCCTGCCAGTGCCGACTTTTGCTTATTTCTTGTTGTATTGTTCGGCGGGCGCGTCGCTTGGGTTCTTGAGCAGTTCCTTGAGCTTGTCGCTCATCGGGAAGTTCATGTTCGCGCCCTTGGGCGGAATCGGCGCCATGAACCACTTGGCGTAGAGCTTGTCGATTTCGCCCGACTTGGCGAGATCGCGGATCACGGTATTGACCAGGCCCTGGAACTGCGGATCATCTTTGCGAATCATGATGGCAATCGGCTCGATGTTGAGGGTTTCCCCCACAATCGCATAGTCAGCAGGGTTCTTCGAGGTGACGATCAGGCCGGCCAGCAGATTGTCGTCCATCACGAAGGCAACGGCGCGGTCGGTTTCCAGCATCAGGAAGGAATCGGCGTGATCCTTGCCATAGACTTCCTTGAAGTCGATGCCCTTGCCCTTTTCGTGGGCACGCATCAGTTGTACCGAAGTGGTGCCCGTGGTGGTTGCCACCGGCTTGCCGCCGAGTTGCGCCAGGCTATTGATGCCGGAGGATTTTTTGACGGCCATGCGCACGTTGGTGACGAAGGTCGTGGGAGCGAAAGCCACCTGGTTCTGTCGTGCGGCGTTATTGGTCGTCGAGCCGCACTCGAGATCGACGGTGCCGTTGGTCACCAGCGGAATGCGGTTTTGCGATGTGACGGCTTGGTGATTGACCTTCAGCGTCGGCAGGTCCAGCTTGCTCTTGACGGCATCGACGATGCGATTGCAGATGTCGATGTGGTAACCGATCGGCTGCTGTTTGTCGTCGAGATAGGAGAGGGGATAGGACGACTCGCGGATGCCCATGGTGATGCTGCCGGAACCCTTGATTTTGGCAAGCGTGTCGGCAAGGGCTGGCTGCGTAAAGGCAAGGGCGGAAGCGAGGGTCAGTCCGAGGATGATAGTTTTCTTCATGGCGATCTCCTGATGAAAAGGATAGATCGTAGACTATACCGCGTCCGGCACAGGCATGCTGCTTTCCTGTTGCTGCAGAGCCCACATGTGGGCATAGGCAGCTCCCCGCTCGAGCAGGTCGCGATGCGTGCCTCGCTCGATAATACGTCCGGCATCAAGGACGAGAATTTCGTCGGCATTCATGACCGTTGACAGGCGGTGTGCAATCACCAGCGTGGTGCGCCCGATAGCGGCCTGTTCGAGTTCGGCCTGAATGGCTTTCTCGGTTTTCGAATCGAGTGCCGAGGTGGCTTCGTCGAAAATCAGGATGGGCGGGTTTTTCAGCAAAGTACGCGCAATGGCGACGCGCTGCTTCTCGCCACCCGAAAGCTTGAGGCCGCGCTCGCCGACACGGGTGTTATAGCCGTCAGGCAGGCGCTCAATGAACTCGGCCAGATGGGCTGCCTTGGCTGCGGCTTCGACTTCCGCAAAACTGGCACTGGGGCGACCGTACTGGATGTTGTAGGCCAGCGTGTCGTTGAAAAGCACCGTGTCCTGCGGCACGATGCCAATGGCGCTGCGCAGGGAATGTTGGGTCAGTTGACGCAAGTCTTGGCCGTTGATGCGGATACTGCCATCATTGACGTCATAGAAACGAAACAGCAGGCGTGCGAGCGTACTTTTCCCCGAGCCGCTGTGGCCGACCACGGCGACCGTGTGGCCGGCCGGAATCCCGAAGCTGACTTCATGCAGGATGGCGCGGCGTTCCTCATAGGAAAAGTTCACCTGTTCGAAACGAACCGCACAAGGACCGGTTTCGAGGTGGCGTGCATCGGGCTCATCCTGGATTTCCAGATTCTGGTCGAGCAGGTTAAACAGCCGTTCGATGTCGGTCAGCGACTGGCGGATCTCGCGATAGAGCACACCAAGAAAATTGAGCGGGATGTAGAGCTGGATCAGGAAGGCGTTGACGAGGACGATATCGCCCACTGTCATTGAGCCGTTGGCGACACCTTCAGCCGCCCGCCACATCATCAGGGCCACGCCAATGGCGATGATCGCGGCTTGTCCCATGTTGAGGTAGGAGAGCGAGAACTGGCTGCGGATCTGGGCCGTTTCCAGCTTCTGCATATGCTGGTCGTAGCGCGCCTTTTCCCAGCCTTCGTTGTTGAAGTATTTGACCGTCTCGTAGTTGAGGAGGCTGTCGATGGCGCGGGTGTTGGCGGCTGAGTCGAGTTCATTGACTTCGCGGCGGATGACGGTGCGCCAGTTCGACAGGATCACGGTAAAAATCACATAAACGACCAGCGTTCCGGCGGCAATCAGGGCAAAGCTGGGTTCGTAGCGGGTGGCGAGGATGCCCAACACCAGCGCCACCTCGATCAGCGTGGGCAGGATCGAATAGATCGTGTAGCTGATCAGCGAACCGATCGCGCGCGTGCCGCGTTCGATGTCGCGTGTCAGTCCGCCGGTCTGGCGTTCCAGATGGAAACGCAGCGACATGTTGTGCAGGTGTTCGAAGACCCGCAGGGCAATGGTGCGTACCGCACGCTGCGTGACGCGGGCGAAAATCAGTTCGCGCAGTTCTGTGAACAGCGACACCGAAAAACGCAGCACGCCATACACGGCAATCAGCGCGATCGGTACGACAAGCAGCGCCTGCTGCGCATCCTTGCCGGCGGTGAAACCGTCGATGATGTCCTTGAAGATGAGCGGGACGCCGACGTTCGCCACCTTGGCTCCGATCAGACAGGCGAGGGCGAGCAGAATGCGACCGCGCCACTGCCAGAGATAGGGGAACAGGGTTTTCAGGGTCTGCCAGCCATGGCGTTCCTGAGCCGGCGGGGCCGGCAGGGCGATATCGCGGCGCATGGGCAAATTCTACTGCGGTATGATCCGCCGCATGAGCGAAGCAATCGGTGGACACGAGGGCGTGAGCATCCCGGGACGGGAGCCGGTGTTGCGGGTAATGCCTTTGCCGGCCGATGTGAATGCGGCCGGCGACATCTTCGGCGGCTGGGTGATGGCGAAGGTGGATATTGCCGGAGCGATTCCCGCCATGCGCCGCGCGCGCGGACGCGTGGCAACGGTGGCGGTCAATGCCTTCCGGTTTTCAATGCCGATCGCGGTGGGGGATGTGGTCAGTTTTTACGCCCGGATCGTCAAGGTGGGTCGCACGTCAATCACCGTGGATGTCGAAGTCTATGCGGAGCGCGACCCGACTCACCCCATGGTGGTCAAGGTGACCGAAGCGACCTTAACCTACGTTTGCCTGAATCCGGATGGCAGCAAGCGGGAAGTGCCACCGCTCGCGCCGCTCAAATAAGTTTTCCCTTATAGCGCGACTTGCGGCTGGAGGGCCGGCGTACCTTGCCGTCCTGCCAGCGCCGACTTTTCCTCTGCGCACGCCTGAGCTTCCATCTGCTCGAAGGCATCTACTTCGGGCTGCACGATGGTGCGCGTCACACGTGCGCGTTCTGGCGTGATACCGAATGCCTGAGGTTGCAACACTTCAATAAGGGTCAGCCGCCGGTGGGTCATAAAAAATCCTTAATAATCAGTCAATACAAAAGCGATAATGCGATGAGACCACGTACCTTAGCAAAATGTTCCCGAAGATTATTTCCCGATATGTAACGAGATATGAGGGCACGCTCCAGAGGATCAAGCCCTCATCTTCGTGATCGGCTTCGAGACCGGCAGACCCGCTTATAGATTATAACTTTTGCAACGTATCCCATCGTTCTTTTTGGCGAATGCTAGGGCCTTACGGGTCAGCAGTGGCGCCAATTGCCCGGATTTCCGGGGCTTGACGTGAGAAACATGGCTGAAACAGTGTCCTCCTCAGCTTTTTGACCTATTTCGGCGGACGATATCATCGTGAAACGACTATGAATGTATATACATGCCCCTTGCTTTCGACCTCCATGCCGAACACGCTGGCGCGCTTACTGCCGCGACCGGCGCTTACGCGTTGATGGGTCGCGGCGATGATAGATTGGATCTCCCTCGGCTGGCGCGACGGCATCCTGATCCTCGTGGCAGCAGCGGCTATTTACCTGATGTTCATGCTGTTGCGTCTGATTCAGGTGGGACGTCAGCGTCGGCCTGTACAGCCGGCGCGCCATGCGTCGGAAGCGCCGGAACGCATCGAAACCGTTTCGCCCTCGCGTCAGCGACTGGAGCCAGGACCCGATGCGGCTCCAGCACCGACTCCGCCGCCTGTCGCGTCACGCAGTGCGCTAGCCGCATATGCCGAGGCGATGGAAGATGCCCCCCCGGTCGAAGCCTTTGCCGTCCGACCGGCGCCGACTTTCGAATGGGACGATGTCAAGGAACTGTTCGGCGAGGAGCCGGAGTCGCTAGCTGCCGTAGCCCAGAATGCACCGCGCAGCGACGGGTTTGGCGAATCGTTGGTAGCCCACCTGGCCCGTACGGAAGTGACCGAAGTGGAAGTGGAAATTCAGCGCATGCGCGACGAGATGGAACGGATGCGTCGCGAGATGGAAGATTTAAGAACCATGCGGCGCGTGTCGCCCCAGTATGCCGAGGCAATGGAACTTGCTCAGCGTGGCTTGACGGCCCAGGATGTCGCAGATCAACTGGGTATTTCGCTGGGCGAGGCAGAGCTGGTGCATGCCTTGAGCCGCAGTCGGAAAAACTTTGAGGAGGGAGAAACAGATGGTGCTGAGGGAAACGCCGCTAACAGCGGATTCCGCCACCGCAACGCCGGCTGAGGACGACGATGCGCTAAGAAAGCGCCTGCTGTCGCGCATTGCAGTCGCCGGGGTGGTGATTGCCGGCCTCCTCGGCGGACTGGCTGTGTACGACTCCCTGAATCGTCCTCAAATCCCTGCGATGCCGCCGATGGCAGCGGCACCCGCGGATGTTGTCCCCGTGCAGGAGGAAAAGAAGGCGCCGGTGGAGGAGAGTCCAGTCGTTGCAGAAAAGATGGAAGGGGACAAAATTGCCAACAAGGTGGAGGAAGTCGCACCGGTGCAGAGCGCTGCTTCCCCCCAGGTGCCTGAAAAGAGCGAGACGCCGATCGGGCCACCTGTGGTAGAAAAACCACTGAAGCCGGCCAGGCCCATAACGCCGCCGGCCGCCGCCCGGCAAGCGACGGCTAGGCCGTCGCCACTGGCGACCATGCCGCCCCGACCCGACGCACAACAGGAAATTGCCCGAACTATGCCTGAAGGGACATCCTCGCCGTCTTCACCGCAATCGCGTAGCCAGGCCGCGTCTCGGCCCCAGTTCCCGCCGCAGCAAGAAGCGGCAACCCGCCATGCACCTGCTTCGCGCCCGCTCTCCCAGGCGGCAGAATCGGCCCGACGTTTTCTGGTGCAGGTGGGTGTATTCAGCAATCATGCGAATGCCGAGGAGCTGATGCACAAGCTGCATGTGGCCGGCATTCCGGCACAAATCGAATCGCGCGTCCAGGTGGGCCCTTTCGCCTCACGCATGGAAGCCGATGCCGCCCGCGCGAAGCTCAAAGCGATGGGACTCGACGAAGGCCTGCTTGTCAGGAGATAATGCGATGAACATGAATATCGACACGCCCCATTCCGGATCGATCGAAGTCGCCCCCGATCGCATCATCGAGTTTCCCAACGGTCTTGCCGGCTTCGAGCAGTTTCGCCGCTACAGCCTCTTTCATCCCGAAACCGAGGGGGATGTGCCGCCACGCTTCTTCATTCTGGCGTCGCTGGACGATCCCACGGTCGCTTTCAATATTGCCGACCCAGCGCTGTTCGGCTTCAATTACGAAATCAACCTGCCGGATGACGAAGCGGCCGCGCTGGATCTTAGCGATCCGGCCGAAGCGGCCGTGGTGGTGATCCTGGTCAAGGATGGCGACTCGGTACGTGCCAACCTCAAGGCGCCGCTGATCCTGAATGTGCGCGCACGGCGCGGTATCCAGCATGTCTTTGCCGGGCTGGATTATCAGGTAGCTTTGAAACCGGTCGAACCGGCATGACCCGTCAGATCATCAGTACGCCGGATGCGCCGGCTGCCATCGGCACCTATTCGCAAGCGGTTAGAGCGGGCGACACGATTTACCTCTCCGGCCAGATCGGCCTCGATCCGGCCACCATGCAGATGGTCGAGGGCATCGACGCGCAGATCGTCCGCGTGTTCGAAAACCTCAAGGCCGTGGCCACCGCTGCCGGTACCACGCTGGATGCGGCGGTCAAACTCAATATCTACCTGACCGATCTTGCCCACTTCGCCAAGGTTAACGAGACGATGGCGCGTTACTTCAATCAGCCTTATCCGGCGCGTGCGGCGGTGGGTGTCAAGGAGTTGCCGCGTGGTGCCCTGGTCGAGGCGGATGCCGTTCTGGTGATTGGCTGACCCAGCGAAGATTCCCGGCGCAACGCCCCTCGTTGCCGCCAAGCTGAAAACCCTCGGGCTGAATTCGCAGACCGATCTGGTCTTGCATCTGCCGCTGCGGTTCGAAGACGAGACGCAGATCACGCCGATCGACGCTGCGATTCCCGGTACATCCGCGCAGTTCGACGTCATCGTGTCGACTACCGAAGTTGCCTATCGACCGCGCCGGCAACTGGTCTGCCGTGTCGAGGATGATTCTGGGCAACTTGTCCTACGCTTTTTGAATTTCTACCCGAGTCAGCAAAAGGTGTTACAGCCCGGCGCCCGGCTGCGTGTCTTCGGTGAAGTGCGCGGCGGCTTCTGGGGCAGCGAGATCATCCATCCGCGCTTCAAGGTGCTGCACGGCGAGGAATCTCTCCCGACGGCGCTGACGCCGGTCTATCCGACCACCGCCGGACTGGGACAGGCCACCCTGCGCAAGCTGATCGCGCGGGCGCTGGATGAAGTCGATCTGGCCGATACCCTACCCGCTGATATGGTGTCACGCTTGAAACTGAAGGAATTTAGCGCGAGCGTGCGCTCACTGCATGCGCCGCCTTCCGGCTTGTCGGCCGAGGCACTGACCCATTGGCAAGGCCCGTTCTGGCAGCGTGTGGCTTTCGACGAACTGCTGGCCCAGCAGATCTCGTTGCGACAGGCCTATGCTGCGCGCCGGTCAAGAGGGGCGCCGGTTCTCGCTGGTGATGGCAAGCTGATCGGACGCTTGCTGGCGCAGCTACCTTTCAAGCTCACTGCCGCCCAGCAACGCGTGTGGCAGGAAATCGAACAGGATCTGCGGCAGCCCTACCCGATGCAGCGGCTGCTGCAAGGCGATGTCGGCAGCGGCAAAACCATTGTTGCCGCGCTGGCGATGTTGCGGGCGGTTGAGGCCGGCTATCAGGCGGCCCTGATGGCGCCGACCGAAATCCTCGCCGAGCAGCATTACCACAAGCTGGCGGTATGGCTTCAGCCGCTTGGACTTGAGGTGACCTGGCTCTCGGGTAGCCAGAAGAAAAAAGACAAGCGCGTGGCGATTGCAAAAGTCGGCGCTGGCGAGACGGCATTGGTGGTCGGTACGCATGCCCTGATCGAAGAGGGCGTTGAGTTTGCGAAGCTGGGGCTGGCGATTGTCGACGAACAGCACCGCTTCGGCGTGCGTCAGCGGCTGGCGCTCAAGCAGAAAGGCTTCCAGTCGCACCAGTTGGCGATGTCGGCGACCCCCATTCCGCGCACGCTGGCGATGAGCGTCTATGCCGATCTCGATGTATCGGTGATCGACGAGTTGCCGCCGGGGCGCACGCCGGTGGTGACCAAGCTGGTCAGCGCGGCGCGACGCGACGAGGTGGTGGGACGGGTGCGCGATTTGTGCGCAGCTGGTCGGCAGGTCTATTGGGTCTGTCCGCTGATCGAGGAATCCGAAGCGCTGCAACTCAAAACCGCCGAGGAAACCTATGCCCATCTCACGGCGGAGTTGCCCGAACTGAAGGTGGGGCTGGTCCATGGCCGGCTCAAGACGGACGAAAAGGCAGCGGTGATGGCAGCCTTCGTAAAGAATGAGATTCAGCTATTGGTGGCAACCACCGTAATCGAAGTCGGTGTCGATGTGCCGAACGCCAGCCTGATGGTGATCGAACATGCGGAGCGCTTTGGTCTGGCCCAGTTGCACCAGTTGCGCGGGCGGGTCGGTCGTGGCGCGGCGCCGGAGTTACAGGGCGCCTGTCTGCTGCTTTATGAAAATCCGCTGTCGGAAACGGCGCGGGCGCGCCTCAAGATCATCTACGAAAACAGCGACGGCTTCGAAATCGCTCGCCAGGATTTGCACCTGCGAGGTCCGGGCGAATTTGTCGGCGCGCGACAAAGTGGCCTGCCGCTGCTGCGCTTTGCCGATCTGGAAGACACTGCGCTGATGGAGGCGGCGCGCCAAGCCGCAGAGGAAATGCTGGCCCAATGGCCGGAATTTGCCGAGCGTCACCGTACGCGTTGGCTGGGTGGGCGTGAGGAATTGCTCAAAGCGTAGAATTCTTCCATGACTACGCTGGCACACATCAAGGAACGCCTCGACCTCTACGAGCGGTTGATGCGCCTCGACAAACCGATCGGTATTCTCTTGCTGCTCTGGCCGACGCTGTGGGCGGTATGGATTTCCAGCAATGGCCGGCCGGTGTGGGTGGTGATGTGGGTCTTTGTGCTCGGCACGGTGCTGATGCGCTCGGCCGGTTGCGTGATCAACGACTATGCCGACCGCGACTTCGACCCGCATGTCGAGCGCACCAAGTCACGTCCGCTGGCCGCGGGAAAAGTGACGACGCGCGAAGCCTTTGCACTGTTTGCCGTACTGGTGGCCTGCGCGTTTCTGCTGATCCTGCCGCTGATGACCCCCTTGTTGTTCGGGCTGGGCGTGGCGGCGGTATTCCTGGCGGTGAGCTACCCGTTTACCAAGCGCTTCTTTGCCGTGCCGCAGGCTTATCTTGGTGTTGCGTTTGGCTTCGGTATTCCCATGGCGTTTGCCGTGACGCTAGGCCAGGTGCCCGCGATTGCCTGGTGGCTGCTGGCCGCCAATGTCTGTTGGGCGATTGCTTACGATACCGAATATGCGCTGGTGGACATTGAGGACGACCGCAGGATCGGCATCAAGACGTCAGCAATTACCTTTGGCCGTTTCGACATCCTCATCATCATGCTCTGCTATGGGCTGACGCTGGCGCTATTGGCTTATGTCGGCTATCGACTGGCGTTTGGCCTGGCCTATGCAGCAGGCTTGATCATTGCGGCCGGCATTGCGGCCTACCACTACACGCTGATTCGTGGCCGTGAGCGCATGCGCTGCTTCAAGGCCTTCCTTCACAACAACTGGTTCGGTGCCGCAGTGTTTGCTGGCATCGTGGCCGACTACTGGCTGCATCATCCCAAATTATGAATGCTGCGCAAGACCTTCGTGAATTCATCAGTCGCCTCGAAGCCAAGGGCGAACTGAAGCGCATCGCGGTTCCCGTCAATCCCAAGCTGGAGATGACCGAGATCGCCGACCGCGTGCTGCGGGCCGGCGGGCCGGCCTTACTGTTCGAGAAGCCGACCACTGGCGAGATGCCGGTGTTGGCCAATCTGTTCGGTACGCCGCAGCGTGTCGCCCTGGGCATGGGGGCCGATGCGGATTGGCAGACTTCGTTGCGCGAAGTCGGCAAACTGCTGGCTTATCTCAAGGAGCCCGAGCCGCCCAAAGGCTTCAAGGATGCGTGGGACAAACTGCCGGTGTTGAAGCAGGTACTGCACATGGCGCCGAAGGTGGTGTCGTCGGCCCCCTGTCAGGAGGTTGTCTGGGAGGGCAAGGAAGTTGACCTTTCCCGCTTGCCGGTGATGACTTGCTGGCCCGGCGATGCGGCGCCGTTGATCACCTGGGGCCTGACGGTAACGCGCGGCCCGAACAAGAGCCGCCAGAATCTCGGCATCTATCGGCAGCAGGTCATCGGCCCCAACAAGGTGATCATGCGCTGGCTGGCGCATCGCGGCGGTGCGCTGGATTATCGCGACCATTGCGAAAAGAACCCCGGCCAGCCCTTCCCGGTGGCGGTTGTTCTCGGCTGCGATCCGGCCACCATCCTTGGTGCGGTGACACCGGTGCCGGACAATCTTTCCGAATACCAGTTCGCCGGCTTGTTGCGCGGCGGCAAGACAGAACTTACCAAATGCCTTGGCTCCGATTTGCAAGTGCCGGCGCGTGCCGAGATCGTACTGGAGGGCGTGATACATCCAAACGAGACGGCGGTGGAGGGCCCGTATGGCGACCACACCGGCTACTACAACGAGCAGGCCGAGTTTCCCGTCTTTACCATCGAGCGCATTACCATGCGGCGCGATCCGATCTACCACTCCACCTATACCGGCAAGCCGCCCGATGAGCCGGCGATGCTTGGCGTGGCACTGAATGAAGTTTTTGTGCCGCTGCTGCAGAAGCAGTTCCCGGAGATCGTCGACTTCTATCTGCCACCGGAAGGCTGCTCCTACCGCCTGGCCGTGGTGAGCCTCAAGAAGCAGTATCCCGGCCACGCCAAGCGCGTGATGTTCGGCATCTGGAGCTTTCTGCGCCAGTTCATGTATACCAAGTTCATCATCGTGGTGGACGACGACATCAATGTGCGCGACTGGAAGGAAGTGGTCTGGGCGATGACGACGCGCGTCGATGCGGCACGCGACACCTTGATTGCCGAAAACACGCCGATCGATTATCTCGACTTTGCCTCGCCGGTGGCCAGTCTCGGCAGCAAGATGGGCATCGATGCCACCAACAAGTGGCCGGGCGAAACGAGTCGCGAATGGGGCCGACCGATCGTGATGGATGCTGCGGTCAAACAGCGTGTGGATGAACTATGGAACCAGTTAGGACTCTGATATGGCCGACTATGAACCCGATGGCACACCGGTAAGTGCAGCTGAAAACCTTGATGGCCCGCGGGCCTGGGCCCACATCATGTATGGCTTGCATGCGCTCTCGGCCTTGTCGGGCATCATGACCTCGGCCTCGATCATCGGCGCCTTTGTCTTCGGCTGGCCGTCGATCATCGCCGTGATCATCAACTATGTGACGCGTGACAACGTGCGCGGCACCTGGCTGGAATCGCACTGGCGCTGGCAGTTGCGCAGCTTCTGGTTTGCGGCCTTGTGGCTGCTGGTTGCCGGTTTGCTGGCCGCGACCTTCATTGGCATTCCCGCCGCGTTCATGGTGATTGTCATCACCGGCGTCTGGGTGCTCTACCGCGTGATTCGCGGCTGGATGGGACTGCTGAACCGTGCGACGATGCCGTTACCTAACTGATTCGCTGTCCCGCCAGTGTCGACTTTTCGCGCTCATGCTGGCTATGCTTCTCATCGGCTCGCAATATGGAAAGTAGTAACATTCCGGGGCATCTGGGGTACGCCTTGTCGGTGGCGCCAACGATGATCGAGGGGAGACGATATGTTGTTTCGGACGCTGTATCGCGTAATTGCCATGCTGATGTTTGCCGTTGGCCCGGTCCTGGCGGCCGATCCGTTCGTGGTAGCGGTGAACAATAACGACCGGCCGTTTTGCTGGACCAACGAACGCGGCGAGCTGACCGGCTTTTCGGTGGAGATCGGCCGCGCCATTTGCCGGGCGATGGCGGGCGAGTGCCGGTTCGTGGCGACGACCTTTGCCGACTTTCTGCCCGGCGTGGTCGACAAGCGTTTCGATTTCGTCGTTGCCAACGTGCTGCGCACGGTGGAGCGCGAAAAGCAGGTTGACTTTACCAACCGCTTTTGGCGCTCGTCGTCGATGTTCGTCGGCAAGCCCGGGGCAATGGTCGAGGTCTCGCCCCAAACTGCGAAAGGCCGGCATATTGGCGTGCAGAAGGGGTCGGTGCAGGAAAAATTCCTGCTTGAGAAGTTTGCCGATGTAGCCTCAGTTGCTTCCTTCGCCTCCAACGTGGAGCGCAACAATGCTTTGGTGGCGGGCAAGGTCGACCTGATCTTCGGTTCCACGGTGAGCCATTACGCCTTCCTGAGCACGCCGGAGGGCGCGCGCTTCGACTTCATCGGCGGTCCGATCGATGGACAAGGGTTGGGGGGCGACGTGGCGATTCCGGTCGCCAAGGGGCGCGACGAGTTGCGCAAGCGGCTGAATGCCGCCATCGAAACCATTCTGAGCGACGGCACTTTCGCCCGGATCAACAACGCCTATTTCCCCGCTAGCGTTTTTTGAAATTGTCATCATCTCCTCCTGCCGAGACTGAAGCGCCACCCGGACGCAGCTATCGGCTGCGTTATCTGCTGGTGCTGAGCGGACTGGCGCTGTTCATTGTCGCCGCAGCGACGCTCTGGATCGTGGTGGCAGCACAGATCCGCATTACCGAGATGGCTGCGGATACGCGCGACACCGTGTTGCCCGGCATCGTGGCCCGTCAGGAAGTCGCCAGCGATATCGAGCGCTTGATTCTGTTCGGCGAGGAATTGCTGAATGCCACCGATTCGGCGCGACGGCGGCAGGCGCGCTTGGCGGCGCAGACCCTGGTTTACAACGAAGCCGGTTTCCGCAGCGATGAGAAGATCAAGGAGGTCGGGCTGCGCACGCTGACCACCCTCACCGAGTTGGCGGCACACCGTACGCAGCGCGATGCGCTGAATGCCGAGGCGTTCCTCCTGATGATGGAGATCGATGAGATCTTCGCGGCGCGCCATCCGGCCGGTGCCGCGGCGTGGAAGGAATTGCTGATTCGCGTCATGAGCGGCGAGTCCGTCGCTAGCCTCGATGAACTGTCGCACCAGTTGACGATGGCCGCGCGTGCGCGCGGTGCGCAACTTTCCGATAAGGCGCAGCGCCTGATCGCCTTACGCCGCGACATCGTCGAAATCGACCGGAATGATGCCCGCGTGTGGGAGAAAACCACGCGTGAGTTGAAGAGCGTGACCGATACGCTATCCACACAGGCGCGCCAGTTGACCGGCGAGCGATTTTCCGAGATTCAGCGGCTTGCGCTGCAGGCCGAACGTGTGGGGCTTGCCGGCCTCGGTTTCGTCATGCTCGTGGTGACCTTGTTTGCGTTTGCCGCGCACCGCTATTTCATCCGTCCATTGGTACAGGCGACGGCCAATCTCGAACAGGCGCTGCAAGGCGAAGATGTGCGTCTGGCGCCGACCAGCCGCGTGGCCGAAATCGAGTCCATCGTCATGGCCGCTGGCGCGCTGGTGGCGAACACCCGCATCATCGAGGAGGAGCGGCGCAAGGTGCTGTCCGCCCGGCTTGAGGCGGTCGAGAGCGCCAGCCGCATGAAGAGCGAGTTCCTCTCGACCATGGGCCACGAATTGCGCACGCCCATGAATGGCGTGCTCGGCATGGCGCAACTGCTGAAGATGAGCGACCTGAGCGACGAACAGCGCGACGAGGTAGATACCATCATTGCCAGCGGGGAATCTTTGCAAAACATCCTGACCGACATTCTGGAGTTCGTCGCTGCGGAGGATGGTGGCATACAGGTACGGCCGGCGCTCTGCCGCCTTGTCGAGTTGCTGAACGAGGCCATGGATCCGCATCTGGTGGCGGCGACGCACCGCATCGCCCTGCGGATCGATGTGGCGGCGGATGTACCGGAACTGCTCAATCTGGATGAAAGGCTGATGGGCAAGGTGGTGGCCATTCTGTTGAAGAACGCCGTCGCCTTTACCGCGCAGGGCGAAATCGCGGTGGCGGCGCATATGGAGGGTGCGGCTCAGTTGCACCTGAGCGTGCGCGATACCGGTGCGGGCATGACGCCCGACGTGTTGGAGCGACTGTTCCAGCCCTTCTACCAGGCCGACAGTTCGTACACTCGTACCCATGGCGGCCTCGGCCTCGGTCTTGCCCTCGCGCGACGCATTGTCGCTGCGATGGGGGGCCGCATCGCGGTGCGTTCCACGCCCGGCGTCGGCAGCATCTTCGAGCTTACCCTTCCGGTTGCCTCGGCCTGACGCCAGCGCCGTCCCGCCCGCGTCGACTTTTTCAGGGTCCGCCGGAGGCCGATCCGGCTAGACCATCTTCACCACGATGTCGTGCAGGGTGTTGGCGCAGGCGGCCATGCGCTCGGCCGCGTGGGTGAGGTGGCGGTAGATTTCGCGGCGCTTGAACATTTGGATGTAGTCGTCGCCCTGAAAAAGTTGCGCGAGCGCCTTGCGGTAAAGCTTCTCGACTTTTCTTTCGGCCTTGCGCGCGGCGTTGGCATGTTCGGCGGCATCCGCCGGCCGGTCGCTCAGACGGCCGTAGCCGGCGGTGAGCGCCACCACGCCGTCGTGTAACAGGCGCGCCATTTCGAGGGTGACGCTGTCAGGCTTAAGCTCCAACGCATTCATTTCGCTGACGGCGTCTTTGCAGGCGTTGACCACCTCATCGAGTGTGGTGATGGCGCGGTAGATGTCCTCGCGATCAATCGGTGTCGAGAAGGCCTCGTTGAGCGTGTGCAGGTTATGTACCTTGACGCGGTCGGCGGCGTGTTCATCCTCGCGGATGTCTTCGCCGATTTCGGGGTCGCCGCTTTCCATGTAGCGTACCAGCAGATTCACCGTGTGTTCGACATGATGGCTCTGATCGTGCAGCAGCAGGAAAAAGTCGGCGGACTGAGGAAAGAAGCGCTCGAAGAGGCGCGCCAGCAGTGACTTGTCGTGGTCTGTGCTCATGATGAACTCCCGGAGAGGGCGAGGAGGGTATGCAACAGCAGATAGGCGCTGACTGAAACGAGTGCAGCGCCCGGAATGGTGATGACCCAGGTGGTGGCGATCTCGCGGGCCTTGGCCCAGCGTACGGCCTTGGGCCGTTCCGAGGCACCGATGCCCATGATCGAGGTGGCGACGACATGGGTGGTGGAGACCGGCGCACCGATGGCGGAGGCGGTGAAGATCACCGCGGCCGAGGTCAGTTGCGAGTCGAGGGCATGCAGCGGGCGCACCTTGTAGATGGCAAAGCCCAGCGTACGCACGATGCGCCAGCCGCCGGAAAGGATGCCGAGGGTCATTGCAACTGCGCAGGCAAGGATGACCCAGAAGGGCACCTCGAAATGTTCAATGAAGCCGCCCAACAGCAGCACCAGGGTAAGGATGCCCATGCTTTTCTGGGCGTCGTTGGCGCCGTGCGAAAAGGCCAAGCCGGCGGCGGTGAAGTATTGCGCTCCGCGTAGGTTGCGGTTGATGATCGGCTTGGCACCGCGCAGCAAGGTGAGCATGATCCGGTGTAAGAGGAAGCCGCCCCAGAAGCCGATCAGCGGCGAGAGAATCAGCGCAGCGAGTACCTTGACGATGCCGGTGATGTGGCCGTCGGCCAGTTCGCGAAAACCCCAGACAACATGATCGCCACCAACCGCGACGACCACCGCGCCGACGAGTCCGCCAACCAACGCGTGCGAGGAAGAGGAGGGGATGCCCTTCCACCAGGTCAGCAGGTTCCAGGTGATCGCACCGAACAGGCCGCACACCAGTATCTGCAGGGCCAATATCGCATCGACGCCCTCCAGCGAAATGAATTTGCCGATGGTGTTGGCCACGGCCGTACCGCCCAGCAATGGGCCGAGGAACTCGAAGGTGGCGACAATCAGAATCGCCTGCACCGGCGTCATCGCGCGCGAGGCGATGATGCTGGCGACGATGTTGGCGGCGTCGTGGAAACCATTGGTGTAGTCGAAGACCAGCACGATCAGCACGGCCGCTACGGCCAGAAAGAACAGGGTGTCCATGCCGGCAATGATAACCAATGTTGCAGAAAGGTTACCGAATTGTTGCGCCGCCCGTTATGCGAACGGGCAGGCTACTCGCTGCGCCACAGCCACTCCAGCAGGGCGTCGAAGGCCGGTTGGGCCTGTGCCGCGTTCGGGTGGTTGACCATGCAGACGACCAGATGGCGCCGACCGCGCTTGTCGAGCAGATAGCCGGCGATGCCGCGCACGCCTTCGAGCGAGCCGGTCTTGAGGTGGGCCTGGCCGGCATAGCTGACGCCGTTGTAGCGCTTTTTGGCGGTACCGTCGGCAGCGACAATCGGCAGCGACGAGATGTACTCCGGCATTGCCGCGCTGCGCCAGCCGGCATCGAGCAGGCGCGCCAAGCTTTGCGCAGCAATGCGATTGCGGCGCGACAGCCCCGAGCCGTTCTCGAGAATGAGTTCGGGGAAATCCAGATGCTTCTGTGTGAGCCAAACGCGAATATTTTTCTCCGCAAGCGCCGTCTCGCCAGCGCCGACTTTTAGATAGAGCTGCTGGGCCATGACATTGTTGGAAAACTTGTTGATGTCGCGCACGATTTCGCCGAGGGCGGGCGATTCGCTGGCCGCCAGCAAAGTGGCATTGGGCGGGGTTGTGCCTTCGCGCACCCCCCCGGAAAACTCGCCGCCGAGTTCGCGCCACAACTGGGTAAAGACGCCATGCAGCAGTTGTGCATTTGGCAGGCCGGCGAGGTGCCAGCGTTTTTCGCCACAACTGCGAGGAAAGTCGCCCGAGAGGGTGAGCTGGTTGGCGGTAAGTTGGGCGTTGAGTACTTCGCGCCATTCGCCGCAGCCCCTGCCTTCGGTCAGTCGCAGGCGATTGACGACCGCGAAGCCCGCCGGCAGGGGTTCGGCGAGCAGTCGCACGGCATGGCTTTCCGGCACCAGGGTGAGATGCAGCGTGGCGAAGTTGAACAGCAAAGCATCGGCGCCGACATTGTAGGGACGCAGCGGCTTGGCATCGAAGGCCGCCGGGTCGTGTTCGGGCAAGGCAAAGGCGCTGCGATCGAGAATAAGGTCGCCGCGAATTTTTTCCACCCCGCGCCCGCGCAGTTCGCGCAGCAGCAACCAGAGCCGGTCGTAGGTGAAGCGGGGATCGCCGCTGCCGCGCAGGATCAGGTCGCCGGCAAGCATGCCGTTTTCAGGGGGAACCATGCTCAACACCTCGGTACGCCAAGTGGTGGCCGGGCCGAGGGTGTCGAGGGCCACCAGCGTGGTGAGCAATTTCATCAGCGAAGCCGGATTCATGGGGGTTTGGGCCTGATGCTGCAGGGCGGGTTTGCCGTTATCCAGCGGCTGTGCGACAACGGCGACGGCTTGCAAGGGAATGCCGGCGGATTTCAGGGCAGCGAGGACGCTGGGCGGCAACTTGTCCTGAGCATGCGCGGACAGGCAGAGCAGGGCAAGCAACAGCGGGAGGAGGCGTTGCATCAGATCACAATATAGCGGCGCGCGGACTCAAAGCGCTCCAGGGCTTCGCGTACCTCATCATGATTGATCATGGCGAGCATAACCACCCAGCGCCGTTTGTCGCGCGCCGACAGTTCCATGAAGTGCAGGGTGTCGCCCCCTAGGCCGCTATCTGGTCCGGCAATGATGCCGAAGCGATCAACCGTGACGTTGACGGGCGCGAGGCTCAGGTAGGGTTCCGGATCGCTGAGCGTATCGATCAGCGCTTCGCGCAGGCGCTCGGGTTGCAGCGCGTCGCGCGAGGCGTGCAAGCGCTCGCTCAGCGCCTCAAGCCGACGGGTGTGGTCTGCGGACAAGCGACTGGCACGTAGTTGGGCATTCATGATGGCGTGTTCGCGGGAGAGGCTATCGCGAACTTCCCGCTCGTCGGCCACGTGGGCGGCAAAGCCTTTGAGCAGACCGTCATACAGCGCATCGCGCAGGCGCAAGCGTGCACCCGCGAGATCCGGGCTGGGTTCGGCGAGTGTATGGTCGGTAAAGTAAAGCGTGCGTTGCGGTACATCGGAATGGATGACATCGCCCGTCATGCCGACACCAAAACCGGATTTCTCGCGATGGCGCATGCCCAGGATGGCGCAACACTGCCCGCTGGCCAGTGCCATCTCGGCCATGTGCTCGCGGACGCACTGGCTACGGGCCAGCATGGTGCCGATGTCGTCGGCGCTGCCGAAAATGGCATGTACCGTCGGGTCGGCGGCGAAAGCAGCGCGGGTAATGTCAACCGGGCCGGGAATTTGCTCGGCGATGCGCTGGCAATGATCGAGGGCATGGCGCACTGCAGGTGCCAGGACATGGGCGTAATCCGACGTCTGCCGGATCAACGGTTCGGCGGTAGCGACGGTTTGTTCCACGCGTCGGGCGGTTTCGGGATCGAGAGGGGGGGTAGGTTTTAGCCAGTCAAAGAGACCCATGGCGGGATTATCGGTTTGCCTTACAGTCGTTTCGCTTCAGACTTGAATCCACCCTACCGTTCGCAGGCCATTACCGGCAAACATGCCAATTTGTTCCGATGCTTGTCTTCATTGCGTACATCCCGCTGTCGCTATCCATGTACTCATGGCGCCTACATCCAGCAGTGCCTGGCCGGAAAGCAGCCCAATATAGTAGATATGACTATTGTCGCTTGAATTCGCTAAGTACGCATTGCTGCTGGCGTAGTAGCGGTAGTAGTAGCTACCAAATGTCTTTGACTTGGCCCCACTCGGGGAAAACAACTCAGGGTAGAACCGTTCCGCCCAGTTGAAAATGCAATCCGCACCGGTTGTCGTTGCGGTCTCTTGGCGAAAGGTGGCGGAAACTGACTTCGCTTCGGCCATCGTGACCGTGCAGATCGGCAAGGTACTGGAGCAGGCGCCTCCCCACCCCTGGAACCCATAGCCGGTGTTGGGTGTCGCCGTCAGACTGACACTGGTGCCAGCCGAGTAGCTTTCCGTGCAATCGGTGCCGCAGTCGATACCCGCCGGACTGCTGCCGACTGTGCCGGATCCGGAAATGCTGACGGACAAGGTATAGGTTACGGCGGACGTATCCAGCCACTGCTTCAGGGCAGCGTTGTAGGCTTTGTCAAGCCGGCCGTAGGAGTCGCTCTCTTTTGAAGTACAACTGCTGGAGCCGCCGCGCAACTGTCCGACCAAGTAATAGTTGCCAT
>CAYZEA010000029.1:0-35242 GCA_964477575.1 uncultured Methyloversatilis sp.
ATCAACTTACGGCGGGACTTCCACCCGCAAGAGTGCGCCCGTGACGGGCGCACAATAAAAAAGGCTGCCCGCAGGCAGCCTCTCGTCGTCGAGCAAAATACTTACTGCTCGCCGATAACGTTAACCGTCACACTGGCCACCACATCGGCATGTGGCGCCACTTCCAACACCACCTCGCCGATCACTTTCAGCAGGCCGTCCGGCATGCGCACCATGCTCTTCTCGATCTCGATACCCTTGGCACTCAGCGCTTCGGCCACATCGGCCGGGCTTACGGAACCAAACAGGCGACCATCGACACCAGCCTTGCGCGCGATCTCGACCTTGAAACCTTCGAGCTTGGCAGCTTTGGCTTGCGCCGCAGCGAGTTTTTCGGCAGATATTTTTTCAAGCTCGGCACGGCGTGCTTCGAACACCTTCATGTTCTCAGCGCTAGCACGCTTGGCGAAACCCTTGGGGATCAGGAAATTGCGGGCATAACCCTGCTTGACCTTGACGACATCACCGAGGTTGCCGAGGTTAACAACTTTGTCCATCAGAATGATTTGCATCGTGGTTCTCCTCGCTTACTGGTGCAGATCGGTGTAGGGCATCAGGGCCAGGAAGCGCGCACGCTTGATGGCAGTCGACAGCTGACGCTGGAAGCGCGTCTTGGTGCCGGTGATGCGGGCCGGCATGATCTTGCCGTTTTCGGTAATGAAATCCTTCAGGATATCCACATCCTTGTAATCCACCTGTTCGATCTTTTCCGCCGAGAAGCGGCAGAACTTGCGACGCTTGAACATATTACGGTTCTTGTTGCGATCATCTTTCTTCTTATTGCTGGGCTTGAATGCCATTTCAAAATCCTTTGTTCAATTTTCCATAAATTCGATGTGCGTCGCGTGGAGCACGATTGACTTTTGTTTGAGGCTGCGGGCGGCGAGGAAACCTTCGACTTCCAGTGCCATTCCGGGATCGGCTGTTTTGAGCATCAGGGCGGCAGACCCTATTGCCACACAAGGCATTTCGCATTCGACCCGGCGCGGATTGCCGGCTTCCTGCTGCTCCGAAACATGCCCTACAAGGAATTCGATGACCGGAACTCCTGCAGGTGTATATCGAAGCTGGCCTCGCTCGATCAACTGCCCGGAAAGCGCGCAGCGGTTAGTCTCAAGCGGCAGCCGTGGCCTCCTCGGTACGGACTTCGCCTTGGCCTTCGCTGGTCAGGGAGCGCGACTTCTCTTCCTTCATCATCGGCGACGGCGCGGTTTCGGCCTTATCCATCTTGACGGTCAGGTGACGCAGCACGGCATCATTAAACTTGAAGGCGTTCTCGAGTTCGGCAAGGGTATCGCTATCGCACTCGATGTTCATCAGCACGTAGTGGGCCTTGTGAACTTTCTGGATCGGATAGGCCAACTGGCGGCGGCCCCAGTCTTCGAGGCGATGAATCGCACCCGTCTTGGCAGTGACCAACGTCTTGTAACGCTCGATCATGGCCGGCACTTGGTCGGATTGGTCCGGATGGACGATGAAAACGATTTCGTAATGTCGCATGCACGCTCCTTTTGGGTCAGTGGTTGAGCCCTCCCGCATGCGTACGGGTCGGGCAAGGATGGAAAGCCCCTCATTATAGCCAGAAAGTCACAATAATTTAATTAAATCTCGGCACTGTCCATGGTACAAGCGCAAGTCGTTGGCAATGATCGACACTGACATTCTGCGACCGCTATAAGCCCCTGCGACCTTTCAAGCGTCGATAAAGCGTGTTTCGGCTAATCCCCAATCGCCGCGCCGCTTCCGACATGTTGCCCTGGCTGGCGGTAATGGCACGCGCCATGGCTGCCGCGGAGAGTGCGTGCAGGTTTTCCCCGTCGGGGATGGGCAGCGCCGGCGGTGTCGCAGCATCCGGCACGGCGCAGCGCTGCAACTCGTCCGCAAGGTCATCGGGCAGGTGGCGCCAGCCAATGCGCGTCTCGTCGGCGTCGAGGAGCGCACAGGCGGTACGCAGGGCGTTGGCGAGCTGACGCAGGTTGCCCGGCCACGCGTAGGCGGCGAAAGCGGTGGCCACGACGGCATCGAGAACGATGTCGCGGTCCGTGGCGATTTCCCGCAGCATGCGCGCGACCAGGGATGAGAAATCGGCACGTTCGCGTAGCGCCGGCAGCATCAGGGTCATGCCGTTGATGCGGTAATAGAGATCGGCGCGGAAGCGGCCGGTCGCCATCTCGGCCTTGAGGTCACGGTGCGTCGCGCAGATCAGTACGAAATCCACGGCCACCGGCCGGTCGCCGCCGACGGGCACCACCTCGCGCTCCTGCAAGGCGCGCAGGAGCCGCGCCTGCTGCGCGAGCGGCATGTCGCCGATCTCGTCGAGGAACAGCGTGCCGCCGTGGGCGGCGCGCAGGCGGCCCGGACTGCCCTCCTTGCGCGCGCCGGTGAAGGCGCCGGGCGTGTGACCGAAGAGTTCCGCCTCGATCAGGTTTTCCGGCAGCGTCGCGCAATTCACGGCGACAAAGGGTTGGTCACGACGCGACCCGGCCGCATGGCACGCCTTGGCGAAGAGTTCCTTGCCGGCGCCGGATTCGCCTTGCAGGAGCAGCGCGATGGGCTTGCCGAGTACGCGGCGCGCCTTGTCGATAGCGACCTGGAGCCGCGCATCACCAGTGTCGAGGGCCGCGAGGGCGTCGGGTGCCCGCTCCGGAATGGCGTGGGTGGGCGGCACGTACACGCGGCTCGCGGCGCGGCCCGGTTCGACGCGCACATGCAGGCGACCGCCATCACGCTTCATTGTCGGCAGGGCTTCGCCGCCATGGCGGCGCCCCCAGTCGACGAGGTCGGCCTGACGCAGTTGCAGCACGCGGGCAATCGGCGTGGCGCCGAGATCGACGGGAGAGAGGCCCAGCAGCGCCAGCCCGGCCGGGTTGGCGCCGATAATCCAGCCGTCGTCGGAGAGGGCCACGACGCCCTCGGCCACCGTGCCGATGCCCTCCGCCAGCGAATGGAAGCGCAGACGCAGCGCCTCGCCGTGCCGCGCGTCGAACAGGCGGTTCTCGATCATCTGCGCTGCCGCGCGTACCAAGCCGAAGGTGTGGGGATGGCGGCCGCGCTGGTCACCGGAGATATCGAGTACCCCCAGCAGGCGACCGTCCGGCGCCGTCACGGTGGCGGCGGCGCAGGTGAGGAAGCCGTTGCGGTCGAGGTAGTGTTCGGCGCCATGCACCACCACCGGGCCGGCCTCGGCGAGCGCCGTACCGATGGCGTTGGTGCCGCGATGGCGCTCGTGCCACGAGGCGCCCGGCGCCAAAGCGACGCGCTCAGCGCGGCCAACGAAATCCGCATCGCCGAGCGACTGCAGCAGCACGCCGTGGTCGTCGGCAAGGATCACCATGCTGCCCGAATCGCGCGTCTGGGCATGCAGGTATTCCATCACCGGCCGGGCATGGGCCACCAGTTCGCGCTGGCGCTCCGTCGCGCGCAGCACGGCGCAGGCGTCGAGTTGCGGCGCATCGGGCAGACGACCGATGGGGGCGAGGCCGGCATCGAGGCAGCGGCGCCAGGAGCGCGCGACGGTGGGGCCGACGAGTTTGGCGGGCGGCACTTCGCCGCACTCGATCAACAAATGGCGCGCCTGGCGCAAGGCCGCGCCCGTGGGTGTGGGCAGCATCTTCACCTCCTCCGTTATCAGGCGCATCCAGCCGGACGGCCCTTTTATGTATTGCCACCATACGCGCGCCCATGTCGGGGCGCAAGACTTCCACGGTATCGGGCAGGCAACTGTGTCAAATCGTGACAGTGTGCCGGATCGATGCGTCCCCATGCGTTCCGATGCCCGGTCAGACCCCGACATGATTCATTACCAATCAGTTAGTTAAACATATGCCACACCCCTGGCACATTCCCTGCGGAACAAGATCAGATCCGGCCATTGGCTGCGTCAACACACCAACCAGGAGGAGATAACCCATGATTTACGCCGCACCCGGTACCGCAGGCGCCAAAGTCCAGTTCAAGGCCAAATACGACAACTTCATTGGCGGCAAGTGGACCGCGCCGGTCAAGGGCGAGTATTTCGACGTCATCACGCCGATCAATGGCAAGGTCTACGCCAAAGCCGCCCGCTCCGGCGCCGAAGACGTGGAACTGGCGCTCGACGCCGCCCATGCCGCCGCCGATGCGTGGGGCAAGACTGACATCACCACGCGCTCCAACCTGCTGTTGAAGATCGCTGATCGCATCGAAGCCAATCTCGAGCTGCTGGCCTATGCCGAGACGGTGGACAACGGCAAGCCGATCCGCGAAACCCTGAATGCCGATATTCCCCTCACGATCGACCACTTCCGCTACTTCGCCGGCTGCCTGCGCGGCCAGGAAGGTGCCCTGAGCGAGATCGACGAGAACACCGTCGCCTACCATTTCCATGAACCGCTCGGCGTTGTCGGCCAAATCATCCCCTGGAACTTCCCGATCCTGATGGCGGCCTGGAAGCTGGCCCCCGCCATCGGTGCCGGCAACTGCGTGGTGCTAAAGCCGGCCGAGTCGACGCCGATCTCCATCCTGATCCTGGCCGAACTCATCGCCGACATCCTGCCGCCGGGCGTGCTCAACATCGTGAACGGCTACGGCCGCGAAGCCGGCATGCCATTGGCCACCAGCAAACGAATTGCGAAAATCGCCTTCACCGGCTCCACCTCCACCGGCCGCGTCATCGCTCAAGCCGCCGCCAACAACCTGATCCCGGCGACGCTGGAGCTGGGCGGCAAGTCGCCCAACATCTTCTTCGCCGACGTGATGGACAAGGACGACGGCTTCCTCGACAAGGCCATCGAGGGCCTGGTGCTGTTCGCCTTCAACCAGGGCGAGGTGTGCACCTGCCCGTCCCGCGCACTGATCCAGGAATCCATCTACGACAAGTTCATGGAACGCTGCCTGGCCCGCGTCAAGGCCATCAAGCAGGGCAATCCGCTCGACACCGACACCATGCTCGGCGCCCAGGCGTCCAAGGAGCAACTGACCAAGATCCTCTCCTACCTCGACCTCGGCCGCCAGGAAGGCGCCCAGGTGCTGACCGGCGGCAAGCAGGCCGTGATCGGCGGCGAATTCGATGGCGGCTATTACGTGCAGCCCACCCTGTTCAAGGGCCACAACAAGATGCGCATCTTCCAGGAGGAAATCTTCGGCCCGGTACTCGCCGTGACCACCTTCAAGGACGAGGCCGAAGCCCTGGCGATTGCCAACGACACGCTGTATGGCCTCGGCGCCGGCGTCTGGAGCCGCAACGGTAATGTCGCCTATCGCATGGGTCGCGCCATCAAGGCCGGTCGTGTATGGACCAACTGCTACCACGCCTACCCCGCGCATGCAACCTTCGGCGGCTACAAGGAATCCGGCATCGGCCGCGAGACCCACAAGGTCATGCTCGACCACTACCAGCAGACCAAGAACCTGCTGGTCAGCTACGCCGAACAGAAACTGGGGTTCTTCTGATCCTCCTCCGCGCAATGCGGATTCAGGGTTCGGGTCGCAAGGCTCGAACTTTTTTTCACCAGGATACGGATATGGTCGAGAAAGTAATCGCCACCCCCGCAGCGATCGAACTGATCGAATTGCTGAAGCGGAAGCACGGCCCGGTGTTTTTTCACCAGTCTGGGGGCTGCTGCGACAACAGCGCGGCCAACTGCTACCTCCCCGGTGATCTGACTATCGGCACCGGCGACGAATATCTCGGCGACATCGGCGGCTGCCCCTTCTACATGAGCAAGTCGCAGTACGAATACTGGAAGCACACCCAGCTGATCATCGACGTGACCGAAGGCACGGGCGGCACCTTCTCACTGGAAGGGCCGGAAGGCAAGGCCTTTCATACGCGATCAAGGCTTTTTACGGATGCAGAGTGGGCTGAATTATGCAAGAAATAAAATATGCTCACCTGCGAGAGATGGGCTACGCTGCCAATAATTTCCGGCTCCTTCTATTCCCAGCGGGCTCGGTGACGAGTCGCCGCCGGCGTATGTCGAGCGCAGCTTCCGCCGCTATCTCGAGTGCGGCACCCTCGCCCACGGCTTTGCCCGCGCCTGGTGTGACACCTGCCAGCACGAGTCCTCATCGCCTATTCCTGCAAGGGCAGGGGCGTGTGTCCGTCCTGCAACACACGGCGCATGATGGAGACGGCGGCGCCTCTCGTCGATCACGTCTTCCTGCGCCTACCGGTGCGGCAGTGGGTGCTGGCGGTGCCCAAGCGGCTGCGCTACTTCCTTCAGAGCGACACAGCCCTGCAAGGCACGGTGCTGCGCATTTTCCTATCCGTGGTGGAACGCTGCCTGCGCGACCATAGCCCGGCTTGCCCCGTCACCGCAAGGATCTGGGAGGTCAATGGCCGCTGTACTTCGGTAAGCCGACGCTCGTCATCGAAGTCTCGCAACATTGCATTGGCATAGACACGGACGGCCCCCAAGAATTCTGGGGGGCCGCAATCAGTCTGAAGCACTCATTCAGAGCAAATTGGCTGACCTCGCAGGAAAGATGCGCAGGCCCAATGCCGTACTCGACAGGGGCTCGCGCCAGATTGAAATTATCGGCAGCAGTTGGGCTGCTGTGGCAGAATTTCGCAAGCAACCTTCCCTTTGATCTTTCAGGAGATGACCATGCTTTTCAGACAGTTTGCAGTCTTCGCCACGATGCTGTTGTTGTTTATTTCGTCGAGTTTTGCGGCAAGCTGTACCAATTGCGGCAAGGTGATTGAAGTTCAGACCGTAAAAGTCGAAGGGAAGGGTTCGGGCCTTGGCGCAGTCGCTGGCGGAGTAGCGGGAGGACTGCTTGGCAATCAGGTTGGCAAGGGCTCGGGAAACACGATAGCCACCCTTGCCGGCGCAGCCGGTGGTGCCTACGCTGGTCATCAGGTGGAAAAGAAAGTGAAAGAAAAGACCGAGTACCAAGTCGTGGTGAAGATGGACAATGGCGACAAGAAGCAAGTACGTTTTGCCGAAAAGCCTGCCTTTATTGCCGGTGACCGTGTGAAGCTCGAAAACGGCACGCTTACGCGCATTGCACCATAACCGTTCGCGACGCTTTCTGCTGCAACGCCGGCAATCCGGGGGATACGCGAGTACTTCGCCAACATGACGCTGCCGCTAGCCTTGCTGTGCACCGGTGCGGCGCTGGATTTCCGCAGCCTGCGCCATGACCCGCGCGATGCTGTGCTGGCTGCGCTGGGCAAGCTGCTCGTCGTGCCTCTGCTGTTTGTCCTCGCCGCTTGGCCCTCGGTTTTCGCGGCATGGGCCTCGGCATTTTGCTGCTGATGTCCTCTGCGCCCAGCGCGGCGGCGGGCTACGTGATGCCATCAGCCATGAGCCAATCCCTGCTGCAGCAGTGCGCCGACCAGCACATTCAAATCCATTTGCCGGGATGCGGCCAGGGCGCGGATCGTTTCGACCAACTGCGCATCCAGCTTCACGGCAAAGGGGATCAGCCCCTTCGCTTGATCCAATTTGCGTTGTTCCTTGCGATCCAGCACCGTTGCGCCGGCAAACCGCCCAGGCGTTCCTGCGCTTTTCATCCGGCTGTCCAGCTTGTGTGCCATGTTCTTTTCGAGATCGGTTCTTTTCATTGGGAGGGGTCTGGTAAGGATTGATGAAGGTCGCGCATACAAAACCGGCGCTAGGGCACTATCTGGCTGTAACGCGCGCATAGGCTTTCGACCGTTGCGCGCGCACCGCGAATGAGCAGGAACGCGCCCGCGCCGTCGGCACGTTCCTGCAGCACCTGACAGGTGGCGAAAATCTCGTTGCGGGATTGTTGTGCCGACCAGGGGAGAAAAAGCTCGGCCTCAACGAGGCCCTGTTGGAAAAACGCGACGATCGCTTTATGCAGCAAGGCGACGTCGTCCGCGCTGCGCGCGCTCATCGCGATGCAATCCGGATACTGAGCGCGCAGTGCGGCGGTACGCGCGGCTTGCGCTGCGGCGTCGCCGACATGGTCGATCTTGTTGAACACGCGGAGGCGCGGCACGTCCTGCGCACCGATTTCGGCCAGTACCTTGTCGGTGACTTCCAACTGCCGTTCGAAGCCTGGATCGCTAGCGTCGATGACGTGCAGCAGCAAGGCGGCATCGAGCGCTTCCTCAAGCGTCGACTTGAACGAGGCGACCAGACCGTGCGGCAGGTTCTTGATGAAGCCGACCGTGTCGCTGACGAGCACGCGCGGCCGGTTCTCGGGTTGAAGGGTGCGCACGGTGGTGTCAAGCGTCGCGAAGAGTTTGTTTTCGACCAGCACGTCGCTGCCGGTGAGGGCGCGCATCAGCGTGGACTTGCCCGCGTTGGTATAGCCGACCAGCGCCACGCTGGCGAGCCCACTGTGTCCACTGCGTTCTTGCCGGCGCGCGCGCTGAGTCTCGCGTTCGACATCCATCGCCGCGATCTCTTGCTGGAGTTCTGCAATGCGATCGCGGATTTTGCGTTTATCCAGTTCGGTATGCGATTCGCCGGCGCCGCGACCGCCGGTGCCGCTGCGCTGCCGTCCTTGCGGGCCGGCGAGTTTCGCCGCCTCGCGCAGGCGCGGCGCCAGGTAGCCGAGGCGCGCAATCTCCACTTGGGCGCGGGCGGCGCGCGAGCGCGCGTTGCGATGAAAAATCTCCAGGATGACCATGGTGCGGTCCATCACTTCGCAGCCCACCTCCTTTTCGAGATTGCGCGCCTGCGATGGCGATATCTCATGATCGACGAAGATTACCTCGATCCTGCCGGCGTCCGGGTCGGCGGCGGCCTGCGGCATTTTCTCGAAGGCGACGGGTGCGGGTTCGCTATCCACGAAGCTACGTATCTCCTCGCGCTTGCCGGCGCCCAGGTAGGCGGTCGTGTCAAAACTGGAGCGATTCTGCGTGAACGTGGCGGTGATCGTGTAACCCAGCGTCTTGGCAAGATCGCGCAACTCGGCCAACGAAGCCTCGAACTCGACGTCGCTCACATTCGGTAGCTGTACGGCGGCCACGATGGCGTATTGGGGCTTCTCTTTGACTTCTTTGCGCATGCGGGAATGGTTTCTCCATAACGGGCCAAGCGAGATAGTACCCGTCAAAGCAGGCAAGGGGCCGCAAGTATCGGTCGGCGCCGGGTCGCTTCAGAGCCGCACCGCTCGGCGCCTTCTTCCCGATTCCCCACGACGCTGGCATCCTCCGTTTTGACGGTTTGCATTATCGACCGAAACCGTAAGGCGGATGTTGCAGGGGGCTGCCGAGATGTAAGGGGATGTAATACGGCCCACTCACTGAAACATCAGCACTTCCAGTGAGCGTGCATTTGGTGGGCTATATGGTGGGCTGAAATCGGGATAGGGGCGGTCAGTGTACCTGGAAAACCTGCTCGCCAATCCGCACAAGGTGGCGAAGGTCGCGCATCACCCGGCGCTACCGTGGGCCGAGATCGGCGCATTCATGGTTGAACTGCGCAAGCAGGTTGGTACGGCGGCGCGCGCCCTCGAATTTACGATCCTCACTGCCGCCCGTTCCGGCGAAGTGCGCGGCGCGACCTGGGCAGAAATCGACCTCGATGCCAGCCTGTGGATCGTGCCGGCCGAGCGCATCAAGATGGGCAAGGAACATCGCGTGCCGCTCGCGGCATCGGCCATCGCGTTGCTCAACGAATTGCCGCGCGAGGGCGAACCAGTCTTCCCCGGCGCGAAGGAGCACACCGGGCTGTCGGACATGAGCCTTACCGCCGTGCTGCGCAGGATGAAGCGCACCGACATTACCGTGCATGGCTTCCGCTCCACCTTCCGCGACTGGTGCGCGGAATCGACCAACTTCCCGCGCGAGGTCTGCGAACATGCCCTGGCCCACAGCCTGCCGGACAAGGTGGAAGCCGCCTACCGGCGCGGCGACCTGATCGACAAGCGCGTGCAGTTGATGAAGGCATGGGCCGACTACTGCGCCCAGCCTGCGGCCAAGGCTACGGCCGCCGTGGTGACGGCAATACGGCGCAAACGGTCGGCGAAATAATGAACGGCGCGGGCAGTCAAGCCGCGACCAGCACCGACACCAAGCCTGCCGCATGATTCGCCGCCTTGGGGCGAATCACGATCTCCACGTCCCGGTCGAGCTGGGTAATGAAATGCAGCAGGCGCTCGGACGAAAAGCGGCTGAGCTTGTAGTTGCGCAGTTCGGAAATATGCGGCTGGGGGATTCCGAAAATCCCGGCGACCGCCGTCTGGGTGAGCTTGCGCTCCTTGATCAGATCGTTGATGCGCATCGCCAGTTGCGTGCGCAACTTGCGTTCATCGGCATCGGCAAAGCCGAGGTCCTTGAACACGTCACCCGTGCCCACGTCCACCAGATCAGTCTTCTTTGCCATAGCGCACCTCGTAGTCATTGCGAGCCAACTTCAATCGTTCATGAATCAGGTCGATGTCGGTCTTGGCGGTACGGATACCGGAAGGCGACTTCTTCTGGAAGCAATGCAGCACATACACCGCCTTCGCGAACCGCACCGTATAGGCCACCCGGTAGGTATCGCCCCGATGATCCTCGACCAACTCGAACACACCCGGCCCCTCGCCCTTCCACGGCTTCGCCGCAGGCGGCTGGCCGCCCAACTGCACGACGCCCAAGCCATAGCCGAAGTCGCCGACCACGTCGCCGGGAAAATCCAGCAGATCACGCTTGGCGGAACCAATCCAGTGCAGCGGACGCTCTTGGCGGGATGAGGAACTCATGTGACAAGTATACCGTATTGGGTATCTTTGGAGAACTGTATCGCAGGCGATGGACGATGCCCTGCTATGATGGCATCGCTTACGGCGCAAGCCGTCCGTCGAACGGGGGCAACTCTGGCGACACAACCTGCCGAATCGGAACATCGACCGAGCAGCCCAGCGGCCACCATCGAGTGGCCGTTGTCATTTTGAAGCTGCGCCGCAAGCCTTCTGCCCGCTCCGTCACGGGCCTTGCAACAAATCCCGCAAGCCCCGCGCCGTCACTACCGCGTCACGGCTTTGTGCCTTCGGTAGTCGCCGTCCCGCCAGCGCCGACTTTTTGCATTGGCGAGCGTTTGCGCGTACTGCCCGCCGCCTGCGCCGTCGGCAAGAAACCGCCCACGGTTCCAGCGGCTACGCCGGGGCGCCGCTCGCCGTCCTGCACTTCGTGGCCCGCCGCCGCTTACCTGCGGTGAAGCGGACAGCTGCGATGTCGGGGCATGTCGGCCAGAGAAAGACCTGCCTGTTCGCTCTGCTCAACTGCACCCTGCTAGGCCGGGGTAAATCGCAAGCGATTCAACATAACAGCGCATTACCCAAAGTCGGCCAGTCGCTCCGCTCAAGCTGCGCTTGGTAGCCGACCGCTGCGCGCCCTCGCGGGTTCGGGTAAGAGGCTGTCATGTTGAATGCGCAGCGCAGCGGAGCATTTACCCCGGAGCGGCCGGTGTGCAGTTGAGCACAGCGAACCGATCAGGTCTTTCCCCTGCGTAGCCGATGAAGCCGTGAGCGAAGCTGACGGCGCAGGCGGCGGGCAGTGCGCACCGAGGCCAGCCAACCGCAAAAGTCGGCGCTGGCGGGACGGCGATAGCAGGAGCGACAAAGCCAGTGGCGCAGCCTCTGGCGCGGTGGAACACCCGACACGGTAGCCGCCGGCAAGCCGCAAGCTAGCCAGCGGTATTTTGCTGGCCAGCGCCGTGGCGCAGCGGCGGCGGGGCAGGAGGTCAGGCGGTTGCCGGAGGCACTGAGCCGTGGCGCAGTTTTATCGCGCGACGGCGGCGGTCGAGTACGTGATGTGGTAGCGACGGCGCGGGGCTTGCGGGTTCTATTGCAAGACCCGTGACGGAGCGGTCGGAGAGTAATTCCTACCGAAAGTCAGTCCTGGCAGGACGGCAATCCAGCCCCAAAAAAGCGACGTGGGTAGAAAACAAAAACGGCCCGCTATGGGCCGTTTTTGCGATGTTGTTGGCGGAGTGGACGGGACTCGAACCCGCGACCCCCGGCGTGACAGGCCGGTATTCTAACCAACTGAACTACCACTCCGCGCTGGTCTCAGCGAAACTGAGGGGGCGGATTCTAACAAAGTTTTCTGATTGAGCAAGCGCATTTTCAAAAAAGTCGACGCTGGCGGGACGGCAAATTAAGGTTCGGGCTAGCTCTCCTTGGCGGGGCGCTTCATAAGCTTCCGCTGCAGGGTACGCCGATGCATTTTCAAAGCGCGCGCGGTGGCCGAGATATTGCCGGCGTTGTCGTGCAGCACGCGCTGGATATGCTCCCATTCGACACGGCTGACCGACATCGGATCGCTTGGCAATTCGGCTTCCTCAAGTGTCGGTGGCGCTTCGCCAATAGCGGCGACGATCGAATCGACCTCCACCGGTTTGGCGAAATATTGCGTGGCGCCGAGTTTGATCGCCTCGACCGCCGTGGCGATACTGGCATAGCCGGTCAGCACGATGATCCGGCAGTCCGGCGCAATACCGAGCAGCGGGCGAATCAGCGTCAGACCGGATTTGTTGCCGAGGTTGAGGTCAAGCACCACGGCATCGGGCAATGACGATTGCGCTTCGATCAACGCGCTGTCGGCATCCTGCACGCCACGCGCAAGAAAACCTCGCCGGCTCAGGGCCCGACTGAGTACCTCGTTGAAGGTCGGGTCATCATCAATGACCAGAATGGATTGCGTCATTTTTCAGGTCCTTGCCGAGGCAGAATGAGGGTCGCGACAGCACCCGCCGCCAGATTTTCCAGTTCAAGACGCCCGCCGGTCTGACGGACCGCCGCACGCGTCAGCCACAAGCCGATACCGTTCCCTTGCGTTTGCGAAACAACCGGCTCATCGCCCGCATATTTCAACACATCGGCTGGGAAACCCGGCCCCTGGTCATGTACCCCGATCCGGATCTCGGCAGCATCCCAATCCAGGTGAACACACATATTCTGCGGCGTGACCTGTGCCGCATTGTTGAGCAGGTTGACCACGGCCTGCTCTAGCGCGGGCGTCGCCGCAATCGGTGGCACATCCCCCGGCGCATCAATGACGCATGCACAAGTTGCCTGTGGTTGCAGCGAGCGCCAGCGACTCAGCAAGCCGGCCAGCCAGTCCGTCACCGCCACACGCTGCCCATCCCCGGCCCGGCCGATGCCGGCACGCCGTGTCAACCCGCCAATCAGGTCCTTGCACAGGGCAATCTGCCGGTGCATGAGCTGCAAATCCTGCTTGGCGTCATCCGGCAGGCGTCCATCCCGCATCAGTTCGCCAGCGAGGACATTGATGGTCGCCAGCGGTGTACCCAACTCATGCGCCGTTCCCGCAGCAAGTTGCCCGAGCGCCACCACCTGAGCATTGTGCAAGGCCGCCTCGCGCGCTTCGGCCAACTGCGCATCGCGCTGCCGGATCGCCGTCGTCATGCGCGTCACGAACCAGGCGATCAGCGCCGACGACACCAGAAAGGTCAACCACATACCGGCCAGATGCAGCCGGGTCGCGCGCTCGGCATCGGCAATCGCCAGGGGAAGCGAATACAGCATCAGGAACGAATAGGTAGCGATAGCCACTCCCGTGATACCAGCCACCCAGGCCCCCGGCAAGGTGAGGGCAGCAATCGCAACGGGTAGCAGCAGCAACGAGACCAGCGGATTGGTGGCGCCACCAGTCAGGTAGAGCAGGACGGACATGCCGGTCAACTCGATCCCGAGTTGGGCCGCCAGTTCGGGGGTATTGAAATCGCGATGGGCCGCACGCCGCTGGGTGATGACATTGAAACCGGCCAGCAGCAGCAACACCGCGATCAGCGGCGGCAAGGGCAAGGCAATCGCCAGAAAAGTCGGCGCTGACAGGACGGCAAGCGCGACGCCAGCCAGCCACCACCAGCGCAACAGCACAAGCCGGCTGGACATCGCCGGCGTTGCAGCCTTAGACGCGCTGTTCAACCCAGGCCTTGACGCTAGCCAGTGCCGCCGGCAGATTCTCGGGTTGCGTTCCGCCCGCCTGCGCCATATCGGCGCGGCCGCCGCCCTTGCCGCCGATCTGCTGGGCAACGCTGTTGACGAGTTCGCCGGCCTTGACCTTGGCGGTGAGATCGGCCGTCACGCCGGCAATCAGGCTGACTTTGCCGTCGGCCACGCTCGCCAGTACGATGGCAGCGGATTTGAGCTTGTCCTTGAGCTTGTCCATGGTTTCGCGCAGCGTGGCGGCATCGGCACCTTCAAGCGTGGCCGCCAGCACTTTGATGCCCTTGACGTCGGTGGCTTGTACAGCAAGATCATCGCCCTGCGACGAGGCCAGTTTCGATTTGAGCCGCGCCAGTTCTTTCTCCAGCGCGCGAACGTTGTCGATGAGGCCGACGACGCGCTCGGCCACTTCGTCGGGCTGCGTTTTCAACAAGGCGGAAACGCCCTGCACGCGGCGCTCCTGCTCTTGCAGGTAGCGCAGCGCATTGGTGCCAGTCACCGCCTCGACGCGGCGCACGCCGGCCGCCACGCCCGCCTCGGCGACCACCTTGAACAGACCGATGTCACCGGTGCGGCCAACGTGGGTCCCGCCGCACAGTTCGCAGGAAGAGCCAATGTCGAGCACGCGCACCTCGTCGCCGTACTTCTCGCCGAACAACATCATCGCACCGGTCTTCTGCGCATCCTCGATTTTCATGACACGGGCCTGTGTCGCGACGTTGGCGAGAATTTCGGCATTGACGAGTTCCTCGACCTCACGAATCTCCTCGGCGCTCAGCGACGCGTTGTGGGCAAAATCGAAGCGCGTCTTGTCGGGATCAACCTGCGAACCCTTCTGCTGCACATGCTGGCCCAGCACCTGGCGCAACGCCTTGTGCATCAGGTGGGTGACGGAGTGGTTGCGCTCGGTGGCGACACGCGCAGCGACATCCACTTTCGCCGTCACGTCAGCACCGACTTTCAGCGTACCGGTCTTGACGATGCCATGATGGCCGAAAACGGTCGCTTGGATCTTGAGCGTGTCCTCGACGGCGAAGATGCCGCCGCTGGCCCTGAGTTCGCCGCGATCGCCCACTTGACCGCCCGACTCGGCATAGAACGGTGTGTCGTCGAGCACGACCACACCCAGGTCGCCTTCGCTCAGTTCGTCAACCTCGACGCCATCCTTGTAGAGCGCCAGCACATTGCCCTTGGTCTCCAGCATCGCGTAGCCGTGGAAGGCGGACGCCGGGCCGTCGTATTCGAGCGCCGTCGCCATCTTGAACTTGCCCGCGGCGCGCGCCTGTTCCTTCTGCTGCGCCATCGCCTTGTCAAAAGCGGCAGCATCCACTGTCACGCCGTGTTCGCGGCAGATGTCGGCAGTGAGGTCGAGCGGGAAGCCAAAGGTGTCGTGCAGTTTGAATGCCGTATCGCCGTTGAAAACTTTCGCGCCTTCCTTGGCCATCGCGGCCAGATCAGCCTCGACAATTGCCATGCCGTGTTCGATGGTCGTGAAGAAACGCTCTTCCTCCAGCTTGAGCATGTCCATCACCTTGCCCTGGGCCTGTGCCAACTCGGGATAGGCGACCCCCATCTCGGCCACCAGATCGGGCACCAGCTTATGGAAGAACGGCACACGCACACCGAGCTTGTAGCCATGACGAATGGCGCGACGAATGATGCGCCGCAGGACAAAGCCGCGGCCTTCGTTGCCGGGAATCACGCCGTCGGACAGCAGGAAGGCGCAGGCGCGGATGTGGTCGGCCAGCACGCGCAGCGACGGGCTGGCGGCGTCGCTGCACTTCGTCTCACGCGCAGCGGCACTCACCAGTGCCTGCATCAGGTCGATTTCGTAGTTGCTATGCACATGCTGCAATACCGCCGAAATACGTTCGAGGCCCATGCCGGTATCGACCGAGGGCTTGGGCAGCGGATGCATGACGCCGTGTTCGTCGCGGTTGAACTGCATGAACACGTTGTTCCAGATCTCGATGTAGCGGTCGCCATCCTCCTCGGGCGAGCCCGGCGGGCCACCCCAGATGTGCTCGCCGTGGTCGTAGAAAATCTCGGTGCAGGGGCCGCAGGGACCGGTGTCGCCCATCATCCAGAAGTTGTCGGAGGCATAACGTGCCCCCTTGTTGTCGCCAATGCGAATGGTGCGCTCGACCGGCACGCCGATTTCCTTGGTCCAGATGTCGTAGGCCTCGTCGTCCTCGGCATACACCGTGACCCAGAGCTTGTCCTTGGGCAGTTTATAGACCTCGGTGAGCAGTTCCCATGCGTACTGGATCGCATCGCGCTTGAAGTAGTCGCCGAAGCTGAAGTTGCCAAGCATCTCGAAGAAGGTATGGTGGCGCGCCGTATAGCCGACGTTTTCCAGATCGTTATGCTTGCCGCCGGCACGCACGCATTTCTGCGAGGTGGTGGCGCGGGTGTAGGGACGCTTGTCGAAGCCGAGAAAAACGTCCTTGAACTGGTTCATGCCGGCATTGGTGAACAACAGCGTCGGATCATCGAAAGGCACCAGCGAGCTGGATGACACGATCTGGTGTCCCTTGGACTCGAAGAACTTGAGGAATTTTTCTCTGATTTCAGCGCTTTTCATGGCTTGACTCGGCAAGACGGGGAAAGCCGGGAATTCTACGCGAAGGCCGGCAGCAACAGGTCAGGGCGATCGGTAAACACGGCCGCGCAACCGCTGGCAAACAGTTGATCGGCTGCCGTTCGGTTATTCACCGTATAGCAGGCCCAGGGCAGGCCGGCGAGGGATTCCGTCACGGCATGATCGACTTGCGTCGCATCCAGATGCACTGCCACCGCGCCCAGCCGCGCGCGACTGGCCTGCCAATCAGCGGGCAAGGCCTCGTAGAGCAAGGCAAAGGGCGCATCCGGCAAATGACGCCGTGCGGCCAGCGCCGACTTTTCGGAGAAGGATGAAATGACGCCTTGCCCGTTCCAGTATTGCGCCAGCCAGGCGCCGACCACGGCCCCGGTCTCATCTTCGTCGCCGGTCGAGGGCTTCAACTCGATATTCGCCCAGAGTTCGTGTTGCCGGCAAAGCGCCATCGCTTCGGCCAAGGTCGGCACACGCGCAGCGCAGGTGCGAATTTGTGCCATTGTCTGCCCGGCCACGCGACCGAGACAGCACGTCGTGCGTTCCAGCGTCTCGTCGTGCATGAGAATCGGCACGCCGTCAGCGGTGAGCATCACATCGAACTCGACTGCACGACAGCCGAGACGGGCCGCCGCCTCTAGTCCGGCCAGCGTATTTTCCGGCGCCAGAACCCCGCCGCACCGATGGGCGATGATGCGGGGATAGACCATCACTTTTTCGATACAGGCATCGGCGCAAGGACGGAACCGGCACGCACGACGGCCGTATCGAGCGCTTCCTTCGGGGGCTTTTTGTTGCCCCAGACGAACGCAACCTCCTCGTCGAGGATGGCCCGAATACGGCTACGCCCTCCCCCTTCATTACGCGTCCGTGCCGCCTCGCGCGTGGTCATCGACAAGCGTTTTTCGGCCTGATTGAGCAGAACAGGATTGCCCCCCGTCTCGCGTAGAGCCTGTACGGCCGTTGGCGTCATCGGCAGATAACCGGTTGCCCGCACCCATTCGCGCTGTACGTCCGGCTGCAGCAGGAAGCTGATGAAGCGACCAATCGCCTGACGCTCGGGCTTCTTGTCTGCGGCCAGCACCCACAAGGCCAGGCCATCCGGCAATACGTGGGTAGGGCGAACGCCATACACGTCATCGTAGTGCGGCAATACGGTAATGCCGAGATCAAGGTTCGGCACAGTTTTCTTCAGGCGTGTATAGAGGGCCGACTCGCCGGTGAGCATGGCGCACTCCCCGTTGGCAAATTTCTCGTCCCCTTCGCGGCCGGGGCCGGCATAGATGAAGTAGTTGCTCTTGTACCAGCTCGTCAGCAGCGACATGTGCTTGACGTTCACCATGTTGTTGAGTGCCAGCTGATCCTGCTTGCCGTTCTTGACCACCATCGGTTCGCCATGCTGGGATGCCACGTTCTCCAGATGCACCCAGGAGAAACGCGAACTGGTCAGCGGGCATTTCCAGCCGGTATCCTGCAGCACGCCGGCGGCTTCCTGCAGTTGCCACCAGGTCTTGGGCGGATTGTTCGGATCGAGCTTGGATTTGATAAAGGCCGCCTTGTTGTAAAACAGTACCGGCAAGGACATGCCCAGCGGCAATGCCTGCATCTTGCCGGCCAGGTCATCGACCGCATCGCTCATCTGCGGATAAAACTGCTTGGCATCGAAACGCTGTCCGGCGGTTTCCATCACCTTGTTCAAAGGCAGGAAACGCGGACGACTGTCAAAAACCGCCATTGCGTCATCCTGATCGAAGATGGCCAAGTGAGGCAGGCGCGCCTTGTCCATAACGGACTGGCTGTCTTCCAGCACGATGCGCCCGATTTCCTTCTTGCTCTTCGCCTCATTGTCATTGAAACGCACCACCAGTGTCGCCAGCGCACCCAGCGCATCCCCGGACAGGGTATGACGAAGAACCAACTCCTGCGGTACTGGGAGCGCCAATGGTTCCTTGGCCGGGCGAGCCGATTTCGGTGCAGCCAGCGTACCGCCGGCACATAGCAGGCACAAAGACAACAGTGCAGCAGCATTCAGCAAACGTTTCATTGGCGCAACCCTATCGAGGCGAAACGCGTAGTCTATCCTGCGCACTCATTGCCGAACACGACTCGCTCGACTAGCCTACGCAAGATGGAACCTGCCCAGCCGTCATGAACCGACTGCAACGCCTCGCGATCATCTGCATTGCCCTCAACCTGCTGCTGGTGTGTCTGTTTCCACCCTACGACGACTTCAGCATGCAGCACGGCGTACTCTGGTTCGTCGCCCTCAATCTGATTCTGATCGCGTTGTTCCCGCCTTTCCAGAACTATGCGGCCATCAGCCAAGCCACCCTGCCCAGCTTCGAAGGTTTATATTTCCTGTTTGCCGATAATTCGCAACGCCAACTGGTTGGCGCCATCCTCTACCTCGAAGTATGCATCGTCCTTATCAATGGCGGCATTCTCTGGTTACTGCTCAAGGGGCGCGGACAGGAAAAACTAACGGCGGAGAAGATTCGCGTTCTGTCCAAAGAAATCCAAGCCATTCAGCGCAAAGGGTAAACTCGGGTACAGATTTCCCGACCCAGGCCGTAATATTCGATCAGTGTTGTTATACCCATACTTGTACATGCGCGCTATATTCATCTATCCCCTCCTTTCACTGTGCGGATTCCTTCTAGCCGGCTGCGATCAACTCGGTCTGGAAACCCCTGGGCAACTGGCCGCTGCCAAGGAAGCAGAAGGGCGTGCCATTGGTAGTGCCTGTCGACACAGTGGGCGAGCATTGGAGGACTGCTACACGCTCAATCCGAAGGCTCAAAAATCGGCTGTTTTCAGCGGTTGGCGCGACATGGATGCCTACATGCGCGAGAACAATCTTGAGATCGTACCTTCGGTCGTACCAAAACCTGATTCAACCGCCAAGAAGAAAAAAGATAAAGCAGTTGAAGACGTGCCCACCGAAAAACCCGGGGACAAACCGACAGAAAAAGATGCTGCGCATGGCTCGGCAGTGCCCGCTATGCCAGCCCCCACTCAGGGAGGAAAAATGGTCTAAGGAAAGGAGGCTAGCCTCTATCCGCTGTGGTGCCTCAGGCCAAGTCAGCACCCGTTTGATGTCGCCATCGCTGTTCCGTTACCCGTCGTACCGGACTGGGCCGGTACATCCCCCGCAATAGTTGGTCACGTATCGTTGACCACGCCGTGACGAGGTGACGTCCGGTCTGCGCAATGTCCAGACCATCAACGCCCGCCGCCCCTTTGTTGGCTTTGACTCGCTTCCACGCTTGCCGCAGGTTCTCTCTCGCCAACTGCTTGCAGCAGCCCGACCCTGTGCTCTCGGTGTCCCGTCGCGGGTTGTTCGCTTCGTCGCTGACAAGATCACGTTCGGCCCTTCGCTCCCTGCGAGCAGCTACTACGGCCTTTGCTGACTTCTCGCTCCGTTCTTCAACGTCGGCCTTTCAGCCATGGGGCGAGATCTCCCCGGGTAAGAACGCACTCCTTCACTGCACAACCGCCGGATTTACGTCACTTCGCCTTGATCACGAGAGCTTCGCGGAATCTTGCCCGCTCGCCCTGCTCAGCATCGCCTTCTATCCGGTTCTTGTCCATCGGCTCGCAGTTTCGCTCCACGCTTCCTCCCCACACTCGGTCACCCTTATGCAGTTGCGCTTCGCTTCGTTCGCTGTGATCAACTTACGGCGGGACTTTCACCCGCAAGAGCGCGCCCGTGCCGGGCGCACAAAAAAATGCCACCCCCGGAAACCGGGAGTGGCATTTCCACGCTTACTCAATGCTTCCCGAGAAATTATTTCTTCTTAACAGCCTTCTTACCAGCAACAGCGGCCTTGAAGCCTGCACCCGCCGAGAACTTCGGCACGGTAGTAGCAGCAATTTTAAGCGGCTCACCAGTTTTCGGGTTCTTACCAGTACGTGCAGCGCGCTTGGCCGACTTGAACGTGCCGAAGCCCACCAGCGTCACGGTATCGCCTTTGGCAACTGCCTTGACAACAGCCTCAATCATCGAAGAAAGGGCACGTTCAGCGGCGGCTTTGGAGATATCTGCAGCTTTTGCGGTTGCTTCGATCAGTTCAGATTTATTCATAGTGTTGACTCCTGGTTGAATGGACAGTGTGCTGAAAAAATCAACCCGCCTGGAACACTAACTGCCAAGCGGGCTACTAAGTAAAAAGAAGTATGGCGACTGCGTATTTTGCCACGCAAATTACGCAGTAGTATTGACGATGGTGCCTGTTTTTTGGCCTTGTGCATTCACTACAGGCTTAGGCTGATCCTGGCGTTGCGTCTGCTCTGCCTGAGCTACGCGCTGTGCCCTCTCGTTCCGTTCGGCCCGTTGCGGCGCCTCATTCTGCGCCGGCCTAGCCTGAGTCTGTTGCGCTGCTCCTTCACGCTCACGTACCGGACGCGATTCCTGCGAGGAACGAGCAACCGGATACTGTTGTTGTTGCGATACTGCCGACGCAGTTGCCGAACTGACTTCCATGTGTCTCTCCTTGGATTCCCGGATATTACGCCGTGGTATTTACTACCGTACCCGTCAATTGCCCGGACGTATTCACAACTGGCTGCGACGTATGCTGCTCTGCCACACTGGAGGCCGATTCATTCGAATTTGTCGCATTCGCATCCGCCACACTCACACTTGCGCGCTCAACCACCTGATCAACCGTATTCGATAGACGAACCTGCATATCTGTCTGCGACCGCATCGCAGCCATACCCTGATGTGCCTGACTTGCGACACTTTGAGCCTGATCGGAACGCATATTAAGGGAACGGGCATTTTCCTGAGCCTGACTGGCCTCGCGCTGCGCCGCATCTGCTTGGGAACGCAAAGAACGCGCTGCCGATTCTGCACGCTCGGCGTTCTGCTTGGCCTGCTGAACCCTCAACTGTTGCATTCCCAGTTGAGCGACAGACAGACTATTCGAAGTTGCAGACGTTACGGCCATTTCCACTGTCCCATCTATGTCCCTACTACGCTCAATATAGCGCTTGAAACCTGACAAAACAAGGGGCAATAATCACAGGGGAAAATCACTGCCCGCATGATTATCTGCTACCGAAAGAGAGAAGTGGCGCCATTATGGGGACGGAGCACACGTAGGGCTGCTTCTGCTTGCGAAGAACCTATCTATGGCTGATGCGCCACTTCAAGACCTTTGTAGCCTCGCAACCAGTCATCGAATTCCTCACCCGGCATCGGCTTGGCGACCCCATAGCCCTGGACGAGATCGCAGTCGTTTTGCGACAGCCAGTCGATCTCGCCCTGGCGCTCCGCGCCCTCGGCAACCACGCTCAGGCCCAGTTCGCGACAGAGCAATACCGTCGAACGAACGATGGCTGCGTTCTTAGATGTCGTGTCGACATCGGCAATGAAGACGCGGTCGATCTTCAGTTCATGCACCGGCAGGTCCTTGACGTAGGCCAACGAGGCTTGCCCGGAGCCGTAGTCGTCGATGGCCAGTTTGATACCGTGCGCGGCCAGCCTGTCGAGATGCTGCAAGGCGCGTTCCGGCTCGTCCATCAACGCACTTTCGGTGATCTCCAGGCACAGTGCCGCCGGCGGCAATTGCTCCTGTTCCAGCAAGCTGAAGATGTCCTCGATCAGCTTGGCATTGAGCAGATCATAGGTGGATAGATTGGCTGAGATCACCAAGTCGAGACCGTCCCGCCGCCAGCGGGCAGCATCCTGTACGACGCGCTTCACCAGCCAAGGGGTGATCTCGCGGATGAAGCCGGTTTGCTCGGCGAAGGGAATGAACTTGCCCGGCGGCACTAGGCCGCGCTCCGGGTGGCGCCAGCGGATCAAAGCCTCGGCGGCGGTAACGCGTTGCGCCTTCAAGTCCAGCTTTGGCTGGTAGAACACAACAAATTGGTCGCGGGCGAGCGCTTCGCGCATCTCGCCGATCAGAGAGAGCTGTTCGGGCGAGGGCTCCGCGTCCTCGGACGAGGCCAGCGCTACCCCTGCATGGCGCTGCTTGGCGCGACGCAGGGCGCTGTCGGCGCGACGCAGTAACCTGGAAAAGTCCGCGCCGTGATTCGGAAACAGGGCGATACCGATACTCGCATCGAGGTCGAGGCGCTGATCGCCAATTGTCAACGGCTCGCCCAAAGACTTGCGAATAAGTTCCGCCGCCGCCAGCGCATTGTCCTGTCCGGCGCTGCACAGAAGCAGCGCGAACTCATCGCCCCACAGGCGTGCCAGCAGATCTCGTTCGCCCAGCACGGCCTTGAGACGTTTTGCCACGCCGCGCAGCAAGTTGTCACCGACGTCATGCCCCAAGGCCTTGTTAATCGCCGAAAACCGGTCAATATCGATCAGCAGAAACGCCCCGTGGCTCGGGGCATTATGGGCGAAGTCTTCGGTGATGCGTGCCCGGTTGGCGAGCTCCGTCAGTTCATCTACGTAAGCGATACGTTTGATTTGAGCTTCGCGATCGGCGATGCGTTGCCGCATCGCGCCCAGGGCGCGCAACATGGTGCCGATCTCGTCCAGTCCGGCGGGCGGAAGTTCGCCGCCATAATCGCCCCCGGCGATACCTTCCGCAATTCTGGCGGCCTGGTTCACCGGGTTGACGATGCTACGCGCGATCAGTCCGCCGAGCACCGCTCCTACCAGCAAGGCCAACAAACCGATGGTCACGATGCGCTGCTGCGCTTTGGCAGCGTCCGCCGTCAGGTGTTCGACTTCGGCCTTCATCGCGTCTTGCAATTCGATAGCGCACTGGTCGGTTGCCGCGAGCAGTGCCTTGAGGGCCGGCTCTGTCGCTGCTTCGAAGTGCGCCTTGGCGGACATCGGTCCGCCCAGTTCGATCTGCTCGACCGTTTCCTGAAAGGCTTCGCCATACTGATCGCGCAGACGCCGCAGATCGACGACTTGACCGCCGTCCGATGGTTTCTGGCTGGCAGACTCAAGCTGCAGCAAAGCCCGGTCTGCGGCATTGAGGGCATCATCCATCGCGGCATAGAGCGGTATCCGGGCATCCCGCTCAGGGGTCAACAGCAGGCGCAGCAGGTGGTTGGCGGCAGTCTGCGCGTGCTGATTGGCGCGATTGGCCAAAAAAGCCAGCCGGACTTGGCGATCCACCAGATCATTGGCAATGCTGGTCAGCGACTGGAAGCCCTGGTAAGAGAGTCCGGCGACAATGGCGAGCATGACGAGCAACAGGCCGATGGCGGTCATCAGACGGGTACGGATCGAAGTGTGTTTGAACATGGTTCGCTATCCCAATCGGAAGATATCCACCGATGCCCGCAGGCGCTGCGCCATGCCGCCCAAGTCGCCGGTGATGCGGTCGACGTCCTGGGCCGCTCCGGCGTTGACCGCAGCCATGCTGACGATCTCTGCCGCGCGGTCAGCGATCAAATGACTTTCCTCGGCCTGGCGGCGGGCCACGCCGTCAAGCATCTCAAGTCCGCTCAGGGAGGCCTGGGCACCATCGCGCAATTCGCCGAGCGGCGCGACGATGGAACGGATCAGTGCGTTGCCATGATCCATGCCCACGCGGCCGGCATCGATGTCGGTGGCGGCTCGGGCCGTCTGCTGGGCGATGGCGGCGATCACCTGATCGATCTCGCGCGTGGCGTCGGCGGTACGGGTAGCCAGTTTGCGCACCTCGTCGGCCACCACAGCAAAACCGCGGCCGGTTTCGCCGGCCCGCGCTGCCTCGATCGACGCATTGAGGGCCAGCAGGTTGGTCTGGTCGGCGATTTCCTTGATGACCGAGACCGTGTCGGCTACCTGGCGTGCGCTCTGGTCGAGACTCTCCACCGAGCGTGCCGACTCAGAGACGGTGGCAGTAATGCGACCGATTTCCTCGGCCGCGAGGACGATGTCCTGGGCTCCACGTTGCGCCAGATCGCGCGCCGCTAGGGCCTGCTCGCGTGTGGCATGCACGGTCTCGGCCATGCTGGAGGCTCCGCTGGCCAATTCGGTCATCGAACTGCGGATCGCGCTCGCCAGATCCTGCTGCTCGGCAGAACCGCTCCTGACCCGCGCTGCCGGCGCCCCAAGCGTTGCGCCGGCGCCGCTAACTTCGACGGCGCTCTCGCGTATAGTCAGGATGACCTTGAGCAAGCCTTGGCGCATCTGCTCCATGCCGCGCAGCAAACTGCCGATCTCGTCGCTGCCCTGCACGGGGATGGCGACTTGCAGGTCGCCAGCGGCAATGCGTTGGGTGATGGCGACCGCATCGTTCATCGGCCGGGTGATGCTACTCGCGATCATGCCGCCAAGAATGGCACCCGCCAGCAAAGCCAGCAAGCCAATCACAATGATATTCCGCTGCGCGGACGATGCTTCTGCCAGCAAACGCTCGACTTCGGTCTGCATCACATCCTGGAGCGTTCCCGCCAGTGTGTCGGTGGCTCGTAGCAATTCCTTCAACGCGGGTTCGGTGGATTTCTCGAAGTGAGTATTGGCCGCCTCCAGACCACTCAGCTCAATCTGCTCCACGGTCTCCTGAAAACTCTTGCCGTAGCGTTCACGAAGTTTTTGCAGACCCCCCATGTCGCCCTTGACGATGGTCATCGCGGACATCGATTCAAACTGGAGCAGGGCCTGGTCCGCAGCATTCAGTGAAGCATCCATGGCAGCATAAATGGGCACACGGGCTTCGCGATCGGTGGTCAGCAACAGGCGTAACAGGTCGTTGGTGGCGGTTTGTGCGTTCTGGTTGGCTCGGGTCGCGAGAAAAGCCAGTCGTACCTGACGATCCACCAGATCGCTCGCACTCAGCGAAAGCGACTGGAAGCCGCGGAAAGACAGGCCGGCGACGATGGCGAGCAGCATCAGCAACACACCGATGACGGCCAGGAGGCGGGTGCGGATTGCGGTATCTCGGAGCAGCATCTCAGGTCCGTTTCAACAGGTAGGCCCGGTAGTATCCCTCAACCCAGTGATCAATTGACACCACGCCCGGGCCTCGCGCCACGATGAAGAGCAGCACAGCCGCCCACACGCCGTGGGTGGGGTAGGCATCCGGATAGACAAACAACTGGATGGTCGCCGTCATGCCGAGCAAGGCTAGCGCCGAGAAGCGGCTCGCCAGGCCCACCAGCAGCAAGGCTGCGAACAGGTGCTCGGAAAACGCCGCCGCCGGCGCTGCGAGTTCGGACGGGAGGAGAGGCAGGCGGTATTCGTCACGGAACAGGGCAACTGCGGACGATGACATGCGCGGGATGCCGAGGCTGATTTCACCGCTGACGATATTAAGCACGAAGCCTTCGACCTTGGTCTGGGCCGACAGCCAGAAAATACCGGCGATGGAAATACGCCCGAGCAAGGCGATCAACGAATCGGGGATGCGCTGCAAACGGTCTATGACCAAGGGGAGCTTCATGCGTCAGCTCTGGATCTCATGGTGTCATTGATAGGCAAGCAGTGCGCCGCTACGCATCAGCAGGGCGAATGTCAGCGTCAGGTCGAGCGGTTCTGGCGCATGGTTGGCGATCTCCACGGCTGCGGCCAGAGGTTCGCCGCAAAGCAGGGCCCGGATAAAGGCTTTTTCTGCGTTCGAGAGGTTGAGAACCAACACCTCCATGCCTTGCCGCAGCACCAGCGCGGCCTCGCCTTGCAAGATGTCGACCTGGCTGATCTCATGGTCGATCATCTCGGCATCCGTGTGCTGATGCGCCAGCCAGAGCGAGACGATGGGGAATGGCGACTCGACCAGCGCCACCGAGGGGTGGAAGGTCCAGCGCAGCGCGGCCAGCCCGTTTGGGTCCCCCACCAGATGGGCAATCGCGGCAGGCAGCAGCGGATCGGCGTCGGTGGCGTGAAAGGACACCACGCGCTGCCATTCAAGCCGTGCCATATCAGCCAGATAAGGCAGCGATTGCGCGGGCGCAAAAGTGCCGATGAAGTCGGCAAAGTCACCGCCGTACTCGGCCATCACTGGCGAACAGGGTGGATGGCGACGGGCAAATTCGCGCGCCATGGCGCGAAAAAAATCCTCGCCAACCAGTGCCGCGACCACCGGGTAGGTATCCGCTAGCGCATCGATCAGCGCGACGATAACATTGTTGCGATAGACGCCGAAACGACGTGCCGGATCGGTACCGTTACGAACGACGATGTCGCCCGGCGGCGACAACAACGGATCGAGCAAGGCAGCAGAAAAACTCGCGTGGATCATGCCGCCTCCGCAAAAGTCGACGCTGGCGGGACGGCGCGGCGCGCTTGCAAGCGCCGCTCCGCAAGGCCGGCTTCGAGCAACAGCACGTTTAGCGGCGGAATATCGTTATCGCGTTCCAGCAGCGTCGGCTGCGCGCTAGTGAGCCGCAACGCTTCGTCGTAGAGTTGCCACACGGCGGTAGCCACAGGCGCGCCATGGCTGTCGATCAGCAAGCGACTGCCGGTGTCATCCATATCCTCGGCAAACCCGGCAAGGTGAATCTCGCCCACTGCAGCCAGCGGCAGATCAGTCAATGCGGTCAGTGGGTCGCGGTTATGGTTCACGCAACTGACGTATACATTATTGACGTCGAGCAACAGGCCGCAGCCAGTGCGCCGCACCACCTCGCTCAAAAACTCGCCCTCGCTTATGGTCGAGCTGGCGAATTCGACGTAAGTTGCAGGGTTTTCCAGCAGCATCGGGCGACGCATACGCGCCTGAACCTGATCGATGTGCTCGCAGACGCGCTGCAGCGTGGCCGGTGTGTAGGGAACCGGCAGCAGGTCGCTGTAGTAATTGCCACCATGACTCGACCAGGCCAGGTGTTCGGAGAACATCTCGGGTTGATAGCGGTCGAGCAGCAGTGCCAGGCGGTCGAGATGATGGGCATCCAGATCGCCGGCCCCGCCGATGGAGAGGCCCACGCCGTGGATCGACAAGGGGTAGCGTTCCCGGATCAATCCGAGGAAATGATGGAAAGGGCCGCCGTCCACCATGTAGTTTTCCGCGTGAATTTCAAAGAAACCGATGTCCGGTGCCGATTCGAGAATCTCGCGAAAATGTTCGGGCTTGAGCCCGATGCCCGCGCGGGCAGGCAGGTGGCCAGCGGCTGACACCTATCAGGCTTTCTTTTCAGTGAATTCTTTCAACTGGCCCATGCCGGTCGCCGATGTGGGCGACTTGGTTTTCTCGCAGGTGCCCTTCGGTACGAAGCTCCAAGCATTGCCCTGGTAATCTACCTTAGAAGTCCCGGCGCAGGACGTGCCGGCACCGGCCTTGCAATCGTTTTTGCCTTTCATGGTCACGCCGTAGCATTTTTCCTTTTCGGCGGCCTTGTCCTGAGCTGCTACCGGCATGGCAGCGACCGCCAGGGCAGCACCGAGGGCAAGCGCGAGGGATGTGGCAGAGGTAGTTTGATTCATGGTCTTCTCCTGTGGAATAGCGGGATGAGTGAGGCTTCGAGATGCCTGCGAGGCGCAGTGCACGGCAAGGATAGTGCTATGCTTCGGCGCACCAATGGTCTCGAATTCCTGATTGATCGTCTTGTCTTGGCCCCCTCATGGACTCGCTTGCCCCGCTCCTGAACCACATCCCTCCCACAGTTGAGTACTACTTTTCAGGGGCTGCCTGCGCGGGTGGCGTTTACAACTATGACGGCACAGCACCCTGCGGCCACCTTCATCTGGTGAAATCCGGCGCCATGCACGTGACGGTACCGGGCAAACAGGACATCATCATTACCCGTCCCACGGTGCTGCTGTTCCCGCGTCCCTGCGCCCATACCATGCTGCCTGGGGAAGGAGACGTCGAACTCGTCTGCGGCACGGTTGAGCTTGGCTTTGCCGAGCAAAGCCCGCTGGTACTCTCCCTGCCGGCGTGCCTGGTCATCGAGGTTGCGGAGATACCGGCCATCGGCGCCACGCTGGAACTGCTTTACAGGGAAGCCTTCGGTGTGGGAATCGGCCGACAAACGGCCATCAATCGGCTGCTCGAATATTTCATGATTCACGTCCTGCGCCACCTCGTCGCCAAAGACCTGCTCAGCCAAGGCATGCTTGCCGCGATGTCCGATCCACGCCTAGCATTGGCCCTCAACGCCATGCACGAGCACCCCGCCTACCTATGGACGCTGGAACAACTGGCTAGCATCGCCAATATGTCGCGCGCGCGCTTCGCCGCCAATTTTCAAAAGGCGACCGGCATCCCGCCACTTGAATATCTGACCAACTGGCGCCTGTCAGTGGCGCGCGGCCTGCTACGCCAAGGGCGACCGCTGAAAAGTGTCGCATCGGCCGTCGGTTATCAAAGTCCGGAAGCCTTTGGTCGAGTCTTTGCCAAACGTATCGGGAAAACGCCTGCGCAATGGCTGCGCATCCATCGTACTAATGCCTGAGAAATCCAGTAAACAGTTACCATCCGATTCCGTAGCATACAAAAAAAACCCCTATCTTGTTAGATGGGGGTCCTTTTTGCGGGAATCCAGCGATTACTTAATGACGGCGTTCAACTCGCCTTTCTTGTAGCGGTTGGCCATCACTTCCAGCGAGATCGGCTTGATCTTGCTAGCCATGCCGGCACAACCAAACGCCTCATAACGGGCCTTGCAGATTTCCTTCATCGCCTTGCGGGCTTCGGCCAGATACTTGCGCGGGTCGAAGTTCTTGCGGTCCTTGTTCATGAACTGGCGGATCGCGCCGGTGGAGGCCATGCGCAGATCGGTATCGATATTGACCTTGCGCACGCCATTCTTGATGCCTTCGACGATTTCCTCGACCGGCACGCCGTAGGTAGCCCCCATCTCGCCACCGTTTTCGTTGATGATCTTCAGCCAGTCCTGCGGCACACTGGAGGAACCGTGCATGACGAGGTGGCAGTTCGGGATGCGGGCGTGGATTTCCTTGATGCGGTCGATGCGCAGCACGGCGCCCGTAGGCGGACGGGTGAACTTGTAGGCACCGTGGCTGGTACCGATGGCGATGGCCAGCGCATCAACGCCGGTGGCCTTGACGAACTCGGCGGCTTCGTTGGGATCGGTCAGCAGCTGGTCGTGCGACAGCACGCCCTCGGCGCCGTGGCCGTCTTCCTTTTCGCCCATGCCGGATTCGAGCGAACCGAGGCAGCCCAGTTCACCTTCGACCGACACGCCAATGGCGTGAGCGATGTCGACAACGTGCTTGGTCGTATCGACGTTGTACTTGAAGGACGACGGGGTCTTGGCGTCTTCCATCAACGAGCCGTCCATCATGACGCTGGAGAAGCCGGAGCGCATCGACTGGATGCAGATGGCCGGGCTGGCGCCGTGGTCCTGGTGCATGACGATCGGCACGTCGGGGTGGGTTTCAATCGCGGCCTCAATCAGCTTGCGCAGATAGGCTTCGCCGGCATACTTGCGGGCACCTGCCGAACCCTGCATGATAACCGGGCTGTTGGTCTCTTCGGCAGCTTCCATGATGGCCTGGATCTGCTCAAGGTTATTAACGTTGAATGCTGGCAAGCCATAGCCGTTCTCGGCGGCGTGGTCCAGTAGTTGGCGCATGGATACGAGTGCCATTGATATCTCCTCTTCTAGGTAAAGTAATCAGTAATAAATGGGTCAGGCGGGGCGATGTTCGCCGACCCGCACGAGCTTGAGCGTATTGGTACCGCCGGCCTGGCCAATCGGCTCACCGTAAGTCAGAACGATCAGATCGCCCAGTTCGACGGCGCCCGAGCGCAGCAGTTCCTCTTCAGCTTCGAACAAAAGTTCATCGCGGTCATGGCCGACATAACGCATCATCAGAGGGTAAACGCCACGATAAACGCTGACCTTGTAACGCGTGCGGCTATCCGGCGTCAGCGCATAGATCGGCACGCCGACATCGAGGCGCGAAATCCACAAGGCCGTCGAGCCGGACTGGGTCAGCGCGGCAATCGCCTTGACCTTGAGGTGATGCGCGGTAAACAACGCGGCCATCGCCACAGACTGGTCGATACGCGTAAACACGCGATCGAGGAAGTGACGATCAAGCGCCGCCGGGTCCATCGACTTTTCCGCTTCGTGACAGATGCGCGCCATCGCCTGAACGGTGGCGACCGGGTAATCGCCGGCAGCGGTTTCCGCCGACAGCATCACGGCATCGGTGCCATCGAGTACGGCATTCGCGACGTCCGAGACCTCGGCACGCGTCGGCACCGGCGAGTGGATCATCGACTCCATCATCTGCGTCGCGGTGATGGCGAACTTGTTGTGCTCGCGCGCCAGGCGGATGATCTTCTTCTGCAACGCCGGCACAGCCGCATCGCCCACCTCGACGGCCAGATCGCCGCGCGCCACCATCACGCCATCGCAGGCATGCAGGATGTCTTCAAGGTTTTCGATGGCTTCGCAGCGCTCAATCTTGGCCACGATCTGGGCCTGCGATCCGGCCTTGTGCAAGAGCTTGCGCGCGAGGCGCAGATCGCCGCCGGTTTTTGGAAAGGACACGGCCACATAGTCCACCTGCAACTCTGCCGCCGTCTGAATGTCTTCCATGTCCTTGGGTGTCAGGGCCGGTGCGGACAAGCCGCCGCCTTGCTTGTTGATGCCCTTGTTGTTCGACAGTTCCGTGCCGTGGCGTACCACGCAGAAAATTTCGCGTTCCTCGATACGCTCGACATCCATGACCACGCGGCCATCGTCGAGCAACAGCGTATCGCCCGGCGCCACATCATCAATCAGTTCGGGATAGTCGAGGCCGACACGCTGGGAATCGCCCAACTCGCAGGCGGCATCCAGAATGAAAGGCTGGCCCGGCTTGAGCAGTATTTTGCTGCCGGCAAACTTGCCGATGCGAATCTTGGGACCCTGCAGATCGGCCATCATGGCGACGGTACGGCCATGGGTGCGCATCGACTGTTGCAAGACTTCAATGCGCTTGCGGTGATCGTCCGGCGTGCCGTGCGAGAAATTCAGCCGCACGACATCAATCCCCGCTGCAACGAGTTGATCCATGGTTTCGGTGTCTGACGAAGCAGGCCCGAGGGTAGCAACAATTTTGGTTGTTCTGAGCATTAGGGTCTTAGGGATGAAAAACAGGGGCCGCACAGTGGCGGCCCGACAGATTAACCCTTGGCGCGTTTTTCAAGAATATCCACGGCAGGCAAGACCTTGCCCTCCAGGTATTCAAGGAATGCACCACCGGCGGTGGAGATATACGACACCTTGTCGTAGATGTCGTACTTCTGGATGGCGGCAATCGTGTCGCCACCGCCCGCGAGTGTGAACGCCTTGGTATTGGCAATGGCCATGGCAATCGCCTTGGTGCCTTCGCCGAACTGGTCGAACTCGAACACGCCGACCGGGCCGTTCCAGACAACCGTGCCGGCCTTCATGATGATGTCGACCAATTCCTGGGCCGACTTCGGGCCGATGTCGAAGATCATGTCGTCGTCGGCCACACTGCCGGCATCCTTGCTCACGGCCGGTTCGGCAGCATCGAATTTCTTGCCGCAGACGACATCGACGGCGATCGGAATGGTCGCGCCACGCGCGGTCATCTTGCTCATCAGCGCCTGCGCGGTGGGCACCAGATCATCCTCGCACAGCGACTTGCCGACGTTCTTGCCGGTAGCTTTCAGGAAGGTATTGGCAATGCCGCCGCCGACCACCAGTTGCTCGCACTTCTCGGAGAGCGCTTCCAGCACGGTCAGCTTGGTCGACACCTTGGAACCGCCGACGATGGCCACCATCGGGCGGGCAGGATTCGCCAGCGCCTTGTCGAGGGCTTCGAGTTCCTCGCTGACCAACTTGCCGGCACAGGCCGTCGGTGCAAACTGGGCGATACCGTAAGTCGAGGCTTCAGCGCGGTGTGCGGTGCCGAAAGCATCCATGACAAAGACATCACACAGCGCGGCGTATTTCTTCGCGGTTTCCTCGACGTTTTTCTTCTCGCCCTTGTTGACGCGGCAGTTCTCCAGCAGCACGACTTCACCTTCGGCAACCTCGAAACCACCATTGACCCAATCCTTGATCAGGCGCACCGGTTTGCCCAGCTTTGCCGCCATGACATCGGCGACCGGCTTGAGCGACACTTCCTCGGTCCACTCGCCTTCGGTCGGGCGACCAAGGTGGGACGTCACCATGACTTTGGCGCCGGCCTTCAGAGCGTGCTCGATGGTCGGCATGGATGCGGTGATGCGGGCGTCTGAGGTGACCTTGCCGTCTTTGACGGGCACGTTGAGGTCGGCGCGAATGAAAACGCGCTTGCCTTTGAGATCCAGGTCGGTCATGCGGATGAACTTCGGCATTTGCTATCTCCCGTGTATTTTTTGAAGTTGACCACTGAAGCATTGCACCCGTATGAAGGATGCAATGCTTGGATCGTCAATTTCTGGCGATTACTTGCCGGCGACGTGCTTGACGAAGCGCAGCATGTTGCAGGTGTAGCCGTACTCGTTGTCGTACCAGGCCACTACCTTGACAAAGGTCTTGTCGAGGGCGATACCGGCTTCGGCGTCGAAGGTCGAGGGGGCGCTGTTGCCAACGAAGTCGGTGGAAACCACTTTCTCGTCGGTGTAGCCGAGAACACCCTTCAGGGCGCCTTCGGAGGCAGCCTTCATCGCCTTGCAGATGTCGGCGTAGTCGGCTTCCTTGTTCAGTTCGACGGTCAGGTCGACCACGGAAACGTCGGAGGTCGGCACGCGGAAGGCCATGCCGGTGAGCTTCTTGTTCAGCTCGGGCAGCACCACACCGACGGCCTTGGCGGCGCCGGTCGAGGACGGGATGATGTTCTCGAGAATGCCACGGCCGCCGCGCCAGTCCTTGGAGGACGGGCCGTCAACGGTCTTCTGGGTGGCGGTAGCAGCATGCACGGTGGTCATCAGGCCGCGCTTGATGCCCCAGTTGTCGTTCAGCACCTTGGCGACGGGCGCCAGGCAGTTGGTGGTGCAGGAAGCGGCCGACACAATGGTCTCGCCGGCATACTTCTCGTGGTTCACGCCATACACGAACATCGGGGTATCGTCCTTGGAGGGAGCAGACTGGACCACCTTCTTGGCGCCCGCGTCGATGTGCTTCTGGCAGGATTCCTTGGTCAGGAAGAAACCGGTGGCGTCGATGACGATCTCGGCGCCCACTTCGTTCCACTTCAGGGCGGCGGGATCCTTCTCGGCGGTCAGGCGGATGGTCTTGCCATTGACGACCAGATTGTTGCCCGCGACGTCAACACTGCCGTTGAATCGGCCATGGACGGAATCGTACTTGAGCATGTAGGCGAGGTAGCCCGGCTCCAGCAGGTCGTTGATGCCAACCACTTCGAGTTCGGGAAAGTCCTTGGCGATGGCGCGGAAAGCCATGCGGCCGATGCGGCCAAAACCGTTAATACCGACTTTGATAGTCATGCGGAGTTCTCCTTGTAATTGATTAGATATTAGATAAATGACTCGACGGTCTTCACGACATTGTCTGCCGTAAAGCCAAATTCCTTGAACAGCACGCCAGCCGGGGCCGACTCGCCGAAGCGGTCAAGACCGATTACTTTACCCGCTCCACCGACATACTTCCACCAGCCGTCCGTGACACCCGCTTCGACGACGATTTTCGGCAGGGCCTTGGGCAGCACGCTGTCCTTGTAGGCCTGGTCCTGACGGTCGAACACGTTGGTCGAAGGCATCGACACCACGGTGACGCCCACACCCTTCTCGGCCAGCGCGGCCTGAGCCTTCATGGCCAGTTCGACTTCCGAACCGGTGGCGATGATCACGGCCTTGGCCGTGCCCTGAGCGGCGGACAGCACGTAGCCGCCCTTCTTGATGGCTTCGATCGTCGCGGCATCGCGCTTGACGAAGGGCAGGTTCTGGCGCGACAGGGCGAGTGTGGTCGGGCCGGTCAGTTTTTCGACGCCAGAGGTCCATGCCACCATCGTCTCGACGGTATCGCAGGGACGCCAGAGATCCATGTTGGGGATCAGGCGCAGCGTGGCGATCTGCTCGACCGGCTGGTGCGTCGGGCCGTCCTCGCCGAGGCCGATGGAGTCATGGGTGAGAACATAAATTACCCGCTGCTTCATCAGGGCCGACATGCGCATTGCATTGCGCATGTATTCGGAGAACATCAGGAAGGTGCCGCCGAAGGGCAGCAGGCCGCCGTGCAGCGCCATGCCGTTCATGATGTGGGCCATGCCGAACTCGCGCACGCCGTAGGAGATGTAGTTGCCAGTGCTCTTGCCGGAGACATGCTTGCAGCCCGTCCAGTTGGTCAGGTTCGAGCCGGTCAGGTCGGCAGAACCGCCGAGGAACTCGGGCAGGGCCGGAGCCAGCGCATTGATCGCCAGTTGCGAGGCCTTGCGGGTGGCAACGGTCTCGCCCTTTTCGTTGGTGGCGGCAATCGCCTTCTTGGCGAAGTCGGCCCAGGTGGCGGGCAGTTCGCTGGCCATGCGGCGCTTGAACTCGGCAGATTCAACGGGAAAAGCCTTGGCGTAGTGATCGAACTTCTGGTTCCATGAGGATTCCAGTTCGGCGCCTTTCTTCTTGGCATCCCAGGCTTCGTAGACTTCCTTGGGAATCTCGAAGGGGCCAAAGTTCCAGCCGATGTGCGGACGGGCGGCAGCGATTTCGGCATCGCCCAGCGGTGCGCCATGCACGTCGTGCGTGCCGGCCTTGTTGGGCGAACCCGCGCCGATCACGGTCTTGCAGCAGATCAGCGAGGGTTTGTCGGTGACGGCCTTGGCTGCCTCAATAGCTTTATGCAAAGCCTCCGGGTCATGGCCATTAATGTTCGGCACGACATGCCAGCCGTAGGCTTCGAAACGCTTGGGCGTGTCGTCGGTGAACCAGCCTTCGACGTGGCCGTCGATGGAGATGCCGTTGTCGTCCCAGAAGGCGGTCAGCTTGCCCAGGC
>CAYZEA010000030.1:0-31237 GCA_964477575.1 uncultured Methyloversatilis sp.
CCAACTCGAACATCTGCACCTCGCAGGTGCTGCTCGCCAACATGGCCGGCATGTACGCCGTCTGGCATGGCCCGAAAGGTTTGCAACGGATTGCGCAGCGCATCCACCGCCTGACCTGCCTGCTGGCGCGTGCGCTGAATGTGACGGGCAGCTTCTTCGATACCCTCATCGTAAAAGTCGACGCTGGCGGGACGGCGGCATTGGTAGGTTCCGCCTTCAACGTCCGTCACATCGACGCCGAAACTATCGGCATCAGCCTTGACGAGACGACCACCCGCGAGGATGTTGCCGCCCTCGCCCAACTGCTCGGCAAGACCATCGACTTCGATGCGGATGTGTCGGACGCGATTCCTGAAAACCTGCGCCGCACCTCGCCCATCCTTATGCACCCGGTGTTCAACACCCACCACACCGAGCACGCGATGCTGCGCTACCTCAAGTCGCTGCAGAACAAGGACCTCGCCCTCGATCACGCGATGATCCCGCTCGGCAGCTGCACGATGAAGCTCAACGCCGCCGCCGAGATGATGCCCGTCAGTTGGCCGGCTTTCGGCGCACTGCACCCCTTCGCGCCCGCCGAACAGGCGCTCGGCTATGCCCAGATGATTGGCGAACTGTCGCAGTGGCTGTGCGCCATCACCGGCTTCGACGCGCTGTGCGTACAACCGAACTCCGGCGCACAGGGCGAATACGCCGGCCTCGTCGCCATCCGTCGCTATCAGGCCGCACAAGGTCAGGGCCATCGCGATATCTGCCTGATCCCGAAATCGGCCCACGGCACCAACCCCGCCACCGCGCACATGGCCGGCCTGCAAGTCGTCGTCGTCGATTGCGACGACAGCGGCAACGTCGACGTCGCCGACCTGAAAGCAAAAGCGCTACAGCACGCCGACAAGCTCTCCTGCCTGATGCTCACCTACCCTTCGACGCACGGCGTGTTCGAGGAAGCGGTGATGGAGATGTGCGCCCTCATCCACGCCCATGGCGGCCAGGTCTACATGGACGGCGCCAACCTCAACGCACAAGTGGGCCTGACTTCGCCCGGCCACATCGGCGCCGATGTCTCGCACATCAACCTCCACAAGACCTTCGCCATCCCGCACGGCGGCGGCGGTCCCGGCATGGGGCCGATCGGTTTGAAAGCGCATTTGGCGCCGCACGTCGCGCCAGTCAGCGCCGCGCCCTTCGGCTCGGCCTCGATCCTGCCGATCTCCTGGATGTACATCGCGATGATGGGCGGCAGCGGCCTCAAGCAGGCCACCGAAGTCGCGATTCTCAACGCCAACTACGTCGCCGCGCGCCTCAAGGATCACTATCCGGTGCTCTACACGGGTGCGCATGGCCGCGTCGCCCACGAGTGCATCCTCGACATCCGCGCCATCAAGGCCGCCACCGGCATCGCCGAGATCGACATCGCCAAGCGGCTGATGGACTACGGCTTCCACGCGCCGACGGTGAGTTTTCCGGTCGCCGGCACGTTGATGGTCGAGCCGACCGAATCCGAGAATCAGGCCGAACTCGACCGTTTCATCGAGGCGATGATCGCCATCCGCAACGAGATCCGCAAGATTGAAGCCGGCGAATGGCCCGCCGACGCCAATCCGCTGAAACATGCGCCGCACACGCAGGCCGACGTGATCGGGGCAAAGTGGGATCGTCCCTACACCCCCGAGACAGCGGTATTCCCGCTCCCCTGGGTCGCCGCCAACAAGTTCTGGCCGTCGGTGAATCGCATCGACGACGTGTATGGCGACCGCAATCTGTTCTGTGCCTGCGTCCCCATGGAGGAATATCAACGTGGCTAACACTCACCTGATCCTCACCGCGATCGGCGACGACCGTCCCGGCCTCGTCGAAGAGCTTGCCACGGCGATTTCCACGCATCGCGGCAACTGGCTCGAAGCCTCGATGGCGCAACTTTCGGGAAAGTTCGCCGGCATCGTCGAAGTGGCCGTTCCCGCCGCCGAGGCCGCCGAACTCAAAACCACGCTCTCGGGACTCAAGGGCCTCAAGGTCAGCGTCGAAACCGCTGCTGCGCAAAAGTCGGCGCTGACAGGACGGCGACTTAGCCTCAACCTCGTCGGCCACGACCGCATCGGCATCGTCAGGGAAGTCTCACAGGTACTGGCCAGCCATGCGGTCAACGTCGAGGACCTGCAAACCCGCACCAGCAGCGCGCCGATGTCGGCGGAAATCCTTTTCCACTGCGAGGCCGAACTGACCGCCTCGCCCGATTTCAATGCCCGCGAGCTCAAGGTGGCACTGGAAAAATTGTCCGATGATCTGATGGTCGAAATCAAGCTCGGCGAGATGCTCTGATGCCACTGTATCGCCTTGGCGACAAGCTGCCGCAGCTTGGCTCAGGCGTCTGGGTGGCGCCCAATGCCACCCTGATCGGCGACATACGTCTTGCCGCCAATGTCAGCATCTGGTGGAACGCCGTACTGCGCGGCGACAACGATCCGATCATGATCGGTGAAAACACCAACATCCAGGATGGCTCGGTGCTGCACACCGATGCAGGCGTGCCGATGCACATCGGCCGCGACGTCACCGTCGGTCATCTGGTCATGCTGCACGGCTGCACCGTCGGCGATGGTTCGCTGATCGGTATCAAGAGCGTGATCCTCAATGGTGCGGTGATCGGCAAACACTGCCTGATCGGCGCCAACACGCTGATTCCGGAAGGCAAGGTGATTCCCGACCGCTCGCTGGTCATGGGCTCGCCCGGCAAGGTGGTGCGCGAACTCACCGATGAGCAGGTCGCGCGCATCGCCCAATCGGCGGCACATTACATTCAAAATGCCCAACGTTACCGGCAGTCCCTCATGGAAGTTATCCAATGAAACGCACCCTGCTCCTGTTGACACTCGTCACCCTGCCCGTCTGGTCAGCCGAGCCCACCAAGCCCACCGGTACGCTGATCGATTTTCGTGTCGACGTTCAGAAAAGCGTCGCCAACGACCTGGGACGGGCCACCGCCTACGCCGAAACGAACGGCGCCGATCCCGCAGATGTCGCGCACAAGCTCAAGACGATCATTGGCGATGGCTTGGCCATCGCCAAGGCCCAGCCGGGTATCGTCGTCAAGAGCGGCGCCACCCATACCTATCCGATTTACGCCAAAAACGGACGCAACATCGAAAGCTGGCGCATGCGCTCGGAACTCCTGCTGGAAAGCCGCGACGCGGCAGCTTTATCGGCGGCGGTGGGCAAGCTGCAAGGCAGTACGCTGGCGGTCAGCAACCTCAACTTCTCGCCCGCCGCCGAAACCCGGCGTCAGGTCGAGGACGAGGCTGCGCTCGAAGCCATCGAGGCCTTTCGCGCCAAGGCGGCGCGCCTCGCCGCCGCGATGAAGAAGTCCTATCGCATCGTACGCATGAACATTGGCAGCAGCGGGCAAACGCCTCAGCCGATGTACCGCGCGGCAGCAATGCAGGCCGAGGCCGCGCCGATGCCCATCGAGGCTGGCGAATCCAATATCGGCGTCAACATCAGCGGCCAGATCGAACTGACCGAGTAGTCACGCTTACTGAATCACCCAGCGGTCGAAGAAGACATCCTTGACGTATTCGCCGTCCAGCACCTTGTTGAGCACTTCGGCCGCCTTGTGGGAAAAACTGCCCATAAATTCGGCGGACTGCAAAATGGCGCCATTCTGACCGACCAGCGTCTTGATCAGCATGTGCCGCAAAATCGGCGTATGCGCCTTGACGAATTCCGCATCCAGGGGATCGGTCAGCTTAAGCTGGGGCACAAAGTTCAGGTAACCGGAAGCATTCCCAACTTTGACATTGACGATGACCGGTTCCAACTTGAGGAAGTTGCCGCCGCCGGCATCGCCTCCGCCACCGCCACTGGCCAGAACGCCGCTACTGAACAACACGCTCAGGACCAGCACCCACTGCTTAATCTTGTTCATCATCGACTGCCTCAATTGCGTTTTTGCGGCGTCTGGACGAAAACCTCGCCGTCCTTGACCAGCCCAAGTTCATATCGGGCTCGCTCCTCGATGGCCTCATAGCCCGCCTTCAAATCGCGCACTTCCGCCTCTAGCGAAGCATTGCGCGCCTCCAGCGACTGATTGACCTCGCGCTGCCCATCGAGCTGACGCCCCAACTCGGCTACCCGGAGCAGACCGCCCTTGCCGAACCACAATGGATATTGCAGCGCAAGCAACAGGGCGATCAGCACCCAGGTCGGCCACTTCATGGCCCCTGATTACTTTCTCAGGTTGTAGAAGGCGCCCAGGCCGGGATAGACGACGGTATCGCCCAGATCTTCCTCAATGCGCAGCAGTTGGTTGTACTTGGCAACGCGGTCGGAACGCGACAGCGAACCGGTCTTGATCTGACCGGCATTCAGGCCGACGGCGATGTCGGCGATGGTCGAATCCTCGGTCTCGCCGGAACGGTGCGAAATCACATTGGTGTAGCTGGCGCGCTTGGCCATTTCGACGGCGGCGAAAGTCTCGGTCAACGTGCCGATCTGGTTCACCTTGATCAGGATGGCATTCGCGGCGCCGCGTTGGATGCCTTCCTTGAGAATCTTCGGGTTGGTCACGAACAGGTCGTCGCCGACGATCTGGATGTTCTTGCCGATCTTGGAGGTAAGGTTGATCCAGCCCTCCCAGTCGCCTTCGGCCATGCCATCCTCGATACTGATAATCGGATACTTGCCGGCCAGCGCCGCAAGGTAATCGACCATGCCGGCAGAATCCAACTCCAGCTTCTCGGAACCGAGGAGGTACTTGCCGTCCTTGAAGAACTCGGAAGCGGCACAGTCGAGGCCGAGGACAACGTCTTGTCCGGGCGTGTAGCCGGCGGCCTCGATGGCCTTGAGGATCAGTTCGATGGCCTCGTCGTTGCCGGCGACGTTGGGCGCAAAGCCGCCCTCGTCGCCCACCGTGGTCGGATAGCCCTTCTTGTCGACGAGCTTCTTGAGGTTGTGAAACACCTCGGCGCCGCAGCGCAGCGCTTCGCGGAAGGATTGTGCGCCGACCGGCAGAATCATGAATTCCTGGATGTCGAGGTTGTTGTTGGCGTGCGCGCCGCCGTTGATGACGTTCATCATCGGCACCGGCATGCTCATCGGTCCGGAACCGCCAAAGTAACGGTAGAGCGGCAGGCCGGCCTCTTCCGCAGCCGCTTTCGCAACCGCCATGGAAACCGCCAGCGTGGCATTAGCGCCGAGACGCGACTTGTTGTCGGTGCCGTCCAGTTCGATCAGGCTCTTGTCGATGAAGGCCTGTTCTTCGGCATCCAGGCCGATGATGGCTTCGGAGATTTCCGTATTGACGTTCTCGACGGCCTTCAGCACGCCCTTGCCGAGGAAGCGCGCCTTGTCGCCATCGCGCAGTTCGATGGCTTCGCGCGATCCGGTCGAAGCACCGGACGGCACGGCGGCGCGGCCCATGACACCGCTTTCCAGCAAGACGTCGGCTTCAACAGTCGGATTACCACGGGAATCCAGAATTTCACGGGCGACGACATCAACGATGGCACTCATTGGGGTTTCCTTTCAGTCAGATAATTTCACATTCCACTCGCGAAACCTTGCCGTTTGATGACAGTATCAAGTTCGAGCAAGGTTTCGAGAAGTCTTTCCATCTGGCCAAGCGGCCAGGCATTCGGTCCATCCGACAGCGCCGTTTCGGGCGTCGGATGGGTTTCCATGAACAGTCCGGCCACACCAACCGCGACAGCGGCTCGCGCCAACACCGGCACAAACTCGCGCTGCCCGCCGGAACTGGTGCCCTGCCCGCCCGGCAACTGCACCGAGTGGGTGGCATCGAAGACGACGGGGCAATTCGTCTCGCGCATGATGGCGAGCGAGCGCATGTCCGATACGAGATTGTTGTAGCCGAAGGAAGCGCCGCGCTCGCAGACCATCAGGTTGTCGGCGCCGTTGTTGGCTTCCTTGGCCTTGGCCACCACCTGCTTCATGTCGCCCGGCGCGAGGAACTGGCCCTTCTTGATATTCACCGGCTTGCCACAGGTCGCGACAGCCTGAATAAAGTCGGTCTGGCGACAGAGGAAAGCCGGCGTCTGCAACACATCGACCACTGCGGCAACCGGCGCGATCTCCGCCTCGGTATGCACATCGGTCAGCACCGGCACGCCAATTTCGCGACGCACCCGGGCCAGCCATTCCAGGCCAGTCTCCATACCCGGTCCGCGCGGCGACTTGCCGGAACTGCGATTGGCCTTGTCGTAGGACGCCTTGAAAATATAAGGCACGCCCAACTTTTGGGTCATTTCCTTCATGCGTCCGGCGATATCGAGACAAAGCTGCTCGGACTCTGCCGTGCACGGACCGGCAATCAGAAACAGCGGCTGGTCGAGGCCAGCCTCAAATCCGCAAAGTTTCATTGCTTGTTTTGCCGTCTCGCCAGCGCCGACTTTACGAAAGCGATAAAGAGCGGATGGCCGGTACGTGGATTGGAAGTGAATTCCGGGTGGAACTGCACGCCGACAAACCACGGGTGCATGCTTTGCGGCAATTCCATGATCTCGGGCAGGTTCTCGGTCGGCGTCCGCGCAGCGATCACCAGTCCTGCCGCTTCGAGTTTTGGGACATAGGCGTTATTCACTTCGTAGCGGTGGCGGTGGCGTTCATTGACGTCCTTGCCGTAGATCGATGCCGCCAGCGTACCCGGCTTAATCGGACACTTCTGCGCGCCAAGGCGCATGGTGCCGCCGAGATCGGAATTGGCATCGCGCGTTTCAATACGCCCCTCGCGGTCGGCCCATTCCGAAATCAGCGCAACCACCGGATGCGGCGTGTCGGCATCGAATTCGGTACTGTTCGCCCCCTCAAATCCGGCGACATGGCGCGCAAACTCGATGGTCGCCAACTGCATGCCGAGGCAGATGCCCAGATACGGCACCTTGTGTTCGCGCGCATAGCGAATTGCCACGATCTTGCCTTCGGTACCGCGCTTGCCAAAGCCGCCGGGCACCAGCACGGCATCCATCGCCTTGAGCGAGGCCGGGCCGTGTTTCTCGATTTCCTCGGAGTCGAGGTAGTGAATCTTGATCTTGCTGCGCGTATGAATACCCGCATGCGTCAGGGCTTCGGAGAGCGACTTGTAGGATTCGGTCAGGTCGACGTACTTGCCGACAAAAGCGATATTGACCTCGTGCTCGGGATGTTCGAGCGAATCGACCAACTTCTTCCAGACGCTCAAATCCGCCGATTTGGCAAGGATGTCAAGCTTGTGGCAGACAATCGCATCGAGCATCTGCTCATGCAGCATACCGGGAATCTTGTAGATCGAATCGGCATCCAGCGCCGCAATCACGGCTTCCGGCTGGACATTGGTAAATAGCGCAATCTTGCGGCGTTCCTCATCGGGAATCGGCCGGTCGGCACGGCACAGCAGGATGTCGGGCTGAATGCCGATCTCGCGCAGATCCTTGACCGAGTGTTGGGTCGGCTTGGTCTTAAGTTCGCCGGCCGACGCAATGTAGGGCACCAGCGTCAGGTGGATGTAACAGGCGTTGTTTTTGCCCTCTTCGATGCCCATCTGGCGAATCGCCTCAAGGAAGGGCAGCGATTCGATGTCACCGACCGTGCCGCCCACTTCGACGATGGCCACCTCGGCCCCCTCGGCGCCACGCTTGACGTAGTGCTTGATTTCGTCGGTGATGTGCGGGATGACCTGAACGGTCTTGCCGAGATACTCGCCGCGCCGCTCCTTCTTGATCACCGACTCGTAGATCTGACCGGTGGTGAAGTTGTTGCGCTTGCCCATCTTGGCGCTGGTGAAGCGCTCGTAATGGCCCAGGTCGAGATCGGTCTCGGCACCGTCTTCGGTGACGAACACTTCGCCGTGCTGGAAGGGCGACATCGTGCCGGGATCGACGTTGATGTAGGGATCGAGCTTGAGGTGGGTAACCGTGATGCCTCGGGACTCGAGAATGGCGCCGAGCGACGCGGCGGCGATGCCTTTGCCCAGACTGGACACGACACCACCCGTAACAAAGACGTATTTAGTCATGGCGACTGCAGTAACGGGAAAGGCGAATGATAGCAAACCCTGAGGCCAAACATCGGCGTCAAAAACCTCGGCTGCGAATCTCCGGCCACGCCTTATTGAGGTAATAGCCCATCGACCAGACCGTCAAAGCCGCTGCCAGCCAGATCAGCCACTCGCCCATGAGCGCAACCGGCAGGCCAAACAGGGGGGCGTGGTAAAGCAACAGCGGAATGGCGATCATCTGTGCGGTGGTCTTGAGCTTGCCGACGAAGGAAACCGCTACACTGCGCGCCGCGCCAATCTTCGCCATCCATTCGCGCAGGGCCGAAATGGCAATCTCGCGCCCGACGATGATGAAGGCGACAATGGCATTGGTGCGATCCAGTTGCACCAGCATGACCAGCGCCGCAGCGACCATCAGCTTGTCGGCCACCGGGTCAAGAAAAGCGCCGAACGCCGAGGTTTGCCCCAGCTTGCGGGCCAGCCAGCCGTCGAACCAGTCAGTCACCGCCGCGACCACAAAGGCCGTCGTCGCAATCAAGTTCTGCTCGTGAGGCGGGATCGGCAGGTAAAACGCACCGATCACCAGCGGAATCAGCACGATACGTGCCCAAGTGAGCAGATTGGGAATATTCAGCGGCATCAGTGCAACTGTCGGTAAATATCTTCGGCCAGCTTGCGGCTGATGCCCGGAACGCGACATAAATCCTCAACGGTAGCGGCTTTCACGCCATCCAGCCCGCCAAACTGCGCCAGCAGATTCCGCCGCCGCGTCGGCCCGATGCCCCCCACATCCTCCAGTGCCGAACGCCCGCGTGCCTTCGCGCGCCGCGCCCGATGGCCGACGATGGCGAAGCGATGCGCCTCGTCGCGAATCTCCTGAATCAGGTGGAAGCCGGCGTTGTCCATAGCCAATTCTAGCGGCTCGGCCTTGCCGTGGACGAAAAGCGTTTCCAGCCCGGGCTTGCGTTCCTCCCCTTTGGCCACGCCAATGCTCGCCAGATTGCTCAAGCCCAGTTCGGCGAACACCTCGCGCGCCACGCCATGCTGTCCTTTACCGCCGTCGATCAGCACCAAGTCCGGCGCTGCCGTCTCTCCAGCGCCGACTTTTTCGTATCTGCGCGTCAACGCCTGACGCATCGCCGCATAATCGTCGCCCGGCGTAATGCCCTCGATGTTGAAGCGCCGGTAATCGCTCTTCTTCATCGCCCCATCGACGCAAACCACGCACGAAGCGACCGTCCCCTCGCCCATCGTGTGGCTGATGTCGAAACACTCGATGCGGCGCGGCAACTCCGGCAAATCGAGCGCCGCGCGTAGCACCTCCAGCCGGCCGCTCGACCGCGTGCGGTTCTGGCGCCGCGCCGTCAGCGCCAGCCGCGCATTGTTCAGCGCCATCTCCAGCCAGGCGCGCTCCATCTCGTTTCTTGCCGCACTGCCCGCCAGCATTTCCGGAAATTCCTCAACCGGCCACGGATCGAGGATCAGGCGCGGCGGTGCATCGTGTTCGGCGTAATGCTGCTCAAGAAAGGCAACCAACCCCTCCTCTGCGCCCGCCTCGCCATCCATCTGCGGAAAGTGCGCGCGGTCGCCCAGATGCAGCCCGCCGCGCACCATCGCCAAATTAACGCAGAGTTCGCCGCGCGCCACGACCGCCACGACGATATCGACATCCGCATCCTTCGTCGAACTGACGTACTGCCGGTGCAGCACCGCCTGCAAAGCCTTGATCTGGTCGCGCAAGGCCGCCGCCTGCTCGAAACGCAGCGCGGCTGCGGCCTCCTCCATGTGGCTGGTGAGATTCCCGATCACCTCGGAGTGTTTTCCCTTGAGGAACAGCTCAGCCAAACGCACATCGGCCGCATACGCCTCTGCCGACACCAACCCGACGCAGGGCGCCTTGCAGCGCTGAATCTGGTACAGCATGCAGGGGCGTGAGCGGTGCGCAAACACGGCCTCCTCGCAGGTACGCAGCAGGAAGGTTTTTTGAATCAGTTGAATCGACTCGCGCACGGCAAGACTGCTCGGAAACGGCCCGAAGTAGTGCGACCTCTTCTCGAAAGCACCACGGTGATAAAAAAGTCGCGGAAATGGGCTGCCAGATAAACCGATATAGGCATAGGACTTGTCGTCGCGAAAGAGGATGTTGTACTTCGGCTTGAGCTTCTTGATCAGCGTGTTCTCAAGAATCAGCGCCTCGGCCTCGGAGCGCGTCGCTGTCGTTTCCATGCCGACCACCTGCTGGAGCATCAGCGCGATGCGCGGGCTATGGCCGGACTTCTGGAAGTAGGACGAGACGCGCTTCTTGAGGTTTTTCGCCTTGCCGACATAGAGAATCGCCCCGTCTATGGCCAGCATGCGATAAACGCCCGGCGCCTCGGTCAGGGTGGCGAGGAAGGTTTTGCTGTCGAAAGCCGATTCGGGCATGAAAAGTCGGCGCTGGCGGGACGGCGCTTGCAGCGTCAGGAGTGCAGTTTTTCCTGTAGCCAGACCTTGATAAGCGACTGGTAAGGCACGTCGCGCGCATTGGCGGCCGCCTTGATCGAGTCGAGCAGATGCTGGGGCAAGCGCAGGGAAATCGTCCGTGTCGTCGGCTTGAGGTTCGGCAGCACAGTTCGCTGTGCTTTCGACCAATCGAGATAGTCGGCCGAATCGTGCTTTTCCCAAAAAGCGCGCTCTTCGGCCTCGTTTGCAAAACTGGGAATCGTCTTATTCGGCTTGCTCATAAATCGTTCGCTCCTTTCGGTGCATGTCTTGATGCTTCTGTACTATTACCAAATGCGTAAGCATAATTGCCTATTGCATAAATATCCGCGCAAGCGTTAAATTTATCGCAGCCGCGCGGCATGACCGCGCCATCGCGACAAGAGAAGTCGAAGTCGCGCCGCCGGCCTGCATAGATACCGGCACTCCATATGCCGGACTCCGGCAAGGAACAAACATTACTCACCGTAACCGCGAAAGGGAATTGCATGAAAATCAAACCATTTGTTGCCGTAGCGTTCGCCCTTGCTTGCACGACGGCGCTGGCCGACGTAACGTACCACGTTCCGTTCCTGGAACTGGTCAAGAACAAGATCGACGGTTTAAAAAAACTTCGGGTGGGCGAATATCGTCAAGTTTGGGGAACGCAGGATGCCTCTATTGACGGTTTCATCGCTGCTGCGGCGCGCAATGCTTCGGCAGGCGATCCGCCGGTAACGCTGAGTGAGGCGATCAACGCCGCCAAAAGCCAAACGCAGGGACTCGGGCAATCCTGCGTCATAAATATAGTAGTGGCGAATAACGGGGCGTATACATCGTCGCGGGATTGCACGACTGAATATGCCACGAGAAGCCATATGGATACAGTCATCTATCCTGCCATAGGTGCCTATCTGGCCGGCAGACGACCGAACTTCGACTTTGTCCAGGAAAACGGTGGTATCGGGTACGCGACGTTCTATACCCCGTCCGGACGAGTCAGCGAATTCATCGTCTTCTCGAACGCGACACAGTAATTTCAGGCAAACTGCCGTAACGGTAAAGTCGGTGCCGATCGCCCATTTGGATGCGGATGGGCGAAGGGGACATCAACAAGCAGATTGCGCAGACGCTGGGGCTAAAGGAAAAAACCGTACAGCACCATAATCGGGTCGCTTTGCAGAAAACTCTCGGCCACCAATCGCACGCAGGCAGTGATCACCGCGTTGCGGCCAGGACTCATCCCGCTGGGCTAGCGCGCCTTCGGCAAGTTCGGCACTACGCGCCATGAGATCAAATGAGCCAAACTCAAGTTTGGCAATTTCATTTGCATAGCCGAACGCTACCGCCATCCGCCCACAGCGTCAATCCGTCGAAGGTCAGGGATAATGGCCGTCATCCCAGCTCCAGCATTTTTAAATCGTGGCCTCCCCTCACGTTTCCTGCGACATCTTCTGCACCGTCATCGACAACCTCGGCGATGCCGGCGTCTGCTGGCGGTTGGCGAACCAATTGGCACGCGAACACGGCTGGCGTGTGCGCCTGTGGATCGACGATCCCGCCCCGATCGCCTTGCTTGCCCCCGGCCAGCAGACGGTGGCGGTATGCCAGTGGGAAGGCGATTTCGAAGCCGTCGCGCCGGCCGACGTGGTGATCGAAGCCTTCGCCTGCAATCCGCCGCCCGCTTACATCCGTGCAATGGTCGTCCGGGACAAGCCGCCGGTCTGGCTCAATCTCGACTATCTGTCGGCCGAAGACTGGGTGGCCAGTTGCCACGGCCTGCCTTCGCCGCAGGTCGATATGAAAAAGTATTTCTTTTTCCCCGGTTTCGTCGCGGGCACCGGTGGACTGCTACGAGAAAAAGATTATGCCGTCCCGCCACCGCCGACTTTTTCAGGCCCGCTGGAAATCTCGCTGTTCTGCTACGACAACCCGCAACTGCCCGGGCTACTCGAAGCCTGGCGCGACGGCGACCAAGCTATCGTCTGCCATGTCTGCGATGGGCTGCCTCGGAGGCAAGTCGAGGTGTGGCTCGGCACCTCCCTGCCGACCCAGTGTGGCAACCTGCGCTTGGAAGCGCTGCCCTTCCTGCCACAGACCGAGTACGACGCGCTACTTGCGCGCTGTCACCTGAATTTCGTGCGTGGCGAGGATTCTTTCGTGCGTGCCCAATGGGCCGAACGGCCTTTCGTCTGGCAAATCTATCCGCAGGCAGATGATGCGCATTTCGCAAAACTCGATGCTTACCTGAACCATTACGCGAACGAACCGGCGGTGCGGCGCTTCTTTCATGCCTGGAATGGCCAAGGCACGCTCGACTGGCCTGCTTTCACGTCCATCCTGCCGGTGCTCGCTGCTCATGCGCCAAACTGGGCCGCCCAAATTCAGGCGCCCGGCGATCTTGCCGGAAATCTGGTCAAGTTTTGTGCGGCGCGGCTATAATCTACCGTTTTTATTTTCCAGATCAGGCATTTCCCATGAAAACCGCTCAAGAACTCCGCTCCGGCAACGTCATCATGGTCGACGGCGCCCCGCTCGTCGTCACCAAGAACGAATACAACAAGTCCGGCCGCAACTCAGCCGTCGTCAAGTTCAAGTTCAAGAACCTGCTGACCGGTGCCCCGTCCGAAGCCATCTACAAGGCCGACGACAAGTTCGAGCAGGTCATCCCCGAGCGCAAGGAGTGCACCTACTCCTACTTCGCCGATCCGATGTACGTCTTCATGGACGAGGAATACCACCAGTACGAAGTCGAGGCCGAGAACATGGAAGACGCCATCCCCTACATCGAGGATGGCATGCAGGTGGAAGTGGTGTTCTACGAAGGCAAGGCCATCTCGGTCGAAATGCCCAACAGCGTCGTGCGCGAAGTCGAATACACCGAGCCGGCCATCAAGGGCGACACCTCGGGTAAGGTACTCAAGCCTGCCAAAATCAAGCCAAGCGGCATGGAAGTCATGGTGCCGATCTTCGTCGCCACCGGCGACAAGATCGAAATCGATACCCGCACCGGCGAATACAAGAACCGCGTCAAGTAACTCCCAACTCACGAGTTTCCCCGTCATTCGGGCCACGACTGGCTACAATGAGCGCGTGGATTGCCTTGATCGATAGATTCAGGTAATCAAGTTGGGAGACTGGCATGGCGACGAATAGAACGCAACTGCGCAATGCCTTGCGCAGTGTAGGTTGTTTGGTGGCAATTTGCTGGGCAGTGTGGATGCCTTCGGCAATTGCTGGCGCAGCGTTTTTTGCCGCGCCGAACATGACGGGCGAGCGGACGAGCCAGACGCTGACCGCCTCCTTCGTCGCTGCCAGCGACGATATCGGGCGCTCGTTGCGCGTCTACTTGGTGGCAGTCGTTCCGACGATCCAGGGTGATGTCGCCTTTGCGCGCACCTCACGCGAGTGGGTACGCCTCAATGCTTATCCAGCGCCGGAACTGCTGGCGACGACGGGTAGCCCATCCGCGCAGCCGTTGCCGGTGGTGGAAACCATGGACATGCGCACCATCGTTGGCACGCGCCTCTATCTGGGCTACGGCCTCGACGGCATTGCGGATCAGCAGGCCTTCGACGAGATGCTCGCCGCAGGACGCTACCGGCTGATCCACACGGTAGGCAACGGCACACAGGACATCCTGACCACGACCGCAGGTGGACTAAGTCCGATCAGCGCGGATGGACTGACCGGCTATTTTCGCGCGGCCCTGGGGCAGGCCGGCAGTGCCTATCTGGGCAAGACGATGGGAGCGGTGGTTTTTGACGGCATGGCGACGGCTGCGGGTGCTGCAGTCACAGGATCGCCCAGCGTAGCGGTGTTTTCCGGAACGACCTTGCAGGAAACGGGCGTGGATGAATCCGATCTGATCAAATCGGATGGGGTTGGCGTGTTCAGCCTCGACACGATCCTCGGCGACCCATATCGGCGCGACCGCCTGCGCCGTTTGGGCCTCGACGCCAACAACCCCGCGCTGGTGCCGGTCGACACCCTGAAGCTGCCATTTTCCAAGGATGTCTCCGGCAGCGGCCTTTACCTCGACAACGAGCGCCAGCAACTGGTAGCCATCGGCGAAGGCGGCTTCAGTCATGACATCTACGCCGCGTGGTTCATGCCGCTCTACTGGTCGCAAGGCATTACCGAAGCCGTGCTGGTCGATACCTCGAATCCAAGTCTGTTGCAGACGCGTCGCCACCTGCGCATGACCGGCCAGTTGATCGGCTCCCGACGCATCGGCTCGACCCTCTATCTGGTGCTGCGCAGCTATCCCGGGGTAAGCGGACTCGATCCCTGGTGGTCGGCGGACAAGGTCGCGACGAACCAGGCCATCGTCGACCGGCTTCAGGCGACCGACCTGCTGCCCACGCTTGCAGTGGATGGCGGTGCGCCGCAGCCGCTCGTCGATGCGACTTCGTGTCTGGTGCAGAAAGACAATGCCGCCGCCAGCGCCGACATCATCGCCATCGTCGGCATCGATTTGGCGTCGAGCCCGCATCGCCATGCGGCGCGCTGTTTCACCGGCGCCGCCGAGGCGTTCTACATGTCGCCGCAGAGCATCTACCTGGCCACGACACGTCAGCGCTACAGCTACATTGGAAATTTTCCCGAATACACGTATGAGACCAGCACCGACCTCCACAAGTTTGCGCTGGAGGGGCTAGACATCGTCTATCGCGGCTCGGGAAATGTCGTGGGCCATCTGGGCTTCGACCAGAACCGCAAGTCGTTCCGCATGGGCGAACACCAGAACCTGCTGCGCGTGATCACCCAGACCGACACGCGTTTCGGCGGATGGGTCGGCATCGCGGCCACCGCAGCCGCTGCCGCGACAAAAGTCGACGCCGGCGACACGGCGCTTCAGTCGCCGGGGCGTCTGAGCATTCTTCGGGAAGCGGACGGCATGCTCGGCGTGGTAGGCCAATTGCCGAACGCCACTCGCCCGGAACCGCTCGGCAAGGCCGGCGAGCAGCTTTACGCCTCGCGCTTCATCGGCGAGCGGGGCTACCTCGTCACCTACCGCCTCACCGATCCGCTTTACGTCCTTGACTTGTCGAGCCCGGTCGACCCGAAAATCGCCGGCGCATTGGAGATCAGCGGCTACTCGGATTACCTTTTTCCGCTGACGGAAACCTTGTTGCTCGGCATCGGCAAGGATGCGATCACCGATGGTGGCTCGGGAGACGGACGCTTTGCCTGGTATCAGGGCGTCAAGCTGGCGCTGATCGACGTGGCCGATCCCGCCAATCCACGCGAATCGGCACGCGCCGTCGTCGGCCGGCGCGGCACCGATGCGACGGTTCTGCGCAACCACCACGGCATCGCGCTGCAAACGCTCGGCCGCAACGTACGCGTCGGCCTTCCGGTCAGCCTGCACGACACCGCGCCGTCCTACGCCAGCGGCAAGCCGAACGACTATTTCGATTTCACGCGCACCGAACTGGATAGGTTCGAGATCGATCTCGACATGCAAACGTTCACGACCCTTGCGCCGTTCGCCTCCGATCTAAGCGGCCAGCGTTTGATCGAGAATGATCGCGCGCTGCTGTGGAACGATCAGGTGCATTACTATCAGAATGGCAACTGGACATCGACGGCTTGGTAAGCCTACCGCACCCCGAAACCCTGAACGAACTGGTTGGGTAATCCCCCTTTTCTTTGGATTGTTTTATGGTGCCCAGGAAGGGACTCGAACCCCCACACCTTGCGGCGGCAGAACCTAAATCTGCTGCGTCTACCAATTTCGCCACCTGGGCCACCCTTGCGATGGGTACTTCTTGCCGGGCAATTCTAGCTGAATCGCCCACTATACTGACACCCCATGTATGCCCATACCCACCGGAACCACCGGGATCATTACGAGAACTTCCCCGTTGCCTCGCTGTTGATGCCGGCGCATCTGCGGCCGGCGGTGCAGGCCATCTATGCTTTTGCACGCAGTGCCGACGATTTTGCCGACGAAGGCGACCTGCCGGCTGAGGAACGGCTGCGCCTGCTGGCTAACTATCGATCCGAGCTTGACCGCATCGAACGCAACGACCCCACCGATCACCCGATCTTCCAGCGCCTGCGCCCGCATATCGCCGCCTTCGGCTTGCCGCTGCAACTGTTTCGCGACCTGCTTGATGCCTTTGCGCAGGACGTTACCAAGGATCGCTATGCCGATTTTGCCGAGTTGATGGACTACTGTCAGCGCTCGGCCGATCCGGTCGGTCGCCTGTTGTTGCACCTGTTCGATGCCGCCACGCCGGAAAATCTGTCCCGTTCGGACGCCATCTGCTCGGCCCTGCAACTGATCAACCACTGGCAGGATGTCGGCATCGACATTGCCAAGAACAAGAACGGCCGCATCTACCTGCCACAGGAAGATCTGGCGCACTTCAAGGTCGGCGAAGAACAACTCAAGCGCCGTGCCGCCAGCGCCGACTTTTCAAAGCTGATGCAATTTCAGGTCAACCGCGCCCGCGCCCTGATGCTGGAAGGCAGCCCACTGGGGCGCGATCTGCCCGGCCGCATTGGCCTGGAAATCCGCACCATCGTCGCCGGCGGCCTGTGCATCCTCGACAAGATCGAGGCGGTCGGTTACGACGTTTTCAAGCATCGTCCCGTGCTGGGCCTGCTCGACTGGCCGCGCATTCTTTGGAAAGCGCTATGAGTCCCGACCGCTACTGCGAGGAGAAACTCGCCGCCAGCAAATCGAGCTTCACCAGTAGTTTCCGTTTCCTGCCGCCCGCCAGACGCCAGGCCATCACGGCGCTTTACGCCTTCTGCCGCGAGGTTGATGACGTCGTCGATGAATGCCGCGATCCCGCCATCGCCCGCAACAAGCTCGATTGGTGGCGTGCCGAGCTCACCCAACTGGAATCCGGCCAGCCCAGTCATCCGGTCACGCTGGCCCTCAAGACCGCGCGTCAATCCTTTTCCCTGCCGGTCGAGCAGCTATCCGAGATCATCGACGGCATGCAGATGGATCTGGAGCAATCGCGCTATGCCGACTTCAAGGCCCTGCAGCTCTACTGCCACCGTGCCGCCGGCGTCGTCGGCCTGCTGGCCGCCGAAATCTTCGGCTACCAGGACCGCCAGACGCTCAAATATGCCCATGCCCTCGGCCTCGCCTTCCAGCTCACCAACATCATCCGCGATGTCGGCGAAGATGCCCGGCGCGGCCGTATCTACCTGCCGCAAGATGAACTGGCGCACTTTGGCGTCGGCGAGCGCGACATCCTGCAATCCAGGCACACGCCGGCCTTTGTCGAACTGATGCGTTTTCAGTACGCCCGTGCCCAGGAACATTACGAACGCGCCTTCGCCGCCCTGCCCCCTGCCGATCGCAAGGCGCAGCGGCCGGGGCTCGTCATGGCCGCCATCTATCGCCGTCTGCTGGTGGAAATCGAAAAGGACGATTTCCTCGTCCTCGACCGCCGCACCTCGCTCACCCCACCGCTGAAACTGTGGCTGGCGCTCAAGACATGGCTCAGCGCATAGCCATCGTGGGTGCCGGCTACGCCGGCCTCGCCTGCGCCGTGGAACTGGCCGACGCCGGCTCTCATTTGCCAATTGAGGTCGAAGTCTTCGAAGCCTCGCGCACCCTCGGCGGCCGTACTCGCAGCGTCGATTGGGAGGGGGTGACCGTCGACAACGGCATGCACATCCTCGTCGGCGCCTATCGCGAAACCCTGCGCCTGATGCAAAAAGTCGGCGTTGGCGAGACGGCACTAAGGCAGCAAACACTGCACCTTGAGTTTCCCGGCCATGTCAAAGTTGCTGCTCCCCGGCTACCCGCCCCGCTCCACCTCGCCTGGGCGCTACTGACAGCGCAAGGCCTGAACTGGAAGGAAAAGATCGCCGCCATCCGCTTCATGCAAGCGCTCAAGAAGGCCCGCTTTCGCCTGCCGCGCGACATCACGGCCCAACAGCTCATCGCCAATCAGCCGCCGGCCCTGCGTCGTTTCCTGTGGGAACCGCTGTGCCTCGCCGCGCTGAATACGCCGGCCAAAATCGCTTCGGCCCAGGTCTTCCTCAACGTCCTGCGCGACAGCCTCGCCGCCGACCGCGCCGCGTCGGACTTTCTGCTGCCCAGCGTCGATTTTTCCCGTCTGTTTCCCGAACCGGCTGCACGCTTCATCGAAGCCCGTGGCGGGAAGGTGCATCGCAGCCGACGCATCCACAGCCTTGACGAACTAAACGACTTCGATCACCGCGTCCTCGCCGTCGCACCCTACCACCTGCCGGCACTGGCGCCGCAGATTCCACTTCCCGAATTCACCTGGCAACCGATTGCGACGATCTACCTGCAATATCCCGAAGCCGTGTGCCTGAGTTTCCCGATGCTCGGCATGGCCAGCGGCCACGGGCAATGGGTCTTCGACCGCGGCCAACTGGTCGGGCAACACGGACTGCTGGCCGTGGTCATCAGCGGCGAAGGCACCTGGCAAACGCTCACGCACAAAGAGCTCGGTCAGGCCATCCATCGCGAAATTGCCGTGCTGCAGCCCAACCTGCCCAATCCGCACAAAACCTGGGTGATTGAGGAAAAGCGCGCCACCTTCGCCTGCACGCCGAATCTTGCGCGCCCCACGACTGCTACCGCCGATCCCAATCTCTGGCTAGCCGGCGACTACGTGGCCGGCGACTATCCGGCCACGCTCGAAGGCGCGGTCAGGAGCGGCATCGCGGCCGCGCAAAACATTCTCGCAAGCCACTGATGCATAATGGCATCATGAATTTCGTCCTGACAGACCATGCCAGAAGCGAAGCCCAGCGTCGGCAGATACCGCTCGAATGGATCGAGTCGACAATGATGCAGCCCGAGCAAGTATCGTCTGGAACGAACAACCGCAAGGTATATCAGTCACGCATCGTCGCAGACGGAAAAACCTACCTCGTTCGCCTGATCGTCGAGGACGGGCATCAACCCCCCGTCGTTGTGACGGTATATCGAACCAGCAAACTTGAAAAGTATTGGAGGCAACCATGAAAGCAGACTACGACAGCCAGGTCGATATTCTCACCGTCGTATTCAGCGACGCCCAAGTCATGGAATCCGACGAGATCAAGCCCGGCGTCATCCTCGATTACGATGCCTTGGGAAATGTCATCGGACTGGAAATTCTCGATGCCAGCCAGCGCGTCCAGAACCCGGCCTCGATGGAATTCGCCGTCAAGGCAGCCTGATACCGCCCTGTCAGCACCGACTTTTGAAAGTTATGCCACCATCCGGCCGGCTTCAAGACGGATTAGCCGCCCGCAGCGCCGCGCCAGCGCTTCGTCATGGGTCACGAGCATCAGCGTCGTGCCCTGCTCCGCATTCATCTCGAACATCAGGTCGATGACCTGCTGGCCGGTGGCGGCATCGAGGTTGCCGGTGGGTTCATCGGCCATCAACAGTTTGGGCTTGACGGCAAAAGCCCGCGCCAGCGCGACGCGCTGCTGCTCGCCCCCCGAAAGGTGCTTGGGATAGTGGTCGAGCCGATCCGCCAGCCCCACCCGCGCCAGCATCGCTTCGGCAATCGGGCGCGCCTCCGGCTGGCCGAGCAACTCCATGGGCAACATGGCATTCTCGCGCGCCGTCAGCGCCGGCAGCAGGTGGAAGGACTGGAACACAAAGCCCAGCACCCGTCCGCGCAAGGCGGCACGCGCATCCTCGTTCAGGTCGTTGAGGTTCTGGCCGGCCAGCGCCACCTTGCCCGCCGTCGGCAAATCCAGCCCCGCCAGCAGCCCCAGCAGGGTCGACTTGCCGGAACCCGAGGCGCCGACGATGGCCACCGACTCGCCCGCCTGCACGCTGAAATCAATCTCGTGCAGAATGGTCAGACTCCCTGCACTGCCGGCCACGGTCTTGCCCAATCCTGTTACATGTAAAACGGTTTCTGTCATGTCGCGATTCTTCTGGTTGTTTCTGCTGTCAATGATCGGCTCTGCCCACGCCATGCCGACGATTCTGGTTTTTGGCGACAGCCTGTCGGCGGGTTATGGGATCGAGCTCGCGCAAAGCTGGCCGGCCCTCATGGCAGATCGTCTGAAGCAGGAAAAGTTTCCGCATACGCTGATCAACGCCAGTATCAGCGGCGAAACGACGGATGGCGGGCGCTCCCGCCTGCCGGCCCTGCTCAGGCAACATCGTCCCGCCGTGGTGGTGCTGGCGCTCGGGGCCAATGACGGCTTGCGCGGGCTGCCGCTGGCAAGCAGCCGGGGCAATTTGCAGGCGATGGCCCAAGCCGCGCGACAAGCCGGCGCCCGCGTGCTGATCGCCGGCATGCGTCTGCCCCCGAACTACGGCCTTGCCTACACGCAACAGTTCCACCAGATGTTCACCGACATCGCCAAGGCCGAAAAGGCCGGCCTGCTGCCCTTCCTGCTCGAACCGATTGCGCTCGACGATACCGCTTTCCAGCCCGACCGACTGCATCCGACCGCTGCCGCGCAACCCAAAATCCGCGATCACGTCTGGCCGGCCGTCAAGGCGCTGCTCAAACCACATTGAGCCGGGCCGGGCCGGCACGCATCTCGCCGACCACGCACGCCCGGTCGAAACCGTCCGCATGGAACGCCGCCATCGCCGCTTCGAGGCTATCGGGGCTGCAGGCCACCAGCAAGCCGCCGCTGGTCTGCGGGTCGGTCAGCAGCTTCTGCTGCCATTCCTCAAAAGTCGGATCCAGCGAGACGGCATCGCCATAGCTTTGCCAATTGCGCGCCGAAGCGCCGGTCGAAACGCCTGCCTGCAGATGTTTCACGGCTTCCTCGATCAGCGGCAGGCGGGCAAACTCGACCTCGGCCATCAGTTGCGAGCCGCGACAGATTTCCAGCAGATGGCCGGCGAAACCAAAACCGGTAATGTCGGTCACGGCATGCACGCCGGGGATTTGCGAGAGTTGCGCGCCGGTGACATTGAGCTTGGTCGTCCAGCGCACCATCTCGTCATAGCCCGCCGGAGACAAGTCGTTTTTCTTCAGCGCGGCCGACAGGATGCCGATACCGAGCGGCTTGCTCAAAATCAGCAGGTCGCCCGGTTGGGCGCCGGCATTGCGCTTGACCTGATCGGGATGGACGATGCCGATGCCCACCAGCCCGTAGATCGGCTCGGGGGCGTCGATGGTATGCCCGCCGGCAATCGGAATGCCGGCCTCGGCGCAGATCGAGGCGCCGCCTTCGAGAATGGCGCGAATCGCCTCTTCCGGCAATTTCCCAATCGGCATACCAACGATGGCCAGCGCGAAGATCGGCTGGCCGCCCATCGCATACACATCCGAGAGCGCGTTGGCCGCCGCAATGCGGCCGAAGTCGCGCGGATCGTCCACGATCGGCATGAAGAAATCGGTGGTGGCGACGATGGCCTGATGATCGTTGAGGCGATACACCGCCGCATCGTCGGCAGTTTCGATGCCGACCATGAGCGCTTCGGGCAAAGTCTTCAGGGGGGATTCGGCGATAATGCGCGACAACACGGCCGACGCAATCTTGCAGCCTCAACCCCCGCCGTGACTGAATTGGGTAAGTTTGATGTTTTCCATGGGAGAAATTCTTGGCAGAACGCCAACCGAGTGCTGTCAATAAGGGCGTCGCAACCATAGCACAGGTCGGCGCTTTCGATGCGATCCTGGATGCCCGTTCGCCCGGCGAATTTGCCGAGGACCACCTGCCCGGCGCCATCAGTTGCCCGGTGCTGTCGAACGCCGAACGCGCCCATGTCGGCACGCTCTACAAGCAGGTTTCCTCCTTCGAGGCCAAGAAGATCGGCGCGGTGCTGGTCGCCAAAAACATCGCCACGCATATCGAGACGCTGTTTCTCGACAAACCGAAAGACTGGAAACCGCTCGTCTATTGTTGGCGCGGCGGCAAGCGTTCTGGCGCTTTCGCGCATATTCTGCGCGAGATCGGCTGGGATGCCCATCGCCTCGAAGGCGGCTACAAGGCATGGCGCAAGCATGTGGTCGAGCAACTCACGATCCTGCCGACGCAGTTCCAGTACCGCATCATCTCCGGCCCTACCGGCAGCGCCAAGAGCCGCATCCTCGAAGCCATCGGCCAGCTCGGCGGGCAAATCCTCCACCTTGAGGAACTGGCCGCACACAAGGGCTCGGTGCTCGGCAACCTGCCCGACGCGCCGCAACCGGCGCAGAAGATGTTCGAGTCAAAACTCTTCGCCGCCCTGCAAACCTTCGACCCCGCCCGTCCGGTCTTCGCCGAAGCCGAAAGCCGCCGCATCGGCAAACTGCAAGTGCCCGATGCCCTCATCAACGGCCTGCGCGCGGCCCCTTGCGTCCGCATCGAGGCAAGCCGTCCCGCCCGAGCCGACTTTTTGCTGCGCGACTACGATTACTTCCTGCAACGCCCCCAGTGGCTGATCGACCAACTCAGCCACCTGCGCGGCCTGCAAAGCAACGAAACGCTGGACCACTGGACCCGCCAGATCGAAGCCGGCGACTTCCCGGCCCTCGTCACCGACCTGCTGGAAAACCACTACGACCCGCTCTACCAGCGCTCGCAAGACAAGAACTACCGCTACGCCGATGCGGCTGTCTTTGCTGTGGATGAGTTAAGCACGGCGGGTATCCAGGATGCGGCACGGCGCATCCTCGCCTCTATCGTCTGAGTAACCCGAAAAGTCGACATCAGCAGAACGCCAAGGATTTGCTAAATACCAGCCGAACTATCCTCCCCAGCTAACGCCGAGCATCTCCTTGATACCAGCCTAAATGACTCTGATTCACACGGAAATCACATCTCGCTGGGCTCTGCAAGTGTCTGATCGTTTACTCACGGAGGCGTCAGCCAACCATGTAATAAATTTCGATACTTGCTCAAATAAGACAGTAGTCTTCTATGCAACTGACGGGATCGCCACACTTTCATACACGGGACTGGCATTACTCGAACATTCACCTACAGACTCGTGGATTGCAAGCAAACTTAACGGAACTCAGCATCCCTTCAACCCGAGAGAAATCGACTTCACCATCCGCTTTGGGATCAAACGTACAACTTGGCCAAAGCTTGGCCTAGCACTCATCCAACTGGCCAACGAACTGAACACACTCGCGACTCCCCGCAACTCTTGCCTTCGAGCAATGCCGGTAACTATCGCGGTGGCTGGCTGGCTTTGGTATCGGCGCAAGCAATCTCGTCCATTTATTGCACTCATAGGAAAATCCAACGGCGGAAGATATGTTGTCGACTGGGCACCACGTCAGTATGGGCAATATTTCTTACATCTCATCGCTCCTCGCCACTACGTGCCCTCCAATGAACAATCCGAGATCAACGACCGCTTAGCAACAATAGCACTCCCTGAAGAGGCAACTACTGTGCTCGCCAGTAGCATTCGCCGTGTCGCCGCCAGAACTAAAACGGTTGGTGCAGACTGCATGGCAGTCTCTATCTCCCACCCAAATGTCTCTAATCCTAAGATACGGACCGAGTTCCTCTTAAACGATGGCGAGGTTCCTAGCCAGGCGCGTACTTCGCCACGATTTGTGGCGTATTCACCTTGGGTAGTAGGACCACACGAGTGTTTTCCTCCTGCACGCATGGTTGGTGGAGGAGCTATAGCCCTTCGAGTTGGCATTTACGACTTCGAACGCATTGGCCCCTCCCGCCTACACCCCCCTCCTGCAGGCATATCGCTGCTACTTGATGTACAGAAGCGAAGGCTCAAATAGCAGGGCCCAACAATAGCAACAACAGGGGACACCACGATTTCCCCTCACCGTGCCGTCCCACCAGCGCCGACTTTCCGAAAGTGCCTCAGTTTAGTGTGGTGACAAAAGGCACACACCAGGGTAATCTACCTCCATGAAACCATTTCGTTGGAATGAGGAGAAGAACAAGTCTGTCAAAGCAGAGCGGGGGATTTCGTTTGAGCGCATTGTTGTCTCAATCGAGGCCGGCGGGTTGCAGGATATTCTGGCTCACCCGAATCAGGCGAAATATCCCAGGCAGCGCATTCTCGTCGTCGCGTGCGACAACTACGTGTATTTGGTGCCGTTTGTCGAAGAAGAAGACTATTTCTTCCTCAAGACCATCATCCCGAGCCGCAAGGCAACGCGGGACTATTTGAATCAAGGGGAAACAGATGCCGAAAACTGATGCTTACGAAGATGAAGTCCTCAGCGCCTATGAGAAAGGCCAACTGAAATCCGTTGCCACAAAGGCCGAGTTGGCGAAGTTCAAGGCGGCGGCGCGCGCTACGGCGATCAAGGACCGTCGGGTCAATATCCGCTTGTCTTCCGGCGATTTGAGCGACATTCAAGTCAAGGCGCTTGAGGAAGGTGTGCCGTACCAAACGCTGATCGCCAGCGTTCTCCACAAATACGTTACGGGCCGACTGAAATGAAACGGTATTTTCAGACAAGGGTTTCCCCTCCCCTACGCCGTCCCGCCAGCGCCGACTTTTGCTAGCATTGGAAACAGCGTTGTTCCAGAAGGGAAGAAACCCATGACCGCCATCGATATCGCTGAAATGCCCGTTGCAGAAAAACTGAAGTTGATGGAAGCGCTTTGGGATTCCCTGAGCGGCCGGACGGACGAGGGTGTCGAATCGCCCGCATGGCATGAGCAAGCGCTGAAGCAAGCTGAAAACGACCTGGCCGCTGGAACGACTCGTTTCATAGACTGGTCCGATGCCAAGGAGCAATTGCGCAGGCGCGACCGGGCTTGAAAATCCGCCTGCTCACTTTGGCGTTCGACGACCTCGATGCAGGTCGTCGGTTCTATGAGCGACAGCAAGCCGGTCTGGGGGATTATTTCCTCGACTCCCTGTTCTCGGATATCGATTCCCTGCTTCTGTATGCCGGCATCCACCGGAAGATATTCGGCTACCACCGCACCTTGTCGCGGCGCTTTCCTTACGCAATTTATTATCGTGTCGAGGGCGAGAAAATCCAGGTCTGGCGCATCCTCGATTGCCGACAGAATCCCGCCTCGACAGTGAAACGATTGCGAGACGGGAGTCCCTAAGACGGTTGGATTCCGACGCAAACTCCGCTATCGGACTCCGAGAGAGGTCTTCGCCAAACTCCTGGCAGACGAACAACTGCAATCCTCCCCTGCCTAATCCATCTTCAGGTGTTGCGCTTCAAACTTGACACCAGCCAGGCTGGGCACCGGAGATTTCCAGACCCGGCTACTGGATCGTATAGACCTGCAGGTAACGCGTCCCCTGCAGCATGTCGTTAAGCGCACTCTCCCCTGTGCCGCGACCGTAGCCGAACCAGACCGTCGTGCCGACCAGGCCCGAAAGGTCGAGGCCGTTGGTCACCGAAATCGCGACCGGCACGCTCGCGATGCCCGAACTGTAGGCTTGCATCTGCGTCGTCCAGCCGCCAGGTGTCAGAAAGAAGAAGTTCCCGCCCACGTAGGCCGCAACGTAGAGCGTCACGCCGCCGGCCAAGTCGGCCGTGGGCACGGACATGCCGGTCAGGGTCAGCGTTTTAGCCGTCAGCGTGCCGCTCGCCGCGATGGTGCCGTTGAGCGTCGTCGCGGCCGGGGTAGCCGACGGATCGAGGGTTGCGACGAACATGCCGACATCCCACCAGTCGAGTTCGCGGCCGGTCATGAGCAAGGTGCTGTCGAAGTACGCCGAGTCCTCGTAGGATCCCGCAACCACCAGCTTGCCGCTCGCAGTCTGCGCGAGGCCATAGCCAAAGTCGTTGCCGCTGCCGCCGCCCCCGCTCTTGACCCAGAGGTAGCCGCCGGTCGCCGCGTTGAGTTCGGCAACGAAGACGTCAGCCTTGTTGAGCGAAGTCAGCGCAAGGCTGCCGAAGCTCGTCTCCCCTCCGTAGTAGCCGCTCAGCACCGGATTGCCGTTGCCGCGCACAACCAGCCCGGATGCCGCAGCGTGACCGCCGATCGTTGCAGTCGCCGGGTTGCTGACCTGTTGCGCCCAGAGGAAATTACCCGAGCCGTCGAGCTTGGCAATGAAGGCCGCATAGCCCGTCTTCTCCTTCGTCAGGAAGAAGCTGCCAAAATCGAGATCGGTACCATAACGCCCGGCGACATAGACATTGCCCGCGCTATCGACGGCCAGTGCCCGTGCATCGTCTTCGGTGTAGCGCCCCACAATGCTGCGCGCCCACTGCCACTTCCCGTCGCGGTCAAGCTTGGCGATGAAGGGGTCGGCACGACCGTAGTTAGGCACCGTCAGCGTGAAGCTGCCAAAGGTCGCTGTGCCCTGCCCGACATCCGAAACGATGGTGCCGGCGATGAAAACATTGCCACTGGCGTCCGTCACAACTGCGGAGGCATAGTCGCCCCATTCGCTCCCGCCGCCGCGCAGCCAGGCCAGTTGAGTGAAAGCCTTATTGACCTTGAAGACGAACGCATCGCCTTCGTTAAAAGTACCAGTCGCGGTCAGCGTCGCACCGAGCACCCCCGTGATCTTCGTGTATGAACCGGCGACCAGCAGACTACCCTCGGCGTCGATGGCAAGTGCGGTACCGCTCATGCCTCCTCCCGTGCTATTCGTCAGCAGCCGCGTGAATTGCCCGTTCGTATCGGCAGCGACGAGGAAAAAAGCCGAGTCGTAGGATGGATTCGCCCTCAGGGGATACCCGCCGAAGCTCGCGCCATAGACGCAGGAACCGGTCAGGAAGACCTCGTTGCCGTCGGTCGCCAGACCTCCCGCGCCGCACGCCTTGCCGCCCGCCGACACCGCCCAGAGCACCGTGCCCGCCCCATCGTATTTCGCAAGGAACACGTCGGTGTAGCCCTGAGTACTGGTCAATGTATAGATACCGAAGCGGACAGTACCGCTGTAGGTGCCTGCCACATAGGTGTAACCGGCGGCATCTGCCACCACTGCCGTGGCCGTCGCCGTCGAAGAAGCGGCGGAGGTATCCGCCTGCTGCGCCAATATCCAGGTTTGCGTACTGGTCCAGCCTGCACTCGCCCACAAGCCGGCGACAATGCAGAAGAATACTGCCACCCATCGTTTCATTTTCGTTCCCCTTTCGTACCTTCCTGTCACTCATCATAGGCATAAAAAGTCAAAAAAAGAAGTTCATAGAATAAAAGGGGATACCCATTAGCAGGCCAGTGTCAAGCGAGTAAGCGACTCCATGGCGGCGCCAGCTAATCAAAAGTCGACGCTGGCAGGACGGCATCCTGGCAACGCTTTCTCTCCGATGCTATAAATAAGAGGGACGGTGTGCGGTTGCCAAGGGAGAAAATCATGAAAACCATCTTGCATGCTCTGGTTTGGGCGCTGGGACTGATATTTTCATGCGCGGCCTGGAGCGCGCAAAGCCTGAGCGGCGATTTGACCGGCACTTTCACAAGCAGCGCCACCGACGGCAGCGGTGCGTACAGCGGTGGCATTGAGGGACGCTGGACGGCAGCAGCGACATTCGGCGATGACGGGATTACCGTCGAGAGCGCCGCAGGCTCCGGCACTTTTGGGGGCGTCGGTCTGGCCGGCGCATGGAGCGTAGCGCGTTACGACGCCGCGACCAAGACAATCCATGTGACTTGGAAAGGCCCCGGGGAACGCGGGCCTTTGAGTACGAGCGGCAGCGCCGACGGCAGCGTGACGCTGATTATCGATACGGCTAAGGGTATCGCCACGGGCGTTTTCGAAGGACAGGTCCATACGCCGCATGGCACCAAGACCATCCGCGGCCAGTGGACGGTGCAGTTTCGCGGCTTGGCGAACTCCACCGTGAGCGGCAAGGTGGCGGGCAGCTTCGCCGGCAGCGCCAGCTATGTCGGCAGCGTTGCCGGCACGGTAACGGGCGACTGGACGGCGCGCATCCAGGCCGACGGTTCGGTATCGGGCACCGCCAGCGGCAGTTACGACGGCGGCAACGTCGCCATACCCGGCTACGGCAGCATCTGCATCTGCGGCACTTGGCTGGCGAACGTGGTATCCGGCAGCAACGGCGAATACCAGTTGCAAGGCGCGTGGACGCACCCGGTGGTTTCCGGAAGCCTCGACGGCAGCGGGGGCGGCCCGCTGGTCTGGTATCTCAATCTCGGTACCACGCCCTTCCAGGCCTCCGGCAACTTCGACGGTCAGGTATCGTTCCGCGTCAGCGTACCCGTAATCGGCACCATGAACATCCCGGTGACCGTGGGCGGCACTTGGAACGCGACACTGCCGCTGAACCCTTAAAGTTTCGGCACCGGCAGTTTGTCCGGCCGCCCGCGCCGCACGCAGATGCGTTGCATGACCTGCGGTTTTTCGCCGGCAACTTCGCCTTGTTCGAAGGCCACGACGGTAAAGCGTTTACCGACCAGTTCCAGCAGTTCGCCGGGACGCAGGAGGTGCGCGGGGTTTTCCGGTTTGCCGAACAATTGCTGGCCTTCCATGAAGGTTTCGTAGATCAGCACACCGCCCTCGCCCAGGCAGTTGAAGATTTGCGGCATCAGGGGGCGCCACAGGTAACGGCTGACGACGATGCCATCGAACACGCGGGCGTAATACGGCCACGGCCCGCCTTCGAGATCGGCCTGCCGCGTGGCGATGCCCTCGCTGCCGGCCAGTTGCGCCAGTGCATCGCCATCGTGATCGACGGCTTCGACGCGATGCCCGAGGCTGGCGAGCAGGCGCGCATGGCGACCGCTGCCGCAGGCGAGGTCGAGCACGTCGCCTGCGGACGGTATCAGCGGCGCGAAGCGGGCGACCCAAGAAGAAGGAATCGCGGGAGACACAGAATTCATGGTCACGACGACATCATCCCCATGGATTGAACAAACTCACGCCGGTTCCCGCAAAATCTGCCACGTTGCGCGTCACCAGTGTCAGGTCATGCACCAAGGCGGTGGCGGCGATCAGCCCGTCGCACATGGGGCGTGGATCAGGCACCTGCAGGGTTGCACCGCGCCGCGCCACATCGAGATCGACCGGCAGGATGCGTCCGGCAAATGCCGGGAGGACGGACGCTTCCAGCCATGTCCTCAGCCCCATGCCCTGTGCCGGATCGCGCCGCACCGCGCGCAAAACACCGATTTCGATCTCTTCGATACTGATCACAGAAAGATAGAGGCGATCGACAGGAACGCTATCGGCCCAGGTTGCCACGCGGGTATCCGCCTTACCGAGCCGCACCTTGCGTAGTTCGGAAACGACGTTGGTATCGAGCAGGAACATTACCAATCCACCGGTCGCGGCAGGTCGCTACGACGGGGAAGATCGAGTTCGATATCGTCTCCCCCCGGCATGGCGAGTAGATCGGAAATTTTTCTGCTTGGCTGGTCTGGCAATTGGCGGCGCGTCCGCTCCATTTCTCGCATCTCATGCTCGGACACGACATAGGCGACCGTACGGCCGCGACGGGTAATCGCCACCGGCTCACGCTGCGAGCGGTCGATCAGCTCGCCAAAGCGGCTTTGCGCTTCTACAGATGTGACGGTAATCATGGCCAACTCCTTGATCTATCCAATATGACCATATTAGCCATTTCAAGGATGATTGCAAGCTGCCGTCCCGCCACCGCCGACTTTTACAGTTTGGCCAGTTGTTCCGCGTCGAGATAGCACCAATCGCCCTCGGCCAACCCCAGCGCGTCCAGCGTCAGTCCGCCAATCGCCGACCGGCGTAGCGCTACACAGTGATGCCCTGCGGCCGCCAGCATGCGCTTGACCTGGTGGTACTTGCCCATGTCGATGGTGATTTCGACTTCGTGCGTGCCGCGCTGCCGCGCCTGTGCGGCCAGTGGCGCGGGTTCATCCGTCAGTTGCACGCCGGCCGAGAGTTTGGCGACGAGTTCGGCCGTTACCGGGTCTTGCGTCGTGGCGACATAGGTTTTCGGCACATGGCGCTTGGGATGCGACTGGGTGTGGATGAAGTTGCCATCGTCGGAAAGCAGCAGCAGCCCGGTGGTATCGTGATCGAGCCGGCCGACCGGCTGCACATCGCGCAGGGTGAATGGATCGGGCAGCAGGCTCAGCACGCCGCGATGCACCGCCGGCCGGCGCGAACATTCCACGCCGGTGGGCTTGTTGAGCGCCAGATAAACGTACTCGCGGTATTGCCAGGGTTCGCCATCGACGGTGAAGTTCAATCCGGTCGGATCGAATTCGGCTTTCACATCATCGACCACCGCACCGGCCACTTCCACCAGCCCGTCGAGCACCATGTAGCGGCAGCTTTTCTTGGTGCCGAAGCCCTGCGATTGCAGGATTTTTTCAAGCGTCAGTTTTTTCATCCTTAGCACTTTAGCAAGTCTCTTCGCCATTGCGAGTAGACTTCGCGCCTTTCGCCGCTCGCCACCTAAGGATTTTCAGTGCTCGTCGCCAACAACATCACCATGCAGTTCGGGGCCAAGCCCTTGTTTGAAAACGTTTCCGTCAAGTTCGGCGAGGGCAACCGCTATGGCCTGATCGGCGCCAACGGCTCCGGCAAGACCACCTTCATGAAGATTCTGGCTGGCGCTTTGGAGCCCTCCGCCGGCAATGTCAGTCTCGATGCCCACGAGCGCATGGCCTTCCTGCGCCAGGATCAGTTTGCCTACGAAGAGGTGCGCGTACTCGATGTGGTCATGATGGGCCACAAGGAAATGTGGGACTGCATGCAGGAGCGCGATGCGATCTACGCCAACCCGGAGGCAACCGAAGACGACTACATGCGTGCCGCCGATCTGGAGCACCATTTTGCCGAGTACGACGGCTACACGGCGGAATCCCGCGCCGGCGAATTGCTGATGGGCGTTGGCATTCCCATCGAACAGCACAGCGGCCCGATGCGCGAAGTCGCGCCCGGCTGGAAGCTGCGCGTGCTGCTGGTACAAGCCTTGTTTTCCAACCCTGACATCCTGCTGCTCGACGAACCGACCAACAACCTCGACATCAACACCATCCGCT
>CAYZEA010000031.1:0-27313 GCA_964477575.1 uncultured Methyloversatilis sp.
ACGGCGAACTGGCGCACGACTTTGTAGTTGTAAGTCGCTTGCGATTGCATGATGGTTTTCACCCCTCTTCACATTAAAAAGTCAAAAAAACTTCTCGTACCTCCGCGTACTACCGGAGTTAGCCGCGCAGGATACCCATCTCAGGGTGCGGCATTTTGACCCAGGTCAACTATGGTGCATTGGAGGATATTTTATCCGACCATACATTTATTTGATTCACGTGCTTTTGGCGAAAAAAAAGGGTGCGCCTTCGCGCACCCCCAACCCCAACAGAGAGACTAACCAATCAAACCAGCCAGAATCAGATCTATGCGATTTGAGTGAACGGCGCGAATTTTGTCTGTTCGATTCGCCCAGAGCATTGATCTGGGTCAACAACCACGATTATTCCTTCCGGTCTCCCGTACTGACGGGCTTTTCAGCGGGCGACGCTACGGCACGGTCATCATCCATCAAGAGACGGTAGGCCGGACCTTCAAGGTCTTCCATCTGCCCGCTCCGCAGTGTCCACCAGAAAACCGCGCCAATCAGAAAGACCAGAACGACAGAAACAGGCACCAACAGATACAGACTTTCCATGATTACCGCACCTTGCGCTGCAGACGTAGCGCATTCAGGACAACAAACAAGGAACTGGCAGACATGCCGATCCCCGCCATCCAGGGCGTCACCCAACCAATCATGGCCAAGGGGATCGCCGTGACATTGTAAATAAACGCCCAGAGCAGGTTCTGGCGCATGATGCGCAAAGTGCTACGGGCCAGGGTCACACCGGCCACCAGGCGTGCCGGATCGTCGGCCAGCAACACTACGTCGGCCTGACCGCGCGCCAGATCCGTTCCCCCGCCCATGGCCACCGACACATGCGCCTGCGCCAGTACGGGCGCATCATTCACGCCATCGCCCACCATCGCCACGGTTTCGCCACGCGCCTGGGCTTCCCGCAAATAGGCATGCTTGCCTTCGGGAGCCATGCCGCCACGATAATCCTCGACCCCCAATTCCCTGGCGACCGCCTCTACCGTTTGCGGCGCATCACCGGACAGGATCGTCAGTTTCACCCCTTGCCGACGCAATCCTTCCAGCGCTGACTTGACGCCGGGGCGCAAGGCATCGGCAATGCGGAACCAAGCCAGCCAGCCGGCACTGTCGCCCAAAGCCACCACCGTATCGCCGGCAGCCAGCCATTCGGACATTTCGGGCGGCAGCGCTTCGCCATGCAGTTGCGCAACAAAGGCCGGCACGCCGATACGCAACGCGGTTCCCCCCTGCCAGGCTTCGATACCCAGCCCGGTAATCGCCTTCAACCGGGTTACCGACGCCGTCTCGCCAGCGCCGACTTTTTCAAACAGCGCACGGCCCAAGGGATGCTCCGAGGCCTGTTCGAGCGCACGCACCAAGGCAAAGCTTTTCGTCTCATCGGCGCGCGCCGTAAAGCGGGCCGCGACCACGCTCGGGCGTCCCACCGTCAATGTGCCGGTCTTGTCGAAAATCCAGTGGTTGGCGCGTGCCAGGGTTTCAATCGCATGTCCGCGTGTTACCAATACCCCTTCGCGCGCCAGGGCACCCGTGGCCACGGTCAGCGCGGCCGGCGTAGCCAGCGACAGGGCGCACGGGCAACTCACCACCAGCACCGCCACGAACACCCACAGGGCGCGATCAGGATCGACATTCAGCCAGTAGACAGCCGTCGCCAGTGCCAAGGCCAGTAAGACCCAGACAAAGCGCATGGCAATCCGATCCGCCATCTGCACAATGCCGGGCTTTTCGGCAGCCGCCTGTTCCATCAGGCGCCGGATCGAGGCCAGCCGGGTCGCTTCGCCCACCCGTGCCAAGCGGATTACCAACGGGCTGCCCACGTTCTGGCTGCCACCGGTCACCGAATCGCCACAACGCTTGGGCACCGGCCGGCTTTCCCCGGTCAGCAGGGATTCGTCGCTCTTGCTCTCGCCTTCGATCACCTCGCCGTCACCGGGAATCGTTTCACCGGGCTTGACGCGCACAATGTCGCCAACCGCCAGATCGGCCACCGCGATGCGCTCGCCTTCTGTCGCCGGCCATTGCGGCAAGCGCTCGGCAAAGGCCGGCAGTGCCTTGGCCAGTGTCTCCACGCCTCGTGCGGCCTTCTGGCGCGCCATCATCTCCAGATAACGTCCCGTCAGCAGGAAAAACACGAACATTGTCACCGAGTCGAAATAGACCTCGCCCGAAGCCGTCAGGGTCGCCCAGACACTGGCCAGGAAGGCGCTGCCCATGCCGAGGGCCACCGGCACATCCATGCCGACGCGGCGAAATTTCAGGTCACGCCAGGCATTGTTGAAAAACGGCGCGGAGGAATAGAACATCACCGGCAGGGTCAGGATCAGGCTCGCCCAGCGCAGCAACTGCTCGACATCCATCGTCATCTCGCCATCGAGCGCCACATAAACCGGCACGGCATACATCATCACCTGCATCATGCCGAAACCGGCGACGAACAGGCGCCACTGCGCGGTGCGACGCTCCTTTTGTGCCAGTTGCTCGGAGCGCGTCACGTCATAGGGATGGGCGCGATAACCAATCGCCTGGATCGATTCGAGAATTGCCGAAAGCTTCGTGACACTCTCGTCCCAGCGCACCCGCGCACGGCGCGTGGCGTAATTGATATCGACCGCCGTCACGCCCGGCTGGCGGGCAATATGCGCCTCGTTAAGCCAGACGCAGGCCGCGCAGGTGATGCCTTCGAGAATCAGGGCCGCCTCACGCTCATGCTCACCGACCGGTCGGACAAAGTTCTTCTGCACCTCGGGGTGGTCGAACAAGCCCAACTCCTGCAAAGCCAAGGGAATGGCCTCGCGCGGCGACTCCGGCAACGCATCCCGATGCTTGTAATACTCCGTCAGCCCGTTTTCAACAATCGCCTGCGCCACGGCTTGACAACCGGCACAGCACATTTCGCGCGACGTATCCTCAATGTCGACTGACAAATGCAGATCGGCCGGAATTGGGAGACCACAGTGGTAACACGCATGGTTACAAGTGGTCTCGGAATTGCTGGGAATGGTCATGCGTTAGAATTTTCCCATGAAAACGCGCCCTCTCCTGATCACCATCGCATTTGTTTTACCTCTCATCGGCGGCGGCTATGGAGGCTATCGGTTTTTTCTAGCGGCTCCGGCGACACCCGAATTCAAGCTGGCTACTGTTGAACGCGGCCCAATCACCGCCACGGTGGCCGCCACCGGCACGCTCAATCCGGTAACCGCCGTACAGGTCAGTTCGCAGATTTCCGGCCAGATTCAGAAGATCTACGTCGATTTCAACCATACGGTAAAGGCAGGCGATCTGATCGCCCAGATTTCTCCCGAAACCTACCAGCACCGCGTACGTCAGGCCGAGGCCGATCTGGAAGCGGCGCGCGCCACGGTCGCCGTGCAGCAGGCCGAGATCTATCGCGCGAAGGTTAACCTCGCCGATGCCGAGCGCGACCATGCCCGCAAGCAATCGCTGGTCGCCAAGAATTTCATCTCCCCGGCGGAACTCGACAAGGTACTGACCGCGCTGGAAGCGGCGCGTGCCCAGATGCGGGTGGTCGAGGCACAAGCCTCCAACAGTGCCGCGCTGGTCAAGCAACGCGAAGCCCAGCTTGGTCAGGCGCGGGTCGATCTCGGCCGCACCGAAATTCGTGCCCCGGTGGACGGCATCGTCATCAAGCGTAGTGTCGAGCCCGGGCAGACCGTCGCGGCTAGCCTGCAGGCACCAGAGATGTTCGTGATTGCCAAGAGCCTGGCCGACATGCAGGTGGAAACTTCCGTCGATGAGGCGGATGTCGGCCGGTTGAAGGTCGGACAAGAGGCCAACTTCACGGTGGATGCCTTCCCCGGCAAGCGCTTCAAGGGCGAGGTGACCCAGGTGCGCAAGGCGGCGCAGGTGGTCTCCAATGTCGTCACCTACACGGCGGTGGTGTCAGCCGCCAACCCAGATCAGTTACTGTTGCCGGGCATGACCGCCAACGTCCGAGTCGTCACGGCACAGAAGGACAATGTACTGAAAGTTCCGAATGCCGCCCTGCGCTTTCGCCCTCCTACCGCTGGCAAAGAAGAAAAGTCGGCGGCGGCGGGACGGCAACCGGGCATGGGCCAAGGAAACAAGGGGGGCAAAGGCAGTACCGGCAGCGGCAAGGTGTGGATATTGGGCACGGATGGCCTGCCTGCCGCCATCGAACTCAAGGCTGGCATCAACGACGGCAACCAGACCGAAGTCCTCGAAGGCGCACTGCAGGAAACTCAGCAGGTGATTGTGGGCGTTGCCACCGTAGCGGACAAGAAGCCCACCCCGCCGCGCATGTTCTGAGCCGCGATGGCCGTGCCCTTGATTCGCACCGACAACCTAGCCAAGCATTATCGGTTGGGGGAAACGGATGTGCCGGCATTGCAAGGGGTCACGCTGGCGATTGCCCGCGGCGAGTTTGTCGCCGTGATGGGTCCCTCCGGTTCGGGCAAATCCACCTTCATGAATCTCCTCGGCTGCCTCGACCAGCCGAGTAGCGGGCGTTATTGGCTGGATGAAGAGGAGGTATCGACACTTTCGGACGATGCGCTCTCAAGCTTGCGGAACCGCAAGCTTGGCTTTGTGTTCCAGCATTTCAATCTGCTGCCGCGCACCTCGGCGCTCGACAATGTCGCGCTGCCCCTGCTCTATCGCGGCCTCCCGGCGACCGAACGTCATGCGCTGGCCGCCCAGCGCCTCGGGCAAGTCGGCCTATCCGCGCGCCAGGACCACCATCCGGCGCAGTTGTCCGGCGGCCAGCAGCAGCGCGTGGCAATTGCCCGCGCCCTGGTCGGCAATCCGTCGCTGCTGCTGGCCGACGAACCGACCGGCGCACTCGATTCGCGTACCGGCAGCGAGATCATGGCGCTATTGCAGCAACTCAATCGGGAGGGCATCACCATCGTGCTGGTCACCCACGAGCACGACATTGCGGCTTACGCCGACCGCATCATCCAATTTCGCGACGGTCGCGTGGTGAATGAGCCGTCATGAACTTTCTCGCCACAGTCGCTATCGCTCTAAAAGCCCTGCGCGTCAACAAGCTACGCTCGGCATTGACCATGCTCGGCATCATTATCGGCGTGGCGGCGGTCATCATCATGATCGCCGTCGGCAGCGGCGCGCGCGCGCAGGTGGAGGCGCAGATTCGCAGCCTCGGCGCCAATCTGATGATGGTGTTTTCCGCCTCGCCGTCTTTTACCGGCGCACGCAGCGCGGCGGGTTCAACGCACACGATCAGCGAGGACGACGCCTACGCCATCGCCCGCGAACTGCCGGATGTCGTTGCTGGGGCCGCCCCTGCCTTGCGCGGCAGCGGCCAGATCGTCGCCGGCAACAGCAACTGGTCGACCAGTTTCTATGGTGTCACGCCAGAGTATTTCGATGTGCGCGAATGGGGGCTGGCCGAGGGACGTTTCTTCGAAGCCGCTGAAATCAACGGTGCCGCCAAGGTCGTCATTCTCGGCAAGACCGTCGCGACCAATCTGTTCGGCGACATGAGCCCGATTGACGAAGTCATCCGCATCCGCACCGTGCCGCTCACCGTCATCGGCATATTGGCGGAAAAAGGCCAAAGCCCGGGTGGCAGCGATCTTGACGATGTCGTACTGATGCCCATCACCACGGCGCGCAATCGCGTGCTGGGAGCGACCGCGCTGGCCAAGTCGCGGTCGGTCGGTTCGATCCAGATCAAGATTCGGGAAGGAGCCGACAGCAAACTGGCCGAAGAGCGCGTGCGCGAATTGCTGCGTCAGCGCCACCGTCTGCAGCCCGGCCAGGACGACGACTTCACCTTGCGCAATCTCACCGAAATTCTGCAGACGCGTGAGGAATCCTCGCGCGTGATGGCCCTGCTGCTCGCTGCGGTCGCTTCCGTGTCCTTGCTGGTGGGCGGCATTGGCATCATGAACATCATGCTGGTTTCCGTTACCGAGCGCACCCGCGAGATCGGCCTGCGCCGCGCGGTCGGCGCCCGCTCGGGGGACATCCTGCGCCAGTTTCTCATCGAAGCGGTGACGCTGGCCCTGATCGGCGGGTTGATCGGCGTCCTGCTCGGCAGCGGCGGTGCCCAGTTGATCGGCCATTACGCCGGCTGGCCCATCGCACTGTCGGCCAGCGCCACCACGCTGGCGGTGAGTTTTGCCGCCGCCATTGGCATTTTCTTTGGCTACTATCCGGCGCGCAAGGCGGCGCACATGTCGCCCATCGAAGCGCTTAGACACGAGTAAGTTTGCGGGCACTGTAATAATTCCCGGGGTCCCACCCCCTAGAATCGGGCCGTTTGTAATACATTTGCTACAAATGTCCCAAGAAATCGAACTCAAGCTGGCCTTGCCGGAAGCGGAACATCGCAACTTTCTGCGTCACCCCCTACTCAGAAAGGCGACCCGACGGGAAAGTTATCAGCTGGTCAACCTTTATTACGACACCCCGGAACTTGCCTTGCGCAAGCATGGCGTGGCGTTGCGCTTGCGCGCCCAGGGCAAAGTGTGGCTGCAGACCGTCAAGTGTGCTGGCCAAGCAGCCGGTGGCATCTCGGCACGCCCGGAATGGGAGACCGCTTACGCCGGCCACTTCGATTTTTCGGCCATCGACGATCCGGCCGTGCGCGACTGGCTGGATCGACCCAAACTGCGGAGTCGGATTGCCCCGATCTTCGAAACCAATTTCATGCGCATGGTCTGGATTCTCGCGCCTGCCACAGGCACCGAGCTGATGCTGGTGCTTGATCGCGGCTGGATCGCCGCGGGCGGCCGGCGCGAGGCCATTTCGGAAATCGAGATCGAACTTCTAAGTGGCGATCCGGCCCATCTGTTTTCCGTAGCCCGCAAGCTGGCCGAGCGCATTCCCGTGGCACCTGCCGCGCGCTCGAAAGCCGATCGTGGCTATCGCCTGTTCAAGCAAGTCCCCATGGCGCCGGTCAGAGCGACGGCGCTGACATTGGCTGCGGCCGATGATCCGGCACTGGCTTTTTCGCGCATCGCCCTCTCCTGCCTCGACCATCTGCAGCAAAACCATGTCGGGGCCATTTCGACGGACAATCCGGAATACATCCACCAGATGCGTGTCGCCACGCGCCGTCTGCGCGCTGCCCTGCGCTTGTTTGCGCCGCTGTTGCCCGCCGACTTTGCAACGCCCATGGTGACTGCCCTGCGCGACATGATGACCGTGCTCGGTCAGGCACGCGATCTGGATGTGCTGCTGGCGGAAATTGCCGAACCGGTCTTGCACGCCCTACCGGACGAACCCCGCCTGGCGGCCTTGATCGGCATCATCACGGAACGCCGTTTCGAGCGTCGGCAGGCTGCTGTCGAATATCTGCGTTCGCCGCGCTACGGCCGGATCACACTCGAAACCTTGGCCGATTTGCATGGTCATGCCGAAAAAGTCGGCGCTGGCGGGACGGCGACCGACGCCGATGCCTCAACGCAGCACCTGCTCGAATTTGCCAACGACCGTCTGCAGCGCTTGCGCAAGAAAGTCCTCGCCCTGGCCCATAACGCACGCATCGACGATCCTCCCTCGCTGCATGCCTTGCGCATCGGCATCAAGCGGCTGCGCTATGCCCTGGAGTTCTTTTCGCCGCTCGCCTCGCCCGTTGCTATGCGCCAAGTCTTGAGCCAACTCGCCGCATTGCAGGAATCCCTCGGCCAGATCAACGACCTCGCCAATGCCGGAACCTTATTGATGGAATGTGCCAATAACGAGGCAGCGTTGCGCGAAGCGGTCACTTTGATCGGAGGCTGGCATGGCCCGCGTCATCAAGCACTGTTACTGTCCATCAAGCCGGGACTGAAACAACTTGGTAAACTTCGTCTGCCAGAATTCCGCGCCTAACCTGACAGGGGACTTCATAATGGACCTCATTTTGTGGCGGCATGCGGAGGCGGAAGAAGGCGGAGCCGGCCTACCCGACAGCAAGCGCCGCTTGACCACTCGTGGCGAAAAACAGGCGCACGACATGGCCAAGTGGCTACGCGCGCAGTTGCCCAAAAAAACCAGGATTCTCGTCAGCCCGGCCGTGCGTACTCAGCAAACCGCCCATGCGCTCGCCTTGCCTTTCGAGGTCGAGCCGAAAATCGCCGTCGGGGCAGACGCCGCCGATCTGATTGCCGCTGCCGACTGGCCAACGCACTCTGGCGCCATCCTGCTGGTTGGCCATCAACCCAGCTTGGGTCGCCTTGCCGCACTGCTGCTCTCGGGTACGGAGTCCGATTGGAGCGTCAAGAAAGGCGGAGTCTGGTGGTTTACCAAGCGCAGCCGCGAAGGTCGCGATCAAACCATATTGCGCGCCGTAATGAATACGGAAATGTTGCGCTAGCATTGCGGGTATTGAAACCCCAGCCAATGCCCCGAATTACCGTGGCGGTCTGATGAATAACCCCCAGGCCAAGGCCTGGGTCAAGTTCGAGGAGTTATGCCATGCTTACCCTGTCGTCTGTCTCGCGTTATCGCGCTGCCGGAATTCACCTGTCGCTCAGCATCCTGATCGGTTTGCTGACCTTGGCGCTCATGTGGTTTGTCTGGTACCCGTCGCCCTTGTTTTTTGGCATGGGCGGCAACGAGTTGGCGATGCTGATCGTCGGCGTGGACATCGCCATTGGCCCGCTGGCCACGCTGGTGGTGTTCGAAACGAAAAACAAGCCGCGAAATTATTTGTTATTCGATCTCGCCGTCATTGCCACGCTGCAAGTCGCCGCATTGGCCTACGGCATCCACGCCATGTATCAAGGACGGCCGGTGTTCGCGGTATTTACCGGGGAGCACCTGGCGGTGGTCACTACGCCCGAAATCGATCCGGAAGATCTGGCCAAGGGCCGCAGCGAAGCATTCCGCACCTTCAGCTTGACCGGTCCGCAACTGGTTGCCGTCGAACCGCCCGCGGATGCCAACGAAAGCTCGATGATCGCCTTCGCCTCGTTTGCAGGCGGCGGCATCCAGCATTTTCCGCAGTACTACGTGCCCTATGCCGACAAGCGCAGCGAAGTGCTCAAGTCGGCACGTCCGCTGACCGATCTGGAACCGGTACCCGAAGACAAGCCGCTGCTGGAACGCTATCTGCGCAATCGCGGTCGGACCATCGAGCAACTGCGTTGCCTGCCGGTCCCCACCAAGAAATCGCAAATGACCGCCATCATCGACGGCAGCAGCGGCGACTTGCTGGAAATACTCAATATCCAGCCGATTCTCAAACAAACTGCCGACAACATGCAGCGCGGCTAAGCTTGGCCGAAGGTCAGGGCCCGCAGCAACTGCCACTCGGTCGTCTCGCCGCCCCCCTTGAGAATCACTTTGGCATGACGCTGCCAGACCGCCTGGGCACGCTCTTTTTGCCCCAAGGAGAGATGGCCGACCAGCGCGGCAAGCAGCGCATATTCACCCAGTTCCCGGTTCTGTGTCACCCAGGCCCGACCATTGAGCAGATCCTCCGCGAGCGCAGCAGCACGCGCACCCGAGCGATCACCCAGCGCACCGGCTAGCTCGCGCCACTGGCGCATTTCAGTGCCGGGCTTGCGCCAACATGGTCCGCGGTCAAGGACCGCCCACATCGCCGCCAACTCGGTCGAAGCAAGATAAGGGATCGTTCGGCCCGCCAATTCGATCAGGGTCTTGACCTGGGCTCCTTCCATGGCAGCGCATGACTCGCCGGAGAGCAAAAAGGCAACCTGACGTTGCCACACCGGATCGACACCCTGCCAGTCGCCGGTTTTCATGCCCTTCAGGATGGCGCCAGCCTGATAGGCCAGCGCGGCACGCGTCAGTTCGGGCGCATCTTTCTGGAGCAATCCCTGGGGAACCGGCTGCCCGCCCAGCATTTCGAGCAGCGGCACGCGCGACAGCCCGAGTCCGGCAATACCCCCGATATGCTCGCGCATGAAACGGGATTTTGGCGCATGGTTGTCCACCCACGGGAAATAGTCCGAATTGGCGACTGTCGGCAGCGTCCGCACCAGTGGATCGAACAGATGGGTCCCACCGATCAGGCGCAGTTGCAATACGCTCATCGAATCCAGAAAGGTCCGGGACAATTCCTGTGCCATGTACGGTTCCAGTCGCGTATCGGCCGCCAGGCGTAAGCCCCCTCCCCGTTTGTTTGCTACGATGATCAGATCTTTGTCGGCCGCCGTATAAATTGCATAGTCTGGAAAAGTTTCACGTAGCGCCAGGATCACCGACGAAAAGATCGACAGATTGGTTTCGTATCCTTGCAGCCACTGCACAAACAGCCCGTCATCCTCCAGATGCCGAGCCGCCAGCGCATAGAACTCGCCGCTAAACAGGGACGCTACGCCGCTGACCCAGGGATTGGACGGTTCGGAAACGATCAGATCGTACCGCGACCCGGCACTGGACAGAAACGATTTGGCGTCATCAAAAATCAGCCGGGAACGCGGATCTTCAAACGTCCTGCGTACCAGAGGCCCAAAGCCCTGGCGTGCGGCCTCGGCCATCACCGGCTCGATCTCGATCGTATCGACATGCTCGACCTTCGGCGATGCCAGCAGGACATGGCTGGTCGTCCCCGAACCAAGTCCGATCACAGCAGCCGTTCGTGTGGCTGGTGCCAGAATCAGCGGCAGCGCACCCAGCAAGACTTGCGTATGTTCATCGACCGCAACATTATCCTTGTCGTCCGGCTTGCGGGTAACATTGATCGAGGCATCCGTCTTGCCATTGGTCAATAAGGACACGGTGCCATCCGGGGAACCGACCAGGCTGACCGTAGCGGTCTTGCCATCGCGTGCGAACAGCACCTTGAGTCCTGCCGGCAAGCGATCCACGCGGGTGCGGAACACGCCGGACGACATCCGGTAAGGGTCGGGCGCGCCCCACACGGCGGCAGAGCCGCTAGCCGCCAGCGTTGCGATGCCGGCAGCGACGATCCGGCGCAGGCCCACCGCCCCGGCAACCAGCAGCACCACTCCCAGCACCATATCGGCCAAGCCTCCCAACACCATGACGCCATGCACTCCCCCGAGCGGCATCACAAGGTGTACCGCCAACAAGACGCCCGCAATCGAGCCCAGCGTATTGGCGGCATATACCTGCCCGATGGCGCGCTCGCCATAAGCCGCGCGCAGCAGCAATTCCGTCAGCAAGGGCAGGGTCATGCCGGCACAAAAGGTCACCGGGACCATGATCGCCATGGCAATACCGTGACTCGCCAGGCTGAATACCCGATAACCGTTTTCGCTCAGTGCCAGGGCATCCATTGCGGCTTCCATCCAGCCGAAGGAAGCGTTGTAAAGCCACAGAGTCGCCAGGGCCAACACGCCCATGGCGAGCTGCACCAGGCCGAGGAACACCATCGGCCGCTGCAAGCGGTCGATACGCTTGCGAATCCAGCCCCCGCCCAGCGCCAAACCGAGAATGAAGGCCGACAGCATCAGGTCGAAGGCATCGGTAGAGGCACCCAGCACCATGCTGAGCATGCGAATCCAGGCGATCTCGTAAAAGAACGAAGCCGCGCCGGTCACGGCCGCCGCCGCCAGCAGCAGGCGCGGCAGGGGCGTCGCCAGTACGTCTGCCGTCTCCTCCTCATCGACATGGGGCGACGGTTCGCCGCGCAAGCGCCAGACCAGCAACGCCACGGCACTATTGATCAGGCCGGCCGTCAGCAAGGCGCCGGGCAGCCCCACCGCCGGCACGAGCAAAAATGCGGACACCAGCACGCCGATGGCGGCGCCGAGCGAATTCAGCAGATAGAGCGTCGCAATCGTTGCGCCGGACCCGTTCGGCTGCAGCCGCAAGATCCCTGCGGTCATCAATGGAAAGGTGGCGCCGAGCAGGATCGACTGCGGCAGGATCGACAGGCTGGCGACACTCCACTTGAGGATCTGGACGGTCGTCGGGTCGGCCACCGCCGGGAACACATCGGCATACAGCCAGCCGGTGATGGCATTGAAATAGGCATGGAATCCCAGCGCCGCCAGCGCCACAATCCCTTCGGCCAGCGCATAGGCCGCCAGCGGCGAATTCAGTCGCCGCGTGTAGCGCCCCGCCAGCGCCGCCCCCACCGCCATGCCGCCGAGAAACAGGGCCAGCACCGCCGTCTGGGCCAATGCGGCATGCCCCAGAAAAAGCTTGAGGTAGCGCGTCCAGATCGATTCGTAGATCAGTCCGGCAAAACCGGAGGCGAAAAAGGCAAGCATCAGGAGATGCAGACGGTTCAGGGCCATGGCATTCGTCCAAACAAAATTCGAGGGCAAAAAAAGAGGCACCCGCAGGGTGCCTCTTTGCTCAGCTCACTGAGATTACTTGGCCTTGCACCAGCCCTTGGCAACGCAGGAACCGGAGTTCGCCCAAGTGATCGGGTCTTGAGGGTTTGCCGTAAAGGCAGGGGTCAAAATGGATGTCACACTGTCAGCCTTGGTGGTAGCGGTACCGGTAATAACACCAGCAGCAACTACGAGATTTTGCGTATTTTCTGTCGGCAAATTGGTTGGCGCAGCCGGAACACCATTTGCTCCATTATTGCAGCCAGCAGCGCTCGGGGGGCTACCGCTGTCGGCGATACAAGTAGAAATATCATTTTTAAGGGCTTCGCTCAGCTTGACAACTTCAGCGAAACGGCTCTTCTTCGTGTAATCCTGATAGCTGGGGATTGCAACAGCGGCCAGAATGCCGATGATGGCGACGACGATCATCAGTTCGATCAGGGTAAAACCTTTTTGAACGCTTTTCATTGAATTTCTCCTAGAAGTGAAGCACCGTGTTGTGCCGATTGTCTATGAGCAACCGGCATGCCAGCCTATCATCCCACAAAATACCGCATATTGACCCATTAGCGCCGCCGGATTAGGGAAGAATCTGACAATTTTCGTCACTTCGCCGTCCCGTCGGCGTCGACTTTTGACTCCCTCGCAATCTCGTCGATCTGGCTGGGGTCGAGAAAAGCCTCGGCATAGCGCCGATAGACATTCTGGTGCAGGAAGGTATCGAACAAGTCCGGATCAATGTGCCCGCCTGAACTGAATTTTCTCATGATATCAATCGCTTGAGAAAGCTTCATGCCAGACTTGTAAGGACGATCCTTGGCCGTCAGCGCTTCGAAGATATCGGCAATGCCCATCATGCGCGCCGGGAGCGACATCTGCTCGCGGGTCAGCCCTTTCGGGTAGCCCTTGCCATCTATGCGTTCGTGATGGCCACCGGCGTATTCGGGTACATTCTTGAGATGCCTGGGCCAAGGCAGGGCTTCAAGCATCTTGATGGTCGCCACAATATGGTGATTGATAATCTCGCGCTCTTTGGCCGTCAGGGTGCCCGCACGTATCGAGAGATTTTCGATTTCATCCGCCGAAAGAAAGTCGGCATCCACGCCGGACGTATTGCGCCAGGTATGTTTGGTGCCGATATCGCTTACCCGTTGCTGATCCTCCGCCGACATGGCTTCGCCACCCACATTAGCCCGCCGCAGGAACTCGCGTTCATCGTCGAGCTCTCCCAATGCATTCCAGCACTCGGCCCAGCAGACGGACTCGGCTTCCGGATTGATTTTGGTCCGCATATCGAGCAATCGACGCAAAGTGGCAATCTGCACGTCGCGCTTGAGCACCTCGAAGCGCGTATCGATCAGACCGATACGGTCGAAGAGGGTTTGCAGTTTGGTCGCCTTGTCGACGATATGCACCGGCGTCGTCACCTTGCCGCAGTCGTGCAGCAGGCCGGCGATCTTCAACTCGTAAAGGTCTGCATCGGTCATCTGAAAACTCGACAGCGGCCCGTCGAGCGTGGCATTCACCGCCTCGGCAATCATCATGGTCAGCGCCGGCACGCGCTGGCAATGCCCGCCGGTGTAAGGCGACTTCTCGTCGATCGCGAGGTTGATGAGGTTGATGAAAGACTCGAACAGCACCTCAAGTTGCGAAATCAACTGGCGATTGGTCAGTGCGATGGCGGCCTGCGAAGCCAGGGATTCGGCCAAGTGCTGTTCCGATATCGAAAAAGCCTGTACCGCATGCGAAATCGGATCGAGGGAATTGATCAGTTGCAAAACGCCAATAATCTCGTTCTCGTGATTTTTCATCGGCACCGTCAGGAAAGACTGCGAGCGGTAGCCGGTTCGCTCATCGAACTTGCGTGTGCCGGAAAAATCGAAGCCCGCTTCGCTGTAGGCATCCGCGATATTGACCGTCTTGTCGTTGATGGCGGCATAAGCAGCCACCATGGCATTGTTGGGCTGACCTTGCTCATCTTTCAATGGCAGGTCGGGAAAGTTGATCGGGTTGCCGGACGACCCGCCGAGCGCGATACCCAGCGTGTCATTGCGCACAATCTCGAAACGCAAGGCCCGCCCATTCTCGGTCATGCGATAGAGCGTGCCACCATCGGCATGGGTAATGTCCTTGGCCGCGACAAGAATTTTTTCCAGCAGACGGTCGATATCACGTTCGCTCGACAACGCCGCACCCACTTCGTTGAGTTGTTCCAGGCGCTTGAACAGATCGTCGATCGATTCCATGCCATCTCCTCCGCTATTTGATGCAGACCGCCCGCACCTGCTTCATGTCGGTAATGCCCTGCAACACCTTTTCCATGCCATCTTGCTTGAGGGTGCGCATGCCATCCTCCAAGGCCTGGGCTACCAACTGCGCCACACGGGCATGCTCCTGGATCAGCTTTTTAGCGGGATCGGTGCCAATCATCAGTTCGTGCAGGCCCATACGCCCCTTGTAGCCGGAGCCGCCGCACGCCTCGCACTTGGTCTCCCCTTCTTCCGCCACCTTGGCGCGATAGAGGGTGAACTGTCCCTGCTCATTGGCGTATTTCTTTGCCCACTCCTTGTAGACCGCCTCATAGGCCGCCTTGCCGTCGCGCTTGAAGGTTTCGGTATTGGCCAGTTCCTCGCAATATTCGGTCAGGAAATGCTTCATTTCATCCGGACTGGCCACATAGGCTTCCTTGCACTTGCCGCACAGACGCTTGGCAAGACGCTGGGCGAGAATGCCCAGCAGCGCATCGGCAAAGTTGAACGGGTCCATGCCCATGTCGAGCAGACGGATGATGGATTCCGGTGCGCTATTGGTGTGCAGGGTGGCGAACACCAGGTGACCGGTCAGCGACGCCTCAATGCCGATGCCTGTCGTCTCGGCATCGCGCATTTCGCCCACCATGATGATGTCCGGGTCGGCACGCAGGAAGGCTTTCATCACCACCGCAAAATCGAGGCCGGCCTTCTTGTTGACTTGTACCTGGCGCAGGCCCTTCTGGGTAATTTCCACCGGATCCTCTGCCGTCCAGATTTTGGTGTCCGGCGTATTCAGGTACTTCAGCACCGAGTGCAGCGTGGTCGTCTTACCGGAGCCCGTCGGGCCGCAGACAAAGAACAGGCCGTAGGGTTTCGACACCGCCGCCTTGAGGCGCTCCTCGTTGTGCGGCAACAGACCCAGCTTGTCGAGCGGAATCGGTTCGCCTGCCGCCAAAATACGCATCACGACGTCCTCGACGCCACCCGCCGTGGGAATCGTCGCCACCCGCAACTCGATATCGAGCGGACCGTACTTCTTGAACTTGATCTTGCCGTCCTGCGGTTTGCGCTTCTCGGAAATGTCCAGGTCGCACATGATCTTGAGACGCGCGACAATAGCGTTGCGGAAACTATGCGGAATCTCGATGTATTTTTGCAGCGAGCCATCGCGGCGGAAACGGATCATCACCTTGTCCTTGCCCATGCCGGGTTCGATGTGTATATCCGAAACCCCCTGCTGAAAGGCATCAATGATGATCTTGTTAACCAGCTTGACCAGTTCGTTGTCGGCCGCAGCAGAGACATCATCGCCGCCGGAATCGCCCTCGCTCTCGCCCTCATCCATCGCCGAGAGCAGATCGCCGACGTCCGTATTGTCGGAGAAGGCACCGCCGCCGAAAAACTGGTCGACCGTCTGCTTGAATTCGCGAATCGTCGTAACGCGATAAACGATCTTGCTTTTGGCAAAGACGTTGTTGACGACCCGCGAACTCTTGACCTGCTCGGGGTCCATGCACAGGACGAGGATGCCTTCCTTGCTGTCTTCGATCGGTAGCCACAGGTTCTGCTCGACATATTCGCGCCGCAGATTTTTCATCAGATCGATCGGCTTCATACGATCGCTCTTGTAGGGCTCATAGGGAACCCCAAAGAACTTGGCCAGGGCAGCGCCGATGGCCGGTACCTTGACCTGGAACTCGGTGATGAGCGCTTCCTCGACATCGATGCTCTTGCGCCGTGCCGATTTGCTGGCGATATCCATTTCCTGCGCAGAAACTACGGCATCGAGCACCAGGTGATCGTACTTGGTCTTGATCGTCTGAGTAGGCTTGTTGCGCTGGGCAAAGGCAATCCCAAGCGTTTCGCATAGACCTTTGATGCCGTCCTCGGCCACGTTGGCAAAGGGCACCCCGGCCTTGTTGTTGATGAGTTGTACGACGCCCAGCAACTCGCCGGTCTGGAGTTCGGCAATGGGACCGACCAGCATCTGCTTGGTGCGAAAGCCTGTGCGCTTGTCGACCTCCTGAAGGAAACGCAGGTTCGGGTTGATGACCTTGAGCTCGGCCTCGTCATAAACGTCGCGGATATTGACGATTCTGCGCGACAGCGCCACATTGCCCGCAATACTCTGGTCGGCAATCGGCAATTTGAGATCCTTGAACGAATTAAGGCCGGTCTTGACCTTGGAAACAATCGAAGTCTTGTCCTCGCTCACCGAATAAATCGTCAGCCGGTCGGCATTGAACAGTTCGCAGATGTCCTGCGACAACTCGAGCATGATCTCGTCGATGTTCGAAGTCGCATGAATCTTGTTGGTCACCGCCTGAAGGTTTTTGAAGAACGTCAGTCGGGCACCCAGTTCGCCCGGATTATTTCCCTCCCGACCAGCCTGCCCCGATGCGGTGGGTTCCAATATTGCACTCATGCTGCCAGACTCTCCACACAACCTATCGATTTCAAACCGCCGGCCAGAAGCTCCGCCTGGAATCCACGCTGCGACAACAGAAAAGCGGCTGCCGAACTGCGTCTGCCGGTCTGGCAGTAGGCGATGTACTCCTTGTCCCTGGGCAGGGTCGCCAACGCATCGCGCAGTTCGTTCAAAGGAATATTCAAGGCCCCGGGAAAACCGTCATGCCGATACTCCGCCGGGAAGCGCACATCCAGCCAGATAGCTCCATTGGTCACACGCTCTTTGGCCTGATCCAGGTCGACATAGTGCAGCAAGGGTTCGCGCAACAATCGGATGAAATCCGCACTATTGAGGCGTAACAACACGCCATCGGTTTTCATCGTCACGCTGGCATTGCGAGTGGTTTCTGCAATCAGCGCCTCCTCGCCAAAGGCATCCCCGGCCTTCAGATCGGCAAGTTCGATCAACGCGCCCGCCACGCTGCGCGTCACCTCTGCGCGGCCGCGCTCAATCACATAATAGTAATCGCCGGGTTCATTCTGGCGCACGATGACGTCGCCTGCCCTCACTGCCTGACGGTCGAAAGAGGCCAACAGGCTTTCGATATGAGCAGGCGGCAAACTCGAAAAAGTACCGAACGTCAGGCGCTGTGCATCAAAAAGCCCGGACATGTTGCGCCAATCTGTCGCCGGGGTTATCGACGGCATGTCATTGCCATGCTGACGGACGGGGACCAGCTGATCCCACGTGACCAGAATATCGAGCGCATTTTCATCGATACAAAGCAACTCGGCAGGGGTAATGGCACGCATGTGCTTGGGTTCCAGGCCGACCGAAGCCAAAGGCGCCAGCGCTGCACCGGAGCCGCCGACGAGAACCTTGCTCACGCCATGGGCGTATCCCAGCTTGAGCTCCCCATGCAGAAGGTAAACCACTTGATGGAGCCACGGATAGGGCATATTGTGCAACCCGCGATCCAGTCGTTCGTTATGCGCCAACGTGGCAATCTGGGCCAATGCATCCTGGCCAAGACTTCCCAAGGGAGAAAGATGCCGCAAGGATTCGGGCGTCACGGTTGAGAAAGCCAAGGCGCTCATAGCTCGAAGACCTGATTGTTTTGCAGCATGCGGGGCTTGAATCCGCCGATGCTGGCTTCGATCTCCCCCATCGTCAGTTCGATTTGTCCCGGTTTGAGATGCGTGATGAAAATATCCGGCCGGGACTGGAGATAAGCAAGTTCCTCAAGCAGCATACTGGGACACAGGTGCAGGGAAGTCTCGGCAAGCTTGCGTTCCCGATTGGAGAAAGCAGTTTCGATAATCAGGGTCTGCAGGTTGCCGATCCGATTGACGGCATCCCACAAAGCCGGGCAAGGCCCGGTATCGCCTGAGAAGACCAGACTGGCCTTGCCCGAATCGCACTGAAAACCCACCGCCGGCACGGTGTGATTGACGGGCAGCGGACGGATCATCCGTCCCCGCAAATCGACCACCTTCCCTTCGATCAGAGGCTCAAAACGCAACCAGGGCTCGGCAGATGTCGGGATTTCCGAAAAATCGGGCCAGATGGCCCAGTTAAACACATGCGCCCGCAGAATTTCCTCAATCGCAGCCGTTGCATGCACGATCAACGGACGATTGCGCATATCCCCAACCGTATCGATCATCAGGGGCAGGCAGGCGATGTGATCCATGTGCGTATGCGTCAGAAACACATGGTCGATTTGCGCCAATTCGGCAATCGACAAATCCGCCACGCCCGTACCGCAATCGATCAGGATGTCGTTATCGATCAACAATGAGGTGGTCCGCAAGTGCCGGCCGCCAATGCCGCCGCTGCAGCCGAGAACCCGTATTTTCATTATTTCGTCTCGAAGGTGGTCACGCCATCCCAGTCCGCCGGGGGTGGATTCTCGCGGTAATGGCTGACGCGCTTGACGTAAAGTTCATAGAGGTAATGCGACTCCTGGCGAATCAGGTTCAGCAACAGCATGTCGGCACGATCCCAATCCTGGCTACGGTAGGCCTGCAGCGCCTGATTCCAGAGCTGCAGTTTTTCGAGTATAGCGGCATCCACCTGACCGTCCAGGCCCAATGGCTCGTAAATCCCGATCGGCTCGATCTTACCCTTGACGCGTACCCGATCCAGTTCGCGCAGCACAAAACGGTTGCCAAGTGCCTCCCGCGTTCCTTCGCCGACGATAATACCCACGCCGTATTGCTTGGTGATGCCCTCAAGCCGCGAACCAAGGTTTACGGCATCGCCCATCACGGTATAGGCCTTGCGTACCGGCGAACCCATATCGCCGACGGTCATGGGGCCGGTATTGACGCCCACGCCGATCTTCAGTTCGGGCCAGCCCTTGGCCATCAGGCGCCGATTGAGCGTTTTCAGGGCTACCTGCATTTCCAGTGCCGTGATGACCGCATGCTGGGCATGTTCGGGATCGGCCATCGGTGCCCCCCAGAAAGCCATGATCGCATCGCCGATATATTTGTCGAGCGTGCCGCGATGGTCGCGCACCACGGCGGTCATTGCCCCCAGGTATTCGTTCATCAGGGCCGCCAGTTCATCCGGCTGCAAGCCCTCGGAAATCGTCGTGAAACCGCGTACATCGGAGAATAAAACCGTCAATTCGGCTTTGCGGCCGGACATGCTGTAACCCTCGGGGTTCTTCGCCATTTCATCGACCAGTTCGGGCGGCACATACTGGCCGAACAGTTCGGTAAACTGGCGTTTGGTCTTCGACTCGACGAAGTAACCCCAGGACATATTCACGGCATACAACAGCACCACCAGCAGGCCTGCGCCGGCAAACGGCAGCACCAGATTGCCCGTCTGCCAGAGCGACAGATTGACGCTGAACAACAGCAACAGGATGAAACTACCGGTCAGCGTGGCCTTGAATGGCGACAGCAAGGGGAGCAGGAACACCATCAAGGCGCCCGCCACGAAAATCTGAACGATATCGGCCGCCAGCATGTAATCCGGCTTGTGCTTGAGCACGCCATCCAGCATGCCCGCAATGAGATTGGCGTGCACCTCGACCCCGGGGTACGCCGCAGAGATCGGAGTGGCCCGCAGATCCATCAAACCGGGGGCTGTCGTGCCCACCAGGACAATGCGTCCGCGCAGCATTTCGGGTGCGACACGACCATTGAGCACATCGGTCGCCGACAGATAGGGAAAGCTGCCTTGCGGACCGCGGTAGGGAATCAAAGCGGCAATGTTTTCATCGACCGGCAATTGCAAACTCCCCTGTGCCGTCGGCAGTTCCAGCCATTCGAGATAGGTATTTTCGGCATCGGCAAAACCCGGCAACACCGGGGGAAAGTCCAGCAGGGCACGCACAACGGCCAAGGCTAGGGAGTCATAGTAAGCACCCCGATACTCCGCCAGCAAGGGCACCCGGCGGGAAATGCCATCGAAATCCACCAAAGGGTTGAAGTGACCGGCGCCGGCGGCGGCTGACTGTAGGATGGGCAGATTGCCGCCATGCGTTTGCCAGCGGGTCGCCGCCAGCGGTTTGCCGGCCAGGACTTCCCCGCCAAAAGTCGGCGCGGGCAGGACGCCGCTGGACTGTCCGTTCTCGTTGTTGGAAAGGTAGTAACCGAGAATGACCTTGCGATTTTTTATCGAAGCCGCAAAACGGGCATCGTAGTCGAGGCGCGGCCGCATCTCGCGCAAGGCCGACTGGAAGGCCGCATTGCCGCGCAAGTCACCACGGGCAATCTGTTCAAGCGACTTGATGCCGGAACTGACATCCGGCTCGGCGAACACCACGTCGAAGCCCACCAGTTGCACCCCATAACCATCAAACAACTTGTCCATCAGGCGCGCCATGCGGTCACGCCCCCAGGGCCAGCGCCCCTGTTCCGCCAGCGACTTCTCATCGATGTCGACCACCACGATGCGTTGATCAACATCGCGCGGCATGGTCAGCCGCAACTTGACATCGTAGAAGATCGCGTCGAAACGTTCCACCAAGCCAATGCGATAAATCTCGGCCGAATGGCCGAGCATCGCCAGCAACAGGATTGAACCGATGAGATAGCGGGCGAGATGGCACTTCACGATCGTAGCGCTCAGGGCTTGAAGAAGAACTCCATCTTGACCCCGGCCAACTCGATGACATCATGATCCTTCAGCTCATGCGCCTGGGTATCGATGGCCTCCCCATTGACGGCGGGAAACTTCGCACCTTCGACATGGGTCAGGAAATAACCATGCGGCCGGCGGGCAATCACCGCCACCTGCACACCCGGCTTGCCCAGTGTCGTCAGCGACTTGACCAATTCCAGTGTCTTGCCGGCATTGCTGCCATTGAGCACCTGAATTGCCCCGAGCGGGATAGCCCCAGCCGCCTCAGGCGCGGGTGTGGGGGCTGGTTTTGGTGCGGCCGCACCAATGGGAGGCGCCAGATCGACCGTCGGCATCAGCGGGGCATGTGCCGTCTCGGCAGGCTTGCCGGCCGCCTGTTCGGCGGCCTTACGCATCATGTCCGGACGCAACACCATGGTTTTCTCAAAGTCTGCCTGCGAAGCTTGAATGGGTGCCTCATTCACATACTTCAGCCGGTACTTGCCCAGTTCGATCACGTCGTTGTTCTGCAGGAAGTGTTTCTTGATCTGCTGACCATTGACAAAAGTGCCGTTGGTGCTGTTCAAATCCTCGAGGAACGAGTCATTGAGGATGGTCACGATCACCGCATGTTCGCCCGAAATCGCCAGATTGTCGATCTGGATATCGTTCGATGCCTTACGGCCGAGCGTGGTGCGTTCCTTGTTCAAGGGGATTTCCTTGAGCACCAGGTTGTCCATGCTGAGTATGAGCTTAGCCATCTTGCGCGTCCTTGAAGACTTCGAAAATTAACTGAACCACGACTGTACACGCTCTTTCCAGCCCGAGGTCATCTCGGGTGCCGGAAAGGGCCGCTTTATTTTGGCGAGAATGACCGAGACATTGTCGCGGCCCCCATTGTCGTTGGCCATATCGACCAATTGCTGCGCACATAAAGGCAGATTCGCCGACAGGGATGAAAGGGTCAAGGCAATCTCGTCATCCTCGACCATGTCATTCAGGCCATCCGAACACAGCAGGTAAACATCCCCCGGCAGCACGGCATGCTCCGCCAGTTCCGTAGCGACATCCGCATCGACGCCCATCGCCCGTGTCACTAGGTTTTTGTTCTGCGAAAAACGGGCCTGCTCCGGGGTAATCAAACCGCTGTCGATCTGCTCCTGAAGCAACGAGTGGTCACGTGTCACTTGAGTCAGTTCTCCATCGCGCAGGCGATACAGGCGCGAATCGCCAATATGGGCAACCACCATGCGATTGTCGAAGAACTGCACCATCACCAAGGTCGTGCCCATGCCGGCATATTTGGCATTATTGCTGGCGGCATGATGGATCGCCGCATTGGTCTTGGCCACACGATCGATCAAGGCTGCTTGCGCCCAGGTCTTGCCATCCTCGCTCACCCGATGCGGCGGATGCAGACCAAAGGCATGCTCCAGTTCGCAACCCAGCACGGCCGTGGCCATGCTACTTGCCACCTCGCCGGCGTTATAGCCGCCCATGCCATCGGCCAGTACCGCCAGCCCCAACTGGGGGTTGGCCAGCACCGAATCCTCGTTGTTGGTACGCACCTTGCCCGGATCGCTGCAGGTGGCCATTTCAATGGCGTCGGAAAGATCGATCTTCGTCATTACGCGGTGCCCCCCAGCGCGGCCAGGCAGGCACGCAAATCACGCGCAAACTCGCCGCCGGTCTGATAGCGCCGATCCGGGTCCTTCACCAGCGCCTTGTCAATGATCGTTGCCACGCAATCAGGAATGCCCGGCACCAGGGTGCGAATGTCGGGATGCGGATCGCTGGCAATCTTGAACATCAGTTGCGCCATCGACTCGCCGACGAACGGCAATTTGCCGGAAGCCATCTGGAACAGGGTGACGCCCAGCGAGAACAGATCGGAACGCCCGTCGATCTTCTTGCCGGCCAGTTGCTCCGGCGACATGTAGGACGGCGTACCCAGCACCATGCCGGTTTTGGTCTTGGACGAGTCTGTAATCCGGGCAATCCCGAAGTCGGTCACCTTGACCTGGTCCTCATTCGGCTCGTACATGATATTGGCGGGCTTGATGTCGCGATGCACGACCTGATTGCTGTGCGCATAGTCCAGCGCCTCGGCCACCCGGGCGATGATGGAAAGTACCTTGGGCAGCGGCAGCAAGCCTTCCGGTTTGGTCTGCGGCACCAGATCTTTGCCCTTGAGAAACTCCATCGCGATGTAGGCAAGATCGTGCTCCTCGCCGGCATCGAACATCGTGACGATATTGGTATGGTTGAGACGTCCCGCCGTTTCCGCCTCGCGGAAGAAGCGTTCCTTGACCTCGACAAGTTCATCCTCGTCGAACTCCTGCGACAGCGCCATGGTCTTGATCGCCACCACGCGATTGATCTTCGGATCGCGACCGAGATAAACCACGCCCATCGCGCCCTTGCCCAGTTCCTTCTCGATCTGGTAGCGGCCGAGCATCGGCTTTTCCATGTCGCCGCCTTCGAGAATCATCGTGCTGGCATTGCTGCGGCCAGCCCCTGCGCCGCCGAGGATGACGGTTTCCGAAAGCTGCTTGGTGCGCGCAATGCGTTGCGCCAGATCGCGAAACGCGATGTTGTAGTCCGCCATGTAGCGGAATACCGATTCCGCCTTGTTGAACTGACGCTTGCGCTCAAAATCCAGCCCCAGGCTGTAGAGGTTTTCCATCAACGGGTCATCGAGCGGACATTTGCGGAACTTGTCGAAGGCCATGTCGAGCTGACCCTGTCCCTGAAAAGCCAGACCCAGCATGCGATTCGACTCAGCCGACTCGGCTTCCGATTTCTCCTTGCCCCGTTCGGCGACGAGGAAGCGCTTGGTCGTCAGCAACAGGTGTCCGACCAGCAATAGCGTCGCGGGCAGCATCAACTGCAGCCACATCAGTTGCGTCATCATCAAACCAAAATGCGCCCCAACCAATACGATCAGCAACAACGCCGTAATGACTGCGCCCATGCCGGCCGACAGGCGCGGCAAGGCCAGAGTCAGGTAGAGCGCCACCAGCAGGAAAACACCGTACTCAACCCGCACACCCCAGTCCGGCGCAACGAAGAAGTGTTCCGACAGGATGCTGGAAACGGTATGCGCCATCACCTCCACCGAGGCCATCGACGGCGAAACCGGCGTCACGAAGAGGCTACCGACCCCCGCCGCCGTCGGGCCAATCAAGACAATCTTGTCGCGATACTTGCCATACGGAATCTTGCCGCTGACGACATCGTAGAAGGAGTCGATCGGGAAAGCGCCGGTATCGCGATAAAAATAGGTCAACATGCGCAGGGCGGGATCGGTGGCAATTTTCAACTTGCCGAGTTTGACGGCCCCCTCCCGCACCTGAATATCGGCAGGGGCAAGATTCAGGCTCTGCGCAGCCACCCGCAAGGCCAGCGACGGCAAGGCATCGTCGAAATATTGCACCACCAGCGGCTCGGCGCGGATCGCCCCATCCACATCCGTCAGCACATTGAAGTGGCCGATCGCTGCCGCCTTTTCGCCCAAGGCCTCGATCACACCCGCATCCACCGCGACGGTCGCAATCGGCATCGCGGCCTCGGCATTGGCCTTGACCGCATTGCGCTTTACAAACTCGGGCAGCAAGCGGTCCGGATGACCAATCGGCTCGCCGATTTGAAACAGCATCGGCAGCGCGACATTGCCGGCCTGGGCGATCGCCGCGCCAAGGCGGCGATCCGTATTCAGCTTGTGTTCGGCCTCGGTCAGCAGGGCGCCGATCGGATCGGATTGGGAATCGATAGGCGGCGCTGTTGCCTCGATAGGTAGCGCTTGCGGCGGCGGGGGAATTGGGGTTCCCGCCCGAACCTGCATCGCACCCTGACGCTTTGTAGCGGCCTGAGCAGCGGCAGCGGCTTCGGCCGCACTGCGCTCGGCGGCCAAAGACGCCTCTGCCCTCAGTCGTGCGTTGTTCAACTCGATCAGACGGTCGATATAACCCAGCCCCGCATCCCTTTGTGGTTCAGAAAAGAACACGCTAGTGGTAATCACTTTCGCCTTGGCCGCCGACAGCTTCTCGATCATGTCGGCAAAAATTTCGCGCGACCACGGCCAGCGGCCGATGTTGTCGAGGCTTTGCTTGTCGATGGCGATGATGGCAATCCGATCGGAAGGCATGCGTGCCGTCATCCCCATGACCAGATCGTAGGCCTTGCGTTCCAGGCTTTGCAACAAATTGCCGTGGCCGAGGGCGAACACCGCCACGCTGACCAATAGGCCAACGAACCAGTCGCTTTTCCAGAAATTAAGGTTGCGTTTGCCAGCCACGGCTTTGGACTCTTTTTCCTATCGTCTTGATGCGTTCGATGACTCACCCAACGAAATAACTTGATTCAGAAACAGGATGATATGCGTCATTCTTGCAGCCCACCCTCAAGTCCGTCAATGACTTTTCATGCCCAACGCACAAAATACCGACTCAATAGGGCAATTCCGCACCAATCCCCTGCGCGGTTGCGAGCCGCCACAAACGCTGTGCCACGGCAAGATCCTGAATCGCCATGCCCTGCGACTCGAACAGCGTGATCGACTCGGCCCCCGCCCGACCGGGCTTGGTATCGCAAAGGATCTCACCCAGCTCGATCAATTGCCCCGCATGCAGACGCCCCTTTTCCAGCGCGGGCAGCAGATCGCCCGCTTCGGCCAAAGCCGTCGCCCGGCTGTCGACACACACCATTTGGGCACGCCCGACGGCCTTCTCATCCAACTCGCGCCGGATCAATGCATTCGAGCCGGCGGCATTGATGTGAGTGCCTGCTGACAACCAATCCCCCAGTAATACGGGAGAAGCAGCGGTCGTAATGGTCACGACCAGATCGCTATCACGCACCGCCGCCTCGGCTGATTCGACCGCAACCACATCAATGCCGAAGCGTTTGGAAAAGTCGGCGCTGGCAAGACGGCGTTTTTCCTCGTTGCGGGAATAAAGCTTCACTTGCCGGATCGGCCGTACCTTGCACAGGGCTTCCAGTTGGCTTTGCGCCTGCCAGCCCGCGCCGATCAGACCGACCGCGGCCGCTTCCGACCGCGCCAGAACTTTTGCCGCTACGCCACCGGCGGCGCCGGTGCGCATCATCCCCAAATAATCGGCTTCGAGTACGGCCTGCAGACGCCCGCTGGTCGCATCGAACAGATGCACCAGAAAACGTGCGCCCGCCTTGCTGGCCGTATAGGCCTTGTAACCCATGACATTTTCGTCGAGCAACGCGCCCTGCAGGATGTGCAGCGAGGCCGTCGGCACGCGGGTGCGCTGGCGCGGGATATCGATGGCGCGGCCCAGAGCATGGGCGCGATGGGCGGACTCGACGGCATCGAGTGCCAGCTCCATCGTCAGCAGCTGGCGAACGTCGGCTTCGGACAGGAACAGCGCCATTGGTCTCTCCACAAACGAAAAAGGCGGGCCAGACATCGTCCAGCCCGCCTTGAATTGTCGCTGAAATTGCTTAGAGCATGGCCTTCAACAGCTTGGCCATCTCGGACGGGTTGCGCGTCACCTTGAAGCCGCACGCTTCCATGATGGCGAGCTTGGCATCGGCCGTATCGGCACCGCCGGAAATCAGCGCGCCGGCATGGCCCATGCGCTTGCCGGCCGGGGCGGTGACGCCGGCGATGAAGCCGACCACGGGCTTTTTCATATTTTCCTTGCACCAACGAGCAGCATCCGCCTCGTCCGGACCGCCGATTTCGCCGATCATGATGACCGCATCGGTGTCAGGATCGTCGTTGAACGCCTGCATGATGTCGATATGCTTGAGCCCATTAATCGGGTCACCGCCGATACCGACCGCCGAGGACTGGCCGAGGCCGATTTCGGTCAACTGGGCAACCGCTTCATAGGTCAGCGTGCCGGAACGCGAGACGACGCCGATGCGGCCCTTGCGGTGGATGTGGCCGGGCATGATGCCGATCTTGACTTCATCGGGGGTGATCAGGCCGGGGCAGTTGGGGCCGAGCAGCAGCGTCTTCTTGCCGCCGGCGGCTTCCTTCTGTTTCATCTTGTTGCGCACGATCAGCATGTCGCGCACGGGGATACCCTCGGTGATGCAGATCGTCAGGTCGAGGTCGGCCTCGCAGGCCTCCCAGATCGCATCGGCGGCGCCGGCGGGCGGCACGTAGATAACCGAGACCGTCGCACCGGTCTGGGCCTTGGCTTCCTTGACGGAGGCGTAGATCGGCACGTCGAAGATCTTCTCGCCGGCCTTCTTGGGGTTCACGCCGGCGACAAAGCAGTTCTTGCCGTTGGCGTACTCGATGCACTTTTCGGTATGGAACTGGCCGGTCTTGCCGGTAATGC
>CAYZEA010000032.1:0-24034 GCA_964477575.1 uncultured Methyloversatilis sp.
TGCATCGGCGCGACGACGCTGGACGAATACCGCAAGTACATCGAGAAGGACGCCGCGCTCGAGCGCCGCTTCCAGAAGGTGATGGTCGATGAGCCGAGCGTCGAGGCGACCATCGCCATCCTGCGCGGCCTGCAGGAGAAGTACGAGATCCACCATGGCGTGGACATCACCGACCCGGCCATCGTTGCGGCGGCGGAGTTGAGCCATCGCTACATCACCGACCGCTTCCTGCCGGACAAGGCCATCGACCTGATCGACGAGGCGGCCGCGCGCATCAAGATGGAAATCGACTCGAAGCCCGAGTCGATGGACAAGCTCGACCGGCGCCTGATCCAGCTCAAGATCGAGCGCGAGGCGGTACGCAAGGAGAAGGACGAAGCCTCGAAGAAACGTTTTGGCTTGATCGAGGATGAGATCAAAAAGCTGGACAAGGAATACTCCGACCTCGACGAAATCTGGAAGGCCGAGAAGGCGCAGGTGCATGGCACCCAGCACGTCAAGGAAGAGATCGAAAAAGTGCGTGCGCAGATCGCCGATTTGCAGCGGAAAGGGCAGTTCGACAAGCTGGCCGAGTTGCAGTACGGCAAGCTGCCGCAACTGGAAGCCCAGTTGAAGGAGGCCGATGCCGCCGCCGAAAAAGTCGGCGCTGGCAAGACGGCGAATAAATTGCTCCGTACGCAGGTTGGCGCCGAGGAGATCGCCGAGGTGGTTTCGCGCGCCACCGGCATCCCTGTCAGCAAGATGATGCAGGGCGAGCGCGAGAAGCTGCTGAAGATGGAAGAAAAGCTGCATCAGCGCGTGGTCGGCCAGGACGAAGCGGTGCGCCTGGTGGCCGATGCCATTCGTCGTTCGCGCGCCGGTTTGTCCGAAGAAAGCCGGCCCTATGGTTCCTTCCTTTTCCTTGGCCCGACCGGCGTGGGCAAAACCGAATTGTGCAAGGCGCTGGCCGAGTTCATGTTCGACGCCGAGGATCACCTGATCCGCATCGACATGAGCGAGTTCATGGAGAAGCACTCGGTCGCCCGCCTGATCGGCGCGCCGCCGGGCTATGTCGGTTACGAGGAGGGCGGTTATCTCACCGAGCAGGTGCGCCGGAAGCCGTATTCCGTGATCCTCTTCGACGAGGTCGAGAAGGCGCATCCGGACGTGTTCAACGTGTTGTTGCAGGTGCTCGACGATGGTCGCATGACCGACGGACAGGGTCGCACGGTCGACTTCAAAAACACGGTCATCGTGATGACCTCGAACCTCGGCTCGCAGATGATCCAGCAGATGTCGGGCGACGATTACCAGATCGTCAAACTGGCGGTGATGGGCGAGGTGAAGACGCATTTCCGGCCGGAGTTCGTGAACCGTATCGACGAGATCGTCGTGTTCCACGCCCTCGACCAGAAGCACATCGCCGGTATTGCGCGCATCCAGTTGCAGTATCTGGAGAAGCGGCTGGCACGGCTGGAAATGGCGATGGAGGTATCAGACGCGGCTTTGGCCAGTATCGCCGAGGCGGGCTTCGATCCGGTGTTCGGCGCGCGGCCGCTCAAGCGGGCGATTCAGGAACGCATCGAGAACCCGCTGGCCAAGGCGATTCTGGAAGGCAAATTTGCTGCGAAGGATCGGATTCGCGTCGATGCGAAGGGCGGTCAGCTGGCGTTCAGCAAGCGGTAACCGCTTTGTGGCGCGCAGGCGACGAGATGGTTGTTTGCCATCCCGTCGCCTGCTTACTGGCGAGGCAATCGCGCATTTCCGTCGGGTTCTATGGCATAGTTATGCATATATGCTACTTGACCGATGGAGTGTTTCGCGATGGCAACCCCAGCGATAGATAAAGTTCGACGCCAATACAACCAATGGGTCGCCACCGAGTCCATTGAGGACTACGCGTTGCGCTATTCGCCGGCGAGCTTCCGCAAGTGGTCGCCGACCGTCATTGGCAACACCATGATCGGCACCAACTCGGCGCTGTCCTACGAGGCGATCGGTGCCCTGCTGCTACTCGATTTTGGCTTTGGTAACGCGATCTGGGCGCTGATTTTCGCCGGCATCATGATTTTCCTCGCCGGCCTGCCGATCTGCCACTACTCGGCACGCCACAATATCGACATGGATCTGCTGACACGCGCCGCCGGCTTCGGCTATGTCGGTTCCACCTTCACCTCGCTGATCTACGCCTCTTTCACCTTTATCTTCCTCGCCCTCGAGACGGCCATCATGGCACAGGCGGTGAAGCTGTATTTCGGCATGCCGCTGTGGCTCGGCTATATCGTATGCACCGTGGTGGTCATCCCGGTCGTGTATTACGGCGTTACTGCCATCAACCGTTTTCACCAATGGACGCAGCCGCTGTGGCTGGCGCTGCTCGCCGTGCCCTTTTACTACGTGCTGACGCGCGAGCCAGCCGCCCTCGATGCCATGACCCACTTCGTCGGCGAAGTCTCGAAAAGCGACGGCTTCGACCCCTACCACTTTGGCATCGCCGCCGGCATTTCCTTCGCGCTTATCGCCCAGATCGGTGAGCAGGTCGACTACCTGCGCTTCATGCCGGAACGCGACAGGAAGAACCGCGCCGGCTGGTGGTTCAACATGCTCCTCGGCGGTCCCGGCTGGATCGTCATCGCCTTCCTCAAGCAACTCGGCGGCATGTTGCTCGCCGCCGTCGCCGTACTCGCCGGCGTGGCTATTGTCGAGGCCAAGGAGCCGATCCGGATCTTCAACACCGCTTTCGGCTATGCCCTCGACAATCCCGAAACGGCGCTGATGATCGGCGCGCTCTTCGTCATCGTCTCCGAACTGAAGGTCAACGTCACCAACGCCTACGCCGGCTCGCTTGCCTGGTCGAACTTTTTCTCGCGCGTCACCTATTCGCATCCGGGCCGCGTGGTCTGGCTGGTGTTCAATTGCGCCATCGCGCTCCTGCTGATGGAGATGGACCTGTTCGAGGCGATGAACAGCGTACTCGGCCTCTACTCGAACATCGCCGTGGCCTGGATCTGCGCCGTGGTGGCCGATCTCGCCATCAACAAGCCGCTCGGCCTATCCCCGTCGCTGATCGAATTCAAACGCGCCCACCTCTACAACTTCAATCCGGTCGGCGTGGGCAGCATGACCATCGCCTCGGTAGTTTCGACCGTTGCTTTCTCCGGCTTGCTCGGCGACTACGCCCAGGCCTACTCGTGGCTGATCGCCGCCGCGCTCGCCTTCGCGCTCGCCCCGCTCCTCGCCATCGTCACCAAGGGCAAGTACTACATCGCCCGCGCGAGTATCTATGCCGAGCGTTCCGACGCGCCGGTCGCCTGCGGCGTCTGCGACCATCGCTACGCCGAGGCCGACTCCGCTCACTGCCCGCACCATGGCGTCACCATCTGCTCGCTGTGCTGCACGCTCGACCCGAACTGCAAGGACCGCTGCAAGCCCGGTGCGAAGACGGCGCTCGACCATTACCGCCAGGCCGTCCACGCTGCCTTGAGCCGGCTGACGCCGCGCGAGGTTTCCCGGCAGACCGCGCTGCGCGTTGCCAACTTCGCTCTCGTCTGGGGCTTCATGCTGGCCATGATCGGCCTCGCGCTCTGGATCACCCTGCCGGCCGGCATGAGAGCGCTTGCGCCGGACATCGCGACGCAATTCGACAGCTATATCCACCGCGTCTTCTTCGGTCTGGCGGTACTCGCCAGCATCGCCACCTGGTGGATCGTTCTGGTTGGCGAAAGCCGCAATCTGGCGGAGGAGGAGTTGCGCAACGCCAAAGAGCGTGCCGAGGCTGCCACCAACGCAAAGGGCGAATTCCTTGCCAACATGAGCCATGAGATTCGCACGCCGATGAACGCCATCATTGGCATGTCATACCTTGCGCTTCAGACCGATCTCGATTCAAAACAACGCGACTACGTCGGCAAGGTCAATACGGCTGCCACTTCGCTCCTGGGAATCATCAACGACATCCTCGATTTCTCCAAGGTGGAGGCCGGCAAACTGGAGTTGGAAGACACGGTTTTCAGCCTCGACGAGGTTTTTGCCAAGGTGTCGACCGTGACCGCTGCGCGCGCCAGCGACAAGGGGCTGACCTATTTGATCCACGCCGCGCCCGACGTGCCGCTGCGCTTGGTTGGCGACCCGCTGCGCCTCGGCCAGGTGCTGATCAACCTGATCAACAATGCCGTCAAGTTCACCGAGCAGGGCGATGTCGATGTTGCGGCGACGGTTTGTGCGCTGGAACGCGAGCGGGTGACCTTGCGCTTTTCCGTCTGCGACAGTGGCATCGGCATGACGCCCGCACAACGCGAAAAGCTGTTTCAGCCTTTTTCCCAGGCCGATGGCTCGACCACGCGCAAATATGGCGGCACCGGGCTCGGCTTGTCGATCAGCAAGCGCATTGTCGAGGCGATGGGGGGCAGCATCGAGGTCGAAAGCGTTCCCGGGGTGGGTTCAATCTTCAGTTTTACCGCTGTATTTGCCATTGCCGATGCCTCGCAGGATGTGGTGGATCAGGACGCAGCCTTGGCCCCACTGCCGGCCGGACTGCTGACCGGCATGCGTTTCCTGTTGGCGGAGGACAACGCAATCAACCAGCAGATCGCCACCGAACTGATGGAAGGGGCGGGTGCCGAGGTTGATGTGGCGGCTAACGGCAGGCAGGCATTGGATATGCTTTTTGCCACGTCCGCCGATACGTATCGCGCGGTGTTGATGGATTTGCAAATGCCGGAGATGGATGGTTTCGAGGCCGCACGCCGACTGCGCGCCGAACCGCGCTTCGCCGCTCTGCCGATCATTGCGATGACCGCCCATGCGCTGGCCGAAGAGCGGCAACGCTGCCTGGATGCGGGTATGAACGACCATGTCAGCAAACCGATTGATCCGGTTGGTTTCCTGCGCACGCTTGCCCATTGGGGCGTGCGCGCAGGGGATGTGCCTGTCGCGCTTGTCGATCCGCCGGCCGAAATTTCAGCGGCATTTCCTGCCATTCCCGGTCTCGATATCGCCGCCGGGTTGGCACGGGTTAACGCCAAGGTGGATATCTATTGGCAGATTCTTGCCCAGTTCGCCCAGAATAATGCGGCTGCCGGGGAGGAACTGAATGCTGCACTGACGGCCGGTGATCGGGAAAAACTGGCGGCCCTTATCCATGCCATCAAAGGCGTGGCAGGCAATATCGGTGCCGCCGGATTGCACGCGCAGGCCGCAGCACTCGAAGCCGACCTGCGGCGCGGGCGGGCCGACCCGCAATTGCTAGCGGCCTTTATTGCCGCTTTGGCGACGCAGGTGGACGCCATTTGGCAGGCGCTTCCAAAAGAAGAGCCGGACGCCAATGCCACAATGCCGATTGCGGTAGCAGAGCTCGCCGCGACTGCGCGTCGGCTGGCCGCCTATCTGGCCGACCAGGACGGCGAGGCCATCGACTACCTGATCGAACACACTGCTATGTTGCGTATGCTGCTGAATGAGCAGGACTACGTGGTTTTTGAAAGGGCGGTGCGCAACTACGAATATCGTGTCGCACTTGAAATTCTAGCCCCACTCATCGAGAGGATCGACCATGAACGCTGATCTCAGAATGGACAGTATCCTCGTGGTCGACGATACTCCGGAAAACCTGCGTCTTGTCAGCGCACTACTGAAAGACGATTATAAGGTACGTGTTGCCACCCATGGCCGCCAGGCGCTGGAACTGGCGGCCCAGGCACCGCAACCCGCGTTGATCCTGCTCGACATCATGATGCCGGAAATGGATGGCTACGAGGTCTGCTCCTGCCTTAAACAGAATCCCGCAACCGCCGACATCCCCGTCATCTTCCTGACGGCACGCAGCGAAACTGAGGACGAAAAGCGCGGTTTCGAATTGGGTGCGGTGGACTACATCACCAAGCCAATCAGTCCGCCCATCCTTATCGCGCGCGTACAAACCCATGTTGCGCTCAAGCGCAGTCGCGATACGCTCAAACACCAGAATGCCTGGTTGGAACAGGAAGTGCAAAAGCGCACACACCAGGTGCAGCGCATCCAGGATGTCACCATCATCGCCATGGCTTCGCTGGCAGAAACACGCGATAACGAAACCGGCAACCATATTCTGCGTACCCAGCGTTACACCAAGGCGCTGGCGCTGAGTCTGCGCAAGCGCTCCAAGTTTGCCGCCGCACTTGACGATGCCACCATCGAATTGCTTTTCAAATCGGCGCCGCTGCACGATATCGGCAAGGTTGGTATTCCCGATCACATCCTGCTCAAGCCGGGCAAGCTTGACGATGCCGAATTCGAGATCATGAAGACCCATACTACCCTGGGTCTGGATGCCATCCGCCGCGCCGCACAGCATCTCGACGGCGAGGATGGCTTTCTGCGCATCGCCGGCGAAATCGCCCACGCGCATCAGGAAAAGTGGGATGGCAGCGGTTACCCGCAAGGTCTTTCCGGTACGGCGATTCCGCTATCGGCACGGCTGATGGCCGTCGCCGATGTTTATGATGCGTTGATCAGCAAGCGGGTTTACAAACCCGCATTCAGTCATGAAAAGGCGGTCGAGATCATTCGCGCCGGGAGCGGCAGCCATTTCGATCCCGAACTGGTGTCGGTATTCGATGAGATCGAAGCGGAGTTTCGCGCGATTGCCCGGGAATTCTCCGATGGCGAGTAACCCGGATGGTCGGGGGGCAGATCAGCAGCCGAGTTCGGCGTGGCGCGGGCAAGTGACGAGATGGTCGTTCACCATGCCCGTCGCCTGCATGTGCGAGTAGATCACCGTCGGGCCGACAAAGCGGAAGCCGCGCCGCTTCAGTTCCTTCGATAGCGCTACGGCCGTCGGGGTGAAGACCGGTACGTCGCCGAGTTGTTGCCAGTGGTTGATGATCGGCTGGCCATCGACGAACTGCCAGAACAGTTCGTTCAGATTGCCGCCGGCCTCGTAGAGCGCCAGCGTGGTGCGGGCATTGTCGATGGCGGCGGCGATCTTCAGACGATTCCTGACGATGCCGGCATCGCCGAGCAGACGGGCGACGTCTTTTTCGTCGTAGCGGGCGATCTTCGCGACGTCGAAATCATCAAAGGCGCGGCGGTAGTTTTCACGCTTCCGCAGGATCGTGATCCACGACAGGCCAGCCTGTGCCCCTTCAAGAATCAGGAACTCGAACAGGATCCGCTCGTCGTGGCAGGGCACGCCCCATTCGGTGTCGTGGTAGGCCACGTAGAGCGGATCGTCGCCGCACCAGGGGCAACGCGTGTTTTCGCTCATGTTGGCGGAAGAGAGCAGGTGTCGAACCTACCCGGGACTGCATGGCGGCCCCTCCCGATTTTGAAGATCGGGCATCCCACCGGGGAACGTTCTCTTCCGTTATTCATGTGTCGATGAGCCAGTCGTGATCGGCGGTTTCGCGACGCACCAGATGGTCGTCGCGGACGCGGCGAGTGTAGCCGATGCGATCGAAGAATTCGAGAATCTGGATAGCGACCTTGCGGCCACCGCCGCTTGTGCCATAGAGGATGTCGCGTAGCGATGCGGCGCGTGCTGTGCCCTGTGCGTCGTTGAGGCGACGGACGACTGCGGCGAGTTCGGCGACCGCCGCTGCAGTGAAGTAGTGATCGTGGGCGACGGGATACAACTCGCCGGCGCGTGCCAGCCGCTTGAACAGTTGGCGCACCGTGTCCTCTGGCGTGCCGCTGATCTTGAAGACGTCACGGACGCGCGGCGGGTTGAAGGGGGCGGCATCAAGCAATGGTTTGAGTACGGCGAATTGGTCGCGATCAGCGGCAGAAACGCTGGCGCGGTGTGCGGGTAGGTGCAGCCAGGCGCGTGTTTGAGCGATGTTGCCGACGACCAGTTGTTCCGCGACCAGTACATCGAAGGCGGTGCGCGGCAGACTGGCTGAGGTCATGCGCCGCAGGCGTTCGCGTTCGACGCCGATCATGTCGGGCGAACGCTCATGCTCGCGGGCGAGGGCATCGAGCAGTTGGGTGGCGAGGATGTCCCAGGTTGCGTTCGGGAGTCCGATCCGTGCCTCGCCGTCACGAATCACACGCAGGGCGGCTTGTGCCCATAGGGCGTTGGCAGCCGCGTCGCTCAGATTCCAGTTGGTGCCGAAGCGGGTGAGGTCGATGCCGGTGGTGGTGGTTGCGGCCAAGTGCGCCAGTGTGATGGCCGGATCGTCGTGGCGCATGGTCGACAACAGTGCCAGGCGCGCTGGGCTGCGTTTGTGGCGGACGGGCGGAAAGATGTCGAGTACGCGCCCGCCGGCGGCGGTACGCCGGGCGCTGCTATCGCGCAGGATGAAGCGGTCGCCGCGCAGCGCCAGCGTTTCTCGTTCGAGCAGTATCTCCACCAGCGCCGTCTTGCCAGCGCCGACTTCTGTGCAATCGAGCAGGGCGACGCGTCCCGGGATATCCGCCGTGCCCAGATACACATGGATCGGCTGGAGATGCTTGAGCGGCCGCCCGCCGGCAGGGACACGCAGTTCGCCATGGAAACGGCTGATCGGGATGACCAGTGCCGGATCGACGAGCCACATCCCGCGTGCCACATCCTTCTTTTCGACATCTCCCGCGAGGGCAAGGGCGCAGCGTTCGCCAGCCTGCCCCGTCTGGGCGGGTTGATCCTGCACATGCAGGCTGCGCACGCGGACTTTGATGCCCGGCGGCGCAATGATGGCCGTCTCGCCAGCGCCGACTTTTCCGGCGTGAGCGGTGCCGGTGACGACCGTACCGACGCCATTGAGCGAAAAGCAGCGGTCGATGGCGAGGCGAAAACGTCCCGTGGCCGGGCGCGGCGGCAAGCTGCGGGCCGTGCAGTCGAGATGGCGGCGCACGGCCGCTACGCCGATGCCGGTTATGCCAGAGAGCGGAAAAATCGGGCTGCCTGCCAGACTGGTGCCGGCAAGCAGTTGCGTCACTTCATGGTTTGCCTCTGCCAGCCGTTCCGGGCTGACGGCATCGATTTTGGTGAGCGCTACCGCACCCAGCGACAGGCCGAGCAGGTCGAGTAATTCGAGATGCTCGCGCGTCTGCGGCATTGGCCCGTCATCCGCCGCGATGACCAGCAGCGCGAAGTCGATGCCGGTGGCGCCGGCCAGCATGTTGTGGATCAGCTTTTCGTGGCCGGGCACATCGACGAAGCCGAGCACCGAACCATCCGCCAGCGGCGTATAGGCATAGCCGAGATCGAGCGTGATGCCACGTGCCTTCTCCTCAGGCAGACGGTCGGCATCGACGCCGGTGAGCGCCTTGACCAGCATGGTCTTGCCGTGGTCGATATGGCCGGCCGTACCTATCAGCATATTGCGATCAGCATGAGAGGCTGACGAGATTGGCGGCAAAGGCCGCTTCTTCGTTCGCGGACAGACAACGCAGGTCGAGCAGCAGGGTGCCATCCTCGATGCGGCCGATGACCGGTTTTGGCAGACCGCGCAGGGCGGCCTCAATGCGGTTGAGTACGCCGCTCTTTTTTCCTTGCGGCCGGATGGAGAAGCCAGTCGACGGCAGGCGGTCGACCGGGAGCGAACCCGAGCCGATCTGCGAGTTGAGCGCGGTGATCGCCACGCCGACCGGCAAACTGGCCAGTGCCAGTTGCAGCGCGGGCAGCAGACGTTCGGCGGCGGCGCGGATGTCGGCTTCCGGGCGGATCAGTTGCCGCAGGGCGGTCAGTCGCTCGGCCAGGCGATCCGGGTCGCGATACAGGCGCAGCACAGCTTCGAGTGCGGCCAGGGTGAGCTTGCCAACGCGCAACGCCCGCTTGAGGGGATTCTTCTTGAGTTGGGCGATCAGTTCCTTGCGACCGACCAGCAGGCCGGCTTGCGGGCCGCCGAGCAGCTTGTCGCCCGAGAAACAAACCAGATCAGCCCCGGCGGCGATGGCCTCCTGCGGGGTGGGTTCGTGCGGCAGGCCCCAGCGTTCGAGGTCAGCGAGCGTGCCGGAACCGAGATCGACGACGAAGGGCAGGCCATGGGTGTGCGCCAGTGAGGCCAGTTCGGCCTCGGCTACGGCATGGGTGAAGCCCTGGATCGCATAGTTGCTGGCATGCACCTTCATCAGCATGGCCGTGCGGGGGGCGATGGCTTCAGCAAAGTCCTTGCGGTGGGTGCGGTTGGTGGTACCGACTTCGACGAGCTTGGCACCGGCACGCTGCATGATGTCCGGCACGCGAAAGGCGCCGCCGATTTCGATCAGTTCGCCGCGCGAGACGATCACTTCCTTTTTCTGCGCCAGCGTATTGAGCAGCAGAAACACCGCCGCGGCATTGTTGTTGACCACGGTGGCTGCTTCGGCGCCGGTGAGTTCGCACAAGAGTTCGTTGACGATATCGTCGCGGTCGCCGCGGCCGCCGGTCTCGATGTCGTATTCCAGCGCGCAGGGCGAGCGCGCCGCCGCGATCAGCGCGTCGATGGCTTCCTCAGGCAGGAGAGAGCGGCCGAGGTTGGTGTGCAACACGGTGCCGGTGAGATTGAACACCGGCCGCAGATTGGGCATGGACAATGCCGTCGCGCCAGCGCCGACTTTTTGAATCAGACGGGCTTCGTCCGGCAAGGGGGCGCCAGCGCTGACTGCTGCGCGTGCCGCAGCAAGCATTTCGCGCACCACGCGCGTGATGAGTTTGCGACCGTGTTGCTGGATCAGGGGGGTGACCGACGCATGGGAGAGCAGTCGGTCGACGGAGGGGAGTTGTGCGAGAGGGTTCATGGTTTCACCCGACCGGGCAGAAACGAGGAAGAACGGATTCTAGCCGCCGCTGGCGCGGAATGTTTTCCAGTCGGTTTTCAGGTAGTGTTTTTCGACGACGAAACGCTGCAGCCGCAGGGCTTCGCCCTTGTCCTTGAGCATGCCGACCTGGCGTGCGACTTCCTTGCCCGTGCTATCGAGAAAGACCAGCACCGGGCGGAACTTGCGCGGGTTGTGACGCTTGACCATGGCATGGCCGGGATCGTCGTCATCCAGTTGCAGTTCGCCGAAATCGGTTTCGGCGCCGACGAAATGCTTTTTGTATTGGGCGGTGACTTCCGGGCTACGCAGCACACTCACGGTGTAGCGGCAGGCCCCTCAGTTCATATGATCGCCAAAGTACAGCAGGACATGCTTCTCGGGCGTGGTGCCCACCTGGGCGACGGCGGCCACATCATCCTTAGCGAGCGGCAGGATGCCCTCTAACTGCCCGGCAGCGACAGGCAGACTGAATAGGATGCAACAGATCAGGGACAACAGACTTCGCATAGGGTAAATTCTCCGGTCAGTTCAGAACCAGCACGCCCTGCTTGAGCCCCGGATCCTCCGGGTGCGGCGCCAGGACAAAGCCGAGGCTGGTCACAAACTGAATCATACGGCGGTTTTCAGAGAGGAACTCACCATTCATGTATTTGATGCCACGCGAACGCGCCGTATCGATGATGACGCCCATCAGGCGGCGGGCCAGGCCCTTGCCCTGCCAGTCGTCGGCGACCACAATGGCAAATTCGCAGGACTCGCCATCCGGGTTGATGGCGTAGCGGGCCACGCCGATCTGCAACTCGGGGCCGTCCGGCTGCTCCGGATCGAGGCAGGCGACAAAGGCCATTTCACGGTCGTAGTCGATCTGCGTCAGGCGCACCAACTGGGTCTGCGACAGTTCGCGCAGCGTATTCATGAAGCGGTAGTACTTGGTTTCGGGCGAGAGGTTCTTGACGAATTCCTGCTCCATGTCGGCATCTTCCGGACTGATCGGGCGAATCTTGACCGTCAGACCATCCTGGGTCTTGTACTCGGTGACGAGGTGGGACGGGTAGGGGTGGATCGCCATGTGGTCGTAGCGGCCGGCGGTGATCGGGATGTTCTCGATGGCGATGCGGGCATCGACGGCCACGGCGCCGTTTTCATCGACGATCAGCGGGTTGATGTCCATCTCGCGAATCCACGGCAGCTCACAGACCATTTCCGAGACGCGCAGCAGCACGGCTTCCAGCGCCTCCATGCTGACGGGCGGCATGTTGCGGAACTCGCCAAGGCGTGCGGATGCGGTGGTCGAGGCGAGCATGTCGGTGACAAGAAACTTGTTGAGCGGGGGCAGGGCAACGGCGCGTTCCGATCCGCAGGCTGCCATGCCGGTGCCGCCCGGCCCGAAGATGATGGTCGGGCCGAAGATCTGGTCGCGCGCCATGCCGACGACCAGTTCGCGGCCATTGACCTTCTGGATCATCGGCTCGATGGCGATGCCGTGGATGATCGCATCGGGACGATTCTTCTTCACCTCTTCGAGGATCTCGTTGTAAGCGTCACGGACCTGGGCCAGCGTGTTGAGGTTGAGGCGCACGCCGCCCGAATCCGTCTTGTGGGTGATCTGCGGCGAGTCGATTTTCATCACCACGGGCAGGCCGATTTCTTCGGCCAGCACCATCGCTTCGGAAGGCGAACGGGCGATGACGGTCTGCGCGATCGGGATGCGGAAGGCCGCGAGCAGCGCCTTCGATTCCATCTCGTTGAGCTGCTTGCGGCCTTCCGAGAGGGCGGTTTCGATGACCAGCTTGGCCGATTCGAGACGCGGCGGAATCTGGTTGGCGATCGAGGCCGGCGCCTGCATCAGCAGTTGTTGGTTGCGATAGTAGTTGGAGATGTGCGAGAACAACTCCACGGCCGGTTCGGGGGTGCGGAAGGTCGGAATGCCGGCACCCTTGAACAGCAGGCGGGCTTCGCGTACCTGATCTTCGCCCATCCAGCAGGTGACCAGGGGCTTGTCGGTCTTCTTGGCGACCTCGATGACGGCACGGGCGGCCTGGGTCGGGTCGGTCATGGCCTGGGGCGTGAGAATGCACATCACGCCATCCACATGGTTGTCTTCCAGGCAGGCGGTCAGCGCGGCGGCATAGCGGGCCGGATCGGCATCGCCGACGATATCGGCCGGATTGCTTTTCGACCAGGTCTGCGGCATTGACTCATTCAGTTTCTTGAGTGTCTCCTCCGACAACTGGGCGAGCGGAATGCCGATGTCGGCCGCGTGGTCGGCGGCCATGACGCCCGGTCCGCCGCCGTTGGTGATGATCATCAAACGGTTGCCGCGCGGGCGGAAATGCGAGAACAGCGCCTGTGCGGCGGCATACATCTGACCGACGTTGCCAAGGCGCACCACGCCGGCACGGCGCAACGCGGCATCGAACACATCGTCGGCACCAACGGTCGCTCCCGTATGCGACAGGGCTGCCTGTTTGCCGGCCGGGTGGCGGCCTACCTTGATCAGCAGTACCGGCTTGCAGCGGGCGGCAGCCCGCAGGGCGCTCATGAAGCGGCGGGCGTTCTTGATGCCTTCGATATAGAGGAAGATGTTCTCGGTGCGCGGATCGGCGACCATGTATTCGAGCACTTCGCCGAAGTCGATGTCGCTCTCGGCCCCCAGCGAAACGACGCTGGAAAAGCCGACATTGTTGGGCAGCGCCCAGTCGAGGATGGCGGTGCACAGCGCGCCGGATTGCGAGATCAGGCCGATGGTGCCGGGATTGGCGCTGCCGTGGGCGAAGGTGACGTTGATGCCGCTGCTCGGTCGCATCAGGCCCAGGCAGTTCGGGCCGAGCAGGCGCAGGTTGTGACGGCGGGCGCTATCGAGCATCGAGCGCTCAAGGTTGGCGCCGCGAGAGCCCATTTCGGCAAAACCGCCGGAAATCACGATGGCATTGCGCGTGCCGGCACGGCCGCAGGATTCGATGATGGCCGGTACCGTCTCGGCCTTGGTACAGATTACCGCCAGATCAAGGCGCTGGGGGACGCTTTCCACCGTGGCATAGGCCTTTTGCCCAAACACGCTTTCATGGCGTGGATTGACCAGAAACAGCTTGCCCTTGTAGCCGCCGTCGATGACGTTGCGAACCAGTGTCGCGCCAATCGAGCCTTGCGTTTCCGAAGCGCCAATGATGGCGATCGATTTGGGCTCGAAAAGCGGCAAGAGATAGTGTTGTTCGTGGTTCATGGCGGTAGACTGGGATCACCAGTCAATAAAATGTTGCAATGCAGCAAGAATACCATTTTCCATGACCGAAAAGCACGAGATCAGGCCGGAACAATCGGTCGAATTACTCAAACACCTGCATATTCTGACGCGCGACGGCAAACTGAACCAGGACAGCCGACGAAAATTGAAGCAGGTCTATCACCTCGTCCAGTTTATCGAGCCACTTCTTAAAGAAACGATTGAAAAACATCAGGATATCCATCTTGTCGATATCGGGGCAGGTAAGTCCTACCTCGGATTTATCCTTTACGACCTGTTTTTTAAAAATCGCGCCGGTGCCTCCGTGCTGCATGCGATCGAAACACGTCCGGCTTTGATTGCCCAGGCCCGGGAACTGGCGGATAAATGTCACTTTGGTGGTATGCGCTTTCATCAGCTGGAAGCGGCCCAGGCACTCGCATCAACCGATTTGCCGGCACGCATCGACGTGGTGACTGCCCTGCATGCCTGTAACACCGCCACCGATGACGCGATTCGCTTCGCCCTCGGCCGCCAGGCGCAGTTCCTCGTGCTGGTGCCCTGCTGCCAGGCCGAAGTGGCCGCCTTGTTGCGCAAAAATAAGGGTAAAGCGATGGCCAGTCCGCTTGCCGAACTCTGGCGTCATCCGATTCATACCCGTGAATTCGGCAGTCATGTCACCAACGTGCTGCGCTGTCTGCAACTCGAAGCGCACGGCTACCAGCTCAATGTCACCGAACTGGTGGGCTGGGAGCACTCGATGAAAAACGAATTGATCGTGGCGCGTCGCACCAACCAGCCGGCTCGTCATCGCGCGGCGCGCTTGCAGGAACTGCTGGGCATGCTCGGGCTGGAAGAGGAGTTAAGGGAGCGGTTCTTCGTGCCGACCTGACGTGTCGGCGCAAACAGGATATGGGATGTTTACGCCATGGAAGACAGCGCGGCCATCAAATCGGCGTTGTCGTCTTTTTTGGGGGCGGCGTGAGCAGAAGAACTCCCATGATCACTATGCAATCCTGCGGCCACCTCGCGTTGTTTCTTCGCCGACCATTGGCACAAGGGTTGATCGGCAAGAAAAGCCTCAAATTGACTCCAGTTTTCGATGACTGCCTTGGGCATTGCATGCTCCTAGTATTCCTTGCCCGAATATTCTGCGCCTTTTGGCCGGAAGACGTATCGTTGCCTTTCGATTTTTAATGGCAACAACCGTACGACTGTGGTTTTTGGCTTACGCAAGCCAAAAAGTCGGCGCTGGTGGGACGGCGAGCTGGGCGAATCTTCGGGTTCTTATCCTAAGGTCATGCGCAGGGTATGCAGCGCGGCAGTACGGGAAAGGGCGATCCGGCTGCAGCTATCGATGATCGCAACCAGCGGATCGCGCGGCAGGGAGCGCAGGAAGTCGGCAGGGCTGATCCGGCCTGCGAACATCCCTTTGGCACTTTGCACGATTTCACCGATACCCGCCAGACCGACGCTGCGGTACAGAAATACGCTCATTGGCGAGGCGGCCAGTTGGCCGCCGGAGCTCAGGCGCCGTCCTTCCTGCAGCACGTCCAGCAACAAAGGGTCAATTTCTTCATGTGCGGCAGGCATGAACAGGAAATCCTCGATACGGTCGGAATGTGGATTCAGGGTCTTGAGGTCGCCCAATAGCATCGAAATGGGCACATCGCCACCCGTTTCGAGCGCCAGCGCCTCGACAATCGCGATGGCCGTAAGCTTGGCATTCAGGTAACACACGGCGAATTCCAGATTGGCCTTCGCCAATGCGCTCAAGCGTACCATTTCATGGGCTGCCGGCTGGTTTCGGTAGCTGTGGAAGATGCGATCCGCACTCAACGTAGCCAGAAACCCTTCCATGTGCTGCAAGGCCTTGCGAAAATCCTGCACCGAGTGGACGCCGACAAAGGCCAGCGGCGCATTGGATTCTTCGATCAGCATCCAGGTCGCGTACAGGAAAACGCCTGGGTCATCCACGGCAAAACCGCCCACATCCCGATTGGCGAATGTCACGACATCATGCCCCAGCGACTCGATGACCGTATCGTCAAGCCCCATCTGCAATTCCTGGTTGACTTCGCGCACACGTTGCAACAGCGCCTCGGGCGCCGAACCTCCCTGCGGATCATGCGACCAGCAGGGAACGGTTGCAGCGATCAGGGCCACGACGATGAGCAGGTCGGACTGCTTCAGGTGGGGCGACAGACAGTGAACGGCAACCAGTGCGCTTAGAAACTCATTCATGCCGCGATAAACCGGCAGGGTATCGCCTTCGCTAAAGCCAAACACCTTGGTACAGATGAGCGTCAGCTTATTCTCCGCCTCAAGACGACGCACAGATAAAACCTGCGCATCCTCCTTCACCACTTGACGAAGCACACTATCGAAAAGCTTCGGGAATCCGTCGTCCAACTGGTAATAAACGATGTCGTGGTAGATCCCTGCAAGCACCTGGTGCGAATTCATGTCGCGACACATCTCCAGAGCGTGCGACGAGGCATGGTAGATGCGCTGCCCAAACTCCAGGGAGTAATGAGCCTGTATGGCTAAGCGTTCAATTTCGCACAGCGTCACCGTTGCGCCAAGATCGTTGAATGCAACAGAAAAGTGCTCGATAAACTGGTTGATGATGGATGTTGTCATGGCGCTTGCCGTGTGCTTACTACCAGAAGTCTTAACGCAGCGATATTTCGACGCGGCGGTTCTTCGGCTCCGGCGTTTCGTCGGGCGTAACAACCAATGGATTACGCTCGCCGTGCGATTCCACGCTCAGGGCATCCACTGTCAGGCCTTTGGCCTTGATCAGTTCGGCGATTGCCTTTGCACGCTGCAGCGCCAGCGCCTCGTTGGCCTCTGCCTTGCCGACCGTGTCGGTGTGGCCGATGATCGACACATCCACGCCGGGGCGTTTCGCGGCGTTATCGATAATCTTGGGCAACATGGCCTCGGACGCGGCCGTCAGCTTGATGCTGCCGCTTTCGAAATACAGCAGGAAGCGCTCGGGCAGCAGCGGACGGGCTGCCATGGCATCCGAGAAGTCTTTCTGGAACTTTTCCTCATTGACCGGGGCTGGGGCAGTGGCGCCATCCAGCGGCACGGCGTGGCGCGCCTTGTCGATGACCTGCTCGCCCTTGCTGCCCTTGACGACGACCTTGCCGGTGCTGCCATCCGGGTTTTCAAGCAAGGCGACATAGGACACCGGCTTGGCGGCGCAGGCGCTCAGCAGGAGGGCGGCAATCAAGGGCGACGTGTTGCGTACGAAGTTTTTCATGGTCTTACTCCTCCTCGACCTTGACGGCGAACTGGGTACCACGTACGCCGATGGTGCCTGTCGGGGTGGTGACGGAAACGGCATCCGGCTGCAGCTTCGCGATGACGCCGGAGACATAGTTCATGCTGCCCTTGGCCAGTTTGCTGCCCAGCTTCAGCTTGCCCTGGCTTGGGGCGTAGAGGTATTCGTCTACCGTCAACTCTGTATCCGGGCCGAAGGACATCACCGTTTCATCCTTGAAAGTGACGCCGAGGCTGCTTTTTGCGCCCGTCTTGAGCTGGCTGCCCTGAAACACGGGTGTGCCCGGCTTGGCAGGCGTCTTGCCGCCTTTTGAAATGACATAGGCTTCGCCGCTGGCCGTCTTGACGTAGCCGATGGCGGCTTCATCGGCGTGGGCCGCAATACTCAACAACAGACTGGTCAGAACTATCGGGGTGCGCATGTCATTCTCCTTGCGAAAGGGTTGCAATCATTCAGCCAACGAATTTGCTGATATCCACTTCGTCGATCTGTTCGGGTTTGAGGTATTTCTCGGCGTAGCGACGATAGACGCCGGAGGTGAGGAATAGGTCGAAAAGCACCGGGTCGATATGTTTGTCCTTTTTCATGAAAGACAGGATTTTGACCGATTCGGAGAGGGTTTTGGTCATTTTGTAGGGGCGGTCGGACGCAGTCAATGCCTCGAATACATCGGCGATGGCCATGATGCGCATCGGTACCGTCAGTTCGGTCCCCGTCAGTTTGCAGGGGTAGCCGGTACCGATCAGGGTTTCATGATGGGTGGCGGCATATTCGGGGATGCGCTTCATGCCTTTGGGCAGCGGCAATTGTTTGAGCATGATCAGACTTTGCATGACATGCTCATTGATCTTGAAGCGTTCCTCTTCGGTGAGCGTGCCGCGGCCAACACTCAAGTTGTACACCTCGCCGTAGTTGTAAAGGTTTTCCGGCACCTTGACCTTGAATCCCCATTTGGGATCGACGCTACGCAGGTCGGTGCGCGGGATGATGTGTTGCGGCTTGTCGGCCAGCAGATATTCCGTGGCGGGCAGTGGTTCGGGATCGCCCTGAATACGCATCAGTTCTTCGTGCGCAAGACCAATCCGATCATCGAAGTTACGCTGCCAGGTTTCGGCGGCGATACGCTTGAGGCGTTCGATCTTCTCGGGCGCCATGAACTCGCCGCCCTGGTTGCATTCGGCGATGAAGGCATAGTCCTCAGTCAGCTGTGCCTTGCGTGCTGTGTAGGTTGTCTCGGCCTCCTTTGGATTGGCGCCATTGGCCACGGCTTCGTACTGGGCAATCTTCGCATCGCGCAGCAACACCTCGAAGCGAATGCGTACCTCGTGGATGCGGTTGTAGATGGTTTCCAGTTTGCAGGACTTGTCGACGACGTATTCCGGCGTGGTGACCTTGCCGCAGTCATGCAGCCAGGCGCCGATGCGGAATTCGCGCCATTCGTCATCCGTCTCAAAGCGAAAATCGGCCAGAGGGCCTTCGGAAACCCTGCAGGCCTCTTCGGCGAGCATGATGCCGAGTTCTGGAACGCGTTCGCAGTGGCCGCCGGTGTAGGGGCTCTTGGCGTCGATCGCGCCGGCGATCAGCTTGATCATGGCATCGAGCAGTTCTCGCTGAGCCTGAATCAACTGGTGGTTGTCGAGGGCCACTCCCGCTTGCGCCGCCATGGCCGTGACAAAGCGCACCAGTTCGGGTGGGAATGGAATGACCTCGCCGGTTTCAGGATCAAGCGCATTGAGGAACTGCAATACGCCGATCACTTCGCCATCGCGCGGACTGAGCGGCACGGTCAGCATGGAGACGGATCGATAACCGGTTTCCGCATCCATTTTCTTGGCGCCGGAAACGTCAAAGCGTGTCTCGGTGTAAACGTCGTCGACGATGATCGGCTGATTGTGGTTGGCGCACCAGGTGGCCATGTATTTGTCGACTGGGGCGCCGGACTCATCGAACAGGGGAATCTCGAAGCTCGGCAGTTCGTCGCTCTTGGTGCGCAGGGCAAAGCTCAGTGTCTTATGGTCGGTGACCATGTAGAGCGTACCGGCATCGGCATTGAGCAGTTCCTTGCCGGCAAAGAGGATTTTCCTCAGCAGGGCCATGCGGTCATGCTCGCGGCCGAGTTCGAGCCCCGTGTGTATCAAGTTTTCAAGCTTGTCTTGAGCGGCGACGAGATCCTTGGTGCGTTGCTGGATGGCATCGTGCATGACGTACTGAGCCTCGCCAAGCGCGGTGACTTCGTACAGGAAACTATCCGGTCTGCTTGGCGTGCGCGAGAAATCCAGCAGTTTGAGGCGCTCGGAATCCTTGGCCATGGCGGTGAGCGAGTGGGCGATCTGGCGCGAACCGAGGAAGGCGAGCGGCAACAAAACGAGCAGGACGACCAGTGACAACAGGATGACGTCGCGCTGGGCGCGGTCAAAAGCGCCCGTGAAATCGCTCAGGGGTGCCAGCACCACGACACGGAAGGCCATCCCGCCGACATCCGCCGTTTTGAAGCGCGTGACGACGAATTTCTCGCCCGCGCCCTGGGCCAGGATTTGCGAACCGGCATCGCTGGTAATGTCCTTGAGCACCGCCAGGTAAGGGTGCTCGATCTTGTCCGGCGGCGTCATCGGCGCGATGGCGAGCTTGGCGAAACGCGTGCCCTTGCCGTGGACGGCCAGGAGCTTACCTTGCGCATCTTGCAGGGCGATGGCGCCGTTGGGGGGGAGCGAGAGGCCGGCGAGGAAGTCCTGCAAGGAGCGCAGGCTGATGTCGGTGGCAAGAACTCCGAACTGTCCGGGCAGGGGGGCAGCAACGGTGATGCCGAGTTCGCCGGTCGAGGCGAACAGATAGGGTTCGGTTACCGCCAGCCCCTTGCGCTCCAAGGACATGCGATACCAGGGGCGCTGGGTGGGCATCAGCTTGGCTTCGCGGATCCTGAGATCGATCGATTCCCGTCCGCGGTCGAGAAACTTGTATTGCTCAGCGCGAACGCCCTTTTCGTCGGCGACGATGCGCCTGACCGCAAAGTAAGCCTCGTTCGGCGCCTTCAAGGCGGCGATGATGCGCTCATCGCCACGAATGCCGATGACCTGGAGAAATTCCTCATTGGCGATGCCGATGAAATGCGAGTAAAGCGTCGGGTCGGCTTCAAGCGAGCTCAGAAAGGCCGGTACGACGGCGGCATGATGAATATGGCCGTCCTTGAGGTAGACCTCGATGTCCCCGTGCGACTGGCTGACGACGAACCTGCCGTTCGATTCCACCAGACTTTGCAATTCGCGTGCCGCCTGACTGGCGAGCAACGAAAAACGTTCCGTGGCATTGTTTTCGGAAATGTCGGCGAAGGTGCGAAAGACCGTGATCAGGAAGGCCACGGCAAGGATCAATACCAGCAAGGCGGTGCTCAGTATGACCCAATGCTGAAAGCGGATTTTCAGTCCCTTGAACATGCCATATTCTCCGAGTAGCGCTGATACTTTGGTAGTGTTATGCCGCAGGATTTACACTATACGGCTTGTAGCCGTTTTCCAGCAAGATGACAGGCTTCCTCCATGCAAAAGAAATCCACCTCCCGTTGGCAGTGGTTGCTGCCCTTGCTTCCCGTCCTGATTGGCGTGCTGCTGCTGGCTGTTGATAGCCGACCACAGCAGGCGCTGCGCAACAACCTGTTCGATCAGTATCAGCGCTGGCAGCCGCGCGAATACACCGACGTGCCGCTGCGCATTATTGACATCGACGATGAAAGCCTGGCGAGGTTGGGCCAGTGGCCGTGGCCGCGCACGCGCATTGCCGAGCTGATTGAAAAGCTCGGCGCTGGCGGGACGGCGGCCATCGGCTTCGATGTCATGTTTGCCGAACCGGATCGCACCTCGCCGCGCGCCGCTGTGGATTTGTGGCAGTTGCAGGGACGTTTGCGTCAGGATTTGGCCAGCTTGCCCGATCATGATCAGGTGTTGGCTAATACCTTGGCACAGGGCGATGTCGTGGTCGGCTTCGCAGTGGAGCGCGGCAAGTCGGCCACCGCAGGGCCGCTGCCGCGCCAGAAGGCGCGCTTTATTTTTTCCGGCGAACCGCCGAGCAACTGGCTGCACACCTTTACCGGCGCCGTGACGTCGATGCCGTTGCTCGAAGATGCCGCCAAGGGCAATGGGGCGCTGACCTTCGTGCCGGACGGCGACGGCGTGGTGCGGCGCGTGCCGCTGGTGTTCCAGATCGGCACGACGCCGGTATCGACCCTGGTGACGGAAGCGCTGCGAGTGGCGCAGGCAACCCCGAATGTCATTCTGAAAAGCGCGGAACATGGCAGCGGCCTGGCCGAAGTGAAGGTTGGCGATCTGACCATCCCGACCACGCCGCAGGGCGAGTTGTGGGTGCATTACACCAAGCCGCAGCCGCAGCGCTATGTGCCGGCCTGGAAGGTGCTGGCCGGCGAGGTGCCGCCCGAATTGCTCGACGGCCATATCGTGCTGGTCGGCAGTTCGGCCCAGGGCCTGATGGACCTGCGCTTCAATCCCTTCGGCGTCATCGCCGGGGTCGAATCCCACGGCCAGGCCATCGAGCAAATCCTCGCCGGACACTATCTGGAACGCCCCAGTTGGGCACGCGGCATGGAAGCCCTGGTGCTGATGGTGAGCGGTCTGATCATCGGGCTGCTGGCCCTGCGCACCCGGGCGCTGGTGGCCGCCGCCATCTGCGTGCTGTTGCTCGGGCTGATCCTCGGCGGCGGCTGGCTTGCCTTTGTCGGGCACCATCTGCTGCTGGACTCGGCCACGCCGGCACTCGGCCTAATCCTGACTTTCGGCATCTGCAGTCTGGTGCATCACCTGACCAGCGAGCGTGAGCAGCGCTGGATCAAGGAGGCGTTTTCCCGCTATGTGTCGCCGAACCGGGTGGATTTTCTTGTCGACCACCCTGATGCGATGGAACTCGGCGGCCGCAGGCAGGAATGCAGTTTTATCTTTACCGATCTGGCGGGCTTCACCAGCCTGATGGAGAAAATTGATCCGGGCGAGGCAGTGGCCCTGCTTAACGCCTATCTCGATGAGATGATCGCCATCGCCTTTCGCCACGAAGGTACGCTCGATCGCATTGTCGGCGATGCCGTGGCGATCATGTTCTCGGCCCCGGTGCCGCAGACCGATCATCGCCGCCGCGCGTTTGCCTGTGCGCTGGAGATGGACACTTTTGCCAGTCGCTATTCGGGCGAACTGCAGGCTAAGGGCATCCCCTTCGGCAAGACGCGCATCGGCGTGCATGGCGGCGAGGTGATCGTCGGCAACTTCGGCGGTTCCAACATCTTCGACTACCGTGCCCTGGGCGACCCGGTGAATACTGCCGCGCGCCTGGAAAGCGTGAACAAGCACCTGGGCACGCGTCTCTGCATTTCGGAATTCATCCTCGCCGACATTCCTGAAGCCAAGGTACGGCCGGTCGGACGTCTGGTGCTGAAAGGCAAGACACAGGCGCTCGGGGTATTCGAGCCGATGGTGGCGGATGGACTCCAGCGTGCGCCGCTGGAGGAGTACGCCAAGGCCTTCCAGGCCATGAACGAGGAATCGTCCGAGGCGACCAAACTGTTTGCCGCGCTGGCAACAGCCTATCCGCAGGATCCGCTAATCAACCTGCATCACACTCGCTTGCGGGAAGGCGCGCAAGGCGACCGAATCGTGATGAGCGAAAAGTAAAGATGTGGATCCTAAATGCTACTGCTTATCGCATGCTGCCGTCCCGCCAGCGTCGCTTTTCTCTGCTTACACTACGCCCTGGCTGGCGAGATATTCCTCGTAATTGCCGCGATAGTCGACGATCTCGCCGGTGGTTTTGATCTCGATGATGCGCGTGGCCAGCGAGGACACAAACTCCCGGTCGTGCGAGACGAAGATCAGCGTGCCGGGATATTTTTCCAGCGCATTGTTCAATGACTCGATGGATTCCATATCGAGGTGGTTGGTCGGTTCGTCCATCAGCAGCACGTTGTTGTGCAGCAGGATCAGCTTGCCGAACAGCATGCGGCCCTGTTCGCCGCCGGAGATGACCTTGACCGACTTCTTCACTTCGTCGCCGGAGAACAGCAGCCGGCCGAGGGTGCCGCGGATCAGGGTTTCGACGTCGTTGCCATCGTAGCCGCCGGCGCGCACCCACTGGCCGATCCAGTCGGTCAGGCTCTCGTCCTGAGCAAAGTCGGCCGCATGGTCCTGGGCGAAATAGCCGGGGCGGGCTTTCTCGGCCCATTTCACCTTGCCGTGTTCGGGGGCTAGGCCGCCCAGATCGGTGCCGGCGAAGAGCTTGAGCAGGGTGGTTTTGCCGACGCCGTTTTCGCCGATGATCGCGACTTTCTCGCCGGCTTCGATGGCAGTGTTGAAGTTCTTGATGACCGGGGTGCCGGGTACGTAGCCGAAGTGGAGGTTTTCGATTTCCACGGCGAGGCGGTGCAGCTTTTCCTTGTCACTGTAGTCGAAACCGATCCACGGATATTGGCGCGAGGAGGGCTTGATGTCCTCGATCTTGATCTTCTCGATCTGTTTGGCGCGCGAGGTGGCCTGACGCGCCTTCGAGGCGTTGGCGGAGAAGCGCCGCACGAAGGTCTGCAACTCGGCGACCTTTTCCTTGGCCTTGGCGTTGGCGGTCGACTGGCGCGTGCGCGCCTGGGCCGAGGCTTCCATGAAATCGTCGTAGTTGCCGGGATAGACGGTGATCTTGCCGTAATCCAGATCGGCCATGTGGGTGCAGACCTGATTGAGGAAGTGGCGGTCGTGGGAGATGATGATCATCGTGCTGCCGCGCTCGTTGATGACGTTTTCCAGCCAGCGGATGGTGTTGATGTCGAGGTTGTTGGTCGGTTCGTCGAGCAGCAGGATGTC
>CAYZEA010000033.1:0-23263 GCA_964477575.1 uncultured Methyloversatilis sp.
TGAACGAGGTCTCGATATCGACCTGGGTGAATTCGGGCTGGCGGTCGGCGCGCAGATCCTCGTCGCGGAAGCATTTGACGATCTGGTAGTAGCGGTCGAAGCCGGCCACCATCAGCATCTGCTTGAACAGCTGCGGCGACTGCGGCAGGGCGAAGAACTGGCCGGGATGGACACGCGAGGGCACCAGGTAGTCGCGGGCACCTTCGGGCGTGCTCTTGGTCAGCATCGGCGTTTCGATGTCGATGAAGCCGTGGTCGTCGAGGAAGCGGCGGAAGGCGCGCGCGGTCTTGTAGCGCAGCATCATGTTCTTCTGCATCTGCGGCCGGCGCAGGTCGATGACGCGGTGCGTGAGGCGCACGTTCTCGGAGAGGTTGTCCTCGTCGAGCTGGAAGGGCGGTGTGACGGCGGCATTCAGAATCTCAAGCTCATGACAAAGGATTTCGACCTCGCCCGAGGGCATGTTGGGATTCTCGGTGCCGGCGGGACGGCGGCGCACCTTGCCGGTAATCTTCAGCACGAACTCGTTGCGCACCGCCTCGGCGAGCTTGAACATCTCGGGGCGATCCGGATCGCAGACGATCTGGGCAATGCCTTCGCGGTCGCGCAGGTCGATAAAGATCACGCCGCCGTGGTCGCGGCGACGATGGTTCCAGCCGCACAGGGTGACGATCTGGTCGATATGGCCGGCATTGAGTTGGCCGCAGTAATGAGTACGCATGGTGGTTCCGATAATGAAAAGTCGGCGCCGGCAGGACGGCGACGCACAGGGGGGGGTTATTCGTTCTGGGCGATCCCGGCAAGATTTGGGTAACGCCGCTGCGGCGGTACGACGCCCATTGACACGATGTATTTCAACGCGTCATCGACGCTGATGTCGAGCTCAATGGTTTCGCTCTTCTTCACAAAGAAGAAGAAGCCGTTGACCGGGCTGGGTGCCGTGGGGATGAAGACGCTGACATATTCGTCGGCGAGCAGTTCGCCGATCTGCCGGGCCGGACTGCCGCTTTGGAAGGCGACCGACCAGGCTTCCGGGTGGGGGTAGCGCACCAGCAGTACCTTGCGGAATGCCTCGCCGCTTCCTGAAAATAGCGTATCGGAAACCTGCTTGACACTGTAGTAGATCGACTTGACGACGGGGATGCGCGATAGTAGGGCTTCCCAGAACTTCACCAGTTTCTGGCCGATGATGTTGGCCGTGACCAGTCCGGTGAGGAAAACGATCACCAGTGTCAACAATGCACCAGTGCCGGGAATGTTGAAACCGAGCAGATTTACCGGATGAAGTGCTGCGGGTAGAAGATGCAGGGACTGATCCATGGTACCGACGATGGTGGTCAGCACCCAGGCTGTAATGACCAGCGGGATCCAGATCAGTAGCCCGGTAATGAAATACTTTTTCAAGGTATAAGCAGTTAGTTACAGGAGGGACAGCTGCCCGTGCCACCTTGGCAGGGGGGCGGATTATCGGTCTTAGGGGCGGATTGGCTACCGCCTTTGAAGTCGGTCTGATACCAGCCGCTGCCCTTGAGCTGAAATCCGGCGGCTGTCAGCTGTTTGCTGAAATTGTCGGTATTGCACTCGGGACAGGTGGTTAAGGGGGCGTCGGCCATTTTCTGCAGGACATCCTTTTCGAAGCCGCATTGGCTACAACGATAGGCGTAGATAGGCATGGGATTCTCCAAAATTTTGCGGAATTATATCGGGGCTTGATCGTACAACCCCGCTAAATGGTTGCCCATTAGCGCAAAATCAAGCCTACATGAGCATCAGGTAGGTTCGATTGAGCTCATTGCCCCAAAACAGGGCAATCACCCCAGCGATGGCCAGATAAGGGCCAAAGGGCATGGGAACGTTGCGGCCACGCTTGGCCAATACGATCAGGGCGACACCAATAACGGCGCCCACCAGCGAGGACAGCAGGATGACCAGCGGTAATAGCGGCCATCCCAGCCAGGCCCCAATGGCAGCGAGCAGCTTGAAATCGCCGTAACCCATGCCCTCCTTGCCGGTGGCGAGCTTGAACAGCCAATAGACCGACCACAGCGCCAGATAGCCGACGGCTGCGCCGATCACCGCGTTGGGCAAGGTTGTAAAGGTGTGGAACAGGTTGATCAGCAGCCCCGCCCAAAGCAAAGGCAGGGTCAGGTCATCGGGTAACAGTTGCGTGTCGGCATCGATGAAAGTCAGGGCGATCATGATAGTCAGAAAGAACATGGCGCCGATACTTGCCAGACTGAAGCCAAAATGCCAGGCGGCATAGCCGAAGGCGAACCCGGTGAGCGCTTCGACCAATGGATAACGGGGGCTGATACCCTTGCCGCAGCCCTTGCAACAACCTTTTTGCAGCAGGTAGCTGAGAATCGGAATGTTTTCCAGCGCACCAATCAGGTGCCCGCAATGCGGGCACCGGGAGCGTGGGGCGACCAGGGAGAATGGCTCGGCGTTCGGGACAACATTGCCGGCAAGCTCTGCACATTGCGCCTGCCACTCGCGTTCCATCATGATCGGCAGACGATGGATGACAACATTGAGAAAACTGCCGATCAGCAGGCCGAAAATACTGCAGACGACAACCAAAGTTGCCGGATCGTAAGAAGGCATGGGAGCTCTTAGGTAACTGCGCCGAGTTTGAAAATCGGCAGATACATGGCTACGATGATGCTGCCGATCAGACCGCCAAGGATTACCATGATCAAGGGCTCCATCAAACTGGACAGCGCATCGACCGCATCATCGACTTCGGCCTCGAAAAAGTCGGCCACTTTGCCGCTCATCGTGTCGAGCTGGCCGGATTCTTCGCCGATGGCGATCATCTGGATGACCATGCTCGGGAATACATCGGCGTTTTGCATGGCTACCGTCAGGCTGGAGCCGGTGCTGATTTCTGCCTTGATCTTCATGGTTGCCTGTTTATAAACGTAGTTGCCGGATGCGCCACCCACCGAATCTAATGCTTCTACGAGAGGAACACCTGCGGCGAACATGGTGGATAAAGTGCGGGTCCACCGCGCGATGGTGGCCTTGCGAATGACGGCACCAAAGATTGGCAGTTTCAAGGCCAGTTTGTCCATGAAAATCTGCATCGGAATCGAGCGCTTCCATGTGTAGAGGAAAAAATAAACGCCGCCGCCTACGCCGCCGAAAATGAGATACCAATATTCGACAAAGAATTCCGAAATCGCCATGACGACCAGCGTTGGTCCAGGCAGGTCGGCGCCGAAGCTGGCAAAAACGCTTTTGAAGGCCGGTACAACGAAGATCATGATGGCCGCCGTGACGACGAAGGCGACGACCAAAATGGATACGGGGTAAAACAGGGCGCTCTTGATCTTGCCGATAATCGCCTGGGTCTTTTCCTTGTAGGTGGCGAGACGATCCAGTAGCGCGTCAAGAATACCGGCCTGTTCGCCGGCTTCGACCAGGTTGCAGTACAACTGGTCAAAATAGAGTGGGAATTTACGAAAGGCCTGGTGGAGCGCTGAGCCTGTTTCAACATCGGTTTTAATGTCTGTCAGCAGTTTGCCGACGGCGGCATTCGAGGCACCCTTGCCGACAATATCGAAGGCCTGCAGTAGCGGGACGCCTGCCCGCATCATCGTGGCCAACTGGCGTGTGAACAGCGTAATGTCTTTATCGCTGACCTTGCCGCCCCCTTTAGCCCCCATTTTCTTGACCTTGGAGACCATGATGCCCTGGCGACGCAAGGTGGTTCGCACCACGGTCTCCGTCGCGGCACGAAGTTCGCCGCGAACGATTTTCCCGCCTTTATCCTTGCCTTCCCACGAAAACACTGCCTGTTTATCTTCTTTGCCGGGCGAAGCCATGCGTACTCCTCAGTCAATATGCATCGAGATGATGCCTAGGCATTGCGGCCTTGTAAAGCTGAAATATGCAGGACCTTGTTCAAAGTGGTCGTCCAAGGATGACTTCAAGCACAAAGCGGCTACCGACATAGGCGAGTAGCAAGACTCCAAATCCGGTCAGAGTCCAGCGCAATGCCATGCGGCCACGCCAGCCGTAGCGATGGCGACCGGCCAGCAGGGCGCCGAAAATCAACCAGGAAAGGATGGCAAAGACCGTCTTGTGATTGAACGGCAGCGGTTTGCCGAAGATCTGTTCGGAAAACAGGGCACCGGACAATAGCGTCAGGGTCAGCAGGACGAAAGCGATGTGAATCAGCCGAAACAGCAGCGCTTCCATCGTCAGCAAGGGCGGCAATCCGGCAAACAGGGGCGTCAGTCGGCCGCGATGCAGGCGTTGTTCGGTCACGGACATCAGGATGGCGTGCAAGGCGGCCAGCGTAAATAGACTGTAGGCGAACATCGCCATCAGGAAGTGCATGCGGAAGAACGGCGAGCCGGCATTGGGAATGACATGCTGCCCCGGCACCAGCCAGGGCAGCAAGCCGCACAGGGCGGCGAGCGGGAGGCCGAGCATCTGCAGCCCCTCCATGCGGGCGTAGAAGCTCTCGATCCAGTAAAGCGCAACAGCCAGCCAGGTCATCATCGACAGGGCGACGGAAAAACCGAAGCGCATGCTGGGGCCGCCCGCAGGAAAAAGTTCGGCGGCGACCGTAAGACCGTGCAGCACGAGCGCAAAGAGAAGCACTGACCGTTCCCACATGGCCAATCCGCGAATCGGCTGATCGAGCACTGCACCGCGCCAGCGCGAGCGCCAGAAGTGCCCTGCCAAGCCTGAATATAGAGCGGCAACCAGCAGATGGGGCCAAGGCGGGTGCAGTATCATTTGCATGGCGCGAGTCTACACCAAGGCTCCAGATGCCTATTTCCCGAATTTTCACCCCGGAATCACGCCCAGACCATGCTCGATAACCTGACGCAAAAACTCGCCAAGGTCGTAAAAAACCTGCGCGGGCAAGCCCGCCTGTCCGAAGAAAACATCCAGGAAATGTTGCGCGAAGTGCGCATGGCTTTGCTGGAGGCCGATGTGGCGCTGCCGGTGGTCAAGGAATTTATCGCGCGCGTGAAGGAAAAGGCGGTCGGCCAGGAGGTGATCGGCTCCCTGACCCCAGGGCAGGCGCTGGTCGGTGTGGTGCATCGCGAACTGACGGAACTGATGGGTGGGGCGAAGGCCGAGCTCAACCTTGCCTGCCAGCCGCCGGCGATCATCCTGATGTCCGGCCTGCAAGGCGCTGGCAAGACGACGACGACAGCCAAGCTCGGCAAGTGGCTTAAGGAGCGCCAGAAGAAAAAAGTGCTGGCGGTCAGTTGCGACGTCTACCGTCCGGCGGCCATTGAGCAGTTGAAAACGGTGGCCGCGCAGGCGGGCATCGACTTTTTCCCCTCGGAAGCCGGCCAGAAGCCTGCCGATATCGCTGCTGCTGCACTCGATTACGCCAAGCGCCATTTCCATGACGTGCTGTTTGTCGATACTGCGGGCCGTCTTGCCATCGACGAAGCGATGATGGCCGAGATTCGCGAACTGCATGCCCAGTTGAAGCCCATCGAGACCTTGTTTGTCGTCGATGCCATGCTGGGCCAGGATGCAGTGAATACGGCCAAGGCGTTTAACGAAGCGCTGCCGCTGACCGGCGTGATTCTCACCAAGCTCGATGGCGATGCGCGCGGCGGTGCGGCGCTGTCGGTCCGCCATGTGACGGGCAAGCCGCTCAAGTTTGCCGGCGTCGGCGAGAAGCTCACGGGGATCGAGGAATTCCATCCCGAGCGCATGGCCAGTCGAATCCTTGGCATGGGCGACATCCTGGGTTTGGTTGAGGATGCGCAGCGCGGCGTCGATCAGGAGAAGGCGCAGGAATTCGTCAAGAAGATGAAGTCCGGTAAGGGCTTCGATCTCAACGACTTCAAGGATCAGATCGGCCAGATGCGCCAGATGGGCGGCATGGGCGCGCTGCTCGAAAAGATGCCCGCGCAATTTGCCCAGATGGCCCAGCAGGCGGGTGGGCAGGTCGAGGACAAGTCCATTCGGCGCATTGAGGGCATCATCAATTCGATGACGCCGCTGGAACGTACCAAGCCGGAACTGATCAAGGCCAGCCGCAAGCGCCGAATAGCGACGGGGGCGGGTGTGCAGGTTCAGGAGGTGAACCGGCTGCTCAACCAGTTCGAGCAGACGCAAAAGATGATGAAACAATTCTCCAAGGGCGGCATGGCCAAGATGATGCGAGCGGCCAAAGGCCTGATGGGCGGCGGCATGCCGGGGATGCCCCGCTAATCGTTCATTGGCTGCCGTCCCGCCAGCGCCGACTTTTTACTGTCGCGCCTGAATGACGCGCGGGCCCCAGGCCCAGTGCTTTTCCCAGGCGCCACGGACCATGTTGGGATACTCCGGGCGACCGAGACTGCCGTTGTAACGGCCGAGGGCGCGGTAGAGATCGCCGTTCTCGATGTCGAGGTAGTGGCGCAGAATGGTGCAGCCGAAGCGCAGGTTGGTGCGCAGATGAAACAGGTTGCTGTCGGGACTGCCAATCAGTTTGACCCAGAAGGGCATCACCTGCATGTAGCCGCGGGCGCCAGCGGTAGAGACCGCATGCTTGCGAAAACCGCTTTCGACCTGGATCAATCCCATCACCAAGTGCGGGTCGAGTCCGGCGCGCTGGGCTTCGTAGCGTACCGTTTTTAGAAATTCCAGACGCCCCTGACGATCCGGCATGCGTTTTTCGAGCCGCCGCGACATTTCCGTCAGCCAGTCGAGTTTTTCCTCAATGTTGTCAAAGCGCGGTTCGGGCGCGGATTTGTCCGATACGGCCGCATGCAGGGCCGCCTGCACGCTGGCGGCCAGAGGCTCGTACTGCTGCGCACCCGCCCAGACATGCGCTGCCCAGAACAGGCAGCAAAGCAGTCCTAGACGCCGCATGCCTTCTGACGGGCGAGTGCCGCGATATCGGCCAGCGGCACCTTGGCGGCCTCCTTGTCGCGCCGGTGCTGGTACTCGACCACGCCCTCCTTGAGGCCACGGTCGCCAATGGTGATGCGATGCGGTACGCCGATCAGCTCCCAGTCGGCAAACATGACACCGGGACGTTCATCGCGGTCGTCGAGAATAACGTCAATACCGGAGACGACCAGCTTTTCGTACAGTTCGACAGCAGCCTGTCGCACGGCTTCGGATTTGCCCCAGCCCACCGGGCAGATGGCCACTGTAAAGGGTGCAATGCTGTCAGGCCAGATGATGCCCTTTTCATCGTGATTCTGTTCGATGGCCGCACCGACCAGTCGGGTGACGCCGATGCCGTAACAGCCCATCACCATGGTTTGTGGCTTGCCGGTTTCATCGAGATAGGTGCAGTTCATCGCTGCCGAGTATTTCGTGCCGAGGAAGAAGACATGGCCGACCTCAATGCCACGCTGGATGGCCAGCTTGCCCTTGCCGTCGGGCGAGGGATCGCCTTCGACGACATTGCGGATGTCGGCGATGAGTTCCGGCTCCGGCAGGTCGCGGCCCCAGTTGATGCCGTGGATGTGGCAACCGATTTCATTGGCGCCGGAAACGAAATCGCTCATGTTGGCCACGGTGCGGTCGGCCACGACTTTCACCGGCTTTTTCGTATTGAGCGGGCCGAGATAGCCGGGCGGGCAGCCGAAGTGTTCGATGATTTCCTGTTCGGTGGCGAAGCGGAAGCCACCTTCCAGTCCTGGCAGCTTGCCGGCCTTGACTTCATTGAGCTCGTGGTCGCCGCGAATCAGCAGCAACCAGACTTCGGCGCCCAGCGGGGTGTCCGTGGCGATGACGATGGATTTCACCGTGCGCTCGATCGGCAGGCCGAGCAATTTCGCGACGTCCTCGCAGCGGATCGTATCGGGCGTCGCCACTTTTTCCATCGCAAAAGTCGGCGTTGGGCGGACGGCAAGTAACGGCAAGGCTTCGGCCAGTTCGATATTGGCGGCGTAGTCGGAGTCGGGGCAGTAGACCAGCAGATCCTCGCCGGTGTCGGCAATCACCTGAAATTCATGCGACAGCGAGCCGCCGATGGCGCCGGTATCGGCGCGCACGGCGCGGAAGCGCAGGCCCAGCCGCTCGAAAATCTTCACATAGGCGGCATACATGGCCTGGTAGCTTTTTTCTGCACTGGCCTCGTCGCGGTCGAAGGAGTAGGCGTCCTTCATGGTGAATTCGCGACCTCGCATCACGCCAAAACGCGGGCGCCTTTCATCCCGGAACTTGGTCTGGATGTGATAGAAGTTTTTTGGCAACTGGCGATAGCTGTGAATTTCGCCGCGGGCGATATCGGTCACCACCTCTTCGGAGGTCGGCTGGATGATGAAGTCGCGGTCGTGACGGTCCTTCACGCGCAGCATTTCCGGCCCCATCTTGCCCCAGCGACCGGTTTCCTGCCAGAGTTCGGCGGGCTGGATCAGCGGCATCAGCAGTTCGATGGCACCGGCGCGGTTCATTTCCTCACGGATGATCGCCTCGATCTTGCGGATCACCCGTAGACCCATCGGCATGTAGCTGTAGATGCCCCCGGCCAGCTTGCGGATCATGCCGGCGCGGGTCATCAGCTTGTGGGAGGCGACCTCGGCATCGGTAGGGGCTTCTTTCAGGGTGGCGATGAAGAATTGACTGGCGCGCATGACGAATTTCCGTGGCTAAGGATTAAACGAGGATTTTAACTGTCCCTTTGACCCTGCTCGGCTTTCCTCGGTCGGGGGAAATGTGGAACAATTCCAACCAGTCAAACATTTGAGGTCTTTCATCATGCTCGATCGGGAAGGTTATCGCCCGAACGTCGGCATTATCCTGACCAATCAGCGTAACGAGGTATTCTGGGGCAAACGGATTCGCGAACATTCCTGGCAGTTTCCGCAGGGTGGCATCAAAAGGGGAGAGTCGCCCGAGCAGGCGATGTTCCGCGAGTTGTTCGAAGAGGTCGGCCTCAGGCCCGAGCATGTACGTATCATTGGGCGTACGCGCGATTGGTTGCGATATGACGTTCCCCGGCAGTGGGTGCGCCGGGAATGGCGCGGGAGTTACAGAGGGCAGAAGCAGATCTGGTTTCTGTTGCGATTAGTGGGGCGCGACAGCGATGTCAGTCTGCGGGCAACGGAAAAGCCGGAGTTCGATGCCTGGCGCTGGAGCAGTTACTGGGTGCCGCTGGATGCGGTCATCGACTTCAAGCGCATGGTCTATGCTCAGGCGCTGACGGAATTGGCGCGCCTGATTTTTCATACCACCGAACGTATGCCGCATTGGCCTGGGTTCGAGTGGGCGCAGTTCATGATGGGCTATGAAGCCACGACGCAGAAAGCGCCACAGGAAGAGGGAGAGGCACCATGAAATGGCATGGCCGGATTGGGTGGCTCCTGCTGCTTGTCGCGACGACGGCGTTGGCCGATGTGCGTTCCAGCAACCAGGACGATCCGGATGCCCCCAGGTGGGCTGAAGAGGAGGCCGTTTTGCCGGAGTTTCCCAAGGCTGAGAACCTGTTGCCGTTTTACGTCAGCGAGATGACCGCGCATCGCTTTATGATCGATGCCTCGACGCTGCAGGTGGGCAAGGACCGTGTGGTGCGTTATGTCCTAGTGATCCAGACAAGTGGCGGTGCGACCAACATCAGCTTCGAGGGTATGCGCTGCGATACGCGGGAATTTCGTCTCTATGCGTCGGGGCACCGCGAGGGTCGCTGGACGAAGGCCCGGCTGAGCGAGTGGCGACCGATCGAAAACAAGCCGGTGAATCGCCATCATGCGGCGCTTTCGCGCGATTTGTTTTGTCCGAACGGTGCCGCAATTTTCACCCCCGATGAGGGCCGCGATGTTTTGCGTCGCGGCAAACATCCCCAGGCGTTATGAGGGTGCCATGAGTTTGCTCGATCCGCTGATTTCACAAGTTGACCAAGCTTTGCGTACCGTGTTTGCCGCAGCGCCGACAATACGCCCCATGCCGGGCGAGCAGATGCCCGAGGCTGATATGACCGAAGGCGAGCGTCGCCATGTGGCTGCGCTGATGCGCATCAACCATGTGGGCGAGGTGTGCGCTCAGGCGCTATATGCCGGACAGGCGGCGACGGCCCGCGATGACCGAACCAGGGTCGCGATGCAACAGGCGGCCTGGGAAGAGACCGAGCATCTCAACTGGACCGAGCGGCGCATTGCCGAACTGGGGGGACGCAAGAGTCTGTTGAATCCCCTTTGGTATGCCGGCGCCTGGACCATCGGCGCGGTTGCCGGGCGCCTGGGCGATCCGGTCAGTCTCGGGTTTGTCGTTGAAACGGAGCGGCAGGTGGAGGCGCACCTGCTTGACCATCTGGATCAGTTGCCTGCCGCCGACGGGCGCTCGCAAGCGATTCTCGAACAGATGAAAACCGATGAAATTCGCCATGCCAACATGGCCGTCGGCTTGGGGGCGCAAGAATTGCCGGGTTTTGCCAAGGCCGCCATGAAAATCGCAGCCAGAGTAATGACGACAACCGCCTACCGGATCTGAGCCTTCAGACTTCCACGATTTCAAAGGAATGCTTCATCTCGGCGGTTTTGCCGAGCATGATCGAAGCAGAGCAATACTTCTCGGCAGAAAGTTTGACGGCGCGCTCCACGGCTTCGGGTTTCAGTCCGCGCCCCGTGACGACGAAGTGCAGGTGAATCTGCGTAAAGATCTTGGGATCCTCATTGGCGCGTTCGGCCGTCAATTTGACTTCGCAAGCCCGGATGTCCTGGCGGCTTTTTTTCAGGATGGAAATGACATCGAACGAGGTGCAACCGCCGGCACCGGCCAGCAACAGTTCCATCGGGCGTGCCGCCCAGTTGTGGCCGCCCGCCTCCGGCGCACCGTCCATCGGGACAAGGTGTCCGCTGCCTGTTTGTGCAATGAAGCTCATGCCTTCGTGCCATCTGACCGTACATTCCATTTTTCTCTCCCGAGGATCGATTGTTGCCCGTCATTTTAGAGGGTTTGCGACCGGCCAAAAGTCGGCGCTGGCGGGACGGCAATGCAATATTATTGGCCGACAAAAAGAAATGTTTGACTCGACCGGACTTTCTTGGATATCATGCTCGGCTTTCCGCGTCTTGGACTGGCGTTTTTATGTAGCCAATTGACAGGCCGCGTCACTGTTAGAACTGCACCGCAGGATTTCCTATGAAGACTTTTTCCGCCAAATCGCATGAAGTCAAGCGTGACTGGTTCGTTGTCGATGCATCCGACAAAGTACTGGGTCGCCTGGCCGCCCAAATTGCCCACCGTCTGCGTGGCAAGCATAAGCCCGAATACACGCCGCACGTGGATACCGGCGACTACATTGTGGTCGTGAACGTTGAAAAGCTGCGCGTGACCGGCAACAAGGCAGAAGACAAAAAGTATTTCCGCCACTCCGGTTTCCCCGGCGGCATTTACGAAACCAATTTCATCAAGCTACAGCAGCGTTTCCCTTCCCGCGTCCTTGAAAAAGCGGTCAAGGGTATGCTGCCGAAGGGCCCGCTGGGCTATGCAATGCTGAAGAAAATGAAGTGCTATGCCGGCAGTGCTCATCCGCACGAGGCGCAGCAGCCCAAGACCCTGGATATCTGACAGGACGAATGAATATGGCAGCGAATTACAATTACGGCACAGGGCGTCGCAAGACGGCGGTAGCACGCGTCTTCCTGAAAAAAGGTAGTGGCAAGATCGTGGTGAACGACAAGCCGGTCGATGAGTTCTTTTCACGCGAGACGGGCCGCATGGTTGTGCGTCAGCCGCTTGAATTGACCCAGCATTCCGCCACTTTCGACATCATGGTCAATGTGACCGGCGGCGGCGAGTCTGGCCAGGCTGGCGCGGTGCGCCACGGCATTACCCGTGCGCTGATTGAATACGATGCGACCCTGAAGCCAGCTCTGTCGAAAGCCGGATTCGTGACGCGTGATGCACGCGAGGTTGAGCGCAAGAAGGTCGGTTTCCACAAGGCACGTCGGCGCAAGCAATTCTCGAAGCGCTAAGCGCCTGCAACAAAGAACCGCCTTCGGGCGGTTTTTTGTTGATAGCATTCGCTGTTATCGCTGAGAGTTGAGGGTGTGAGCATGAACCGGATGGTTGGATTCGACGCATGTCCTGGATTGATCCCAGTTCCCGTCTTGCCGTAAGGCTGCGCCGCTTGCGCGGGCGGTTTGGCATCACCGCGCCACAATTGGCGATACGCCCGCATTTGCCTTGGCACGTCAAGTTGTTGGTGCTGGGGTTGCTTGCCGGTTTGATCGTCGCTGTTGTTGCCTGGATTTACGATGCAGGCAGAAGTGTCGTTGGCTACGATGGCGGAGAACTCGATAAGATGGTTGAGCAGTTGCGAGCGACCAATACTGGGCTGGAAGAGGAGGTAGCGCGAATGCGCAGTCTGCTTTCCAGTAGCGAAAGCACATTGCAGATCGAACGGTCGGCGCAAAAACTGCTCTCCGAGCAGAACAGCGCACTCATTGCGGAAAATGCCAGACTTAAAGAGGATCTGGCTGTTTTTGAGCGCTTGGCCAAGGTCGAATCGGTCTCTCAAGCGAGCGAGGAGTCTAGGGGCGTATCTCTGGATCGCATCGGCGTTCGCCCTCTAGCCGCGCAAACATACCAGTTCGGTTTTCTGATGACGCTACAAGGAGGACGGCGCGGCAAGGAGGCGACATTCGATTTGCAGTTGATCATTTCTCCTCGATCGGGCGCTGGTGCTAAGATAACCCTGCCAGCAAGCAAGGCCGATCCGGATATCGGCCAGTATCGGATTGCGCTACGAAATTTTCGGCGGATCGAAGGCAAGTTCAAAGTTCCAGAAGGCTTTACTCCCGGGAAAGTAGAGTTCGTGATTTCAGAAGGCGGCAATGTATTGACCAGCCAAAGCGTAAGCCTTTAGGAGACACCATGTTCAGCAAACCTAATAAACCGAATAACCGGATCGATAGCCTGATTGGCGCCGGGACGGTCATCAAAGGAGATATCACCTTTAGCGGCGGGCTACGTATCGATGGCGAGGTTCATGGAAACGTCTCTGTAGCAGCGGAGGCTTCGGGAACCTTGGTACTCAGCGAGCATGCGCGAATCGATGGGGCAGTGAATGTGTCGAATTTGGTGGTCAATGGTACGATTACCGGACCGATTCACTCGACCGAGTTCATCGAGTTGCAATCGCATGCGCGAGTGACCGGCGATGTCGAATATCGGGCGATCGAGATGCAGCTTGGTGCGGTTGTACAGGGACGGCTCGTTTATCAGGACGAAACGGTCAAGGCCGTTGAATTAAAACTTGCGTCTGGCCATTGAAAATTTGCCAAGGCGTATCAGATAATCTCGACTCGGCAATGGCGCCGAACCAATTACAACCCTGCCGTACTCTTCAGGAGAATAATATGAATGCCCCCAATGAGATGCCTGCCCCGGTCAATTTTTCAGATAGCGCAGCCGGTAAAGTGAAGGACTTGATTGCCGAGGAGGGCAATCCTGAACTCAAGCTCAGGGTTTTTGTAACCGGCGGCGGGTGTTCCGGCTTTCAGTATGGCTTCACCTTCGATGAAGTGGCCGCCGAAGACGACACGGTCATGGAAAAAAATGGCGTTACCCTGCTGATCGACCCGATGAGCTTCCAGTATCTGGTGGGTGCAGAGATCGATTACACCGAGGGCCTGCAAGGATCCCAGTTTGTGATCAAGAACCCGAATGCAACCAGCACATGCGGGTGCGGGTCGTCATTCTCGGCTTGATAAGAGACTGTTAGGCCAATCGGCCGACGCGATAGTCGGCCAAGGCCTGCTGGATTTCCTCCTGCGTGTTCATGACGAATGGACCATGCTGGGCAATCGGTTCGTTCAGCGGCTGGCCGGCGACGAGGATCAGGCGAGCGTCTGCGGCTGTTTCAACCGCAATGCCATCGCCTTCATTGACGAGGATCGCCATCCGGCCCGCTGGTACTGTCTCGCCGGCGATGCGGATGGCACCGCGATAGACGTAGACGAAGGCATTGTGCGTGGCCGCCAGTGGCTGGGAAAACCGGCTGCCCGCCGGCAGGTGCAGATCGAGATAAAGCGGCGCCGTGGTCTCGCGCGCGACCGCACCGGCGACGCCGTGACTTTCTCCCGCCAGCACAATTGCCGTCCCGCCAGCGCCGACTTTTGCGCGCGGCAATTCGGCCGCCGCGAAGTCGCGGTACCAGGGCGTGTTCATCTTGTCTTTTGCCGGTAGGTTGAGCCAGAGTTGGAAACCTTCCATCGTGCCGTCTTCCTGCTGCGGAATTTCGGAATGGATCACGCCGCGCCCGGTGGTCATCCACTGCATGCCACCGTTTTCCAGCAGGCCTTCGTGGCCAGCGCTGTCTTTGTGCCGCATGCGTCCGGCCAGCATGTAGGTGATGGTTTCGAAGCCGCGATGCGGATGGTCGGGGAAGCCGGCGATGTAGTCGTCGGGATTGTCGCTGCCGAAGGCGTCGAGCATCAGGAAGGGATCAAGGCGGCGTTGCAGGTCGCCAGTCAGCACGCGGGTGAGGCGTACGCCGGCACCATCGGAAGTTTCTCTGCCGATGACTTGCCGCTCGACGCGGCGGGATTGCTGGACGGGGGTTTCCATGGCCTCTCCTCTGGGTGTCGCCACAAGATGGGGCCATCCATCGGTGCCTTAAAGAGGGCAACAGCAATCCGGCAATGAGCCCACGGTAATGCGGTATGTTGCAAGACATGAAGACCTTCCCCGCCATGCACTGGAAAAACTGGTCGGCCGAGCGTATCGGTATTGCCTTGGCCGTGCTGGCCGCCTTCGGCTTTTCGTTCAAGGCGATTTTCGTCAAGCTGGCCTATGCGGCGGCACCCGTGGATGCCATCACCCTGCTGTCGCTGCGCATGGGCTTTTCCCTGCCGGTCGTCCTGTGGGTCGGCCTGGCGGCCGGCCGCGCCGCACCGCCGCTCACCCGGAAAGACTGGGGCATCCTGATCGCGCTTGGCCTGCTGGGTTACTACGGGGCGAGCATCCTCGACTTTGTCGGTCTGCAGTACATTTCAGCCGGTCTGGAGCGCCTGATCCTGTTCATCTATCCGACGCTGACGGTGATGGTCGGCGTCCTGTTCATGGGTAAGTCGCTGGAAAAACGCCAGATCGGCGCGCTGCTGCTTTCCTACGCCGGCATCGGGCTGGCATTTGCCCATGACCTGCAAGTGGCGGGCGATGTCGGCAGCGTCCTGATCGGTGCGGCCTTCGTCTTCGGCTCGGCCCTGTCCTATGCGCTGTATAGCGCTGGCTCTGAAATTGCCGTTCATCGCCTTGGCGCGATCCGTTTTGCGGCATTGGGCATCGTCGTATCGACCGTCGCCACGCAGATTCATTTCCTGATGACGCAGCCGCTTTCCGCGCTGATCCTGCCGCTGCCCGTGTATGCGTATGGCGCGGCCATGGCGCTGTTTTCGACAGTACTCCCGGTGTTCTGGCAGTCGGCCGCGATTCGCCGCATCGGTTCGGCGCGCGCAGTGCTGATCGGTACGCTCGGGCCGATGTTGACGATTTTCTTCGCCTGGCTGCTGCTGGCCGAGCCGGTCTCGCTGGCACAGTTGATCGGCGCCGGATTGGTGCTGGCCGGCGTGCTGCTGGTAACTTATCGGAAAAGCAGCAACCGCCGCTAGCGCTGCAGCAATTTGCGCATGAACTCTTCAACCTTGAGCGGGCGAATCGGTTTGAGAAAGTAGCCCTTGGCACCACCGGCCACCGCCGCTTCCACAATCGGTCGGCCGGCATTGCCGGTGATCATGACGACCTTGGTCTGCGGACTGGCTGCACGAATCTGGGGCAACGCCTCCAGCCCCGTCATGATCGGCATATCGACATCAAGACAGACCAGGGCCGGACGGGTTTTCTCGACCACCTCGATACCTTCCTTGCCGTTGGCGGCAAAACCGACCACCTTGATGCCGATTTCATTGAGGATGCCTTTCAGCAGGAGCCGAATCGACCCGCTGTCGTCGATGATGACGGCAGAGCCGGGGGTGACCCCGGTCGGCTGGGCAGAGTCAGGTGCCGGTGGGACGGGTACTTCCGGCTCGCGCTCCGCCGAGGGTGCTGACGAGGGTGCGGCGGCGGCGTCTGCTGCAATGGCGCGGGTGTGCGCAATGGCCTTGAGTTCGTCGATGATCTGCGATTGCTCGAAAGGCTTCTGGATGAAGCCGGTGGCACCCAGGTCGGCGGCATGTCCTTTCAACTCGGGGTCGGTCGAGCCGGTAATCATCACCACATCGACATGATTGGCGGCGGCGTCCATATGCACGAGCAACTCAAGTCCGTTCTCGCCCGGCAACTCATAATCCAGACAGACGACGTCGGGAGGGTTTGCCTTGACGAAGTCGAGCAGTCCACGCCCATCGGCATATTCGGCAATGACCGCATGACCTTCGCTTTCGCACACGGCGCGCAACATTTTGCGCAAGGATTCATTGTCATCAACGATGATGATCTTCATTTCACGCTCCGTTAGCCGACTTCACCGTCCACATAAAACCAGCGACCATCTTCACATACAAAGCGGCTGGTTTCCGCGAGCCGGTGCGCCCGCCCGCCGACCTTGTAACGGGCGACAAATGCGACGGTGGCGCGCGTATCGTCCTGGGGCATCGGCTGCGTTACCGTCAGCCCGAGCCACTGGGTTGGGGGCAGATCAAGCGTTGCGGGACGCGTCGTTGGGTGCCATGTGGCGAGCAGGTAGTCCGCGCGCTGGCGCACGTAGGCGGTGTAGCGCGAGCGCATCAGGTGCTCGGCCGTTGGGGCGAAGGTGTGACCATCGAGATACTGACCACAGCAGTCGGGGAGCACGTTACCGCTGCCGCAGGGGCAACGGTCGTCGGGTGCGGTTTTGCGCTTCTTCATGATGCCGCACTGTAACATTGCGCCATGTTCCGACCCAAACTCTCCCTGATGATTGCCGCCTTGCGGGATCCCAAGCGTTGGCGCAGGTGGCTGCTGGAAGCCATGATCCTTGTCGCCATCGTCGGCGCGGTGACGGTGTGGCAGAACCGTGGCTTGGCCGAGGGCATGGCACCGCCGCTGGCCGGGGTGCGTACCGATGGCTCGGCGGTAAAGGTCGGCGCTGGCGAGACGGCAGAAAGGGCGCAACTTGTCGTCTTCTGGGCCACCTGGTGTCCGGTGTGTCGCGCCGAGGAAGGCAACATCGAGTCCGTGGCGCGAGACTGGCCGGTCGTTTCCGTGGCGATGCAGTCGGGCGACCGCGAGGAAGTGGCGAAATACCTCGCGGCGCGAGGGCTCAAGGTGCCCGCTGTCGAGGATGACGATGGCGACATCTCGATTGCCTGGCGCGTCAAGGCGGTGCCGGCGCATTTCATCCTCGACCCGGCCGGCAATATCCGTTTCCGCGTGGTGGGCTATGCGACCGAACTCGGCTTGCGGTTACGCCTATGGTGGGCGCAACAGTTCCCGCTGACTTGAGCTTATTCACTCGATAAGAAATCGTGTCTGTTGCTGATGCTGCAATGCGGCTAAATTAGCGTTTTTAATTTAGCCGAGGAGATTGCCATGCAGGACGGCCGCACCACCCTGACCCAGTTCATCATCGAAGAGCAGTCCCATGTCACCGGCGCGACGGGCGATTTCACCGGCCTGCTGAACGACATTGGTACCGCCTGCAAGGTCATCAGCAACGCCGTGTCCAAAGGCGCGCTGATCGGCGTGCTCGGCAGTGCCGGCGAGGAAAACATCCAGGGTGAGGTGCAGAAGAAGCTCGACATCATCTCCAACGACGTGATGATCAAGTCGAACGAGTGGGCCGGTCACCTCGCCGGCATGGCCTCGGAGGAGATGGACGACCTCTACCCGATCCCGGCCGGCAAGAAGCGCGGCAAGTATCTGCTGGTCTTCGATCCGCTCGATGGCTCATCGAACATCGACGTCAACATCACCGTCGGTACCATCTTCTCGATCCTGCGCACCAGCAAGCCGGGCGAGGACGCGACGCTGGAAGACTTCCTCCAGCCCGGTACGCAGCAGGTCTGCGCCGGCTTCGCGCTGTATGGCCCGTCAACGCTGCTGATCATCACCACCGGCCACGGCGTCAATGGTTTCACACTGGACCGCGAAGTGGGCGAGTTCATCCTCACCCACCCGAACATGAAGATTCCCGCCGACACGCAGGAGTTTGCCATCAACGCCTCGAACGAGCGCTTCTGGGAATGGCCCGTCAAGCGCTATGTCGACGAGTGCATGGCCGGCAAGACCGGTCCGCGCGGCAAGGATTTCAACATGCGCTGGATCGCCTCGATGGTCGCCGAGGCCTATCGCATTCTGACGCGCGGCGGCGTCTTCATGTATCCGAAGGACACCAAGGATGCCACCAAGCCCGGCCGCCTGCGGCTGCTCTACGAAGCCAATCCGGTCGGTTTCATCATCGAACAGGCGGGCGGCGTGTGCACCACCGGCTTGCAGCGCATGCTGGAAGTCCAGCCGACCTCACTACACCAGCGTGTGCCGCTGATCTTTGGTTCGAAGAACGAGGTCGAGCGCATCGAGCAGTACCACCGCGAACTGGCCATGTAATCAGGCCAGTCCTCTGCGGTACTGGATCGCTTCGGCGATGTGCGGGCCGCGGAGAATGTCTTCGCCCGCGAGATCGGCGATGGTGCGCGCCACTTTCAGGATGCGGTGATAGCCGCGGGCGGAAAGATCGAGGCGCGCCATCGCCTGCTTCAAGAGTGCCGCACCGGCACAATCCGGCAGGCAGTGCCGGTCAATTTCATCCGGTGTCAGTAGCGCATTGGCTTTTTGCTGGCGCACCACCTGCCGCTCGCGCGCCGCGACGACACGCGTGCGCACCACCGATGAAGGTTCGCCCGCCCCGCGCGTGGAGAGTTCCGCTTCGGTGACGGCGGGCACTTCAACCATCAAGTCGATGCGATCAAGCAGTGGCCCCGACAACTTGCTGCGATAGCGTGCCACCTGTTCGGGCGAGCATCGGCAGCGCGTTTCGCCGAGAAAGCCACAGGGACACGGATTCATTGCTGCCACCAACTGGAAGCGCGCCGGAAACTCCGCCCGCCGTGCCGCGCGGGCGACACGGATATGGCCGGTCTCCAGCGGTTCGCGCAGGGCTTCCAATACACGTCGCTCGAATTCTGGCAATTCGTCGAGGAACAACACGCCGTGATGGGCGAGCGAAATCTCGCCGGGGCGCGGTACGCCCCCTCCGCCCACCAGCGCCGGCGCCGAGGCTGAATGATGCGGTGCTTGAAAAGGCCGCTGACCCCAACGGGCGACATCGAAATGGCCGGCGAGCGAATGGATGGCCGCGGATTCGAGCGCCTCGGTTTGCGTCATTGGCGGCAGGATGCCCGGCAGACGCTGGGCCAGCATGGATTTTCCGGAACCGGGCGGGCCCGACATCAGGAGCGAGTGTTGGCCGGCGGCGGCGATTTCGAGCGCACGCTTGATCGGCAGTTGCCCTTTGACTTCCGCCAGGTCGGGGATAAAAGTCGACGCTGGCGAGACGGCGGGGACATGGGGGGTAAGCGGCGCCGCGCCCGTCAGGTGGGCACACACTTCGAGCAGGCTGCGCGCCGGCAAGATGGTGGCCCCATGGACAATGGCCACCAGCGCGGCTTCGTCGGCACTCGCGGCGGGCAGCACGAAACTGCGGCCGGCGCTGGACGCCGACAGGCACATCGCCAGCGTGCCCCGCACCGGGCGCAGTTCGCCCGAGAGTGAGAGCTCCCCCGCGAACTCGTGATCGCTCAGATTTTTTGCGTCGAGCTGATGCGAGGCGATCAGGATGCCGAGCGCGATGGGCAGATCGAAGCGGCCGGATTCCTTGGGCAGATCGGCCGGCGCCAGGTTGATCGTGATGCGCTTGGACGGAAACTCGAAGCCGCTGTTGAGCAACGCAGCCCGCACGCGGTCGCGTGCCTCCTTGACCTCGGTCTCGGGCAATCCTACCAGTGTCAGCCCGGGCAGGCCATTGGCGAGATGGACTTCAACAGCCACTTCCGGTGCAGAGAGTCCGGCAAGGGCGCGGCTACGCAGGACAGCAAGCGACATCAAACGGCCCTAACGCTGGCCTTCCAATTCCGCCAGGCGCTGTTCGAGCGCGGCGAGACGCTCCTGAGCGCGGGAGAGCAAAGCCTTCTGAATCTCAAAATCGTCGCGCGTGACGAGATCGAGCTTGTTAAGCTGGGCCAGCAGCACCGCGCGCAGGTTTTTCTCGAAATCGGCAACCGGGGTATTGGCCAGCAGGGCGCTGATCTTGGCGCTCAAGTCTTCCAGAAGTGTGGGGTCGAGCATGTCATCGGCTTTCAAATAAGCATGGCTCAGTCTAGCACTACGCAAAGTGGGCATCGCAACGTAGTACATGATGCACAGAGTTGGTGCGTGAAGCATGGGTGCCTGAGTCAAAGCAGTGCATGGGTTACGGAGCTAAGCTGTCCGATTTCGATGAATTGTCTATAACAATTTGAATATTATGGAATTTAATTGCTTGGCACACTACATGCAGTAGGCCATTGCAGAGTTTCTTTGATCGCAACCACTTTGGAGATTGATATGAATAAAAAGTTGATTACCCTCGCTGTCGCCGGTGCGCTCGCTTCGCCTCTGGTCGCCGTTGCTGCCGATGCCCCTGCTTCCCCGCATACCTTTACGGGTAACTTCACTATCGCTTCCGAGTACCTTTATCGCGGCATTGCCCAGACGCGCGGCAAGCCTGCTTTGCAGGGCGGCTTCGACTACGCGCATGCTAGCGGTGTCTATGTCGGCGTCTGGGGTTCCAATATCAGCTGGATTTCTGACGCCGTCGTCGGCGCGAGCTCCAGTCTCGAACTCGACCTCTATGGCGGCTACAAGGGTGCGATCAGCGGCGACTTGGGCTACGACCTGGGCGTGCTGACCTATGTTTATCCCGGTACCGGCAAACCTACCGGCGCCGCCAAGCCCGACACGACCGAAGTCTATGGTGCCCTGACCTACAAGTGGTTGACCGCCAAGTACTCCCATACGACCGGCAGCCTGTTCGGCTGGGTCAAACCCGATGGCAGCAAGACCAAGGGTAGCGGCTACCTCGACCTGACCGGCACCTTCGACATGGGCGACGGCCTCTCCCTCGTGGCGCATATCGGCCACCAGAGCGTCAAGGGTTTCTCCGCCGCCAGCTATACCGACTGGAAAGTCGGCGTGAACAAGGATCTGGGCTTCGGCACCGTCGGCGTCGCTTACCTCTCTACGAATGCCAAGGCCGATTGCGGCAAAGGCGAAGCCTACTGCTTCGTCAAGACCGATGGCCGCACCTACGATGCCGGCAAGGGCCGTCTGTTGGTTACCTTTGGCAAGACCTTCTAAAGATAACGCGCTCCCAACCCCATTTCCATTCAAGGAGGCATCATGAAACTCGTCACCGCTATCATCAAGCCGTTCAAGCTTGACGAAGTGCGTGAAGCCCTCGCCGCCGTTGGCGTGCAGGGCATCACCGTCACCGAAGTCAAGGGCTTCGGTCGGCAGAAGGGCCATACCGAGCTTTACCGTGGCGCGGAATATGTCGTTGATTTCCTGCCCAAGGTCAAAATCGAGGCCGCCATCAAGTCCGAGCTGCTTGACCAGACCATCGAAGCGATCGAAAAATCCGCCAGCACCGGCAAGATCGGCGACGGCAAGATTTTCGTCTTCGACCTCGAACAGGTTGTCCGTATCCGTACCGGCGAAACCGGCACGGACGCGCTCTAAGGAGAAGTGACCATGAAAAAACTGCTCGCAATCGTGCTGACGGCCATCAGCCTCGGCATCACGGGTCTGGCGGCGGCTCAGGACAAGCCTGCCGACGCGACGCCCACGGCAGCTGTCGCTACCGCGGCAGCGCCTGCTGCAGCCGAGGCCGCGCCGGCCGAAGCTGCGCCTGCTGCTGCCCCTGTTCCCAACAAGGGCGACACGGCGTGGATGATGATCTCGACCGTGCTGGTCATCCTGATGACCATTCCTGGTTTGGCGCTGTTCTACGGTGGCCTGGTGCGTGCCAAGAACATGCTGTCAGTGCTGATGCAGGTGTTTGTCATCTTCTCGCTGATCAGCGTACTCTGGGTAGTCTATGGCTATAGCCTGGCCTTCACCGGCGGTTCCGCGTTCATCGGTGGCTTTGACAAGCTGTTCCTGTCCGGCGTGACGGTAGAGTCTCTCGGGGCGACCTTCAGCAAGGGCGTCTATATTCCCGAGCTGGTATTCGTCGTCTTCCAGGCCACCTTCGCTGCCATCACCACGGCGCTGATCGTCGGCGCCTTCGCTGAGCGTATCAAGTTCTCTGCCGTGCTGCTGTTCTCGGTACTCTGGTTCACCTTCAGCTACCTGCCGATGGCACACATGGTCTGGTACTGGGATGGCCCGGATGCGATTACCGATGCGGCCGCGCTTGAGAAGGTACTCGCGGGTGCCGGCTTCCTGTGGGCCAAGGGCGCACTCGACTTCGCCGGTGGTACGGTGGTGCACATCAACGCCGCCATGGCCGGCATCGTTGGCGCCTTCCTGATCGGCAAGCGCGTCGGTTACGGCAAGGAGCCGATGACCCCGCACAGCCTGACGCTGACGATGGTCGGTGCGGCCATGCTGTGGGTGGGCTGGTTCGGTTTCAACGCCGGCTCCAACCTTGAAGCGACCGGTCTGGCTGCCTTGGCCATGGTCAACACGCTGGCCGCCACGGCTGCCGCGACGATGTCCTGGATGGTGGCAGAATGGCTGTTCAAGGGCAAGCCCTCGATGCTGGGTGCTGCTTCGGGTGCGGTTTCGGGTCTTGTCGCGATTACCCCGGCCTGCGGCTTTGTCGGTCCGATGGGCGCGATCATCATCGGTCTGCTGGCGGGCGTGATCTGCCTCTGGGGTGTGAATGGCCTGAAGAAGATGCTCGGTGCGGATGATGCGCTCGATGTGTTCGGCGTGCATGGCGTAGGCGGCATCCTCGGCTCCGTGCTGACCGGCGTGTTTGCCTCCCCGGCGCTGGGCGGTACCGGCGTGTATGACTACGTCGCCAATGCCGTCGGTGCCTACGACATGACCGCGCAAGTCATCAGCCAGTTGTGGGGCGTGGGTACCGTGATCGTCTGGTCCGGTGTCGTCGCCTTCATCTGCTACAAGATCGTCGATGTGCTGGTTGGCCTGCGTGTGCCGGAAGATGAAGAGCGCGAAGGCCTCGACATCACCGCTCACGGCGAGTCGGCTTACCACTACTGATCTGCATGTAAAGCTTTACCCTCCCTCCGCTCTCAAAGTGGATTCGGGCGCCCTAGCGGCGCCCGTTTTTTTGTGCGCCCGTCACGGGCGCACTCTTGCGGGTGGAAGTCCCGCCGTAAGTTGATCACAGCGAACGAAGCGAAGCGCAACTGCATAAGGG
>CAYZEA010000034.1:106-21897 GCA_964477575.1 uncultured Methyloversatilis sp.
CGGATGCTGATGCGGATGCTGATGCGGATGCTGATGCGGATGCTGATGCGGATGCTGATGCGGATGCGGATGCGGATGCGGATGCTGATGCTGATGCGGATGCGGACTCAGACGCCGACTCGGACAACGATTCTGATGACGACAAGGCCAAGGGCAATAATGGTCACGGCAACGGCGACCAGACTGCACCGGGCAATTCAGGGGGCAACAACAATGCCGAGAACAGCGAGAACTCCGGTCAGGGCAACTCCGGGAAGCAGAAATCCGGTAAGACCGATTCCTCTTCGGATGACGGCGATGGCGACAAGCCTGGGTTGAACCTGCAGGGCACCAAGGGTGATGATGTTCTGCGCGGCTCGGATGGCGATGATGTCATCCGTGGAGGCAAAGGTGACGATACCATCCATGCCTCTGGCGGCGACGACAAGCTCTACGGCGATGCCGGTAACGATCTCTTTGTTCTCGGCGATGCTGCCGGCGATATGAAGATCGACGGCAGCAAGGGCGGCAACTGGACGGATGTCATCGAGGTCGACTTCGATGGCGGCCCGGGAGCCTCTACCTCCGATGGCGGTTGGCTGCTTGAGATCGAAGGTCAACAGATCGTCGATGGCTCACAGTCTGGCAGCATCGAAGGCAACGATATGTCCGGGAAGATCACCACCCAGGACAGCGCAACCGAGTTCGACAACATCGACAAGATCGAGTGGTAAGGCAAGGCAGTGTGCGGCGAGATCGAACACTCTCGCCGCGCATGTCTTTTTTCACCGAACAAAAGTCGACGCAGGCGGGACGGCGCGGTCGGATTGTCAATCGCCGGATTGAATGTCCCAGCTTATCGAGGTTTCGACAAGCGCCTTGCGGTAGCCGCGCGGCACGCTGGGAATGGCATAAGACCAGGCCCAACTGTCGCCGCGTTTCAATATGACCTTGTTTGCGCTGCCGGTACCAAAACCGTAACCCAGTGAAGCGTCCAGTGCCAGATTGGGGTCAATCGGTAGCCAACTGCCGCCAAGATAGACCTCGGCAGAGTGATGGTCGGGTACGGAAAACTTTTTCTGCTGATTGCCGCTGAAATGGAACTCGGAGGTCATTCGGGCCGGAATCCCCATTGCGCGCGATAGGGCGATAAAGAGGGCCGCATACTCCGTGCAGTCGCCGCTGCCGAAGCGGATGCTATGCAGCGCCCCCTCGTTGCTGGACATATCGCGGTAGCGAAGGGTCTTGATTGGGTAACGGTAGGCAGCAATAAGCCGCTCTTCAGGAGATGCGTGAGTACGCTCGATATTGCGCGCGATGGCAACGATCTCAGGGGCGTTGGATTCGACATACTGACTTGGCGCCAAAAAACGGGGATGGGGTGGATCGGCAGGAGGGAGCGGCTTCTTACGATAATCGAAGGCTTGCACATCCAGAGTGAAGGTGATTACGCGCGTGATTTCGCCATGTGGTGGAATCGACCAGGAGAATTCCATGAAGCGATCGACACCGTTTTCGTGGGTATGCAGGCGGTACTTGTCGGCGTATGGGTACTCGGTGCGCACCAGGTGCTGCTGTGCGTGATCGCTGGCTGGGATCGTCAGATGGAAGGTATACGAATCGAGGCGGAGTTGGCCCTTATTCTTGATGTTGATGATTGCTCTCAGGACAATGCTTTTCTTTGCCGCCTCATTAGAAGCATGGGCATAAGTGGTTAGGCAGCATACGCAAAGCCAAAGCAACAGAGAGCAGGTTTTGCCGAATTGTGGTTGCAGACACGTCATTCTGAACAGGGGAAACGGGATGAACGCAATATGGCATAGGATACGAAGCTGGCTGTTTTCAGGCAACCAGAACGAATATGGCAATTATCAGTAGACAGGAGTACGCCCTGGCATTGGCGGACAGGGCGCGCGAAGCAATCCAGCGTGGCGAATGGGCCGCTGCATTTGATGCAGCCGGTTTGGCCATTCTGACCTGCCCGGATTATCGCGAACCGTATTGCGCGCTGGCCGAAATGTGCTTTCGCCTGGGTGATGCTGTGATGGGCGAGAGTTATCTGCGGGTTGCACGCGCAATGCCACGCCCATTGGGAGCGGTTGCCGACGAAAATCTATATGTTGATGCTGCGCTTGATGGCCTTGCGGATCAATGGCGACAAGGGCAGCGACTTCAGCGCGTGGAAGCCGACCCTGATGAGGAGATAGCGTTTCCGCGGCTAAGAATGATTGCCGGGGGCGATGTGTGTCTTGCACGCCAGATGCCGGGGCGGGTGGCCCTGCGCGGGGCAGCGGCTCCGTTCGAGAGAATTGCACCCTGGTTGCGTTCGGCCGATCTGGTATTGGCAAACCTTGAGTCCTGCGTATCTACAGAGGGCGACTTTCTCGATAAGGGGGGGCGTCAGCCGTATTACTACCACAACCTGCCGGAAATGCTCGACGTACTTGTCGAAGCTGGCATCTGTTGTGTCGCAACCGCCAACAACCATGCGATGGATTTCGGCCCGACGGCGCTCGCTCAACAAATCGACATTCTGAACGCCTGCGGATTTCTCCATTTCGGGTCTGGCCGCAACTTCATGGATGCCGCGATGCCAAAGTACGCGAGTGTACGCGGGATCGCCGTGGCGTTCATCGGCATTGAAACCGAAACAGCCTGCATGGCTGCCGGTGATGGTAGACCGGGCATCTGCCATGCGTCTGTTGCGGATCTGGTTCGGGTGGCAGCAGGGTCGATTGCCATGGCACGTGCGCATGCGGACATCGTCATCGTCAGTCCGCATTGGGGAAATAACTGGGAGGAGGCACCGGCTGCGGATATCCGGCAAGCGGCACGGCAACTCATCGATCTTGGTGCCGATGCCATATTGGGGCATTCGGCGCACATTCTTCAAGGCGTCGAATTTCATGCCGGTCGTCCGATCGTTTATGACATGGGAACGCTTCTGTTCGACCGTGTCAATCAGGGGAGGATGAGGGATTCGGCACTCTTCGACCTGGCATGGGACGCATCCGGCACTTGCCGGCTGAGCATCCAGCCGGTATCGCTCGGCAATGGCCGAGCCAACTGGGCTGTGGGCGAGGATTTCGGACGCATCTGCGAGCTGATGAAGCGCTCGATTCTGGCGCTGAACTCGCAAATGGTCATTGATGTTGTCGAGGCCGGCCTGCAACTGGAGGGAAAAGCGGAGCCGAGTCCTGTTCGTCGGTTAGCGAAGATTTCTCCAGAGCAGTTCTTTTCTCCCGATTCTCCGCCTAGGGTGCCGACGAAACTGCGCAGCCTCAAGAGTAGCCAGGTTTATGCGGCGATGCCCTTGGTCGAAGGTGGGTGGCCTTCTCCAGTCAGTCTTGGCGAAAATCTGGAGGTACTGGGAGCTCGTTTCGCCTCGCCGGTACGTCCGGGGCGAGGTTTTGTATGCGAGGTTTACTTCCAGGCTACCGCACCGGGGGCGGGGACCCGAATCGAAGCCCGTATCGTTGGTTTGAACGAGAAGGGTGAAGAGGCATTTGCTTATACTCATCCGATTTCGGAAGGTATTCACCCCCCGGCGCGCTGGCGGAAAGACGAGATTATTTGCGACCGTGTCGTCGTTCGACCGGTCAAGCTTGTCGCAGAAGGGATTTACAGGCTTTGCTGGTCTCTTGTCGATTTGGAAAATGGGGATGTAGTGTCCGTTGAGTCTACTCATGAACGATTGTTGAATGGCCAAATCTACATTGGCGATCTGCGTGTTAGCGACACCGCACCGAATGGTGTGGCCGGCGTCGCAGCGCCTTTGCAGATGGCGCGGGCCGAGGCACCATCTACGTACGGGCGTTGGCAGGGGCGCTTCGACGAATTCTGGAATGAGGGAGCGCGTTCCTGGGTGGCGGACGCATTGGCCGGGATTGGCTTGTCGATCCAGTCTCTGAAAATCCTGCGCGACAGCCTTTGGTTGCTGGCAGTTCGCGTCGATACCGACAAGGGTGCCTATTTCTTCAAGGCCTTGGGGTCACCGAACCGGTTTGAAGCCGGGTTGCTCGACTACCTTGGTGGGCATGGGGGAAATTGCATACCCAAGCCGCTTGCAGTGAATGTCGACCTTGGCTGGACGTTGCTTGCCGATTGCGGCGAAGCATTGGGGTCCATTTCGGATTGGCAGCTACGCCACAAGTGGCGTAAGGAGGCTTTGGTTGGGCTGGCCGAGATACAGATCGCTTCTGCCAACGATATTGATCGCTTGATTGCTCTCGGGGTTCCGGATCGGCGGCTGCCCGTGCTGCCGCAACAGTTCGAAAAACTGTTGTCTCAATCTCCTCAGTCCCTGGGCTTGAACACAGACGAACACCAAAAGGCTTTGGGCTTGCTGCCCCTGTTGCACGCTTGCTGCGAGACGCTGGCCCAAGCGCCCTTCTCGACTGGGCTCGATCACGGCGATCTGCATGCCGAAAACATTCGTATTCAGAACGGGAAGTTATGGTTATTCGACTGGGATTCGGCCTGCCTGACCCATCCGTTCTGTTCGATGCTGCTGCCCTACGATGCCGAGCATCTGGATGATGCCGAAGATCTGGTGCGGAACAAGCCCCTCGGCGATGCCTATCTCGCTCTCTGGGCAAAGCGCATCAGGTGTTCTGCGGATGATTTGACAGGCTCGCTCCATGCGGCTATCTGGGTGGCTCACGCTATTCGTGCGCTATTTTGGGCAACTTTATCCAGTTCGGGGCGCATGGATTCTCGTGTCGCAAAGTGGATCCGTCTTTGGTTGAAAAACCGGTCGTTACTGCTGAACCAAGGGCAAGCCGAACGCAATGCGCGCAAATCGGAGCCCCGCCCGGCTCGCCCGGCCCGTCTTGCCAGTCCGAATAACCCACTGTTGCTGGACATGTCGGACATTGCTCGCGTGAGCGGGGGAACCTGGCATAACGTTCCCGCAAACACTCGCTTCACCGGTATGAGTTTCAACCGGAAGTACCTGATCGAGGGCACATCGGGCAACTTGTATTTTGCGATGAACGCCGACTCCAGAGATGAGGTGTTCAACGCACAAACCGCCGCCGCGGTACGCAAGGCACTCACGGTGGGGGCGATAGCCGCCGTGGTGCCGAGCGATGCGACAGGCCTGTCGGACGATCTACCCCTGTTGCGTGTCGATCGCGTGAGGGCTGCCCTCGACCGCTTGGGCAAGCATGTGCGCGATCATTTGTTCACCGGCAAGCGCGTACTCGTCAGCGGGACGGAGGGCAAGACCGGCTTCAAGAACATGCTGCATCATGTGTTGTCCCCACAAATCCCGACCCATGCCGTTACCAACAGTTCGAATCTGGAATTTTCCATCATGGCGAGCCTGGCATCGATCCGCCAGCATGACCGCATCGCCATTCTCGAAGCGGCCGGCACGCACCCCGGGCGTCTTGCCACGCGCAGCGGCTTGGTCAAGCCGCATCTATTCGTCCTAACCGAGGTGGGCAACGAACATATCAATTACCATGGCAGCCAACAAGGGGTCATCGAATCCAAAGCGGATATCGTGACCGGCCTCGTCGATGGGGGCTATGGCCTGTTGAATGCCGACAGCGGGAACTACGCGGCGGTCCGAAAGTCGGTGCTGGCGCGACGGCGTGTGCCGTTGTTGCTGTTTGGCTCGGCGCACGATTGCAATGGCCGTTTGCTCGAACGTCAGTTCGAGGACAACGCCTGGACAGTGACGGCCGATATCGAGGGCCAGAAGGTCGAGTACCGTCTCCCCCTGCTCGGCGAGCATGCGCCGCTGGCATCGGTTTCGGTACTCCTGGCAGCCTATTACCTGGGCGCCGATGTCGCCCAGGCGGCGGCAGATTTTCACGATTACCATCCTTACGAGTCCGAGGGGGTTCTGCGGCGGATACTGCATCGCGGTGGTGAAGTGCTCCTCTACGACAACGCATCGCGTGCTTCGGTGCTCAGTTATCAATCGACACTGCGGATGGCAAGCCGCCTGACCCCCCCGGCACGGCATGGAAGAAAAGTTGCCGTGATCGGGCAAATGATCTTTCTGGGCAAAGAATCTGAGGTGTGGCATGCCCAGCTCGCCGAATGGGTCGACGCCGCAGGCTTCGACCGCGTGATTCTGGTCGGTAAGTATGCGGAGGTCACCTACGCCAACATGCGCGATCCCGGTATCGTGGTGGCGCGTTTTCCCGACTACGACCGTCGCCACTCGGATCGCCTGGCACTTCAAGCCCTGATCGACGCTGTCGAAGCCGCCTGCGCGCCGGGCGATCTGCTGTTTGTCAAAGGTGAGGTCGATGAGCTTGGCGACTATCTCAGGGGGAAGCAAGCGGCGGCACCAGCCGCTGCTCGGGCAGCGGATCCGGCACCGCCGCCCCCGGCCGTGCCGCTCTTGCAGCGCGACACTACAGCATTGGCCGGCCTGAGGCCGCTGACGCTCGACGATCTGCCGCGATATCGGGCGGCGATCGATGCGACGCAACGGACGACCTGGCAACACTATTTCCCCTTCATCTACTTTCTCGGCCAGACCAAGGGAAACCAGTTCTTGGTCGGCGAGGACTCAGGGTCGTTTTGTCTCTACCACCTGCGCAAGAAGCAGGGCGAGGATCAATTGGCGCTCTTTCTGTTGCCGATGCCGATGCAACAGGATGTGCTGGAGCGCTGTATCGAGCGCATCAAGACGTTCAATTGCGGCAGCGAAGCAAGCCTGTTTCGGGTCGATGCCGAGGATGCGGCGGTGCTGCGTGATCGTCCGCATACGCGCATCGTGCCTTGTCCGGAGGAATACATCTACGCACCGGCGAACTATCTGGATTTGTCCGGCAATAAAAAACGCAACTTGCGGCGCGCGATCCAGAGCATTCAGCAGCGCAATGACCTTGAGGTGCTCGATTACCAGGCTTGCCATGCCGCCGAATGCAGACAGGTGCTCGATCAATGGGCGGCAGTGCAAAGCGAAAAATATGATGGGGTCTTGTACCGTGGTTTTACGCAGGGCTGCCTCGATCAGTATGAACAATTCTCGCGCCGCGACCTGTTCGGCAAGGTCATCCGTTTGGATGGCAAGATATGCTCTTTCGGTTTTGCCGGAGAAATGCGTCAGGGCATGGGCAATCTATTCATCACCTACAGCGATCTGCGTATCGAGGGTCTCAATAAGTTCCTCAATTACTGCCTTTTACGGGACATGGAGCATCTGGCGTTTGCCAATGCTTCCCATGCTGGCGATACGCCGGGGCTGGCGTTCGCCAAGCAGGCTTTGGGGCCGGCTTACCTGTTCCAGCCGTGTCAGGTCTATGCCGGCTGATCGTCGGCCGCATGCCAATGCGGCAGCATCTTGGCGAAGAACGAAGCCACATGCTGGATGGTGTCGATGCGGAACCACTGGCGTGTGTATTTGAAACGGATGCCGCCCAGGCTCAGATGAGGGTTGCGCGCGAAGTAGATGGCGTCTTCGGTATTTACCAGATGGATGACGGCCCAGGCCGCCAGTTTGAGCGCTGACCAGATCGCAGCTGCCCGTTCTGTTTCTCCCATCTTGAGTGCCAGTTCGTAGGCACCCAGCAGACCTTCGCAGCGCGCACCGTCCGCATAGGGATAGTCGCCGAACTGGTAATAAAACGCCCCGGCGTAATCCGGATAGGGCGCGTCGCTCACCTTGTAGAGGTGGGCGATCATTTGTTGCGCATCGGAAAAAACAAAGTGGGCGTAATCCGGCCGCTGCATTTCAGCGAAATCCCAAAGTTCCATGATGCCCATCATTAACCAGGCATCGGACGGGACGGCGGTGTATTGGTCGGCGCGCGCCACAGGGCGGATATGAATCAGGAAGTGCAAGGCGCGCTGCAGGCGTTCGAAGTAGGGCGCCCGTCCGTCCGCATCCAGCAGATGCAGGTACTTGGCCAGTCCGCAGACGGCTTCGCCCGGGTAATAGAACGAAAAGTAGTTGCCGTTTTCCGCTGCGTCGATGAACTTGTCGAGATAGACATGGTAGTAGATGAACTCGCCGCTTTCGGTAATCTGGTGCAGCAGGTGCCAGGCCAGTTTGTCGGCAAGGGGGCGGTAGGCCGCATCGCCGGTCATGAGCTGGTATTCGGCGAGTACGTAGAGCGCAATGCCTGAGCCGCCCAGCTTGGCTTTCTTTTCGCTGTAGATATAGGCGGCGGTTTGACCGGCGCAGTCGTATTCGCGCGCATGGGGCAGGTAAAACTCGATGGCCTTGCGTACCACGGACAGGGTCTCGTCGGTGCGGCGGTATTTCTCGCGGAACAGGCAGGTCAGGGCGCCTCCGCCATGGCGCAGTATGTTGTAAAAGGGATTCTTCAGCGGATCCCTGGTGAGATGTTCGTGATCGCGCCGCGAATCGAGGGCGGCGTCGTAGTAGTAAAGAAAGCGACCGTCCGCCTCCTGGGTGCGCAGAATGTGGGCAACGGCAAGCTCGACGGCCGTTACGACCTTCTCCCGGGTCAATGCGCCGACGAGCGGGTAGCCACGATAAAGGCGCAGCCATTGGTCGCCTTGCGCACTCGATATATAGCTCTCGCTGCGAAATCGCCAGCAGCGGGCTGTCCGGATGTTGTCTTCGTCATAGGCCCGGAAAAGATATTCACGCAGTTGCTGCATGCCCATGATCGAACGTACAAACGCATCGCCCGGAAGAAAGAGGTACGTCTGATCCGCTGCGGTTTTGAACATCAGGCCGTCCAGCCCCGGCTCAAAGTGGCGTTCGCCTTCCTGTTCGGTACTGAGACGAAGAAAGTCCGCAGGCACCGGCGGCGCGACGACGAAGTCGATCTGCAGCCGGAATGCGCTTTGTGTCAGGGCAGCGCGGCGGGGGTGTTGCAACAGCGCATCAAAGGTGGCGGGAAAGCTACCGTCGCCGCGATCAACCGCGCGACTGACCAGGATGCGCTTGTGGCCCGGCGCGTAGAGAACCATGACCAGACGCTGCCATGCGGGGGGAAAGCGCGTTTGCGCCCTCAGCGCATCGAGCTGCGGCAAATCTGCCTGACCCGTGCGTAGTGCGCTCGTCAAGGCATGCAACAAGACACTGTCGGCGGTGTCTGCCGCATAGCTGGGCAAGCGCGTTTCAGGGTTAAGATAAAGCTTCGTAGCCTGGTCCATTGAAAATCTCGTACAAAGGGATGCTGAGGGTCTGAGTAGCATAGCGCTGCGCCGTACCGCCAGCGTCGACTTTTCAGCCTGACTGGCAGGCGTGCGTCATTCGTGCCAAGGCCTCGTCGATTAAAGCGGCGGTCGTCCCGAAATTGAGGCGTACGTACTGCCCATAAGCACTTCCCGGGCCGAAGTCCCGCCCATCCGAGAGACCGACTCCGGCCTGTTCGAACAGGCGTTGGGGATGTTCGACCCCCAGGTCGCGGCAGTCGATCCAGGCCAGGAAACTGGCTTCCACCGTGTGCATCGAGAGGCCGGGCAGAGCATTGATCGCCCGCTCTACCTTGGCGGCATTGCCACGCAGGGTGGCGAGCAAGTCCTGCCGCCAGGTTTCGCCGTCGCGATAGGCGGCCTCGCAGGCAGCCAGCCCAAGCACATTGACGTGCGGCACGATACCCTGCATGGCTGCTTCGAAATTGTGCCGCAGTTCGGTGTTGGGAATGATGGCAAACGAGCAGCCGAGGCCGGCGATGTTGTAGGTTTTCGAGGGGGCCATCAGCGTGATGGTGCGTGCGGCGATCTCAGGCGAGAGCGTGGCAAAGGGGCGATGCTTGCCCTGCAGGGTCAGGTCGCAATGAATCTCGTCGGAGCAGACGACGAGATTATGTTTTTCGGCCAGCGCGGCGAGTTGCCACAGCTCGTCTTCGCGCCAAGCGCGGCCGACGGGATTGTGCGGATGACAGAGCAGGAACAGCCGTGCCGCTTTCATCACCGCATCGGCGGCGGTGAAGTCCCAGTACCAGCCATCTTCGCCCTGTACCAGCGGTAGCGTCCGCAAAAGTCGACGCTGGCAGGACGGCGCGCTGAGGAAAGGCGGATAGACCGGCGTGGCGGTGAAGACGCTATCCCCTTCCTTGCCGACAGCGCGGCAGGCGATATGCAAACCGGGGACGAGGCCGGGCAGCCAGACCAGCCAGTCGGGATCGATGGCCCAGTCGTAGGCGCGCTGGCAATGGGCGACGATGGTGTCGATGAGCGATGGCCAGGGCTGGCCGTAGCCGAACAGACCGCCGGCGATGCGCTCCTGCAGTGCTGCGGTGACAGCCGGCGGACTGGGGAAGTCCATATCCGCCACCCACAGCGGAATGACGTCGCGGCCGGCATAGCGATTCCAGCGCAGCGAGTCTGCAGAGGGGGTAAAAGTCGATTCAGCCAAGGAACAAGCGATACGCCGGATTTTTCGATTCGTCCCAGTGACGATAGCCGAGGTTCTGCAGGAAGGCGCGGAAATCCTTCATCTCGTTGCGCGGTACCTGCATGCCGACCAGCACGCGCCCGGTGTCGGCGCCGTGGTTGCGGTAGTGGAACAGCGAAATGTTCCAGCCGGCGCTCATCTTGTCGAGGAAGTGCATCAGGGCACCGGGCCGTTCGGGGAACTCGAAACGGTAAAGCAGTTCATTGGTGGCCTGCGGCGCATGACCGCCGACCAGATGGCGGATATGGACCTTCGCCATTTCATCATCGGTGAGATCGAGTGTGGCGTAGCCGTGTTTTCTTAGCAGGCTGACGAGCTTGGTGGCTTCCGCGCGGTTGGCCACCTGCATGCCGACGAAGACATGCGCGGCGCCGGCATCGTGGAAACGGTAATTGAATTCGGTGATGTTGCGATTGCCGATCAGGCTGACGAACTGCTTGTAGCTGCCGGGCTTCTCGGGCAGTGTCACGGCGAACACCGCCTCGCGCTGTTCGCCGACTTCGGCGCGCTCGGCAACGAAGCGCAGACGGTCGAAATTCATGTTGGCGCCGGAAGCGACGGCGACCAGCGTCTTGCCCTTGATCTTGTGTTTGGCCGCCCAGGCCTTGGCGCCGGCCACGGCCAGCGCACCGGCCGGTTCGAGAATCGAGCGCGTGTCCTCGAACACATCCTTGATCGCGGCGCAGATGGCATCGGTATCGACCAGCACCATCTCGTCGACATAGTCCTTGCAGAGGCGGAAAGTTTCCTCGCCCACCAGCTTGACCGCAGCGCCATCGGCGAACAGGCCCACACTATCGAGTTTGATGCGCTTGCCGGCCTTGAGTGAGCGGGTCATGGCATCGGCATCGGCGGCTTCGACGCCGATGATTCTGGTTTCCGGCCGCAGGCGCTTGATGTAGGCCGCCACACCGGCAATCAGGCCGCCACCACCGACGCAGCAGAACACCGCGTCAATCGGATCGGGATGCTGGCGCAGGATTTCCATGCCGATGGTGCCCTGACCGGCAATCACGTCGGGATCGTCGAAGGGGTGGACGAAGGCGAGCTTTTCCTTCTTTTCAAGGGTCAGGGCATGCGCATAGGCAGCGTCGTAAGCCTCGCCATGCAGCACGACTTCACCGCCGCGTTTCCTGACCGCATCGATCTTGATCTGCGGTGTGGTGGTCGGCATCACGATCACGGCACGGATGCCGAGTTTTTGTGCCGACAGCGCCACCCCCTGGGCATGGTTGCCGGCCGAGGCGCAGATCACGCCGCGCTTGCGCTGCGCGGGCGAGAGATGGGCCATCTTGTTGTAGGCGCCGCGCAGCTTGAAGCTGAAGACCGGCTGCATGTCCTCGCGCTTGAGGAACAGGCGGTTACCGCTGCGCGCGGTCAGGTTGGGCGCCAGTTCGAGCGGGGTTTCGATGGCTACGTCATAGACGCGGGCGTTGAGGATGCGTTCCAGATAATCCATGACATTGCTTACTCAGTTGTTTTTCTTCGGCGCAGCGCGGTGGATTTTCACGACATTGGTGGTGCGCGGCGCGTCGGTGAAGTAGGGCTTTTCGTTGCGGTTGAGGCCCGCCTCGTCGGCAAGTTCCCTTTCGCGCTCGGCGATCAGGCCAAACAGGTCGCGAATGTCGGTGCGCGTACCTTCGCTCAGGAGGTGCGGCGTACCCGGCGCGGGGGTGGCATCCTTGACGATGTTGGCGAGCACCTTGCGCAGCACGCGCAGGATGCGTTGTTCCTTGGTCAGTTCTTTTTCGGTCACGGCAAGACTCCAAATGAAAACTGCCGCCAGCTTACTGCAAAAGTCGGCGCTGACAAGACGGCGTCCCTGATCAGGTCAGGGTTTATGCCTGAGGGGGATCGGTTAGAATTTGCCGCTTTGCAGCATATTCTTTGCCCATGACCGCCCGCCTCCGGGAAATCCCCTACAACACCACCTCGTTTTCCGATCGCGAGATCGTCATTCGCCTGCTCGGCGAAGAGATGTGGGCGGTGCTCGACGTGCTGCGCAGCCAGCGCGTTACCGGCCGTTCAGCACGCATGTTGTACGAGGTGCTGGGCGATATCTGGGTGGTGCGGCGCAACCCGTATCTTGAGGATGATCTGCTGGCCAGTCCCGAGCGGCGCGATGCGCTGATCGGCGCGCTTGAGCATCGCCTGGCCGAAATCGAGAAGCGGCGTAGCGGCAATGCCGCCGTGGCGCAGTTGCTGGCCGCCGCGCAAAAAGCCGTGGCCGATTTCGAGCAGTGGTTCATCGACACCCAAGCCTTGCGCAAAAAGGTTCTGCAGCGTCTGGTGCGCCATACGCGCAAGGACAACGTCTGCTTCGACGGCCTGTCGCGCGTCGCCCATGTCACGGATGCCACCGACTGGCGCGTCGAATACCCGTTCGTGGTGCTGACGCCCGATACCGAGGCCGAAGTCATCCGGCTGGTGCGCGGCTGTATCGAGCTGGGTCTGACCATCATTCCGCGCGGCGGTGGCACCGGCTACACCGGCGGTGCCGTGCCGCTGTCGCCGCGCTCGGTGGTCATCAACACCGAGAAGCTGATCGACATGGGACCGGTTACCGAGGCGGTGCTGCCCGGCGTGAGCAAGCCCTATGCGACGATCCGCACGGGTGCCGGCATCGTCACGCGCCGCGTCATGGAGCGCGCCGAGGAAGCCGGGCTGGTATTTGCCTGCGACCCGACCTCCGCCGATGCCTCCTGTATCGGCGGCAACATCGCCATGAATGCCGGCGGCAAGAAGGCAGTGCTATGGGGCACGGCGCTCGACAACCTGGCCTCATGGACGATGGTGACACCCGCCGGAAAGTGGCTCGAAGTCGAGCGCATCGGCCACAACCTGGGCAAGATCCACGAACAGGAAACGGCGACTTTCCACCTCAAGACCCTGGCGGACGACGGTCGTCTCGAACATGAGGAATTCCTCAGCATTCCGGGCAAGACGTTTCGCAAGACCGGGCTGGGCAAGGATGTCACGGACAAGTTCCTTGCCGGCCTGCCCGGCGTGCAGAAGGAAGGCTGCGACGGCCTGATTACCTCGGCGGTGTGGATTCTCCACAAGATGCCGCCCGCCGTGCGCACCGTCTGCCTCGAATATTTCGGGCGGGTAGCGGATGCCGTGCCGAGCATTGTCGAGATCACCGATTACTTCAAGCCCGGCGGGGCTGGTCTTGCCGCCGGCGTGCAACTGGCCGGCCTCGAACATCTCGACGAGCGTTATGTGCGCGCCGTCGGCTACGCGACCAAAGCCAAGCGGCATGGCACGCCGAAGATGGTGCTGATCGGCGACATTGTCGGCGCTGACGAGACGGCCGTGATGCGCGCCACCTCGGATGTGGTGAAGATGGCGAATGCGCGCGGTGGCGAAGGCTTCATCGCCGTCAGCGCGGATGCCCGCAAGCGTTTCTGGCTCGACCGCGCGCGCACAGCAGCGATTTCGCGCCACACCAACGCCTTCAAGGTCAATGAAGATGTCGTCATCCCGCTGCCGCGCATGGGCGACTATTGCGACGGCATCGAGCGTATGAACATCGATCTGTCGATCCGCAACAAGCTCGACCTGTGCGCTGCGCTGTCCGCCTTCCTCGCCGGCGACCTGCCCCTGCATCTGGGCGATACGGGGCTCGATAAAACCGAACTGATTGGCGACCGCCGCGATCAGGCGCTGGCGACCATCGCCGAAGTGCGCTCGCGCTGGCAGGGTCTGCTCGACAATCTCGATGGCGCCTGGCCGCCGCCGCCGCCGCCGGTCATGCCGCGCCACTGGCATCCGCGTCCGATACCGCCGCGCCCGGTGCCGGTGAAGCTGTGGCATCCGGTGCCGGCCACGGTGTTCGGCAAGCTGCAGGACTATGCCGTGCGCGTGTCGTGGAAGCGCGAACTCAAGCCGCTGCTGGAGGAGGTTTTTGCCGGCGTGGCCTATGGCCCGGTGCTGGCGCGCATCGATGCGCTGCACCAGGAAGTCCTCAAGGGCCGCGTCTTTGTCGCCCTGCACATGCACGCCGGCGACGGCAATGTGCACACCAACATCCCGGTCAACTCCGACAACTACACGATGCTGCAGACGGCCTATCGCACCGTCGAGCGCATCATGGCGCTGGCGCGCCAGCTCGGCGGGGTGATTTCCGGCGAACACGGCATTGGCATCACCAAGCTGGAATTCGTCAGCGACGAAGAGATTCGCCCGTTCCGCGAGTACAAGCAGAAGATCGACCCGCAAGGCCATTTCAACAAGGGCAAGCTGATGGCCGGTGCCGATTTGCGCAATGCCTACACGCCGTCCTTCGCGCTGCTCGGCGTCGAGTCGCTGATCATGGAGCAGTCGGATATTGGCAGCATCTCCAACATGATCAAGGACTGCCTGCGCTGCGGCAAGTGCAAGCCGGTCTGCTCGACGCATGTACCGCGCGCCAATCTGCTCTATTCGCCGCGCAACAAGATTCTCGGCGTCGGCCTGCTGGTCGAGGCCTTCCTCTACGAAGAGCAAACGCGGCGCGGCATCTCGCTCAAGCACTTCGAGGAGTTCGGCGATGTCGGCGACCATTGCACGGTCTGCCACAAGTGCGTCAAGCCCTGTCCGGTCGATATCGATTTCGGTGACGTGTCGATTGCCATGCGCAACTTCCTGCGCAAGGCCGGCAAGAAGAAAACGGCGCCGGCGACCAAGCTGGCCATGACCTATTTGTCGGCCACCGATCCGGCGACGATCAAGGCGATGAAGATGGGCATGATCGACCTCGGCTATCGCGCCCAGCGCGTCGGCCATGCCATCGCCAAGTCGCTTGGTTTGACGCAGGATTCCGTCAAGCGTCCGCCCGCCTCGCTTGGTCGCCCCGATCTGCCGGCACAGGTCATCCACTTCCTCAACAAGCCGATGCCGGCAACCGTGCCCGTGCGCACGGCACGCGGCCAGTTGGATATCGAAGATGCGGCGGTGATTCCGGTGATCCGCAATCCACAGCGCGTCAATGAAGATTCCGAAGCCGTCTTCTACTTCCCCGGCTGTGGTTCGGAGCGCCTGTTCTCTCAGGTTGGTCTCGCGACGCAGGCGATGCTCTGGCATGTCGGCACCACGACGGTACTACCGCCCGGTTATCTGTGCTGCGGCTATCCGCAGACTTCGAATGGCGACGAGGACAAAGGCCACGCCATCACCACGCAGAATCGCGTGCTGTTCCACCGCGTGGCCAACACGCTCAACTATCTCGACATCAAGACCGTGATCGTCAGTTGCGGCACCTGCATGGACCAGCTGCAGAAGTACGAGTTCGAACGCATCTTCCCCGGCTGCCGCCTGCTCGACATTCATGAGTATCTGATGGAAAAAGGTGTAAAGCTCGACGGCCTGCAAGGCACGCAGTATCTCTACCATGACCCCTGCCACACGCCGATGAAGCAGCACAATCCGGTCAAGGTCACCAGCGCGCTGATGGGCAAGCCGGCCCTGCTTTCCGACCGCTGCTGTGGCGAATCCGGCACGTTGGCCGTGTCACGCCCGGATGTATCGACGCAAGTGCGCTTCCGCAAGCAGCAGGAGGTGGAAGCCGGTGCTGCAAAAGTCGGCGATGGCAGGACGGCAGTCAAGCTGCTGACCAGTTGCCCATCCTGCCTGCAGGGTCTGTCGCGCTACCGCGAAGATGCGTCGGTCGAGGCCGACTACATCGTCGTCGAACTGGCGCGCCATCTGCTTGGGCAGGGCTGGCAGGAAGACTATGTGGCCGCTGCCAACGCCGGCGGCATTGAAAGGGTGCTGTTATGAAGCAGACTCACCACACGCTGACGATTGCCACGAGCGGCCGCGGCCTGTTCGAGGTCACCGATGAATTGCGCGGCTTCGTGCGCGCCAGCAGCATCCGCGACGGCCTGCTGACGGTGTTCTGCCGCCATACTTCGGCTTCGTTATTGATTCAGGAAAACGCCGATCCCGACGTGCGCCATGATCTTGAGGCGTATTTTTCAAGGCTCTCTCCTGATGGACAGCCGGGCTGGCATCACAACAACGAAGGGCCCGACGATATGTCCGGCCACATCCGCACAGCCCTGACGCAAACCTCGGTCGGTATTCCGCTCGTCGCTGGCGAGCTGGCGCTGGGCACTTGGCAGGGCGTTTTTCTCTGGGAGCATCGCACCCGTCCGCACCGGCGCGAGGTGGTGCTGCACCTGATCGGCGCGTAGATGTGCGGTATTGCAGGAGAATTACGTTTCGACGGCAGCCCGCCAGATCAGGCGACGATCGACCGCATGACGGCGCAGCTCGCGCGGCGCGGGCCGGATGGTCAGGGTTTCTGGTGCGAGGGTCCCGTGGCCTTTGGTCATCGTCGTCTGGCGATCATCGACTTGTCCGAGCGTTCGCGCCAACCCATGGTGGATGTGTCCTGCGGCCTGTCGCTCGTCTTCAACGGTACGATCTACAATTATCCCGAGCTGCGCACCGAGTTGCACCACCTCGGGCATGTGTTCTTCTCCGATGGCGATACTGAAGTCATCCTGCGCGCCTATGCCGAATGGGGCGAAGCTTGCGTCGAGCGCCTGCATGGCATGTTCGCCTTTGCGATCTGGGACAGCCGCAAACAGCAGCTGTTCCTTGCACGCGACCGGCTCGGCATCAAGCCGCTGTACCTTGCGCGTACCGATTATTTTTTCCGCTTTGCCTCCAACACCCAGGCGTTGCTGGCGGCCGGCGCTATCGACACGGGCTTGGATCCCATTGCGCTGCATCACCAGTTCACCCTGCATTCCGTCGTGCCCCCGCCGCACACCATCCTCAAGGGCATCCGCAAGCTCGAACAGGGAACGACGCTGACGCTCGATGCGGCGGGCCATGAGACAAGGCGGCGCTACTGGTCGCTCAAGGCGCAACGTCCCGCCATCGCCAAATCCGCAGCCGAGTGGACCGAGGCCATTCACGAAGCCCTGCGGGTGGCCGTGAAAAAACGCATCGAGATCGCCGACGTCAAGGTGGGCGTGCTGCTCTCCGGCGGGCTCGATTCCTCGCTGCTGGTGGCGCTGCTGGCCGAGCAGGGCGTGCCCGACCTGCTGACTTTCTCGATCGGCTTCGAAGACCATCCGGAAGAGCGCGGCAACGAATTCGAATATTCGGATGCGGTAGCCGACTATTTCGGCACGCGGCATCACAAGATCGCGATCCCGAATGACGAGGTGCTGCGCCGCCTGCCCGAAGCCGTCGATTGCATGGCCGAGCCGATGGTCAGCCAGGATGTCGTGTCCTTTTATTTGCTCTCAGAGCAGGTCAGCAAAACCGTCAAGGTCGTGCAAAGCGGCCAGGGGGCGGATGAAGTCTTTGCCGGCTACTCGTGGCACCCGAAGATGGCCGCAGAGACCGGGCCATACATCGACCGCCTGCGTCGTCATTACTTCGACCGCGACCACGAGGAATTCGCCGCCATGGTTGCCAACTCGTCAGCGCCGACATTTCAGGTCGGCGATGTCACCGGCGAACTCCTCGCCGCAAAACTTGCCGAACCCTATGCGGACGAATTCATCGACCAATTGCTGCGTGCCGAGGCGACACTGCTGATTACCGACGACCCGGTCAAGCGCGTCGACAACATGACCATGGCCTGGGGTCTGGAAGCGCGCGTGCCCTTCCTCGATCATCACCTGGTGGAACTCGCGGCGCAGATGCCGCCCGAACTCAAGCTGGGATCAGGCGGCAAGCACGTCCTCAAGAATATTTCACGCGGCCTGCTGCCCGATCTCGTCATCGACCGACCCAAGGGTTACTTCCCGATGCCCGCGCTCAAGTTCGTGCGCGGCGAATTCCTCGACTTCATGCGCGGCATCCTCGATTCGCAAGCTTGCCGCCAGCGCGGGCTTTACCAGCGCGCTTATGTCGAGCAACTGCTGATCGAACCGGAAAAGCATCTGACGCGCATCCAGGGCAGCAAGCTCTGGCATCTGGCGCTGCTGGAACTGTGGCTGCAGCGGAATGTCGATGAGGCACAATGAAAAGTCGACGCTGGCGGGACGGCGGTAGAATACAAGTCGGCAGCCTGCTATTCATCAGGCATACGCGGCTTATGATAATGGGCAAAAACTTTCAACATGTTCTACGTCCGATACTGTCGTAGATGTTTAGCGGATCGCCCGCAAGCGGTCGGACTTGCCAGCTTCGGGAGCCCGGCGTGGATAACGTAATCTGTTCGAAGTGGAGGCTGCCATAAGCAAGCTCAACTCTTCGCACGCCAATCGGACTGCGGCAGATGAACTATCCCCCGTTATTGCCGCGTTGCTGGCGCTTGGGCGGAAGGTGACGTTCGCCCGAGGCGACCGAGTTTTGGTCGAGGGACAGGCCGGCGATTGTCTATATGTCCTTTTGGCAGGACGGGTGCGGGTGTATGTGGATGCCAACGACTGCCGTTGTTTTGTCATCGGCACCTATGGAGCCGGTACCCTGTTTGGCGAGGGAGCACTCGATGGCGGCCCGCGTACGGCCTCGGTCGAGGCTTTGACTGGTCTGGAATGTGTCGAGATAAGCTATGTCGACTTGCGTCGGAAGCTGACCGAGGATTCCGCTTTTGCGCTGGTGCTGATCATGGAACTGATTGGCCGCAGTCGCTTAACGGCACGTCGCCTCAAGTCTCTGGCGTTGGGCTCGGTCTATGAGCGCTTTCGAGAACTGGCCGAGCAGGAGGCACGGCCTGTCGATGGAAGCGCTTGCGTAGCGGATGCCGCAAACGGGCCGCGCGCATTGCCACCGGAGTGGTCGCAACAGGAACTTGCCCAGCGGCTGGGTGCTTCGCGCGATATGGTGACCCGCATCTTGCGCGAACTGGGAAAGGGAGGCTATGTGGACGTCGGACGCGGCCGGATTATCCTGCTCCGGCCGCTGCCCAGACACTGGTGACTGAAGCGGTGTGGCGCCGCGATTAGAATTCTTCGGCGTCGCTGGCGTTTTCGATCAGGTTCTCGACTATGTCGCCGCGGAAGCGGTATTCGCCTTCAAGCGAGCAATCGTTGCGTGTCGACTTGCCCTTGAACAACTTGGTCTCGTAGTTGTATTCGCCGACGCGGGTAAGCTTGCAGCTGCGTACCAGCGTGCCGCCATTTTCGTAGGTCACAGTGTCCAGCACGGTCTTGGTCTCGTCCAGCGCATAGAGCGATCCTGACGTAAGCTTGAGCGTGCCCTGCATCACGGCCGAGCCGTTATGCTTGGCACCCTTGGCATCGATGCAGTCCTTGAGTGTGATGGTGACGTCGAGCGTGCCGGCCTCTGCGTCATAACCACCCGTTACGGTACGCGTGCCGCCTTTCGGACATTGCCCCGGTGTCTTGGCGAGAGGCTTAGTGTCGCGCAGCGGAGTTGGAATCGCGCAATTGGTGGTTGCCGTCGTCGTGGTGCCTGTGGTCGTACTCGTACCAGATGTCGTGGCTGTGCCGCTCGTGCTCCCCGTTGTCCCCGATGTACTGGTAGAGCCTGTTGTGGCACTTGTGTCTGTGGTGGAGCGGGTTGCGGCATTGGATGCCGAAGGCAGGCAGACCGTTGCCCGATCGTCATCTTCATTGTCCTGATCGTCATCTTCATTGTCCCCATGGGACGTACTGCTACCCGATGTGATACCAGTCGTCCCAGTAGTAGTACCCACGGTGGTCGTGAGAGCCTTAGTACATTTGCTAAGGTCAAAACTGCCGTTGCTAAAGGCGGTGGATGGGCAGAGTAGGCGACCGCTGCTGGTGAGTACGTAGCGGTCACCGGACGCGCTGCTGCCACCTGCCTGTGCGGGGCCATAAGACAGTGCTAGCAGGGACGTTGCGATTGCAAGGCTGATACGGCTTGTTTGTAGGTTCATGGCATTTCCTTAGGTTGTTAGGTCGGTTAGCGATACGGCAAATGACGCCCCACTCGCTTGACATGAACTGTAGCCCAGCTTTGGAGGAATAAAAAGTGGACTTTTCTGCATTGGACAACGGAAATGTAATGAAATGTAATCCTATGTCTTCGCACCGTTATTAATGGCCGTTTCGTGGTTTCATGCGATAAAACCGGCGGCAGAGAAGGGATAGCCGGCATACCCAAAAGTCGGTGCCGGCAGGACGGCAATCTGGCGGCGCGCGACAGATAGATCGTCTAGCCCCTGCCTTCCAGATAGAAATCCACCCGCCTCTGCGGCGCCAGATAGGCGATCACCTCGCGCGGGATGTCCTTGGGTGACAGGGTGCTGGAGATTTTCTCATCCGCCTCCCGCAAGTCGAGCAGCAGAGCCTCGTTGCGGGGCACGCTGGCATCGTAGAGCATCAGAAGCGGGCGTAGCAGATCCTGCGAGGAGGACTCGACTACTAGGCCATAGCTGCCATCGCTGAGCATGACAAAGGTGCCGGGCGGGTAGACGCCCAGTGCCTTGACGAAGGCACTCAATATCTCGGGGTCGTACGCTGGCCCCTCGTGTTTGAACAAGCGCGCAACAGCTTCCACGGGCAAACAAGCCTGCTTTGCATCGAGCGGATTGCACAGATTGTCGTAACGGTTGGCGATGGCGACGATACGTGCCAGCTTGGGGATATTGGCGCCACTCAGCCCGTTCGGATAACCGCTACCATCCCAGCATTCATGGTGGCAGGCAATGATGTTCTTGACCGCGACAGGCAACTGCTTTATCCCGGCAACGGCATTCAGGCCGCGCCCGATATGGGTGCGATAGAACTGCTCCTCGGTGGTGGTTCGATTCGGGTTGCGCACGACCCTCGCGGGAATGTCGGGAAGACCGGCGTCGTGCAGCATCGCACCCATCCCCAGATGCTTCATTTCCTCTTCCGCGAGGCCGAGGCTCTTGCCGATCAGCAGGGACAGCACCATCACATTCATTGCATGATTCGGCAGCCCGGTCTCGCTTTTCTTCAGATTGACCAGATGGACAGCCACACTGCTGGCCTGGATCAGTCCGCCTACGAGGCGGTCGACCAGCACGCGACTTTGTGTGTGTGCCTCGTTCGGGCGCGCCCCCAGTTCCCCTAGTATCTGGCGGATCGATCCGGTCTCCTGTTCGAAGAGACGGGCGCAACGCGCAAGGTCTTCGCGTTTCTCGCGCACGCGCAGCACGCGGTCACGCTTGTTGTCGAGCAGGGCATCCAGCGCGCCTGCCGTGAAATCCACCTCCTCTTCTGCGCTTGGCGCAGGTGAATCTGGCAAGGGCGCGGTGGTACTGCGCTGCGGGTCCCACTCGACGGAACTCAGCCCCATCTGATGGAGCGTCTGGATTTGCTGCACACTGGCAATGCGAAAGCGATTGAGCAGAAACGGATGTGCCATCCAGCCGAGCGACTCAAGGGAAATGAACATGCCGGGCTGGAGGCGATTAATGGCGATAACAGGCATTGGCGATGAATAGATGAACTGAGACGTTGAAACGATTATGCGGTTCGTCTGGCGCGGGTGCAAGAGAAGAGAGGCGGAGGGGATCTTTTTTAAATTCTTTTCAAAAAGTGCTTGACGGGGGGGAATGGGTAGCTAT
>CAYZEA010000035.1:0-18422 GCA_964477575.1 uncultured Methyloversatilis sp.
GGCGGTCATCTGCTCGATGCTGGCGGTGGTCTCCTCGACCGAGGCGGCCTGTTCGCTGGAGGACTGCGACAAGGACTGGGCCGTGGCGGAAACCTGGCCGGCGGCGTTGTTGAGGGCATCCGAGGCGGTATTCACTTCGGAGATGATCTGCGACAGCTTGCCGACCATGGTTCCCATTGCCGCCATCAACTGACCGGTTTCGTCGGTGCTGTCCGACTTGATCTGGATGGTGAGGTTGCCTTCGGCCAGTTCCTGGGCTGCGGCAGCGGCTTCGGAGACAGGCTTGGTGATCGAACGGGTGATGAAAATGGCGATGGCGATCGAGAAGATCAGGGCGATGCTGCTCAGGGTCAGCACCAGCGTCATGGCGGCATTGGCCATACTGTCCGCATCCTTGCCGGCCTTGTTCATCAGTTCGGTCTGGAAGTCGATCAGTTCATTCACCGCCTTGATGTAGTCAGTTTGCGTTTTGTGCAGGCCGGTTTGCATCAAGGTGACAATCTCGGCCTTCTTGTCGGCCTTGAGCAGATCGAGGAACTTGTCCTGATCGGCCACGTAGGCAGCGCGCGCGGTCTTGAGCTTGCCAAGCACTTCCTTGCCCTTGTCACTCTGGATGTTCTTTTCCAGCAGTTCGAGGTTGTCGACGATTTTTTTGCGTTCCGGTGTGATGGCGTCAAGGGATTTCTTTTGCTCATCGCCCGAATAGATATAGCCATTGCGCAGATGGCGGGCGATGGCGTTGATGGCGTCGATGATGTTGTTGGCCCATACCGTCTTGGGAAACTTGTCGTTCACCATGTTTTCGACTTCGTCATTGAGAGACGACAGGCGCATATAGCTTACGATTGAAATGGTAATCAGCAGCACCAGGGTAATGGCGAAACCGAGGCCGAGACGAACACCGATTTTTAGATTTTTAAACATGGTTTGCTCCTTCGGGGTTTGTAATATGAAAAGTCGGCGGTGGCGGGACGGCGGTCATGACTTACTCTCTGCATCATCCCGGCTTTCATCGCAGGTGGCGGCGCGAACAAGAAAACGGGGACAGACCACGATTCGAGATCATTCGGGGTCAGCAGGTCGACAGGGACGCCAAGCAACTCCTCCAGTTGAATCTGCAATCCGCCCAGGTCAAATAGTGTCGCTCCAGGCAGTGTATCAACCAGAATATCGAGATCACTGCCGTCTTGGTCAGTGCCATACAAGACCGAACCGAAGATGCGTGGGTTGGTCGAGTGAAACCGCGCCACCGTCTCGCGGACGGCAGCTCGATGGCGACTGATCATTTCGGAAGGTCTCATGATTGAAAAGTCGGTGCTGGCGAGACGGTAGTCATGCGGCCATCTCCAGCTTTGAATAGAAAACTTGCCCGACGCGCGTGATGTGTTCGCGCAGGTCTTGATTGGTGATGCGGTCGAATTGCAGCAGATCGATTTCCCAAGGCAATAGAAGATCGTCGAGTTCAAAGGCAATGGTACCCAGTTCGCTGAAGCCGACCGGGCCAGTGAGCGCCAGGTCGATGTCCGAACCGTTCTTGTAATTGCCTTTGGCGCGGGAACCGAACAGGATCGCCTGCTCAATGGACGGGTGTGCCGCGAACACAGCCTGCATACGCGCGACTGCATGCGCGGGAAGTCCGCCAATGCCCGGATTAGCGTTCATTCATGCGCTCCAGCAGGGCGGCTTCAAGTTGCTGAAAAAGTGCGCAGTAGTGCCGAATGATCATGTCTTCGATTTCGCGCGCTTTGATTTCATCATAGGCATGAGATGTCTGGTTTCTGCTCTTGATCATCTCCATCCAGTTTTCACCGTCCTCGATGAGGCCGGTCTTGAAAGCGGTGCGCGTCGCATCGCGTGAACCGATCAGCCCCTCAAATCCCTTGAATTCGAGGTAGTCCTTCAACGTATTCCACGCAAGTTCATGAGTGAATTCAAAGGACTTGATCAGACCTTGACGCTCAAGATTGGTGAGTTCCCGTTTTTGTCGCAGTTCGACGGCCTCGGTCAGCCGCGCCAGCGCCTTGCGGTAGTTCGCAAAGCGTTGTTGCCAGCGGATGTCGGTTGAGGCGGTCATGAGCGAAAAGTCGGCGTCCCGTAAAGGGGACTTCCTTCGGTCGCTGGTGGGACGGCGTACATGATTCATTTACCTAGCACATTGACTGTTATTTTGCCGGCAGCGCTGGCAAGGCGGTCGTCATTGGTCCAGAACTCGGCACAGCCGTGGTGTAAGGCGGTAGCCAAGTGCAGGGCGTCTGGGGTTTTGAGGGCGTGGCGCGCACGTAAATACAGGGCGCGATCCACAATCTCGTCGTTGATTGAGAGCCAATTCTGGGCGGACAAGAAATCCTCATAATCGGAAACCAGTTGCTTGTTGGTTTCACGCAGCGGTTTGACGATAACCTCGAGTCGAACAAGCGGCGATACGCAGAGCAGCGCGTCACTGTTGGCCGCCAGAAAGCTGCGCATTTTCTCGCTGTAGGGAACAGTCTGCTCCAACAGGTAGATAACGACGCAGGCATCAAGGTAAACATGTCGCATCAGTGTTCGTCGGTCCAGTCGTTGCGCAGGTTCTCGATACGCTGTTGCACTTCAATAGCATCAGCAGCCGGGCGATTGGCAAATCGTGGGGATGCCAGTAACGCCAAGGCTTGTGCTGCAGTACCCCGAGAAGGAGTGGAGGTGTCCGCAGCCGTGGGCGATTCCGGCAACAAGGTCAGATAGGCCCGACGGTTTTTGGCTGGCGGCAATGGCTCAAGCGGCAGAATATGCCCGCTGGCATCGATTTCTACTTCTATCGTCTGCAGCATCTTGCGGCTCCTTGCAAAAAAGTCGGCGGCCCGTAAAAGGGACTTCCTTTGGTCGCTGGCGGGATGAAATGCCCTATGGGGTACGGCGTTTTAATGCGATTCGAGGGCCGGCGCGTGGTGGCCGCCCGGTAGCTGGCGGCGTTCTTCGGTTTGGCCGGCCAACTGGGTGAGGGCGGCGACGTCGAGGATCAGCGCGACTTCGCCGGTGCCGAGGATGGTCGAGCCGCCGATGCCGCGCAGGTGCTTGAACAGGCTGCCGAGCGGCTTGATGACGGTCTGGAATTCGCCGAGCAGTTGATCGACGACGATGCCGGCCTTGCGGCCGCTGGCGGAGATAACCACGACGTTTTCGCGCTGCGGCCGTTCGCCTTCGACATCGAAGAATTCTCGCAGGCGGATGAAGGGCAGCACTTCGCCACGCAGGTTGAGCATGTGGCCGCGCGTGTCGTCGTCGCGCAGTTCGAGGCATTCGACCACGCTGTCGAGCGGAATGACGTAGGAGGCATCGCCCACCGAGGTGAGGAAGCCGTCGATGATGGCAAGGGTGAGCGGCAGGCGGATGATGAAGCGCGAGCCGACGCCCACTTCGGTACGCACATCGACCTGGCCGCGCAGGGCCTGGATGTTGCGGCGCACGACATCCATGCCGACGCCACGGCCGGAGAGGTTGGTGACTTTCTCCATGGTGGAGAAGCCGGCTTCGAAGATGAGGTTGACGATCTCTTGCTCGGACAAGGTCTGGCCCGGCTGGATGAGGCCTTTTTCAATGGCCTTGGCCTGGATTTTGTCCGCCTTGAGACCGCCGCCGTCATCGACGACTTCGATGACGATGCTGCCCGAATCGTGGAAGGCATTGAGTTCGACGCGACCCTTGACCGGTTTGCCGGCGGCTTCGCGTACGTTGGCGGGTTCGATGCCGTGGTCGATGGCGTTGCGCACCAGGTGCATGAGCGGGTCGCCGATTTTCTCGACGACGGATTTGTCGAGTTCGGTTTCGGCACCGCTGATGAAGAGGTCGATGTCCTTGTTGAGTTCCTTGGAGACATCGCGCACAACCCGGTTGAAACGGTTGAAGGTTTCGCCAATTTGTACCATGCGCAGTTGCAGGGCGGAATCGCGGATATTTTCCACCAGACGGGAAAGCACCGAGGTGGCTTCGACCAGGGTACTCTGGCCGCTCTTTTGGGCGAGCAGGTTGGCGCTGGCGCCGGCGATGACCAGTTCGCCGACCAGGTCGATGAGCTGGTCGAGCTTGTCGGCCTGGACGCGGATGAGGCGGGCTTCGGCGGTTTTCTTCTCGGCGACCTGTTTTTGTTTGGCGGCCGCAGCCTCGACGATCTCGGGCTGCACCATCTTTTTCTCGACGAGGATGTCGCCGAGTTGCGGGGTGGGTTGCTCGGTGGCTTCGGCGATCTTGGCGGCGGCCTTCTGGCGACGCAGGCCCTGCTCCAGTTCTTCCTGTGTCAGCGCGCCGGAACGGACGAGGATTTCGCCGAGGCGCAGGCTTTCTTCGGGCAGGCGCTCGATCAGGCCCAGGTAGTCGTCCATCTTGCTGTTGGGCGGCAGGATGTAGAGATCGCATTCGTCGCGGCAGAAGCTGAAGACGTTTTCGATCTGCTCCTTGCTGGCATGCGAGCGCAGAGTGATCTCGAAGCCGAGGTAGCAGGATTCGGGATCCATGTCTTCGGCCTGCGGCATGGCATCGCACAGGGTGGCGAGGTGGGCGATTTCGCCGAGGTTGAGCAGGTAACGGAGAAAAGCCAGTGGCTCCATGCCCATCTTGAGCACATCGCGGCCAAAGCGGATGGAGATATGCCAGCAATCGGAAATCGCCTGATCGCCGCCGGCACGTTCGACGGTGGCCACGCTCGGCTCGACCATGCCGCTCTTGGCCTCGGCGGCGCTACCGCCGCTGGTGAAGGCGCGCAGGGCGTCGGCACTGGCTTCGCCTTTCTGCTTCTGCTCCGGGTCTTCGTCCATCATGCCCTGATCGACGCGGTCGAGCAGGGCACCGATGTGGTCGCAGCCCTTGAGCAGGGCGGTGATCATCTCGCTGCTGACCTGCAACTCGCCGTTTCTCAGCTTGTCGAGCAGGTTTTCGAGAATATGGGTGAATTTCTCGATGTGGTGAATTTCGACGACACCCGAGGCACCCTTGATGGTGTGGGCGGCGCGGAATATCGCGTTGATGGTTTCGGCATCACCGCCGTCCACCAAGCCCTGTTCCATGCGCAGCAGGCCGTCTTCCATGGCCGTAAGCTGTTCGCGGGCTTCCTGGGCAAAGACGCTAACGATCTCTTCCATGAGCTAATCCTTTATCAGTGTTCAGCAGGAATAATCATGGGGTCGCCAAAGAATGCGTCCATGTTGTAAAAGTCGATGACATCGCGCACCGGCTGGCTGTGCGCGACGATGCGCAGGGTGTGGCCGAGGCGCTGGCTTTCGCGCTTGGCCATGACCAGCAACTGGAAGCCGGCGGTATCCATCTCGCCGACGTGCGAGAGGTCGATCTCAAGGATGCTCGAGGTGCTGAGCGCGCCCATCAGTTGCGCCTTGATCTCGCCGGCGTTGTAGATGGTCATCGGGCCATCGAGAATCAGGTGTAGCGCACCGTCGGTGGTGGTTTGGGTAGCGAATTCGGTCATGCGACTTCCTCCTTCAGAACAGTTCTACTTTGGGGCCGCTGGAATCGACGGCTTTGGCTCCGGTGTTCAGCGACGAATGGTGGCTGTCGCGCTGCGAGTTCATGACATAGCTGCTGTAGATCTCGTCGAGGTGCGAGGACAGCGGGCGCATTTCGTAGTTGGGGTCTTCGAAGGCGGCCAGCCGTTCGGCCAGCATCGCCGCATGGCCGTCGAGGCGTCCAAGTGCGTTGATCACTTGTTCGATCTGCTGGCGGGTGACATCCTGGAACTGTACGCTGGCCAGCGCATCCATGAACATGGACGAAAGCGTCTGGCTGCTTTCGCGCACCTCGGCGAGCACGAGGGCATCGTGATCGGTCATTTCCTGATAGTCCTTGCCCAGCGCATTGAGTTGGCTGGAGAAGCCCTGCAGGGCATCGCGTTCGGCCTGGATGTTGCTGTACTTAAGTTTGTCCTGGAACTGCGATTCGATCGATACGGCAACTTGCTGGATGCCCTGGTTGATCTGGCCGACGGCTTTGTCGGTTTCGGCGGAGAGCTTGCGCACTTCGTCGGCAACCACAGCAAAGCCTCTGCCGGCTTCGCCGGCCCGGGCGGCCTCGATGGCGGCATTCAGCGCCAGCAGGTTGGTCTGGCCTGAGATGCTCCTGATCAGTTCGACCAGTTTGGTGAGCGAGCGTGCTTCGTCGACAACCAGTGCGATGCGCTGCTGGTCGGCTTCGGCTTCGCTGACGCGCTGGACGATGTAGGTGTCAAGCTTTTCAATCAGTGCGCGGTTCTGGGCGATACGTTCTTGCGAGGCACTGATGAGTTCGTCGGTTTGATGGGCGCTGGAGTCGACGAAGTGGCTCAGTTTCATGATGATTTCGTCGATGCCCTGCAGCCGCGAGGTAATGTCGTAGGCGGCCTTCTCGGTCTCGACGACGATGGTGTTGAGCTGGCCGCGCACCACATCGTTGAAGGTCTTGACCTGCACAAGTTCGTCGCTGACCTGGTCGGCTACCGAGATGAAGGTGTCGGAGCGATAAGCCTGATCGGCGTTGTATTTCGTCATGCCCAGCATCCAGTCGCGGAAGATGGCGATGGAAAGCAGGCGCTGGGTGACAAAGCCGAGGATAACGATGATCAGTGTGCCGAAGGCATTACCGAGGGCAGGTGAGATACCCATCTTCGGCAGCACGGTCAAGTTGTACCAGTCATTCAGGAAGTAGACGAAAATGCTGGCGCCCAGACCGACCAGGATGGCGACGAGCGTGGCCCGCCGCAACAGCATGAGAAAGTCCACTTGGTTACCTCAGGACGAGTTTGATGGTGTTGAGCAGTTCATCTGCCGTGGCGGGTTTGACCAGCCAGCCGGAGGCGCCTGCTGCCTTGGCTTCCGCGCGCTTGGACTGTTGCGATTCGGTCGTCAGGAAGAGGATCGGCATGAATTTGTAGGACGGCAATTTGCGCACTTCCTTGATGAACTCGATGCCATTCATGCCGGGCATGTTGAGGTCAGTGATGAGCAGGTCAACCTTGACGCCACCCTGGAATTTCTTGAGGCCCTCTTGGGCGTTGGCTGCCTTTTCGACAGCGTAGCCGGCCTTGCTGAGAATGTTCGAGATGGATAACAGGATGGTGGCGGAGTCATCCACCAGCATGATGGTCTTCATGTTGTATTTCCCCTAACAGTGATTGTGCTGCATTACACTTGCGATTATGCCCGAGTTACGTGACAAGCAATCTAAGCGATCTTCTCAATAAGGCTTGAGAAATTGCCGGGTAAGCCCGATAATAAAGGCATAGTCGTAACTCCGGCAAACCGGAAGCGTTTCGGACGGCGGTTCGATTCCGCCCACCTCCACCATCAGGGTTCAGTTTTTTATAGGGGGGTGCACTGGCTTCGACGGGGCGAAAGAAGGCTAGCAGGCGACTCGTCAGGCGATCGACGTTAATGAAGCAAATCTCTAAACGCCAACGATGAGCGTTTTGCACTGGCCGCTTAAGGCCTATGCCGAGGCCGCTTTAGCCTTGTAACCCAAGAAAAGCCGGCGGGAACCTTCGGGTTCCCGTCGTCATTGGTGAGTACCGAGTCAAAAAACTGAGGGTGACATCGGCCTTTGTTTGGCGCTTTTGCCTAACGCCTTCGCTATAAAGTTACCGTAGATTAAGTATATTGCCCACTTATAAAAAGTGAAAGATTATGAAAAATAACGGACCCGTGACTCAGCATGAGGTGCCCTTTCCCTCAGGTCAGTATCTGGTTTCCAAGACCGACCTGAAAGGCATCATCACTTACTGCAACGATGCGTTCATTTTGCTGTCTGGCTTCAGCAGCGACGAGTTGTTGGGTAAGAGCCACAATATTGTGCGCCACCCGGACATGCCGCCGGCGGCCTTCGAGGACTTGTGGAAGACCGTCAAGTCGGGGCGTCCGTGGCGCGGCGTGGTCAAAAACCGTTGCAAGAATGGCGATCATTACTGGGTGGATGCCTTCGTGGTGCCGTTGCGCCGCAACGGGCAGACGGTCGGCTACATGTCGGTGCGCTCGGCGCCGTCGCGTGAGCAGGTGCGTGCAGCCGAAGGCCTCTATCAGCAGATCAATGCCGGCAAGGCGGGATTGCCAAAAGTGGGCGGAATGTTCAGTAGTCTCGGCATGCGCCTGCGCATTCAGGGGGTGATGGCACTGATGGCCGTGTTGGTGGTGCTGATCGCCGCCTTCGGCATTTTTTCCTTGTCGCGCTGCAATGAAGCCCTCAAGGCGGCCTACGAGGAGCACATGAAGCCCTCGATCGCCGTTGCCAAAATGGTCGAGCGGCTTGGCGACAACCGTTCGCAGATCATGCTGGCGCTGCAGCACAGCCCGGATAACAAGTACCACACCATGCATGATCATCCGGTGACGCTGCATATCGACAGCACCTTGGGCAATCGCCAGATCATCGATGGTCTGCGGGGGATTTACGAAAAAATGCCCAAGGATGGAGATGAGAAGGCGCTGGCTGATGCCTTCTTTGCATCGCGTGATGCTTTTTCGAGGGATGGCGTCAATGCCGCGCGCGAGGCACTCAAGGCGAATGACTTCGATACGGCGCAGTTGCTGCTGCTGCAGAAAATCAACCCGCTTTATAACCAGTTGATGGCACAGAGCGATGAGTTGCAAAAGCTGCTGACGGCCAAGGGCGACAAAGCCTATGCTGAAGCCGAGGCCAAATATCAATGGGTGAGCAGCGTGGCGATCGGCAGTACGATCTTTGGCATCCTGCTGGTGATTTTTGCGGGCGGCTACCTGGTCAGCGTCGTTCTAACGCCGATCCGCAAGGCGATTAATCACTTCGATCACATTTCCGAAGGCATTCTGACGGACGAGATTGATACTTCGGGTCGGGATGAAGCCGGCCAGTTGATGTGTGCGCTGGCATCGATGCAGGTGCAGCTCAAGGTGATTCTCGATGAGGTGCGCCATGTCTCGGTAATGCTCGACGATGAAAGCCAGAAACTGTCGATGGACATGGATCAGGTGGTCGAGCAGTCGATCCAGCAACAGGATCGCGTGCAGGGCACAGCGGCGGCCACCGAGGAGTTGACCCAGTCGGTTGCCGAGGTGGCTTCCAGCGTGGATAGCACCGCGCAGGCGGCCAGCAAGTCGAAGTTGCTGGTGGCGGAGAGTACCCGCAGCATGAGCGAGAGTATGGAAGCGACTTCGCGCGTGATCGGCGCCGTGCAAAATTCCAGCGCGACGATTGGCGACCTGAATCGTGCGATCGAGAAGATTGGCGTGATCACCAATACGATCCGCGAGATTGCCGAGCAGACCAACCTGCTGGCGCTCAACGCCGCCATCGAAGCGGCGCGGGCAGGTGAGCAGGGCCGTGGCTTTGCGGTAGTGGCTGATGAAGTCCGCAAGCTGGCCGAGCGTACCTCCAGCTCGACGGCTGACATCAACAACACGGTCAATGAGTTCCAGTCGGTGACGCATAAGGCGGTGAGCTCGATGGAGCAGGCGACCCACGAGGTCGAGGCCGGCATTGCCCTGATGCGCAGCAGCGTGGCGGGGCTGGATCAGATTCGCGTGTCGAGCGACGAAGTGGCGTCGATGGCCGATACCATCGCTTCCGCTTCCCGCGAACAGGCGATCGCCAGCCAGGATGTGGCGGTCAATATGGAGCAGGTATCGTCGTTGATCGAGCAAAACACCTCCTCGGCCACCAGTGCGCGGCACAGCGCCGAGTCGCTGGCAAAAACCGCCGCCGAGTTGCGCAGCGTGGTCGCGCAGTTCAAGTTGATCAAGTAGCGGATTAGCGGAAGCTTACGGGTAGCCGATGCCGAGCAGATGGACCGCGTAACGCGGCACCGTCTCCTCGGTGCCCAGCAAGCGGGCCAGTGCGGCACCTGCATATAGATCCAGCGAAAAGTCGACGCTGGCCTGACGGTCGATGGCGTGGCAGCGGAAGCAGTTGTTGTCCTTGGCCAGTTTGCGCGCGGCCGTATCGTCGCCCGCCATGGCAGGCAGGGCAAACAGGCAAAGGATGGGGATGACGTGCGACGGTTTCATCAGGGCTGTCCAGTCAGCCACTGTTCGAGCGTCTGACGCTGAGCCGCCAGCGTACCGAGAAATTCCTCTAGTCCTTGTCGGGCTTCTGCTGCTTCACCGGCCTTGAGGTGGGCTTCGATGTCGAGGGCGATGGCGCGTCCGCGCTTGCCGCCAAGCGTGTCGATGAGTCCCTTGAGGGTGTGCGCTTGGCGCGTAGCGGTATCGACGTCATTCGATGCGAGGCTGTGTGCCAGGGCGTCGGTATTGGCCGCGATGTCCTCGAAGGCTCCGGGAACGATCTGACGAACAAGATCAATGTCGTTGCCAAAGTTCTGCAGCAAGCTGGCGACATCGAAAAGCGGCTCCGTCGGTGGCGGCTTGGGCTTCGGGGACAGGGCGACCAAGGGCCGATCCGGTGTGGCGGCGACCGTGAGCCAGCGGCCAATCGTGTCGCGCAGGCTTTCGAAGGTAAATGGCTTGCCCAGATGATCGTTCATGCCGGCTGCCATGGCCTTTTCGTGATCGCCCTGCATGGCATTGGCTGTCAGTGCGATAACCGGGATATTGGGGTTTTTTACGCCCGCTTCGCTTTTGCGCAAGGCCATGGTGGCCTCATAGCCATCCATCACGGGCATCTGACAATCCATCAGCACCAGGTCGAAATGGGTTTGTGTGAGTCGAGCCAGGGCTTCCTGTCCGTTGTTGGCCACCTCGTGGGTATGTCCCAGTTTTTCCAGCAGGCGAACCGCCACCATCTGGTTGGTCGGGTTGTCCTCGACGACCAGGATGTGGCCCGGTCGGGTGGTTTCGGAGATCGAGTGGCGGGTGATCAGATGCTCTTCTTCCGGGGTGGTGCCGAGCACGGCCTGCAGGCAGCGCAGCAGGCTGGCATTCTTGATCGGTTTGGTGAGATAGGCTGAAAAGCCTTTGGCGGCGATGCGTTCCGCATCGCCACGCTGGCCGCTGGAGGTCAGCATGACCAGCTTGCACGCGCTAAAGCGCGGGTCGTGCTTGATGCGATTGCCGAGCGCTTCGCCATCCATGTCAGGCATGTTCATGTCGGTGAGGACGACATCGAAGTGACGTCCGGCCGCAAATTCGTTTTCGAGAATGTTCCATGCCTGATGCCCGTCTTCGGCGATGATGGCCGGGCAGTGCCACTCGTCAAGAAGGAGTTCGAGCAGGCGACGGTTGGTCGGGTGGTCATCGACTGCGAGAATGCGCTTGCCTTCGATGGAGCTCAGGCGGGTTCGGTGATGAGTGGCGGAGGCACTTTGCCGCTCAAGCGGTAAGCTGAACCAGAAGGTTGAGCCCTTGCCGACTTCGCTGTCGACATGGATCCCGCCGCCCATCAGCTCGACTAGGCGCTTGCTGATCGACAGGCCCAGACCGGTACCGCCAAAACGGCGTGTAATCGACCCGTCGGCCTGCACGAAGGGCTGGAATAGCCGCGAAATCTGATCCTCTGAAATACCGATGCCGGAGTCGCGCACACTAAAACGCAACTGGACCTGACCATCGGGCGCGTCGACTGCGGGAAGCAGGTCGACGGTGATGGTGATTGTGCCTTCTGCGGTGAATTTGATCGCATTGCCACCCAGGTTGAGCAGAATCTGGCGAATGCGCCCAGGATCGCCGCGCAGTTGCAGCGGAACGTGTTGTTCGATGACGGCGACGATTTCGAGATGTTTTTCGGCGGCACGCGGGGCCAGCAGGTCCATGGCCTCTTCGGTCAGGTGACGCAGGTCGAAATCGATGACTTCGATATCCATGCGGCCGGCTTCGACCTTGGAAAAATCGAGGATGTCGTTGATGATGCCAAGCAGGGCTTCGGCGCTCTTTTGGACGGTCTCAGCCATTTCGCGCTGATCGGGCGACAGATCGGAACTCAGCAACAAGCCGTTCATGCCGATCACGCCATTCATCGGTGTGCGGATTTCATGGCTCATGTTGGCAAGGAACTCGCTCTTGGCCTGGCTGGCAGCCTCGGCATGCAAGGTGGCCTGACGCAGCATTTGCGCACCACGTTCGTTCATGATGGCAAGCGCAAAGACTTCACCGATCTGCTGCAGGGCTTCAAGGCGTTTGGGATGGTCCGGGGGGGTTGGCAGGGTATCGAGCATTAAAACGCCGAGCCGGGTTTCGCCGTGATAGATCGGTACGAAGTAGTGACCATGCCGGGGCTGGGCATGAGGGCAGTCGTTGTCGACATGAACCTGCCCCGACGTAATGTCTGGCATGTCCCGCGACCAGAGCGATTTGCCGTGCAGGTATACCTCTTGCTGCTCACCGATCAGGACCAGTCGGGAACCATGATCGGCAGCTATGCCCGAGAATCTTTCGATGGCCTGTAGGGCCTGCTCGGTTCGGGTCGAGAAAGGCACATCGAGTTCTTGCAGACTGCGGGTGACGAGATACTTGATTTCGCTGCCTTCGCGTTGATAGGCAGCCTCTGCCTCATGCAGTTTTCGTTGCGTGATATTGGTGCCGGTACCCCGATAGCCTTGGAAGTGGCCATCACTGTCGAAACGCGGAACCCCACTGATCGACAGCCACTGCAAGCCTCCATCGGGAAGGGCGATCCGGTATTCGAACTGCTTGAAGGTCCGGTGCTGCTCGATGTCGTCCAGATGAGCAGACCATTTGGTTTGCTCGACCCGCTCGAGCTGCGCAATCAGGTCATGTCGGCGTTTGCCCAGCATGCTGTCGATAGAGAGGCCAGTGGCCTGGGCGGCATTCGGAGAAAAATAGGAAAAATGCAAGCTGGCATCCATTTCCCAGAACCACCAGTCGGAGGCTGCCGAGGCATAGTCCTGAAAGCGTTGCTCGTTTTCCCGTACGGCCAGGGTCATGCGCTCGGCCAGTTGCAAGGCACGCTGGCGCGTGTGCAGAAGCAACCTGGTTGCGAGCGTGGCCAGCAGGCTGATGACGATGCCGATAAATAGGGTTTTCCATTCCGAAACGGATTTCTGGTGCTTCCAGAAATACTGGTTGGGCAGGACGCGCAGTTGCCAGATACGTCCGCCAGCTTCGATGTCGGCTTCCTCGCTGATCATGCCTCCAGGCGTGTCTTTGGCCTGGAAGGGCTGGCCGGGCGAGCGATAAAGGGGTGTGGGATTATCCGGGTCGGTCTGGTCGGTCAGTTCGAACTCTATCTGGCTGCGGCCAATTTCGGTGAAGAAGTCTTCGGCTAGCACGCGGACAAAAAACCAGCCTTCGGGTTGAGTGTTGTTGTGGCTGTGTTCCGGATGGAAGGCGGGGAGCAGCAAGGAAAAACCTGCCTCACCGAGGTATCCCGGGTGCTCTACATAACCGCTGGTGGTGGTTTTGCCATTTTTGAGCGAAGTCTGAGCGGCCGCCAGCAGCGCTGCATCGGAACCCAAATTGACGTCTTTGAGTGTTTCCGCGAGATCGTTGGGCGCTAAGAAGAGGACACTCAACTCATTTGCGCTCGTTGCCTTGCCATGCAGATTGCGGGCAAAACCAAAATCCAGTGCGCCGGGGTAGGGCGTCATGCCGCGCATCTCGACGATGTCCCGAAAGGTCTTGGCATCGAAGCGCGGATGGACCAGGTAAGCGCCGCGCAGGTTGTGCAGGGCGTTCTGGTAGTGGCGAATTTCGCTGCTGAGCATGTCGCGCATTTCGCGCAACTCGAAACGCAACTGCTGCCGAATATCCTGTGCATTCTGCTGGCCATGCAGATGCCAGAGTGTGGTGCTGGCGGTCATCCCGATAATCATCACGATCACGGGGGCAAGGCGTACCACTAGCCTGGAGGGCAAAGTGGCTTGGGACTGCTTCATCTTCATTTCAGTCGAACAGCTTGGCGACCAATTCCGGGCCAAAACGATATTGCTGACGGCAGATGTCGTCTTCAACGGCGACTTCTCCCGTTTCGGCCAGCGTCGCCTCGATTTCTTCGCGGCCAAGTCGTTTCAGCATCGACAGTACTTTCTCTTCGTCGCGTGGGCAGTGATAGCGCACCGGTCGCGGATCGAACAGGCGCACATCCTCTTCCGGAAAAACCTGCATCAGCAGGTTGGCAACCGGCTGGTGCAATTCGGGCGGCTTGAGCGTTGCGGCGAGATGGCCGATGCGATTCCAGCCATCCGGGTCTTTCATATCGGCGTCCGGTAGTTTTTGCAGAAAGAGGCCGCCGGCGAAATCCGCGTTGGCCGTCAGGAACAGTTTGGCCGGTTGCTGTTCGGACTGGGCCAGATAGTGCTCGAACACTGCCGTCAAACGGTCGCCTACCAGTGGAACGATGCTCTGATAAGGATCGCCCGCATTGGTGTGCAGGGTCAGCACCAGTTGGCCATCGCCGATTAGTTCCTTGAAGCCGTGCGCCGTCTCGCCAGCGTCGACTTTTTCGGCCTCAAAGCGGGCCGTGCCGCGCAGCCGCAGTTGTTCGTCGCAATCGACCAGTAGCAATGAAATCAAGCCGTGGCCTTGCAACTGGAATGTCAGTCGTCCCGGTGTCTTGAGATTGCCCGCGATCAGTACTGTGATGGCGGCCATTTCGCCCAGCAGGGCGGCGATGCAGGGCGGATCGTTCCGACCGGCCTGCATCTCATGCCAGGCATTGCCGAGCGTGACGACGGCACCGCGAATGTCGAGCGCTTCGAAGAGAAAACGGCGAACCGAATCCATTTAGCGGATGAAGCTCTCGAACATGGTCTGGTCGAAACCCACCAGCAAATGGCCGCTGGCCGACTCGACCACCGGGCGGCGAATTACGCTGGGCTGCTCGATCATCAGCGCCACGGCCTTGCTTTGCGTCGCGATGTCCTGCTGCTCCGGTGTCAGTTTGCGCCAGGTCGTGCCCTTGGTATTGAGCAGGGTTTTCCAGCCAAGCGTCTTGCACCAAGTCACCAGCCGCTCGCGCGGTACGCCGGCCTTCTTGTAATCGTGGAATTCGTAGGGAATATCGCGTTCGTCCAGCCAGGCAAGGGCCTTTTTCATCGAATCGCAATTCTTGATGCCATAAATTTTGATCATTTATCCAACCTGCTCAGTAGGGTTTAGGCGATTTTACGTGACTCGATTCTGTAAGCAATCGGCCACCCGTTCCGACATCACCAACACCAGCTTCAGGCTGGCTCGTGTGGCGCCGACGAAGAGTTTGCGCATGGCCATTTCGTCGAGTGTCTCGAAGTCGATTTCGGTCAAGACGATGTAGGGGGCGGATTGCCCCTTGAAGCGGTAAACCGTTTCGGTAAGGATTTCGCCGTCCGAGTAGATCGGGTTGCCCAGCAGGTCATATTGCCCGGTGAAGCTTTTCAGGGCATAGGGGCCGATGCGGTCGAAACCGAGCAATTGGGAGTGTTCGCGGCCGCGGAAGGTGACGACGGCCATCTGTGGGCGCTTGAAGCCGGCGGCAAGGCCTTGCGCGAGGGCCTTTTTGGTCTGGTCGATCATGCTGCGGGTGTCGGCGTAGGTGAGGATCTCGAGCTGGGAACCCGTCAGCGGGCTACCACCTTCGATGTGGTCGGGCATCAGGCTTAGTCTGGCGAGGCCGGAAAGGATATCCCGTGGCGAACGGTAGTTGGTGTCCGAGCGCAGCGTGACCCAGCCGGGCAAGGCGATCGGCGGTCGGCCGTAGAGGTTTTGCAGCGGGTCTTCGAGCCACCAGGCGCGGCCCGTGGGAGCCAGCAGGCGCAGGAGATTGGGCAGCCATTCCTCACGAAAATCCTGCCCTTCGTCCACAATCAGTTCGTCGAACAACCAATTCAGAGGGGGGGGCGTGGTGGCGAAGCCTTGTTCGATGGTGGCGAAAGCGTTGGCTTGGCTGAAATCAACCGTCTGGCCAGCGGCACGCAGCATGCGGTCACAGAGCTGGTGATAGGTGCCTGCCATGGCGCTGGTGGGCAGCAGTTGGGCCATGTGGTCGGCCAGCGGCCGGTTGTAGCAGACGTAGAGGGCGCGACGACCGGCGGCGTGGGCATCATTCAGCGCGGCCAGCGCCAACTGGCTTTTGCCGGAGCCGGCCGTGCCGATCACGCGTACCCGGAACGGATCGCATTCGATGCGCCGTCCCCAGGTGGCCAAGCCCCCGGCAAGACGGGTTTGCAGTGCTTCCGCTTCGCGGGCAATGGCGCCGATTTCCGGCACCAGCGAGAGAATCTGGCCGAGGAAGGCCTTGACTCGCTCGGCCAGCGGGGCAGGGGCATCTAGCGGCAGTAAGCCGCGAATGACGTCGATCAGTTGCTCCTTGCGCTTGGCATCGACGATGCGCGAGGGATCGACACCGGCGATGTCGGGGCGCTTGACGAGATGGTCGGGGCAATAGAGCAGCAGGTCGATTGGCAGCTTTTCATGGCCGTTGGCGGAGAAGCGGCTTTGCAGGCCCTGGACGTTGCGGTTGAGTTGCAGGGCTACCTTCTTCTCGGTATTGCCGTAGCGCTTGACCAGCCCGCCTGTGGTTTCGAGTAGGAACCCCGATTTTTGCTCGATGACCAGCAGGTGGCCGCCGGGCGAGACGATGGCGAAGTCGATTTCGCCAAACAGCGAGGCGTTCTGCTCCACGCGCATCCAGTGGATGCCGTGGAAGACCGTGTAATCGTCGGGCAGCTCGCGCGCCAGCCAGGCCAGCGTTTCGAGTTCGCGCTGGGCGGCGCCGACGGCTTCCATTGCCTGCCAGTTTGCGGGAATGATCTTTGCCATGGGGATACGCTTATTTCTTGACGAGCACCACGCCCGGAAGATTTTCAAAGTGGGTATCGCAGGTGAGCAAATCCGCGCCTGATTCGCGGGCAGTCGCGAACACCACGGCATCGGCTGTCGCCAGCTTGAATTGGCGATGCAGGTCGGCGGCCTGGAGCGCGAGGCGTGTGTCGAGCGCCACGACGATGCATTTTTGCGTGTAGGCGATCATCTGGTCGGCGGCCTCTTCGCCGACCTCCCTGACGAGCCATTTCGCCAGTTCCAGTTGCACGATGGTGGGCACGATGCATTGCGCCCGGTCGGGAATTTCCTGCGCCAGACGGTCTCGCAGCGGGCCGCCGACCAGCCACTCGATCCAGGCCGAGGTGTCAATAACCCTCATCAGAAGCGGTCTTGCCGGTCGCGGTAGCCATCGGTGTTGGCGCCGTGTGCCAGACCGGCGAGTTGCTCCAGTTCGGGCACCGGCATGAGCAACACGCCTTTGCCTTTCGGAATAAAGACGAACTCCTGCCCGGCTTGCCAGTGCAAATCGTCACGGATGGCTTTGGGGACGGAAATTTGATACTTGCTGGATAAGGTGGCGGTCGCGGCCATGGCTTTACTCTTTACCTTGTGTAGATCGATGGTGATTTGGTAAGAGTATAGCAGGCCCCACGGCATTTACTGAAAGTCGGCGCTGGCGGGACGGCAAGGAGAGGGCGGAAAGACGGGAACGACAACTGGGCAGGCACTGCTGGCGCCGACTCTTTGCCGGTTGAAAACCGCCAGCCAATCCCAATGTTGGCAATAACCACTTTCAGGAGTCAGCCATGCGCTTCGACAAATTCACCACCAAGTTTCAGCAGGCCGTCAGCGATGCCCAGAGCATCGCCATTGGTCACGACAATCAACTCATCGAGCCGCAGCACCTGCTGCTGGCGCTGCTCAACCAGGAGGATGGCGGCACCACGTCGCTGCTGGCGCGCGCCGGCATCAATGTCGCGCCGCTGCGGAAATCGCTCGACGCCGCCATCGACCGCCTGCCGCAGGTGGAGGGCCACGGCGGCGAGGTGTCGATCGGGCGCGACCTGTCCAATCTGCTGAATGTCACCGACAAGGAAGCGCAGAAGGCTGGCGACCAGTTCATTGCTTCGGAAATGTTCCTGTTGGCGTTGGCTGGGGACAAGGGTGAGACCGGCCGCCTATTCAAGGAGGCGGGTGCTCAGCGCAAGTCGCTGGAGGACGCCATCAAGGCGGTGCGCGGCGGCCAGAACGTCGAGAATCAGGAAGCCGAAGGGCAGCGCGAAGCGCTGAAGAAATATTGCCTCGACCTCACCGAACGCGCCCGCCAGGGCAAGCTCGACCCGGTGATCGGTCGCGACGACGAGATCCGCCGCGCCATCCAGATCCTGCAGCGCCGCACCAAGAACAACCCGGTGCTGATCGGCGAGCCCGGCGTCGGCAAGACGGCCATCGTCGAAGGCCTCGCCCAGCGCATCGTCAATGACGAGGTGCCGGAAACCCTCAAGGGCAAGCGCGTGCTGGTGCTCGACATGGCGGCGCTGCTGGCGGGCGCGAAGTATCGCGGCGAGTTCGAGGAGCGCCTGAAAGCCGTGCTGAAAGAGGTGGCGCTGGACGAAGGCCGCATCATTGTCTTCATCGACGAACTGCACACCATGGTCGGTGCCGGCAAGGCCGAGGGGGCGATGGATGCCGGCAACATGCTCAAGCCCGCCCTGGCGCGCGGCGAGATGCATTGCATCGGCGCGACGACGCTGGACGAATACCGCAAGTACATCGAGAAGGACGCCG
>CAYZEA010000036.1:0-12695 GCA_964477575.1 uncultured Methyloversatilis sp.
CCGATCGACGTGCATCTGATGGTCAAGCCGGTCGACCGCATCATCCCCGACTTCGCCAAGGCCGGCGCTACCTACATCACCTTCCACCCCGAGGCTTCCGAACACGTTGACCGCACCATCGGCCTGATCAAGGAATGCGGCTGCAAGGCCGGCCTCGTCTTCAATCCCGCCACGCCGCTCGACGTGCTCGAATACACGCTCGACAAGCTCGACATGGTGCTGCTGATGTCGGTCAACCCCGGCTTCGGCGGTCAGAAGTTCATCCCCTACGTGCTCGACAAGGCGCGTGCCGTACGCAAGATGATCAACGACCGTGGCCTGAAAGTGGAACTGGAAATCGACGGCGGCGTCGGCCCGGCCAATATCGCCGATGTGGCCCGTGCAGGCGTCGATACCTTCGTTGCCGGCTCGGCCGTGTTCGGCGCCGGCAAGGACAGCGATCCGCAGCGCTACAACAGCGTCATCGCCGCCATGCGTGCGGAACTGGCCAAAGTTTGACCATGCCCATCAAGGCGGTCCTGCTCGATCTGGACGGCACACTGCTCGATACCGTGCTCGACCTGCATGCCGCTGCCTGCGGCATGCTTGCCGACCTCGGTCGCCCATCGGTCGAAGTCGAGGAAATTCGCGCCTATGTCGGGCGCGGCATTCCCAATCTCGTCAAGCGTGTGCTGGCCGGCAAACTGGAAGCGGCGGATGATCCCAATCCGCCGCCCGCCGAAGCACTGGCAAGTTTCAAGAGGCACTACGAGTATTTCAACGGCCGCGCCGCCAAGCCCTTTCCCGGCGTCATCGAAGGTCTCGACGCCTTCAAGGCCATGGGCCTGCCGATGGGCGTCATCACCAACAAGGCTCAAGCTTTTACTCTGCCTCTGCTAGAGCGCACCGGCCTAATGCCCTACATGCAGGTGGCCGTTGCCGGCGACCAGTTGCCCAAACCGAAGCCCGACCCGATGCCGCTCGTCTGGGCCTGCGGGCGCATGAATGTCTCACCCGCCGACACGCTGATGATCGGCGATTCGCTGCATGATTTCCATGCCGGCCGCAATGCCGGCTGCAAGGTGTTCCTGGTACCCTATGGCTACAACGAGGGGCAGGATGTGCAAGGCTTGGCGGCCGATGCTATAGTTTCGTCCATTGCAGACGCTGCCCGCCTGATCCAGACACAATGAACACCCTCTCCACAACACATATGACCGCCCGCCTCATCGAGGCCGAGGCTTGGCCCTGGCGATACTGAACGCCGAACTGCGGCACTGACCCCTGCCGCCAGCCGCGCGCCTGTCGTTCGCGCCCCCGTTCAAGTTTTGTTGTGGAGTTGTCATGAAAGAATCCGATTTCGACCGGTTGGCCCATGAAGGCTATAACCGCATCCCCGTCACGCTCGAGACCTTTGCCGATCTCGACACGCCGCTCTCAATCTACCTCAAGCTCGCCGAAGGCCCGCATTCCTACCTGCTCGAATCCGTGCAGGGCGGTGAGCGTTTCGGCCGCTACTCCTTCATCGGCCTGACGACGCCGACGCGCATTTCCGTCAGCGGCTCGACCATCATGCTGCTCTCGGGCAACCGCGTCGCCGAGCGCCGCGAACACACCAATCCGATGTCCTTCGTCTCGGAGTTCATGGCGCGCTTCAAGGTGCCCGACCTGCCCGGCCTGCCGCGCTTCTGCGGTGGCCTCGTCGGCTACTTCGGCTATGACACGGTGCGCTTCATCGAGCCGAAACTGGCGGACACGAACAAGCCCGATCCGCTCGATGTGCCGGACATCCTGCTGCTGCTATCGGAAGAAATCGCCATCGTCGACAATCTCTCCGGCAAGCTCACCCTCGTCGTCTTTGCTGAACCGGGCTTCCCCGGTGCCTGGAAGCAGGCGCAGGCGCGGCTCAAGGAACTGCTCGCCAAGCTGCGCGCGCCGGCGACCATACCCATGGACACCGCTGCCGTCCCGTCAGCGCCGACTTTCGAGTTCGCGGAAGAAGACTTCAAGGCCGCCGTGCGCAAGGCCAAGCAGTACATCGTCGATGGCGACATCATGCAGGTCGTCCTATCGCAGCGCATGAGCAAGCCCTATGCGGCCAGCCCGCTGGCGCTCTACCGTGCGCTGCGCACGCTCAATCCCTCGCCCTACATGTTCTTCTTCGACTTCGGCGACTTTCAGGTCGTCGGCGCCTCGCCGGAAATCCTGGTGCGGCTTGAAGGCGAAGGGGAGATTCGGAAAGTCACCGCGCGTCCGATCGCCGGCACGCGCAAACGTGGCGCCACCGCTGCCGAGGATGCCGCCCTCGCCGCCGAACTGCTTGCCGACCAGAAGGAGCGTGCCGAGCACCTGCAACTGCTCGACCTCGGCCGCAACGATGTCGGCCGGATTGCCAAGATCGGGACGGTGAAAGTCACCGACCAGTACATGATCGAGCGTTACTCTCATGTCATGCACATCGTCTCCAACGTCGAAGGCGAACTGAAAGACGACGAAGGCCCGGTCTCGGTCCTCAAGGCCACCTTCCCCGCCGGCACCGTCTCCGGTGCGCCGAAAGTGCGCGCGATGGAGATCATCGACGAACTGGAACCGACCAAGCGCGGCATCTACGCAGGCGCCGTCGGCTACCTCGGCTTCAACGGCGACATGGACCTCGCCATCGCCATCCGCACCGCCGTATTGAAGGATGGCCGCATCCACGTCCAGGCCGGCGCCGGCATCGTCGCCGACTCCGACCCCGACAGCGAATGGCAGGAAACGTTGAACAAGGCGAAGGCGCAACTGCGTGCCGCCGAGATGGCCGAATCCGGCCTCGACACGCGTTTCGAATAAGGAGAACGACATGTTGCTGATGATCGACAACTACGACTCCTTCACCTACAACCTCGTCCAGTATTTCGGCGAACTCGGCGAGGACGTGCGCGTGTTCCGCAACGACGCGATCACGCTCAAGGAAATCGCCGCGATGCAGCCGGACACGCTGGTGATTTCCCCCGGCCCCTGTTCGCCAAAGGAAGCCGGCATCTCGGTGGATGCCATCAAGGCATTCGCCGGCAAGCTGCCCATCCTCGGCGTCTGTCTCGGGCATCAGAGTATCGGCTATGCCTTCGGTGGCGAGATTGTCCATGCCAAGCAGTTGATGCACGGCAAGGTCTCGGCGGTCCAGCATGCCAATGTCGGCCTCTTTGCCAACTTGCCGAATCCCTTCAAGGCGACGCGTTATCACTCGCTGGCGATTCGCCGCGAGACGTTGCCCGCCTGCCTCGAAGTGACCGCGTGGACCGAGGACGGCGAGATCATGGGCGTGCGCCATAAGGAACATGCCATCCAGGGCGTGCAGTTCCATCCCGAATCCATCATGACCGAGCACGGCCACGCGCTGCTGCAAAACTTCTTGAAAGGCGTTTGAAGATGATCACTCCCCAGGAAGCGCTTCAGCGCACCATCGAACACCGCGAAATCTTCCACGACGAGATGCTGCATCTGATGCGGCTGATCATGAAGGGCGAGGTCTCGCCCGTGATGATGGCGGCCATTCTTACCGGCCTGCGCGTCAAGAAGGAAACCATCGGCGAAATCGCCGCTGCCGCCACCGTGATGCGCGAACTATGCACCAAGGTTGAAACGCCGCACAACCCGCACTTTGTGGACATCGTTGGCACCGGCGGCGATGGCTCGCATACATTCAACATCTCCACCGCCTCGGCCTTCGTCGCCGCCGCAGCGGGTGCCACCGTTGCCAAGCACGGCAATCGCGGCGTCTCGTCGAAATCCGGTGCCGCCGACGTGCTCGAAGCGCTCGGCGCGAAGATCGACCTGCAGGCGCCGCAAGTGGCCGAGTGCATCAGGCACACCGGCATGGGCTTCATGTTCGCGCCCAACCATCACCCGGCGATGAAGAACGTCGCCCCGGTGCGCAAGGAAATGGGCGTGCGCACCATCTTCAACATCCTCGGCCCACTCACCAACCCGGCCGGCGCACCCAACACTCTGCTCGGCGTCTTCCACCCCGACCTCGTCGGCATCCTTGTACGCGTCATGCAACAGCTCGGCGCGCAGCATGTCATGGTGGTGTATGGCAAAGATGGCATGGACGAAATCTCGCTCGGTGCCGCCACCATGGTGGGCGAACTGAAGGACGGCAAGATTCTGGAATACGAAGTGCATCCCGAGGACTTCGGCCTGGCGATGATTTCCAGCCGCAATCTCAAGGTCGCCGACGCCGCCGAATCGAAAGGCCGTCTGCTCGGCGTGCTGGAAAACCAGCCCGGCCCGGCACTGGAGATCGTCTGCCTGAATGCCGGCAGCGCGCTCTACGCCGCCAACCTCGCGCCCGACATCGGCGCCGGCATCACGCTGGCGCGTCAGACCATTGAAAGCGGCAAGGCACGCGCCAAGCTCGACCAGTTCATCGCCTTCACGAACAAGCTATGAGCGACATCCTGAACAAGATCCTCGCGGTCAAGCGCGAGGAAGTCGCCGCCGCGCAGGCCGCCAAGCCGCTCGCGGCAATCCGTGCCGAGGCTGCAGCGCAAACCTCGCCTCGAAATTTCGTCGGCGCGATCCGCGAAAAAGTCGACGCTGGCGAGACGGCGATTATTTCCGAAATTAAGAAGGCCAGCCCGTCAAAAGGCGTCATTCGCCCCGACTTTCATCCCGCCGAGATCGCGGCTGATTACGAGAAGCACGGTGCCGCCTGTCTCTCGGTACTCACCGACCGCCAGTTCTTCCAGGGCAGTGCCGACTACCTGCAACAAGCCCGCGCCGCCTGCGCGCTACCGGTCTTGCGCAAGGACTTCATGATCGATCCGTATCAGGTCTACGAGGCCCGCGCGATGGGTGCCGACGCGATCCTGCTGATCGTCGCCGCCCTGTCCGACACGCAGATGGCCGAACTCGAAGACCTCGCCCTGTCGCTCGATATGTCGGTCCTCGTCGAAAGCCACGACGCCGGCGAACTCGACCGCGCGCTCAAACTTAAAACCCCGCTGCAGGGCATCAACAACCGCAACCTGCGGACCTTCGAAGTCAGCCTCGACACCACGCTCTCGCAACTCGGCCGCATCCCCGCCGACCGCATCGTCATCACCGAATCCGGCATTCTCGCCCCGGCGGATGTCGCGCTGATGAGGCAAAACAACGTGAACGCCTTCCTCGTTGGCGAAGCCTTCATGCGCGCGCCTTCTCCAGGCGCCGAGTTGGCGCGACTATTCAGCATCCGAGCATAGTTCCACTCGAAGTTCCAGGTCGCCAATTCCATAGGGATTACCCTGAATAATCCTTTAGGAGTCATCAGGCTAGATGCTTTCGGATGATAAAATGCATTTTTGGATACAAGGATTGCAGCATGCGACTTCTCCAGAAGGCTCTTACCTTCGACGACGTTCTCCTCGTCCCCGCCCATTCGGCGATTCTTCCCCGCGACGTTTCCCTGGCCACGCGCCTGACCCGCAAGATCAAGCTGAACATGCCGCTTGTGTCTGCGGCGATGGATACCGTGACCGAGGCGCGGCTTGCCATTGCCCTGGCGCAGGAAGGCGGAATCGGCATCATTCACAAGAATCTGGAACCGAAGGCGCAGGCGGCCGAAGTGGCCAAGGTCAAGCGCTATGAATCCGGCGTACTCAAGGACCCGATCACGATTCCCCCGACCATGACGGTGCGCGAGGTGCTGCAGCTGACGCGCATGCACAAGATTTCCGGTCTGCCGGTGGTTGAGGCGGGCAAGATCGTGGGTATTGTCACCAACCGTGACCTGCGTTTCGAAACGCGTTATGACGAGACCGTCGGCAATATCATGACGCCGCGCGACCGCCTGGTGACCGTCAAGGAAGGCGCCACGACGGACGAGGCCAAGGCGCTGATGCACAAGCATCGCCTCGAGCGCGTTCTCGTCATCAATGATGCCTGGGAACTGCGCGGCCTGATGACCGTGAAGGATATTCAGAAGTCTTCCGACTACCCGCTCGCCGCCAAGGATGAACATGGCCGCCTGCGTGCCGGTGCGGCCGTCGGTGTCGGCGAAGGTACTGAAGAGCGTGTGGCGGCGCTGGCCGAAGCCGGCGTCGATGTAATCGTTGTGGATACGGCCCACGGCCATTCCCAAGGCGTACTCAAGCGCGTCGAGTGGGTCAAGAAGAACTTTCCGCAAATCGAGGTGATTGGCGGCAATATCGCGACGGGCGATGCGGCGCGTGCCTTGGTCGATCATGGCGCCGACGCAGTAAAAGTAGGCATCGGCCCCGGCTCGATTTGCACCACGCGGATTGTGGCCGGTGTTGGGGTACCGCAGATCACCGCCGTGGATAATGTGGCCAATGCCCTCGCCAGCAGTGGCGTACCCTTGATTGCCGATGGCGGCATCCGTTTCTCCGGCGACATCTCCAAGGCTATCGCGGCGGGCGCACATTGCGTCATGCTCGGCGGCCTGTTCGCCGGCACCGAAGAGGCACCAGGCGAGACGGTGCTGTTCCAGGGGCGTGCCTACAAGTCTTATCGCGGCATGGGCAGTCTGGGCGCGATGCAGAAGGGTTCGTCGGATCGCTACTTCCAGGAAAACGAATCCAACGTCGAAAAGCTCGTGCCCGAAGGGATCGAAGGTCGCGTGCCCACCAAGGGGCCGGTGACTGCGGTCATCCATCAACTGATGGGCGGCCTGCGTTCCAGCATGGGCTATCTTGGCTGCGCCACGATTGACGATGTGCATGCCAAGGCGGCGTTTGTCGAGATTACGGCGGCCGGCATTCGCGAATCACATGTGCATGATGTGCAGATCACCAAGGAAGCACCGAACTACCACGTCGATTGATTGTTCCCGCATTGCAGAAAGGCGGCCCAGGCCGCCTTTCTTATTTTTCAGGAGGCAGCATGTCCCACCAGAAAATCCTCATCCTCGATTTCGGCTCTCAGGTTGCACAACTCATCGCGCGCCGGGTGCGCGAGCAGCAGGTCTATTGCGAACTGCACCCCTTCGATGTCACGCCCGAGTTCGTCCGCGAATTCCAACCGACGGGCATCATTCTCTCCGGCGGCCCCAACTCGGTCTATGAGGCCGAGGACTGGCGGGCGCCGCAGGTCGTCTTCGAGCTGGGCGTACCCGTGCTGGGCATTTGCTACGGCATGCAGACCATGGCCTCGCAATTGGGCGGCAAGGTGGAAAGCAGCAGCAAGCGCGAATTCGGTTTTGCCGAAATGCGTGCGCATGGTCACTCGAAGTTGTTCGAGGGAATCCAGGACCGCAGCAATGCCGAAGGACATGGCCTGCTGGAAGTCTGGATGTCGCATGGCGACAAGGTTACGGCCTTGCCGCCCGGCTTCAAGGTGATCGGCAGCAATGTGTCGACACCGATCGCGGCAATGGCCGACGAGAGCCGTCATTTCTATGCCGTGCAGTTCCATCCCGAAGTCACTCACACCCTGAAAGGCCGCGAGATCATCGCCCGCTTCGTCCGCGATATCTGCGGCTGCTGCGGCGACTGGAACATGCCCGGCTATGTCGAGGAGGCCATCCGCAAGGTCAAGGAGCAGGTGGGCGACGAAGAGGTGATTTTGGGCCTCTCCGGCGGCGTCGACTCTTCTGTGGTGGCGGCTCTGTTGCACAAGGCCATTGGCGACCAACTCACCTGTGTTTTCGTCGACAACGGTCTGTTGCGCCTCAACGAAGGCGAGCAGGTGATGAAAACCTTCGCGCGCAACCTCGGTGTCAAGGTCATTCATGTCGATGCTACCGCGCAATTCATGGGGCACCTCAAAGACGTCGCCGACCCCGAGCAAAAGCGCAAAATCATCGGCCGCGAGTTCGTCGAGGTGTTCCAGGCCGAAGCGCAGAAGCTGCCGAAAGCGAAGTGGCTGGCGCAAGGCACAATCTACCCGGATGTGATCGAGTCTGCTGGTGGCAAGACCAAGAAGGCGCACACCATCAAGAGTCACCACAACGTTGGTGGCCTGCCCGAAACACTCAACCTGAAGCTGCTGGAGCCGCTCCGCGAGTTGTTCAAGGACGAGGTGCGCGAACTGGGTGTTGCGCTAGGATTGCCGCACGAGATGGTTTATCGCCACCCCTTCCCCGGGCCGGGTCTTGGCGTGCGCATTCTCGGCGAGGTGAAGCATGAGTTTGCCGAACTGCTGCGCCGCGCCGATGCCATTTTTATCGACGAACTGCGGGCTGCCGATTGGTACGACAAGACCAGCCAGGCCTTTGCCGTCTTTCTGCCGGTGAAGAGCGTTGGCGTGATGGGCGATGGGCGTACCTATGATTACGTGGTGGCCCTGCGTGCCGTGCAGACCTCAGACTTCATGACCGCAAAATGGGCAGAACTCCCGCACGAACTGCTCGGGCGTGTTTCCAACCGGATCGTGAATGAAATTCGCGGGATCAGTCGCGTTGTATATGATGTAACGGGGAAGCCGCCAGGAACGATTGAATGGGAGTAAGCGATATCGTCAGCGATTTTCCCTCGATGTTAGAATCAATCGTACCTATTGAATCAGCCGTTCAGCCTGTATTTGCCCTGTCGATAGAACATGGAATTTTCTATTTCGCTTGCCCACGAAATCGAGCGCAATGTCCTTAACGCTCTGGCTGAAGACATTGGCGGCGGCGATCTGACTGCACTGCTGACACCAGCTGCACGCCGCGCAGTAGGTATCGTCACTAGCCGCGAGAAAGCGGTACTGTGCGGCACCGTATGGTTCGAGTCTTGTCTTCGTCATCTTGATGCCGAAGCCCAGATTCGTTGGCTTGCTAAAGATGGAAATACCATAGAAGCTGACCAGGTAGTCTGTGAAATCGCCGCCGACACGCGTGCCTTGCTCACTGCCGAACGTGCTGCGCTCAACTTTCTGCAACTTCTATCGGGCACCGCGACCCAAACCCGCGTCTACGTCAATGCAGTAGCAGGCACGCGCGCCAAAATTGTCGATACCCGCAAGACCTTGCCAGGGCTGCGCCTTGCACAAAAATATGCGGTCAAATGTGGCGGCGGCACCAACCACCGTCTTGGTCTCTACGACGGTATCCTTATCAAGGAAAACCACATCATTGCTGCCGGTGGCATCACGCCAGCGCTAGAACACGCTCGCAGCATTGCCAGCGGCAAAGCGTTTATCCAGATCGAAGTTGAAACGCTCGAACAACTCGCCGAGGCATTGGATGCAGGAGCCCGCATGATCCTGCTCGACAACATGGATCTGGCACAAATGCGCCAAGCTGTCGGACTCAATGCCGGGCGTGCCGAACTCGAAGCCTCTGGCGGAGTCCGCCTTGATACGGTCCGCGCCATCGCCGAAACCGGCGTTGATCGCATCTCGATCGGAACGCTCACCAAGGATGTGCGTGCCATTGACCTATCGCTACGTCACAGCGAAAGCTAAGCAAGGGTTATCTGTTAGAATCCGCGCCCTGGTATTGCATCAGACCATCGCGGAGAGGTGGATGAGCGGTTTAAGTCGCACGCCTGGAAAGCGTGTTTAGGATAATATCCTAACGAGGGTTCGAATCCCTCCCTCTCCGCCAACTACCTTAATTTATAAGGTATTTTGGCAAAGCATCCCTTCCCGCTGGCCTGCCCGATCTGTCACGCCGAGATGCGCATCATCGCCTTCATCAACGAGGCGGCCACACTGTGAAGACGATCCTCGAACACATCGGTGAAGCCACCCAGCCAGGCCCGGAGTTCGAGTTCGATCAGCGCATCGCCTGGTAGGTGCGGGACGGTGGGAAATCAAGAAAATGGAGTTTCAATGCAGGCTAACGTCGGCCTTATCGACGTTAAGCGAAGCGGCCGGAACGACAAGCCGTCGCTCGTCGCGGGATGACTCACGCCTGGAGAGCGATATGGAAGGTATTCTGGCAAATTCTGATACTTTCCTATGCGAAATCGGCAATTGACAGCGGCGACCAGAATGGAAGATACTCCCGCTCGTCGCGTTGAATTTCCTATCCTTTATCCTTTGCCGTGAAAGCACAGCCGCTCCTCGACGAACGTGTTCCGCAAGGGGAAGGCTCCTTTGCCGAATTGCGGGTATGGAAGGTGTCGTCGCCAGTGCCGGGGAGCTTTCACACGCTTAAATACGGTCTTGCGTTTGCCGTTTGAGAGGTTTGCATATGGCGCTACGACAACGAGGCAGGGAAGGGCGATCATAAGCACGTTGGCGAAGTTGAAACGCCGTATATGTTCACCACGCCAGCCGCGCTGATTGCCGATTTCTGTCTCGATGTCGAAGCTTGAAGGATCTGAAATGAATACTGATGTAGTGCTGGGTGTGGCAAGCCGGGAAGAAATCAGTCGCAGATTTGTTCGCACAATGGAAACCGGCAAACCGGCAGGCACGTTGATCAGTTTCGAATCTCCAGCTTTGCTTGAGCAGATGCTGACGCCCAAACGCTGGGATGTTCTCAAAGCAATCACCGGGTTCGGGCCGGTCTCGATTCGCGACGTTGCGCGGCGGGTTAGACGCGATGCGAAAGCCGTCCAAGGCGAGGTGCGGGCACTGCTCGGCTGCGGAATTCTCTCAAAAACGGCGGATGGCCTGCTTGTCTTCCCGTTTGACAAGGTGCATGTTGATTTCACGCTGGAAGCCGCTTGACATGGCAATAATTGCCCATAGCATGCCGAGCCGAGCGCGTAGCGTCGCCGCGCCGTCTGGCGCCTGTTTCCCCCAAAGCATCCCCCGCAATCCCCTTTTTACCCCAACCTGACCGATCACTCCTCGGTGGCGGGTGCTCGCCTATGCGCCCGCACCTGTCTTGCAGTCCTACTCTGCTGAAAGGAACCGCCCCATGACCGCCACCACGCCCAATACGCTCGCCATCGCCCCGCAACGAACTGAAATCGTCTTTATCGAAAGTAATGTCAGCAATTACCAGACGCTGTTGCACGGCGTCGATCCGGCTGCTGAAGTGCATGTGCTGGACGCCGCACAGGACGGCCTGGCGCAGATGGCGCAAATACTGGCCGGCCGCAGCGGCATCAATGCGATCCATATCGTCTCGCACGGTGCCGAAGGCTCGCTGCAACTGGGTGCACTCAGCCTGACCGCGCAAAACCTGAGCGGCCACGCGTCCGACCTCGCGACTATCGGCGGCGCGCTCGATGCGAACGCCGACATCCTGCTCTACGGCTGTAGCGTGGCTAAAGGCTCGGACGGGGAGACATTTGTTGCTGCACTGGCGCAGGCGACACAAGCCGATATTGCAGCATCCAGTGATGCTACGGGTTCAGTTGCGTTAGGTGGTAACTGGCAGTTTGAGAATATTCAGGGGTCTGTGGAAACACTGCTGACCATTGACGCTACAGCACAAGATAATTATATGGGCGTGCTGGCAGTCAGTAGCGATGATTTTAATAGTTACGCAATCGATTCAAGCACGACAGCTGTTGCCTCGAAAACCTATGGAACCTGGACTTTCTCGGCTGGCTCAAACACAGACATTGTACTGGTGGATAGTGGTACGCAAACCCAGAACCTTAATCTCGATGGCGGGGCCGGAGACAAGACGGTTCTTATCAACGCCTTTGCTGCTGCCGCCATTAATTCTTTTACCATGAAGTCGGCAGACGGTACTAATTTCAAGCTGAATTCTTTCGCCCTCAGCAGCCAAAACTCCGGCCAGACAGTGACTGTCACGGGATACAGGGACGGCGCGCTGGTGGTTTCAGGTGAAACCGTCATCATGACAACCTCCGATAGCGCGGGCAATATCACATACGCGCTAACAGGTGTAAACACGGCTGCGGGCGGCGATTATGGCACTTTGTCGTTTAGTACGGCTTTTAACGATGTGGATGAGATTCGTTTGGTTTTCAGTAACGCCACGGCTGTCATTGAAATTGATGACATCAATATCAGCGCGGCAGTCCTTCCTCCCACCCTCACCTCGGCCACCTACGACGCAAACACCAATGTCCTGACGGTGACCGGCGCCAACCTGACCAACGGCGGGGCGATCGACGAGACCAAGCTGACGTTGACGGGGCAAGGAGGCGCCACCTACACCCTGACCGAGACCGGGGCGATCACCGCGTCGAGCACCACCCAGTTCACAGTCACGCTCAATGCGACCGACCAGATCAATGTGGAAGGATTGCTGAACAAGAACGGCACGTCGTCGGTGGGCGCCACTACCTACAACCTGGCCGGGGCGGCGGATTGGCACGGCACCGGCAATGCCGATCTGACCGGCAACGCAGTCACCGTCAGCAACGTACAAACGCCCACCCTCACCAGCGCCACCTACGACGCCAGCAATGGTTCGCTGGTGCTGACCGGCACCAACATGGTCAAGGCGTCGGGGGGCACCAATGACATCACCGCCAACAAGATCACCCTGACCGGCGAGGGGGGCGCGACCTATACCCTGACCGACACGGCGAATGTGGAGATCACCAGCGCGACCGCCGCCACGCTGACCCTGTCGGCCACCGATCTGGCGGCACTGAACCAGATCTTCAACAAGACCGGCACCTTGTCCACCGGCGGCACCACCTACAACATCGCTGTCGCCGACGACTGGAACACGGTTATCACCAACGGCGACATCAGTGACGCCACCAACGCGGTGACGGTGAGCAATCCGACCACGCCCACCATCACCTCTGCCACCTACAACGCCGCCAGCGGCGCGCTGGTGGTCACCGGCACCGGTTTCCTCAAGCTCTCCGGGGCCACCAACGACATCGACGTCTCCAAGCTCACCCTGACCGGCGAGGGCGGCA
>CAYZEA010000037.1:0-6129 GCA_964477575.1 uncultured Methyloversatilis sp.
CCATCATCGGTCACGATGAAGCGAAATCAGCGGTCACGTTCCGCGAAATGCGCAGAAGGCGTCGCCGCTGACCGGGTCGATGATCACTTTGCGTGACCACGCACCACCTAAGTCGGAGGCGACCAGCGGAACGCCTTCGCGTGCGAGCCACTCCTTGGCAAACTCGGCGTTACGGGCGCCAATGGCCATCTGGATTGAGTTCACGATATTGCCGCCGCCGAAGGCCTTGGCAATCAGTCGGGCGGGCGAGGCGCCTTTGGCATACATGGCGTTGCGCAACACTTCCATCGCATAGTCGCCGTTCAATACCACGTCCTCATCCTGCATCTTGCTGGAGGCTCGGCTGGGCAGGAGGAAGTGATTCATGCCGGCCAGCTTCAGCTTGGGGTCGTAGAAGCAGACGGCGACGCAGGAGCCGAGCAGAGTGGCGATCGGACGCTCGGTTTGCACCGACCAGCCGCCTGGGTTGATGTTCAGGGCAAGGCGTTCGAGATCCTTGCCGGAGGTGGCAGGGGGCATGCCTTAGCGTCCGTAAGCGATGATTTCCTGCGGGATGCGGTCGAGTGGCACGATCTTGTCTACGCCGCCCATGTCGATGGCGACTTTGGGCATGCCGAACACCACGCAGGTCGATTCGTCCTCGGCTACGGTTTGCGCGCCGGCATCGTGCATTTCCTTCATGCCGCGAGCGCCGTCGTCGCCCATGCCGGTCATGATGACACCCAGGGCATTGCGACCGGCGATCTGTGCGACCGAACGGAACAGCACGTCGACGGAAGGCTTGTGGCGATTGACCACCGGGCCGTCGGCCACGGCTACGTAGTACTGCGCACCGCTGCGCTTCAGCATCATGTGGCGGCCGCCGGGGGCGATCAGCGCACGGCCGGGCAGTACGCGGTCGCCATCCTTGGCTTCACGCACTTCGAGTTTGCACAGGCTATTGAGGCGGTCGGCAAACATCGCGGTGAACTTTTCCGGCATGTGCTGAACAACCACAATGCCTGCCGTGGTAGCCGGTAGTTTGGTCAGTACGGCTTCGAGGGCCTGGGTACCGCCGGTGGAGGTGCCGATGGCGATTACCTTGTCGGTGGTGTTGGCCATGGCGACGGAACTCGCTGCCTGCGCAGCCAGCATCGCGTCGGCGGTCAGCTTGGGACGCAGATTGGGCGGCGGCGCGCTGGCACCGGGGGTAACGCGGCGCATATTGGCGCGGGCGGCAGCGCGTACGGCGGTGACGATATCGTCGCCGCTTTCCTGCAGGAATTGCTTTACGCCCATCTTCGGCTTGGTGATGATCGACAGCGCGCCGGCGGCCAGCGCTTCCATGGTGGCGACCGCACCTTTTTCAGCCAGGGAGGAGCAGACCACGAAGGGCGTGGGGTGCTCGGCCATGATCTTCTTGAGGAAGGTGATGCCATCCATGCGTGGCATTTCGATATCGGTGACGATCACGTCCGGCCATGACAACTTCATTTTTTCGATGGCATAGAGCGGGTCGGCTACGGCGACGACCTCGATATCCGCTTCCTTTTCGAGGGTTTCCTTGTTGACCTGGCGGACCACAGCCGAGTCATCGACGACGAGAACCTTGATTTTTGCCATGGGTATTAGTTGGGCAGACGGTAAATGGTGGGTTTGACGGTTTTCAGTGTCTCGTTGATGCCGTTCAGGCTTTCCGAATGACCGACGATGAAATAGCCGCCGGGGCGCAGCTTTTCCAGCATGCGGGCAACGACCTTGCGCTTGGTGTCGTTATCGAAATAGATCATCACATTGCGCAGGAAGATCACATGAAACTTGCCGATCTCGGGCAGTGTGGTGTTCAGGTTGACCTGCATGAAGCGCGTATGGCGCCGCAGGCTCGGGTCGATGACGAAGCTACCCTCCTGGGTACGCACGCCCTTGAGGCAGTACTTCCTGAGATATTCCTTGGGCAGGCCGCGCGTGCGGTCGAGCCAGTATTGGCCGCGCTGTGCAATGCCGAGTACATGGGTGCTGATGTCCGAACCGAGAATCGACCACTGGGCATTGGCGCCGAGTTCATCGGCCAGTACCATCGAGAGAGTGTAGATCTCTTCGCCGGTGGACGAGGCGCCGCTCCAGATATCGAGCGATTGGCCGGCCGGATGCTGCGGGATAACAACCTGGCGCAAAAAATCGAAATGCGCTTCTTCGCGGAAAAAATAGGTTTCGTTGGTGGTCAGCAGATCCACCATCGTCTGCCGCTCGCCGGGATCGTTACCGCTGGCGACATACTTGTAGTAGGCGCCGAAGGTCGGCATATTCAGTGCGGTCAGGCGCTTGCCGAGGCGGCCCACCAGCAGTACTTTCTTCGTGTCCGCAAGGCTGATACCGGCGATCTGGTAAATCAGACGCTGGAACTGGGCAAACTCGGCATCGGTGATACTGTGTTGGGCAAACATTGGGGGCTACGTCATATCGGCAAACAGGAGTCTACCTGTTTGCCGTCCTGCCCGCGCCGACTTTTCTGAAAACACTATGACGTCCCATTGACTTTGAAGAAGGCCATCAGGTCGTGCAGTTTCTCGACTTGACCGCCCATTTCCGCAGCAGTGGCGGCGAGTTCCTCTGATGCGGAGGCATTTTGCTGGGTGGCCTTGTTCAGTTGCCCCATGGCGCCGTTGATCTGGCCGACGCCGGCCGACTGTTCTTGGGAGGCGGCAGCGATTTCCTGGACGAGGTCGGAGGTTTTCTTGATCGACGGCACCATTTCGTCGAGCAGGGAACCCGCCTTTTCGGCCAGCTTGACCGAACTGGAGGCGACCTGACCGATTTCCTGGGCGGCGACCTGTGAGCGTTCGGCCAGCTTGCGCACCTCGGCGGCGACGACGGCGAAGCCCTTGCCGTGTTCGCCGGCACGGGCGGCCTCGATGGCGGCGTTGAGCGCCAACAGGTTGGTCTGGTAGGCAATGTCGTCGATGATGCCGATCTTGTCGGCGATCTGCTTCATGGCCTCGACGGTTTGCTTGACGGCCACCCCACCTTCGCCCGCTTGATGCGCCGCACCCGATGCCATGGTGTTGGTCACGTTGGCATTGTCCGTGTTGTGGTTGATGCTGGCCGTGATCTGCTCCACCGACGCCGTGGTCTCTTCAACCGAGGCGGCCTGTTCGGAACTCGATTGCGACAAGGATTGCGCGGTGGACGAGACCTGGCTGGCCGAATTAAGCAGGATGCCCGAAGTTTTCGAGACTTCGCCGATAGTGTGGGCGAGTTTGTCGATGGTATAGGCCATTGAGGCCATCAACTGCCCCATTTCATCCTTTGAGTCGATTGTTGCCTGTACGGTCAGGTCGCCTCGCGAGAGTGCCTTGGCGACATCAACGGCCTGAAGCAACCGGCGCAGCATGCCGGAGAGCAGCAAGAAAAAGGCAATCGCCAGAATGACGACAACGACGGACGATACGGCCGAAAACACCACACCGAACAGGGCGTGGTCGCCATAGTCTTTCACCCTGGTTTGCAGTTCGGTTGCGAGCGCATCTTCAAACACCTTCATCGCGTCGATCTTGGCGGTGATGGTCGAGAACCATAGGGGCGGCTCGATGCCGAAATTGCCTTCGAAGGCTTTTTCGATCACCGTGTTGCGCATGCGGATGGTTTCCTGTGCGGGCTTGTCGGTATAGAGCGCATCCAGGGCTTTCAGGGTTTCTGCCGAGGCCAGCGTACGGAAGGTCGCGAGATTGACATTCTGGGCGGTGACGATGGTTTGCAGGCGCTGGAAGAGGGCGACATTCAGGCTCACATTCGCGGCGAGAGCGCCGTTGACGGTCGCCCGCTCGCGGCCGGCTTGCTCCTTGGCGTTAATGAACATCGTGTAGGCCATCACCCGTTTGGCAATGCCGGCTTCGTCGGTCACGGCCGTTGAAAGACCGAGCATGGCGAGCAGTCGGTCGATGGCCGAGGTATAGAAACCGAAGGATTCGGGGACGGTGGCCTGTTGCGCGGAAATGCGTGTGCGGGTGTCCGCCAGCTTGCCGAGATTGGTCATGCCGTCGTCAAGCGTGCGCCGCAGGTTGTCGGGCATGGCGGCTACTTCGCCACTGGCGAGGAGTTGCGTCAGGGTCTTGTGATATGTGTCGGTCAGGGTACGCTGTTTGCCAAGCTCGTCGGTAAACTTGGCGCCCTTGCTGCCGATAAAACCTGCCGAGAGCCCGCGTTCCTTTTGCAGTTCATGGACCACGCCGCTGACGGCAATGCCGGTTTTAACGATAGCGGTAACTTGCTGAGATTGCCGTAATTCCCGCCAGTCGCCCAGCAGATTAATGATGGAGTAGTACAGCGTACCGGCCAACACCAGGCCGAACAGCAACAGCAAGCGCCCGCGCAGGGTGCTGAAAAGTCCCTTCATTACCGCGCCTCCTCCAATCCCGCTTGACCATTGTTGCAGCCTCGAAGCGGGTGGTCTTTGATGTCCGTCAAGTTATGGGCGCCGTCCCGCCAGCGCCGACTTTTCGGGCGGGACGGTTGTCGAGGCGGAAGAAGCTCATCAGTTCCTGCAGCTGGGCCGCCTGGCCGCTCATTTCCTCAGCCGTGGCCGCGAGTTCCTCGGAAGCGGAAGCGTTCTGCTGGGTGGCTTTGTTGAGCTGGCCCATGGCGCCATTGATCTGGCCGACGCCCTGCCTCTGCTCCTGCGAGGTGGCGGCGATTTCCTGGACCAGATCGGAGGTTTTCTTGATCGACGGCACCATCTTGTCGAGCAGCGAACCGGCCTTCTCGGCGAGTTTGACGGAGGAGGATGCGACCTGACCGATCTCCTGCGCAGCGACCTGCGAGCGTTCGGCCAGCTTGCGGACTTCCGCCGCGACGACGGCAAAGCCCTTGCCATGTTCGCCGGCACGGGCGGCCTCAATGGCGGCGTTCAGGGCGAGCAGGTTGGTCTGATAGGCGATGTCGTCAATGATGCCGATCTTGTCGGCGATCTGCTTCATCGCTTCGACCGTTTCCTTGGCCGCGCCGCCGCCTTCGACCGCTTGATGCGCCGCACCTGAAGCCATGGTGTTGGTGACGTTGGCATTGTCCGTATTCTGGTTGATGCTGGCCGTGATCTGCTCCACCGACGCCGTGGTTTCCTCGACCGAGGCCGCCTGCTCGGAACTCGATTGCGACAGCGATTGTGCCGTGGCCGACACCTGTCCAGCGGCATTCATCAGGGCATCCGCTGCGGTACGTACCTCGTCGATGATGCGGGCGAGACTTTCGTTCGACTTGCGAATCGCATATAGCAGGCTCGACTCGTCCTTCGCTGCGACGACGACTTTATCGCTCAGGTCGCCTTCCGCCACGCGACGCATCACCTGAACAGCATAGGCCGGTTCGCCGCCCAGCTGTTTCAGCAAATTGCGCGCAATCAGGAAGGAGATGACCAGCATCATCAGAATCGCCATCGCCGCGATGACGACGATCTGCTGCTGCTTGCTCCGACTTTCCACTGCCAACTGTTCCTTGGTCTTGTCGGCTTCGCCGGACAGCTGCGCGATGCCGTCGAGCAGACTCTTTTTCAGCGCCCGCCATGCCGGCGTCTCGTCCTTGTTGAGCCGTGACTTGGCGTCGTCGAACTTGCTCGCGCCGACATCGGCCACCACGGCCGTACGCACAGCCTGTTGCTGCTGGGCGAGCTTCTCGATTTTCTCGATGACGGGCGCCAGGTCGGCCCGCGCCGCGCTGAATTCCTTTGCCCTCTTCAGCGCCACGTTGAAGTCGGACACCGCTAGATCGAGGTTATCGTAGGCCTTGCGGTTGCCCGGGTCGAGCATGATGTTGCGCAAGGCTTGGCCACTCTGCAAGCCCTGTGCGTACATCTCGTTGAAGGCGGCCAGCCGAACCGCATCCCGGTCGACGAACTCCTGGAAATGCTGCTGGTTTTCCTGCAGCGCCAGTACGGCGATCACCACCGCGACCACAAAGAGCACCACACTGACGCCAACCAGTGCAAACAGCTGGGTTCTGACTTTCAGTTGAGCAAGCATGGCGATACTTCCCTGAGTCGGTTTGGAAATTACGCTGCTGCCGAAAGTGTTTCCGGACTGGCTTCGGCGACATTGGCCAGCAGCGCCATCTCATCGACGGAGAGGACGCGGTCGATCTGCAGGATGATGACAAACTTGC
>CAYZEA010000038.1:0-3965 GCA_964477575.1 uncultured Methyloversatilis sp.
TATAACCGCAACGCCGCCAAGACGACCACTGAGGTTGTGGCCGTGGAAACCGCCGAGGAGGTGGTTGCCACCCTGGTGGTGGCGGGGCGGAACATGAACCGCCGCTTCGAGGCGGTGGTGTCGGCTCGCTCCAACCTGGAGCTGGCGGTGGCCGCTGCGAACGCTTCGGTGGCCTACCGGGCCGGTCGGCGCTGACACAAACCCCCAACGATGGCGCAAGCGTCGTTGGGTAGCACATCAACCCCTAGAGTTTAGCTACACATTGCTCTAACAGTTAGCCACCTAGAACATTCGGCCTATAACCTCTTTCTTCTTTTCTCTCACCCCGTCTTGATATAAAACACTTGTAAATACGGTGGAGTTTGGACCACCGGGGGCGAAAAGCCCGAAGATAGCCCCCTCAAAACAATGGGGCCATCCAGAAAAAGAGGGTCGTCAAGCAAGCGACCATCGCCTAGAAGGCCTTAGCGGGACGGTAGGTGGTTAACCCTCAGAGAGCAAGAGAAGCAGGCTGCTCCACCTGCCAGGCAGCATCATTAAGATGCCCCTGTTCCCTCCAGTGAGGCCGCCGACCGGCCTTCCTTGCTGGGGGATGAAAGCCTTCGGGCGCCCACATTCACAGTAGGTAGGTGGCGGCCAGTACGCTGACGTTTGCGTGCGGTTGCCGGTGATTGTGGTCCCCGTCTGGAGAGAGAAAGCCAAAAATCCAGGGCCAAAGCACGGAAATATGGCTCGTCATGAAGTAGTGGCGAAGCCAGGCACTGGAGGGCGCGCGATGAAGCCAACAAGTTGTTGGCGGACAGGGCGAACACTGTATTTCAGTCGCGCGGGTTTTCTCAAGCGTCGGGTAGTCCGGCGCTTGGGTAAACTTAAACAGGAGAAACATCATGGATATCATCAACGCCACCTATCAGGTACACAATATCGAGATCATCGCGGCACGCCCGTGGCTTGACTCGATCTATGCCCGCCTCGTGGCACTGCTGGTGGCCGAACGGGCTGGCATCATGTCTCGCGGTCGCCTCGGCAGGCTCGCCGTGACCAAACTGCTGCTCACCATCGAGCCGGAAGTTCTGGCCGCGGTCATCGTCGCCCATGTGTTCAGCCACACTCAAGTCCTGAACTACGAGATTGGCGCCCGCCTGTACGGACTCGAAGCCGACCTCGGGAAGCTTGTGACTGGGTGTGAGACTGAGACTCCCCGCGTCCATCTGAACGGCGAAGACACGAACGTGCTGAATGATGACCTGCTCAACGGCGGGGAAAATCTGTTCGATCGCCTGATGGCTTCTTGGACCTCGAAAGAGGCGATCGAAGTCGGTCTCCAGCTGATCCACCGCCTCGTGATCGCCGCCAATGGCGCGCTGATCTCTAAGGCCGTCAAAGAGACTCGGACCAACTATCCTGTTGGCAAGCCCGCGACCTTCGCCGTCCACCACATCTATCTGGACGATGCGACTCGCAAGCTGGCGCGGAAAGACCGCGACGCTCTCGGCTCCATGAATGCCAAATCCAACACCCACCTCGAGGCGCCCGAAGCATGGCGCTTCAACGACGCGACGAACACGATCGTCGGCGTCAGTGGCGCACTGCGTCCGGTCACTGGCCGGGCCGCAACTGGCCACACAAACAATCACCACGGCGACGTATCGCAGATGGATATCGATGCCACCAACGCGCTGATGAGCGTGCCCCTGATGGTCGACACCACCATGCTGGCCATCGTCAAGCACATGGTCGATCAAGGCATGCCCTTGACTGAAGACGTAGCCGCCCTCGACGACGCGACCGCCAAGCTTGCCACCCTCAAGGTGCAACTTGCTGCCGCCCAGACTGAAGTCGAGCAAGGTTATGCCATCCGTATGGCCGCCATCAAGGCTGATGCCGCTGCTCGCCGCGTCGCTCTCCGGGCCGAAATCGAAGCCCTCAAGCTGAACCTCAAGGGGCAGGCTGCCACCATGCGCGCCGCTGCCAAGGGAATGGGCAAGGAAGTGCTGGCTGCGACTCGCGCCACCATCGTCACCATGACCGCGGACCTCAAGGCGACCGTTGCCGCCATGCGGGTTGCTCTCCGCACCGAGCTTAATGCCTCGAAGGAGGTCTTCATGACTGAAGTGTCCGCGACTCGGAACGCCGCTCGCGAAGAGCGTCGGGTTGCTTGTGAGACTCGGAAGATCGAGCTTGACGCTGCCAAAGCGGCAGTCAAGGGGACTCGTGGTGCCGAACGTCAAGCCGCCCAGGCCGCCGTGGAAGCGGTGAAGGCGAAGTTTGCCTATCTGAACAACGAAGCCCTGCGACTCTGGAAAGCTGTGAAAAAGCTCGATGGCGAGATCGTTGGCGCCCAGCAGACTCGTGGCATGTACCGTCGCGTGGTCAATGAGGCGGTGCGGGTCGCTGGCCAGCCCTTCTACTGCGGCTGGAACATGGACTTCCGCATGCGGCGTTATGCCGACAACTCCCTCCTGAACCCGCAGGGTAATGCGTACCAACGTGCCCTCGTGCGGTTCAACGAGTTCCGCCCCCTCGGCGCGGTCGGTCTCGAAATGTTCATCAAGTTCATCGGCTGCTTTGCCTACGGCGCCAAGTCGTGGGAAGACGGCTACACCCGTGCGATTGCCAACATGGCCGAAATTCAGGCCATCGGCGCCAATCCCATGCTCGGAATTACCAAGCTCGCCGGTTGGGGATACCACGACAACTTCGTGATCCTGTCGGGCGTGATCGAACTCGGGCGTGCCATGAACAGTGGTAACCCTGAGGCGTTCATGTCGAACTATCCTCTCATGATCGACGCCACGACCAGTGGTTTCCAGTTCATGGCCGCGATGGTCCGTGACGAGGTTGCTGGTCAACTCGTCAACATCATGTGTGGCGATCGTCAAGACCTGTACGGTGCGGTTATCGCTCAAGCCCTTACCAACCTTAAGAATGGCAAGACGTCCGTCATGTCCACCCTGTGGATTGAGCGGATTGTGGCCGCTGGTTCGAAGGCCCGCGCGTTCGCCAAGCCCGTCACCATTCTCACCATGTACGGCGGTGGGTTTAAGACGAAGGTCGCTGCCTTCATGCGGAAGACGGAGACTCACGACGTCCTCGAAGCCCGCTTCATGGTCAATGTCATCAACAAGGCCATCGATCAAGTGGTGCAGGCTGCCACGAAGACTCGGAAATTCGTAAAAGGCGTTGCCAAAACCCTCATGGACGCCAACCTGCCGTTCTCGTACATCACGCCAACTGGCACGATCGTGACCCAGGCGTACTACGAAACGGAAGTCTCAGAAGTGGCATACACCCCAGCCGAAGGGGCAAAGCGCGTTCGCCGCCACATTCGTGTATCGACCGGGAAGTTCAACAGCCACCAGATTTCTGGCGCCGCTGCGAACTTCACCCACAGCCATGACGCCGCCCTGCTGGCCATGACCATTCTCGACATGGCTGCTGAAGGCAACCCGATGCTGGCCATTCATGACTGCTATGGCGTGCATGCCGGCCAACTCTCGCGGATGATGGAAGCCGCCTCCGCCAACATGGCCACCATGTTCATCACCGACCGGCTCGCCGCCCTTCGGGATCGTGCCATCGCCCTGGGCGTGGCCGAAGATAAGCTGCCGGCGCTGCCCGTGTATGGCACTGCCGATCCTGCCAACTTCGGCGGACAGTACATGCTGTGTGTCTAATAGGGGTCGGGTATCCCCGATCCATCAGCTTTTTATTTGCCTTGAGATACAGCTTTTACGATAGTGACCAATTCAACTGCTGCTTTCTCCTTATTCTTTATGTGATGATCGTTAATTCAATTACGTGTAATTTCCCTTCAGTACCTACTAAGTCAGATATCTGTACGACACTATGGAACAACAAATTGGAGGATTTCATGGATACGATCCGGCTTCGGATGATCCCGCGTTGGAACGGGCGTCTGGTTTATTTGCGTCGGCGGGGCGGTCTGGTTGCTCCCGTCTGCC
>CAYZEA010000039.1:0-3493 GCA_964477575.1 uncultured Methyloversatilis sp.
TGGCCGTCGATGGAGATGCCGTTGTCGTCCCAGAAGGCGGTCAGCTTGCCCAGGCCCCAGGTGCCGGCCAGCGCGCAGGCTTCATGCGAGATGCCTTCCATCAGGCAGCCGTCGCCGAGGAAGACGTTGGTGCGGTGATCGACGATCTCGTGACCGGGCTTGTTGAACTCGGCGGCCAGCAGCTTCTCGGCCATGGCCATGCCGACGGCGTTGGTGATGCCCTGGCCGAGCGGGCCGGTGGTGGTCTCGACGCCAGGGGTGTAGCCGTACTCGGGGTGGCCCGGCGTCTTCGAATGCAGTTGGCGGAACTGCTTGATGTCGTCGATGGAAACATCGTAGCCAGTCAGGTGCAGCAGCGCATAGATCAGCATCGAGCCGTGGCCGTTCGACAGCACGAAACGGTCGCGGTTAGCCCACTTGGGGTTGGCCGGGTTGTGACGCATGTGGTGGTTCCACAGCACTTCGGCAATCTCGGCCATGCCCATGGGGGCGCCGGGGTGGCCGGAATTGGCTTTTTGCACGGCATCCATGGCAAGGGCACGGATCGCGCTGGTCAGGTTGTTGAACACGGGCGGCTCGAAATCGCTGAATGTTGCGGACATAGGGTGTTTTCCTCCAAGGGCAAACGCGGAATTATCCGCGAAACCCGTTTATCAATGTTGGTGAAATCGTGAAATTGCTTACAGGGCCATGGCGCGGCGCTTGTTTTCCATCAGGCGCAGAATCATCGGCGTGAAGATGAGCTGCATCGCAATTTCCATCTTGCCGCCGGGCACGACAATGATGTTCGGCCGCGACATGAAGGAGTCCTTGATCATCGACAGCAGGTAGGGGAAGTCGATGCCCTTCGGATTGGCAAAACGGATCACCACGAAACTCTCGTCCGGTGTGGGAATATCCTGCGCGATGAAGGGGTTGGAGGTATCCACGGTCGGCACGCGCTGGAAGTTCACATGGGTGCGCGAGAACTGCGGGGTGATGTAGTTGATGTAGTCGGGCATGCGACGCAGGATGGTATCGACCACCGCCTCGGTCGAATAACCGCGTGCGCCCCGGTCGCGAATCAGCTTCTGGATCCACTCAAGGTTGATGGTCGGCACCACGCCGACCAACAGGTCGGCATGCTGGGCCACATTGACCTTGTCGGTGACAACGGCGCCATGCAGACCCTCGTAGAACATCAGGTCGGAAGGCGGCAGATCCTGCCAGGGCGTGAAGGTGCCCGGATCCTGCTTCCACGGCGCGGCTTCTTCATGGTTATGCAGGTAATAGCGGCGTTTGCCGGTGCCGTTTTCGCCATACTGCTTGAACAGGGCTTCAAGCAGTTCGAGTTCGTTGGTGTCGGCACCGAAGTGGCTGAAGTGGTTGTTACCCTGCTTGGTCTGTTCCGCAGCTGCTTCCTTCATGGCCTTGCGGTCGAACTTGTGGAAGGAATCGCCCTCGATAATGGCGGCGGTGAGCTTTTCGCGGCGGAACACGTGCGCAAAAGACTTGGTGACGGTGGATGTACCTGCTCCCGAAGAACCGGTAATCGCGATGACTGGGTGCTTGACCGACATGAACTTCTCCGAAGAAAGTGAAAACTGGATTAAGGAGGCGGCGGAATGCGCTGAAGTAAGCGCCGCCTAGCGGAACAGGGAGCGCGAGGAAAAGAGCGGCATATCGTAGCTGCCCAGATCCTTGCCTTCAACATATTCCTGATGGTAGCGATGCAGGCGATCCACCTCTTCCTTCGAACCGAAGATGAAGGGGGCGCGCTGGTGCAGTTCGGCGGGCTTGATATCGAGGATGCGGTTACGACCGGTAATTGCGCCGCCGCCCGCCTGCTCGATGATGAAGGCAATCGGGTTGGCTTCGTAGATCAGGCCAAGACGGCCGCCCTGCTCGCGGGTACGCTCATCATGCGGGTAGAGGAACACGCCGCCACGGGTGAGGATGCGATAGGCCTCGGCCACCAGTGATGCTACCCAGCGCATGCCGAAGTCCTTGCCACGCGAGCCTTCCTTGCCGGCCATGCACTCTTGAACATAACGGCGTACCGGCGGTTCCCAGTATTTCTCGTTCGAGGCATTGATCGCAAACGTGCTCGCTTCGATCGGAATTGTCATCTTGGGATGCGTCAGCACATACTCGCCGATATCGTGATCGAGCGTGAAGCCATTCACGCCAAGCCCAGTCGTCATGATTAGGCGCGTCGAAGCACCGTACTGGATCATACCGGCACAGATGATCTCGGAGCCCGGTTGGAGAAAATCTTCCGACTTGGGCTTGCGCTTAGCATCCGGTGCCAGCAGAATCGAGAAAATCGTGCCCGTCTGAAAATTGATGTCGAGGTTACCCGAACCGTTGAGGGGATCGAAGGTCAGCAGGTACTTGCCGCGCGGCTGGGTGGAACTGATGCCATCCATGTCCTCGGAAGCCATCGCCGACAGGTGGCCGGTCATCTTGGCAGCCTCCAGCATCACTTCGTTGGCCATCGACTCGAGCTTTTGATTCAGGTCCTTACCACTGGCCAGTAGCGCACCTTTACCTACCTGGTTGGCGATGATCTTGCTCGCGGTGACGACATCGTTGATTAGACCAGTCAAATCGCCTGTGGCGCCCGGAATCTTCCGCTGCTCCTCGTTCATGAACTGGGTCAGCGTGATACGGCTTGCTTGCATGTTCCCCTCCTTTTAATGGCGCCCGCCAAGTTTATGTTTTTTGGTCTGCCGGCTGTCGCTTCCTCCCGAGAAAAATCCCTACCCCCGATCGGGGGCAGGGCCAAACTGGCAAACGCCAGAGGGAGTGGAGAAACAGTTTCAACAACACCGAGGACAACACTGCCTTGGGTGTTGTCGAGCAGATGAGCGGACTCTAATGCGCCAAACCCATAAGCGCCAGTCACTTTTTCTTATAGTGTGGATAAGGCTTTTACTGCTGCCGTGCAGCAATCAACTGGGTATTATGTTGCCTGCGAAATGACCTAGATGGATATTCGCAAAACTCGCCATCACCATTGCTCGCTGGCTTTCTTTCAAGTGCCAGCACACCCCCACTGCACAGCCTCCAAGTCTGGCCGGTATCGGCAACTTAACTAAGTCCTATTGGACTTTTACCTGTCCTTCAAAGCCAATGCCACCGTACTCGCTGGGCGACCATACGCGCCAGTAAAAAACGAATCCGATGGGGAGCGGAGGAATCTTCATTACTTCCCTGACATACTGCTCAGGTGAGAACTCGTACATGTGGTCGCCACAGGCGACTGCCTGCAAACCCGGGTAAATGCGCCAACTTTCATCGGTAATATCGATACAGTAACGGGTATCGCCGCCCCGCTGCTGCCATTGAATCTTGCCGTATGTGGACTGGTACGTCGTTGGAGGCGGCGGATCTAGCCACTGTTTCAATGCAGCGTTGTATGCCTTGTTTAAGCGGCCGTAACTGTCATTTCCTGAGGAAGTACAACTGCTGGAGCCGCCGCGCAACTGTCCGACCAAGTAATAGTTGCCAT
>CAYZEA010000040.1:0-1584 GCA_964477575.1 uncultured Methyloversatilis sp.
CGACATCGCCGCCACCGTGCGCGAACTGGTGGCCGGGCATTCGCCGATCTACGCTCAGAAGATCATCTACTACCAGGACAAGCGTTTGTCCGAGCGTCAAATGATGGGGGCGGCAGAAAATTACGGTCGTTGCGAATGAGGGCGCGCTTCGACCGCATGCGCTGGCCGATGCTGGCGCTGTCAGCGGTGCTCATCGCGGGATACTCGGTAAAAGAGGGGGGTTGGAGAATCAACGTTACTGGTTCTTTGCCTGGGGTGTTCTACCGTGTGTCCAAGGACCCGGCGCGGGGCGACTACTTTCAGTTCTGCCCGCCATTCGTTGTCGCGGCGCTGCCGGACGCGCGGCCGGGCGAGCCGGCGTGCCAGGGAAAGATGCCGCTAATCAAGCGGGTGGTTGCGGTGCCAGGAGATAGCGTGTCGGTCTCTGAAAACGGTGTCTGGATCAACGGCGTATTGCTGTCGGACAGTCGGCCGCGCCGATTTGATTTGCCCGTAGCCTGGGGTGAGCATGTCGTACCCCCTGGGTATGTATGGGTGGCGGGTGAGCACCTGGATTCGTTCGACAGTCGGTACTTCTCTAGCGTTTCGACTTCGATACGCTGACGAGTTTTTGCCGTTTCCACCTCGTGTCTTATTAGACATACCGCCCTGCGGGATGTCAGGAGAATCGAGATGAAGCTGATTGCTATTACTGTGACTGCATTATTGGTGGCCGGTTGCGCAACGCCTACTGTCATTGAAACTCGCAAAGTTGGCGATGATGGTCTGACTTGCGCGCAAATCAAAGCTGAATTTGAAGCTGCGGAACAAGCCGAGAAAGATGCTCGTGGCGAACGCAGGGTGACCGGAACGAACGTGGCCGCCGCGCTGTTTTTCTTGCCTGGATTGGTTGCGACATACCTCAACACCGACGAGGCAATCGATGCAGCCAAGGAGCGTAAAGCAAATATGCTTAAGCTTGCGGAGCAAAAACGCTGCAAGCTCTAACGCTCCAATCCTTGATCGCGCCGCAGGTGCGCCTGCTGCATTTGCCGAGACTGGCTGACTATCTCCAGGGTGCTCTTCCAGTATTCTCGGCAAAGCGCGATGAATTCGTCGCCTAGGGGGAGGTTGTTCATGGCGCGCAATGCAGCAAGGTCAGCAATCTTCTCTTGGTAAGCTGAAACCGTTTCCAGATAACGCTTGCGGTCTTCCTTGGGAACGATAACCGGGGGGAAGCCGGCTTTCAACACCGGCAGATTCGAGACGAGCCGCGCCATGCGCCCGTTGCCGTCGAAAAAAGGATGAATGGTCACAAAAGCAAGGTGAAGGCTGGCATAGGCGGCCACCGCCTCATCCTGCGTAAGCTCTTTCGCCGAGGTCACATTGCAACGCTCTACCCACTGTCGCATGAGCGCCGGGACGTTCGCTGGCAACGGATATTCGCGCAAGGCTGGTTTCCCAGTCGAAGACACATAACTCGTATAGTTCGGCTCGTTCTTCCATGCGCCGATTGGCTTATAGATGTCCGTGATGTTCTCGGCGATGATGGCTTTGTGCAACAGAAACAAATCGCGCTCATCGATGGCGTCCTTGCCTAGCAAG